>JAZKEQ010000006.1:0-133910 GCA_040386935.1 Bacteroidota bacterium | reverse complement strand
TCCTATCTGGAGCGAAATCGGGTACTTACCTGCAGCACACGGATCAGCTGTATTCACAAGAGGTGAAACACAATCAGTAACAACCGTTACTTTAGGTGGTAAATTAGATGAGCAATTACTGGATGCTCCAATGCAAGCCGGTTATAGCCGTTTAATGTTGCATTACAACTTCCCTTCATTCTCTACAGGTGAAGCAAGACCAAACAGAGGTACCAGCAGAAGAGAAATCGGACACGGTAACCTGGCCTTGAGAGGTTTGAAAAAATCATTGCCTGATGTTGAGGACAATCCATATGTCATCAGAATTGTAAGTGATATCTTAGAATCTAACGGTTCGAGCTCAATGGCAACAGTATGTGCCGGTAGTTTGGCGCTGATGGATGCGGGTATCAAAGTTAAAGGCGGTGTGAGTGGTGTTGCAATGGGTTTGATCAGCGATGAGAAAACAGGCAAATACAGCATTCTAACCGATATCCTGGGTGACGAAGATCACTTAGGTGATATGGATTTTAAAGTAGTAGGTACTGCAAATGGTATTACTGCTTGCCAAATGGATATTAAAATCAATGGTTTGCGTTGGGAAATGCTTGAAGAAGCATTGGAACAAGCCCGCAAAGGCAGAGCGCATATCTTGGGTGAGATGAATAAAACCATCGACAAACCAAATGCGGACTACAAACCACATACACCAAGAATTGAAAGATTACTGATTGACAAAGACCAAATCGGTGCCGTTATCGGACCTGGAGGTAAAGTTATTCAAGGTATTCAAAAAGAAACCGGTGCTACCATCTCAATTACTGAAGATGACAAAAACGGTATTGTTGAAATACTTTCAAACGATGGCAACAGCATGGCTGCAGCCCTTAAAATCATCAAAGGTATTATCGCTGTTCCTGAAGTAGGTGCTATCTACGAAGGAAAAGTAAGAAGTATCGTTGAGTTTGGTGCATTCATTGAAATACTACCGGGTAAAGACGGCTTATTGCACATCAGCGAAATTAGCTGGGACCGCATCGCTAAAATGGATGGTATTTTCAAAGAAGGTGATATCGTACAGGTGAAATTAGTAGAGGTTGATAAAAAGAACGGCAAACTAAGATTATCACGTAAAGTATTATTGCCAAAACCTGCACAGGAAGAACGCAAACAACAGGGTCAATAATTAAACCCACTCCTATTTATAGAAAGCCTTTTCAGAAATGAGAAGGCTTTTTTATTTTTTTATCAAACAATTCAATAACTTTGAGAGATGAAACGGCTATTCATTGTATTGCTTATGTTTTCTTTTACAACTAAAAGCATCCATGCACTTCAAAAAGAAAATCGACTAAACATTGGCATACAGGGTAATATTCCCGAACGATTTTTCAATTCCAAACTTGCATCATACAACAATAAAAATGGGGGAATGGGATTCCACCTGGGCTATACAACCCGCTTACATCCTCGATTTTCGATTGGTGTCACTGCTGAATATGCATTTGTTACTGAAAATTATCAATCAGATGCAATTGATGGTTTTGATATACTTTCAATAGCCCCTACATTTAATTATTATTTCACAAAACACAAAATAAAACCCTATGCAGGAATTGGTTATGGCCTTTTCCATGTTATTGATCATGAACCGATTGTAAATGATGGCATTAGGTTGATTGGAGGGGTAACATTCTATAATTATTTTAACCTATCAGTAGAATACAATAGAATTTTTAACAAGATTGAAGTGAATCCATTGTCACATGGTGCATTCGACAATTATTATTTGGCTGTTAAAGGCAGTATTAGTATAGGCTTGGGTTATTCAAAATACGCTAATCAATAAAAAAGTCCCCGTTTTTGGCAGGGACTTTTTTTATAATACGTATTATCACTTTTTATCTGTAGCAATCTACAAAAGCTTTCCACTGTCTGTCTGTCAAAGTTGCTTTAATTGCTCTCATGTATTTGTCATAACATGCTTTTAATGTTTTTGCGTATGAAGCTTTGATGTGTTTAAGAGAATCATGAAAATCTTTTCTTAAAGCCTGCATCAAATCGTCAAATTGAGCTCTGGTTATTTTACCGCCTTTCAGTTGCATGATATAGTCTTTACGTGCAGCTTCTACGCGAATTACCAGTTTAGCAAATGCTTCTCTGTGTCTTTTGATATCCATTGCTTTGCATGCTTCGTAACCTTTTAAAGCCATTCTTACATGTAATATTTGGGTATCTGTAAGGTTTAATTTTTTAAGGCAGGCAAAAAAACGTTTATCTGTACGTTTATAACCGGCATTGTCCATATCCATTTCTTCAAGTGTGTAGGCTTCAGGCAATCCTTCATATACTGCGCTAAAGGATTGGTCTTCAGTACCACCTGCATATGTAGCATCGTTATATGCGACATCTGCATCATCAATAATTAATTGTGCATCATAATTGGCGTCATCGTTCTGGGCGATAGGACTTACTTCTGATTTGTTACAGCTAACAAGTGCTAACATTGCTACGAAGGTTAACACAAATCCGATTTTTAATACTCTACTGGTCATAATGGTTAATTTGTTTTTATACCCTTTTGTCGGCATAGTCCCCAAAAGGTTGCACGCAAACATAAAAAAAACCTGCAATATTTTCGTATTACAGGTTTTATCAGTACCGTTAAAGGTTATACTAAGCCATTGCCAGTTCAGCTTGTCCCAATTTATGCATCATGTTAAAATGCGATTGGAGCGCTTCGTTAAAACTGTTGAACTCATTGTGTTGAATACCGTATTTAGCAGCTACTTCCTTCACTATCTTTCTTATTTGCGGATAGTGCACATGGCTCACCTTAGGGAACAAGTGGTGCTCGACCTGAAAATTGAGTCCGCCCAAAGCCCATGTTAAAAATTTATTGTCAGGGCAAAAGTCGTAAGTTGTTTTTAACTGGTAAATTGCCCAGTCTTCTTGAATAGCCAATACGCCTGTTTCCTGTGCATCTTCGAATACTGCACCTTCTACTACGTGGGCCAACTGGAACACTACCGACATAACCACACCCATAATGAAATTATAAAAGAAGAACCCAATCAAGAACTTGCTTACACCTACCATATAAATAGGCGTTACAATGAATACAGCTACGAAATAAATTTTAGTTGCCCAAAAAATGATGTGATTTTTCAATGACATTTTCTGCAATTCAGTCGTATGTATTTTATTGGTGAAATACTTATTAAAGTCCATGAAGAAAATCCAGAACAATGTTGAAACACCATACAATACCAACATATACGACTTCTGGTATTTGTGCAATTTGTTGTACGGCTGATTAGGAGACATTCGCAAAAATGGTGGTTTGAAAATATCGTCATCAACGCCATCAACATTGGTAAATGTGTGGTGCAATACATTGTGCTTTACTTTCCAATAGTAACAGTCGGCACCCAAAAAATTGAGACTGTAACCGAAAAACTCATTCACATTGCTGTTATTTGAAAATGCACCATGACAAGAATCGTGCATGACATTAAAGCCTATAAAGGCCAAAAACACACCAAGAACGGTTAATAATAAAAAGTTTAATACAACAGGCATTGGCTGAAAGAACACCAGAAGCGTGTAAGACGCTATCACAACTCCGTACATCAGGAATGCCTTGAAAAACAATTTGGCATTGCCCCTTTGACTCAGTTTGTTGTCTTTAAAATAATTTTTTACTCTGTCGTTAATTTCAATGTGAAATTGTCTGTTGTTGGTTGCAAAAGAAATTTGTGGCATTTGGTTATTGGTGCAAAAATAACACTTTCTGCTTTTTAATTCAGTATATCGCTTGTTGATAACCTATAACCTACTGTTTTACTGAATATTAGTGAGAAAAATAAAATTTAAAAAACAGCTGTTTTTCCTTTATTTACAGGCCTTACAATGGGGTTTAATTATTTTAATATTTAACACAATATCGCAATATTTATTGGGAATTCACCCGAAGGCTATTTTATATATCTAATAGGTATTACTTTTGCTTTCTGTGAACTTTGAAGGAAGCATTAATAATAAATTATCTCAGTCGGGACCCTCTGTTTTTTCAGTAATGACCGCATTGGCCAATGAGCACAAGGCCATTAACCTCGCACAGGGTTTTCCTGATTTCGACTGCAACCCCGACCTCAAAAAAATGGTAGAAAGTGCCATGGGTAAAGGGTTAAATCAATACGCACCTATGCCCGGTGTAATGTGTTTAAGAGAAAAAATTGCCCAGAAAACCCAGTTACTCTATTCAGCGACTTATAATCCCGATACAGAAATAACAGTGGTGCCAGGCGCAACGCTTGGTATTTATGCCGCCATTACTGCTCTTGTAAAAGACAATGATGAAGTGATTATCATAGAACCGGCATACGACAGCTATATACCTGCTGTTGAATTAGCAGGAGGTAAAGCAATCGTGTATGAAATGCAATTCCCTGACTATTCCATCGACTGGAACCAATTAAAGAAACTACTGAACATCAAAACACGCATGATCATCATCAATACGCCACATAATCCATCTGGGGCAATATTGAGTGCAGAGGATTTACAAAAATTAGAAAAACTGGTACACGGTACCGATGTCATTATATTGAGTGATGAAGTATATGAACACATTATTTTCGATGGCTTTGAACACCAGTCGGTAGCGCGTTACCCGCGACTGGCCAGCAGAAGTGTTGTAGTGAGTTCATTCGGAAAAACCTACCATACCACGGGTTGGAAAATGGGTTATTTACTAGCGCCTGCCAATATCATGGCGCAAATTCGCAAGGTGTATCAATTCATGGCATTTGCCGCAAATACACCGATACAACACGCCTATGCTGAAATATTAGACCGTCAGGATTTATTTTTAGAATTGGGGCAGTTTTATCAAAACAAACGCGACCAATTCCGCCACGGATTAAAGGGCAGTAAACTCAAATTACTGGCCTGCAATGGCAGCTATTTCCAATTGTTGAGTTACGATAAGGTAAGCGACATGGGTGATGTAGACATGGCGCATTGGCTGACAAAGGAAAAAGGGCTTGCCTGTATTCCTGTTTCAGCATTCTATAAACGCAAAACCGATCACAAAGTATTGAGATTTTGTTTTGCCAAATCAGAAGAAACCCTCAATAAAGCCACTGATATATTATGCAACCTCTGAATATAACAGTCGTTCAAACAACATTGCTTTGGGAAGATGTAGCGGGCAATCTGGCACATTTCACCAATAAATTAAAGACCATTCAAAACACCGATTTGATTGTGCTGCCCGAAATGTTCACCACCGGTTTCAGTATGCAACCTAAAAAATTCGCAAAAGAATCTTCTGAAAAGGGACTCCAATGGATGAAACAAACAGCAGCTGACAAACAATGTGCGGTGATGGGCAGTATCATGCATGAAGATGGTGGCAAGTATTTCAACGCCTTATTCTTTGTGGAAGCAGATGGCAACACGCACCGCTATAACAAGCGCCACTTATTCAGTCCGGGCGATGAGGGCAACCACTATACCAAAGGCAATGAAAGATTGATTGTAAACTACAAAGGTTGGAGCATCTGTCCATTGGTTTGTTACGACTTGCGCTTTCCGGTATTCAGCAGAAACACGGTGAATTATGATTTACTGATATATGTTGCCAACTGGCCTGAAAAAAGACAATACGCCTGGCAGCAATTATTAAAAGCCCGTGCCATTGAGAACCAAAGCTATATCGTGGCCTGCAACCGATTAGGGCTTGACGGCAATGATGTGGCCCACAAAGGAGGTTCAGCCATTATCAATTATATGGGTGAAGAAATCGGATTCGACAATGAGGACGATGTTTTTCAATTCAATTTATACAAAGAGAGTCAAACAACCTTCCGTCAGCAATTTCCGTTTTTAAACGATCGTGATGCGTTTACGCTGAGTTGATTGTTAAATACTTACCTCAACAACAACAGCTCCAATCACCTGATTGGTAAAGGCCGGATGTAATTTTCGAATAATTATTTTACAGGTTGTGGCAAAGGGCCATTTTTCTTTCATGGCTTGTAAAGATTTAAAGGCAATATTCTCCAGTAATTTTTCATCAGAATGCATTTGGCCGGCTATAATTTCAGCAATTGATTCATAATTTACAAACTCATTCTCTCCTATCGCTGAACGTTGATAACACAGCTCTGCCGATACTTTGAAATGATTTTCAACTTTGCGCTCGGCATCGTACAATCCCTTGCCGATATACACTTCTAAATCCTCCACTTTTACGGTTACACTTCCTGCTTCTTTCATTATTCCACTATTTTGCTCCCGCAATCAAAGTAAAATATTTATTTTTGCAAAAAATATTATTACACCATGTCTGCAATCGATTTTGAAAAACTAAAAGATTTGAACCAAGGAAAGGATAGATACGTACAACCTGATTTTTACGCAATCGATGATTTATTGACTGAGGAACATATCCTTGTCCGCAATTCTGTTAGAGACTGGGTGAAGCGCGAAGTTTCTCCAATCATTGAAGAGTATGCACAACGCGCAGAATTTCCTCATCACCTGATTAAAGGTTTGGGCGAAATTGGTGCATTTGGGCCACAGTTACCGGCCGAATACGGTTGCGGTGGCATGGACTACACTACTTATGGTTTAATCATGCAGGAGATAGAGCGCTGCGATAGCGGTATACGTTCAACAGCATCTGTACAGGGTTCATTGGTAATGTACCCGATTTATAAATTCGGAAGCGAAGAGCAAAAAAGAAAATATTTGCCAAAACTGGCCAAAGGCGAACTGATGGGTTGCTTTGGTTTAACAGAGCCTGACCACGGTAGTAATCCTGCCGGCATGCTCACCAACTTTAAGGACATGGGCGACCACTACTTATTAAACGGTGCCAAAATGTGGATCAGCAATGCCCCCTTTGCTGATATTGCAGTAGTTTGGGCTAAAAATGAAGAAGGCAAAATAAAAGGCATCATAGTAGAAAGAGGATATGAAGGTTTTACAACACCTGAAACCCATGGCAAATGGAGCTTGAGAGCAAGTGCCACAGGCGAATTGGTATTCGATAATGTAAAAGTTCCTAAAGAAAATCTGTTACCTGGTGTTGAAGGATTGAAAGGTCCATTGACCTGTTTGAACTCTGCGCGTTACGGCATCAGTTGGGGTGCATTAGGTGCTGCAATGGATTGCTACGATTCGGCATTGAGATATTCTAAAGAAAGGGTTCAGTTTGGTCGTCCGATTGGCGGCTTTCAATTGCAACAAAAGAAATTGGCTGAAATGATTACTGAAATCACAAAAGCGCAATTGGTTTGCTGGCGTCTTGGTAAATTAATGGATGAAGGCAAAGCCACACCTGCACAAATCAGTTTGGCTAAACGCAACAGCGTAGAATTTGCATTGAAGATAGCAAGAGAAGCCCGTCAGATACACGGTGGTATGGGCATTACCGGTGAATACCCGATCATGCGCCACATGATGAATTTAGAATCAGTGGTAACTTATGAAGGAACACACGATGTGCATCTGTTGATATTGGGTATGGAAGTAACAGGAGAAAACGCTTTTGTATAAGTCTTTCCTCTATATCATTGCACTGTTCACCTGCCTGACTGCACAAGCCCGTTTTAAGGCTTATACAGAAATGCCTGTATTGATACATCTGTATGCAGCTAATCAGAATGATACCAACGGATTCAATCTGGTGACAGAATTGCCGCGATTGATTTATAAAAAAATTAATGAGGGTACTTTAATACTTTGGGATTCACCCAAAAAACAGGTTGCCATCTCCCCTTCTGCACTTAAAAATATTGAAACAAGTAACAACACTTCGTTTGCAAATGTTGAGAGCTTATTCATCAATGAAGTGTGGACCAGTTCAAGAAGAAAAACAGAATTTTATGTGGTAGGATTTTCTTTTCTGGCCGAAACTTCGAATGGGCGTATTTCATTTGGCTATGTCGATGCTTTGGAGGCCTTTCCGCATTTGGTGAATAATTATATTTCAACCAATGTAAACGGACCTGCAGAATTGAATTATATGGATGCATTGTACAGCAAAAAATATGATTTCAGTGTTATACAGTTTGGCAATACCGATTTTACAAAGAACTTGGCTTTAGCTCAAACCATTAAGAAAGAGGCTTTCTTTTCCAAGAAAAAAATCATCGGTCTAAGAAAATTGCCAACTACAAAAATGTTGAGTTATGTAATTGACAAAAACTTGCAAATCATTGATGACCCTGCAACAGCAATGCTGGCTTCAATTGAAAGTTACCTGAATGAAAATCGCGAAATATTTTTTGAAATAGGTGGTAGTAAATATTACAATTTCGAAACTTATAAAAGTGAGATTACCATCACTCGCATTGAAATCACAGAGGTGTGGGAAAAACGCGGTAATATGATTGTTTATTATCCAAAGAAAATTCAATTGTACGCCAATAACAAACCACTCAATCCATTGACATTCGATGAGATAATGAAGTGGCAATTACTTATAAAATTTAAATCACTGGAAGATATTTTAACAGAAAAAAATTATTTGTTTACCATATTCAAATGCAACAATACAATGATACCTGCCGATGAAGCTGAATTGTATTTAAAAGCTTTGAAAGACTACTACTGGACACAGGTAAGCAATTACATTAAATTTTCAAAAAATTAGACAAGAGACAAAGATGTATAAAATCAAATTCGGAACAGACGGTTGGCGCGAAATCATCGCAGACAATTACACAGTTGAAAATGTAAAACGCGTAGCAGATGCTACTGCAAAATGGATATTGAGCACTTCAGATAACCACACTTGCACAGTGGGTTATGATTGCCGCTTTGGTGGAAAAATGTTTGCAGAAACTACCGCCATGGTTTTGGCTTCACACGGCATCAAAGTATTTGTTTCAAAAGGATTCAGCAGCACGCCTATGATCTCATTGGCCAATACTGTTTTAAATACCTTTGCAGGTGTTATCATTACTGCCAGTCACAACCCGGCAGGATACAACGGCTTTAAAATCAAAGCCTCTTACGGTGGTCCTGTTGTTCCTTCTGAAATTGAAAAAATTGAAGGGTTGATTGATTACACCAAATTACCTGAATTGCGCACTATGGCTGAATACGTGAATGAAGGACTGATTCAGGTTGATAATTTCGAAGCCTTTTACATCGACCAAGTAATGAAGAAATTTGACACCGCTAAATTGAAATCGTATGCGCCACATTTCGGCTATGATGCCATGTTTGGTGCCGGTCAGAATGTTATCAAGTCGCTGTTACCTGATGCGCACATGCTGCATTGCGAATACAATCCGGGATTCAATAACACGGCTCCTGAACCTATTGCAAAAAACCTTGTAGAATTTTCTACATTGATACAGTCGAACGCTGATATTTTATGCGGCCTGGCAACTGATGGCGATGCTGATAGAATTGGTTTCTTTGATAGCACAGGAAAATTTGTTGACTCGCATCATTTGATATTACTGTTGATGCAATACTTAACCAAATACAAAAACCTGAGCGGTAAAATTGTTAAGAGCTTCAGCGTATCTTCTAAAATTGATAAGCTGGCGACACAATTGGGACTTGAAACCATTACTACAAAAATTGGCTTTAAATATATCTGTGAGTACATGATTACTGATGATGTACTGATAGGCGCAGAAGAAAGCGGTGGTATCGCTGTAAAAGGGCATATTCCTGAAAGAGATGGTATATGGATGGGCCTATTGATTCTTGAATACATGGCGGTAACAGGTAAAAGCATCGAAACACTGATCAATGAAACTTATGCATTGGTGGGTTCATTTGCTGTTGAACGTTACGACTTGCACATCGAAGAATCGCAAAAACAAACCATTATCGCCAATTGCAAAAGCGGAGCTTACAAACAATTCGGCAATTACAATATTGAAGCCACTGAAGACATGGACGGATTCAAATACCATTTGGGCAATGAAGAATGGGTAATGATTCGCCCTAGCGGCACTGAACCTGTATTGCGAGTATATGCTGAAAGTACCACATCAGAGAAAGCATATGCCATACTTGATGCTTGTAAAGCCACTATTCTATAGCCATGATAACAAGGGTTCTGATCATTTGCCTGTCGCTTATTTTCAGTACCACATTATGGTCGGCCGATACGACTGACTATAAAAAACGAAGAATCTTGTGTTACAGTGTTGGGCTGGGAGGCACGGCTTTGGCGCATGCGGGCTTATCCCAATTGTGGTATAAAGACTACCCCAAAACTTCTTTTCATTTTTTTAATGACAACAAAGAATGGCAACAAATGGACAAATTTGGTCATGCCTATTCATCCTATTATCTCGGCATTGCAGGTATCGAAGCGGCTAAATGGGCCGGTGTGCCTAAGAACAGACAATGGCGCTGGGCTTTATTTGGCAGCATTTTTCAGGATCCTATAGAAATATGGGACGGGTTTTCAGCAGGCTGGGGTGCCAGTGCAGGCGATTTGGCGGCCAATACTTTCGGTACATTGTTAAGTGCGGGTCAGCATGCTTTATGGCAAGAACAAAAAGTGCACATGAAATTCAGTTACCATTTTACCGGTTATGCGCCATTGCGGCCCAATGTTTTAGGGAGCACCGCTAACGAAAGATTGTTAAAAGATTATAACGGACAAACTTATTGGTTGACGTATTCCCCAATAAAAAAGAAAAAATGGATAGGACTCGCATTGGGATATAGTGCCAGTGGCATGGTTGGCGGTGACGACAATGTGTGGGTTGACAAGAATAATGTGGTGCAGGATTACGCTTACATTCCCCGTTACCGACAGTATTTTTTATCACTTGATATTGATTTTACGCAAATCCCGACAAAAAGCAGCACTTTAAAAACTGTTTTTTTGATATTAAATGGCATCAAGATACCCGCGCCTGCTATTGAATTGAGTAGGGGAAAATTACAAGGGCATTGGATATATTTCTAAAAGAAGGGGATTTTACCACAGAGAACGCGGAGATGGAGGCACACAGAGGACACAGAGAGAATGTGCTGAGCTAGGAATATTTACATTTTGACTAAATCCAAATGCTTTTTTATAGGGATTTCGTTTTTTTAACCAAAATGATGTAAAAAGGAAGCAACCTAAGTTATTCGATAAACCCTCTGTGCTCTCTGTGTGCATTTACTCTGTGGTCTCTGTGGTTATCTCCTTTCCTCAGTGCCCTTTGTGGTTATGCTCTTTTTTACTACAGAGAACGCTGAGATGGAACCACGCAGAGAACACTGAGAGAATTTGCTGAGCTAGCAATATTTCCATTTTACCAATATCCTATTGTTACTTATATCGGATTCCATCCTTTTAAGCCCAACAAATGAGTTAATGAAGTACCCGAAGTTATTCAAAAAACCCTCTGTGCTCTTTGTGTGCCTTCCTTCTGTGCCCTTTGTGGTTTCTGTATTCTACACTAAGTTCTAACCTCTTATTCTAGCCCTATTCTTACACCCTATTAAAAAGCTCTAAAATAAGCCCGTTTTTGCCTATCTTTGCACCCTTAATTTAAAAATAAGCAGTTAGAATATGATAAATGTTTCAAATGTGTCCCTGAGGTATGGTAAACGCGTACTTTTTGATGAAGTAAACGTAAAATTTGTACCGGGTAATTGCTATGGTGTCATTGGAGCCAATGGTGCCGGTAAATCTACATTCCTGAAAATTCTGTCAGGTGAGATTGACCCAACTACCGGACAGGTAGACATTGAAAAAGGCAAGCGTATGAGCGTGCTGAAACAGAATCACTTCGAATTCGACAATCTGCAAGTATTGGAAACCGTGATGATGGGCAATAAATTACTATTTGAAATCATCAAAGAGAAAGAATTGATTTATGCCAAAGAAGACTTTACAGATGAAGACGGTATAAGAGCCAGTGAACTGGAAGAGAAATTTACAGAAATGGAAGGTTGGAATGCCGAAAGCGATGCAGGTTCACTGTTAAGCGGTCTGGGCATTACTGAAGACATTCACTATAAAACCGTTCATGAATTAAGCAATAATCAAAAAGTAAGAGTCCTATTGGCGCAGGCATTATTCGGCAATCCGGACATCCTGTTAATGGACGAACCTACGAATGACCTTGATGTAGAAACCATCAGTTGGTTAGAAAACTTTTTGGCGAATTTTGAAAATACAGTATTGGTTGTATCGCACGACAGGCACTTCCTGGATGCGGTATGTACACACGTAGCAGATATTGACTTCGGTAAAATTCAAACCTATAGCGGTAACTATACCTTCTGGTACCAGTCGTCACAATTAGCTTTGAAACAGCGCTCCGACCAGAACAAGAAAGCTGAAGAGAAGAAAAAAGAACTCATGGATTTCATTATGCGTTTCAGTGCCAACGTTGCGAAGAGCAAGCAGGCTACCAGCAGACGCAAAATGATTGACAAATTGAATATTGAAGAAATCAAACCTTCTACCCGTAAATACCCGGCCATATTCTTTCTACAGGAAAGAGAAGCCGGTGATCAGGTATTGAATGTTTCAGATTTGAGCTATAAACACGAAGGTGAAACACTGTTCAGCGATATCAATTTCTCTATTCGCAAAGGTGACAAAGTGGCTTTCCTGTGTAGAAACGCCCTCGCTATCACAAAATTATTCGAATGCCTGAGAGGCGACATTAAAGCCAATACCGGTACTGCAGAATGGGGTATCACCATTAAGCACGCTTATATTCCCAATGACAACTCTAAGTATTTTGAAGGTATTGACTTAAGTCTTGTTGACTGGTTGAGACAATATTCAAAAGAAAAAGATGAAACATTTGTGAGAGGATTTTTAGGTAAAATGTTATTCAGTGGTGAAGAGAGTTTGAAAAAAGCATCTGTGTTGAGTGGTGGTGAAAAAGTAAGGTGTATGCTGAGTAAAACCATGTTGGAAAGTCCTAACCTTATTATTTCTGACGAGCCTACGAATCACCTTGACCTGGAAAGTATCCAATCATTAAACAACAGTTTTATCGATTACAAAGGCACCTTGTTGTTTTATAGCCATGACCACGAGTTCATCAACACTGTTGCCAACCGCATCATTGAAATAGGACCACTGGGCATGATTGACCGCAACAGTACATACGATGATTACCTGGATGATGAAAGCATCAGCGAGCGCAAATTATCGCTGTTCGGAAAACCTATTACTGCCTAATACTTTCCTCTACTTCCTTTAACAGTCACTTTTATTGTGTCGTTCAGGTTCAAACAATTCAGCATAACCAAACAAACTGAAGGCCTGAAAGTGAATACAGACGGTTGTCTTCTAGGTGCATTGGCAAATGTCAACAATCCCTCACACTGCCTTGACATTGGCACAGGTACAGGTGTTATCGCATTGATGCTGGCTCAAAAATTCCCTTCAGCAAAAACCACAGCTATCGAAATTAATCCCACTGTTTTTGAGCAGGCTGTTTACAATATTCAGCACTCCCCTTTTGCATCAAATATTGAATGTATCTGCAGTGATGTTGCCAACTATTCGCCTGCAGCATCTTTTGATTTAATTGCCTGTAATCCTCCCTATTTTTCAAACCATTTAAAGGGCAACGACTTAACAAAAAATCAGGCGTTGCATAACGATGAATTGGGTCAGGATACACTGGCAAATGCAATTACGCGACTGTTGTCTCAAAACGGTTTATGTTGGATTATTTACCCGCCTAGAGAAATGGAATTGTTTGAATCTGTTTTACCTGCCCATGATTTGCATATAGCAGAAAAAATAAGAGTAGAAAACAAACCCGGCCATTATTACAGAAGTATTGTAACAATTTCAAAACTTCCGCAAACAACCAAGGAACAAACGCTTATTATCACAACTGCAAATGGCGAACGCACCGAAGCATTCAGCGCTATAATGCAAGACTTTTATCTGTAACAAACTTTCAACTTATTTAAATCGTATCTATCTGTAAGTGCTGAAGAAACAAATTGCATTGCCGGTTCTACTCTTGCTGTCAAATGTATTGTTTGCCGGCACTAGAGACAGTGTGCAGCACCGTTACTTTAGTTTTACTTATGCCAATGATGTATTTTTTGGCAACGACCGCTACCTTACACAACAGGTAGACATCGCTTATTCTCCAGGAATTAGAAAAAATTCTAACAAGCAAACCATATGGCAAATTCAGCAACAGGTATTCACGCCATCAGATATATTTGGCGACACCATTCAAAAAAACGACCGACCCTATGCGGCCATCTTATCATTGTCGCTGACACAAAAAAAGTATTTTGCTGACAAACATTTACAACTCAATTACTCTGCTGCCTTAGGTGCTATCGGTCCTTATGCATTTGGTAAGCAAACCCAGTCGAGCATACACAAGGCCATTGACAGCAGACAACCATTGGGTTGGGATTTCCAAATACGTTCGGCACCATTCATTCAATTACAAGCCGGTGTAGAAAAAGAGATTGTTAAACATTCCGCAATAGCATTACTGATAAGCGGAAAACTGAATGCAGGGACTGTCTACAACCATGCAGATGCAGACCTTATCCTCCATTTACACAACAACAATTCTTACTTTTTATTAGAAAGAAACAATAACCCCATGAGTTATTCCCTAACACTGAATAGCACCATCCGTTACGTTGCTTATAACGGTACTTTACAAGGCAGTGCAGTAGGTTCTAATAATCCATACACCATAGCAGCAAGTGATATTTCAACTATTGTATTGCAACAAACTGTTAGAATAGCTGGGTCATACAAACGCATTGGTATTAGCTTGTACGCAACTTCTCTTACAAAAGAATTTAAAACAGGAACAACACACAAATGGGGTGCTCTGGAATTTACTTATCATTTTTAAAACCATGCATTCATTAATCGACATCTATAATCGACAATTGAGGCCATTCACCTTCATTTTGTTTATTTTCAATTGTGACATTAAGCATTTGGTGCATCAAGATTTCTTGTCTATTTTTGACCATATCAAATGAAAGAAAAAGCAGTCATTATCGGAGGTGGTTTAAGTGGTTCTTTGTTGGCAATTTGTTTGGCAAAAAGAGGATTCAAGGTTGAGTTATACGAGCGCAGGGGCGATATGCGCAAAGGGAAAGCAGAGGCAGGTCGCTCAATCAATTTAGCTCTCTCTACAAGGGGGATTGAAGCATTGAAAAAAGTGGGGTTGGCAGAACAGGTCTTGCACGATGCCATCCCTATGAACGGCCGTCAAATGCACAGCATCAAAGGCGAATTATCCTACCAACCCTATGGCACAGCCGGTCAATACATCAATTCGGTTTCACGTGCCGGTTTAAATTTAAAACTTATACAACTGGCAGGTGAATTTGAGAATGTAGAACTGCATTTCAACACCCGCTGCATTGATGCTGATTTGAAAAATAATATTGCCATTATTGAAAAAGAGAATGGAGAACTGATGGAAGTAAAAGGTGATGTGATGTTTGGTACTGATGGTGCTTTTTCAGCCATCAGAAGTGAGATGCAAAAGACCAACAGATTCAATTACTCTCAGACCTACGAGAACTACGGTTATAAAGAATTAGAGATAGTGCCTTCGCCCGAAGGAAAATTCATGATAGAGGAAAATGCCTTGCACATATGGCCCCGTGGTGAGTTCATGATGATTGCATTACCCAATCCGGGCGGTAGTTTTACTTGCACACTCTTTTTGGGATATGAAGGTGAAAAAAGTTTTGCCAATCTTAAAACAGAACAACAAATCACAGATTTTTTCAATACTTACTTTGCCGATGCAGTGCCCATGATGCCCGGTTTGATTCACGATTTTACGCACAACCCTATTGGCAGTCTGGTCACCATTCGCAGTAACCCATGGGTGGTCAATAAATTCGCATTGGTGGGCGATGCGGCACATGCCGTAATCCCTTTCTACGGACAAGGAATGAACTGTAGTTTCGAAGATGTAAAAGAATTAGACGATCTGATAGAACAACATTACCCTAACTGGGATACCATATTAGAAAAATACCAGGAAGCGCGGATTGTGAATGCCAATGCTATTGCAGATTTGGCCTGTAAAAACTTTGTGGAAATGCGTGATTTAGTGGGCCGTCCTGAATTTATGCAATTCAAAAAAGTGGAACACGACCTCTGCGAATTTTATCCAGAATACTTCAAAAGTCAATATGAATTGGTAACCTTTAGTACTTCATCATACAGCTATGCACAGGCCCAAGGCGGCAGAAACGAAGCCATTATCAACCGCATCATTGCCGAAGGTCTTGCAGATAAAATCACCCAAAAAGAACTTATTTTACCCTTATTACAATCAACCCCATGAAATACCTCCTCATTATATGTGTCCTGTCCATATCAGCTTGTTGCGCTACCAAATACGATGTAGACTCAGCGCCACCGGGTATCAATCTGTTATTTGATTATACATCTAAAGGGTTTGCTAAAAACGACACTTCATTTACATTTGAGTTTCATAAACAAGACGGTACGTTTACAACTGATGTCATCGATTTAAGAAGAAATCTGGGAGGAGACAGCGCCAGAGCTTACTACCTTTACTATTATAATTTGAAAAAACTTGTTATAAAAAGCAACAAAAGCACCTACAATGACTCGTTGCTCAACATTGGCTTTAGTTCAGAAAAAAAACAATTGGGCAACAAAAGATGTGGCAATACTTACGAAAAATATTCTAACGTACACGCAACTTATCAAGGAACAGAATTCAACAGCGGTTCGTCAACTGAAATTGATGTCGTGATAAAACCATAGTTAAATAATAATGACTAAACGCCCATTACAGAAGATTATCCTTATTTTGCAAAGCAGCAGTGAGAAAATTATTTCTTAAAAATCTTCTCTTCCTTCAGGGACTTAATTTAATTATCAAACCATTGTGGTTGTTGATGATTGACCGTATTGCGCAGAATACACTGGGTCAGGCATACGGACAATACAACATCATATTAACACTGGCATTGGTATTCAATATCGTGCTCGACATTGGCATTCAGAATTTCAATAACAAGCAGGTAGCGGGCGACCATTCCTTTTTTAAGGCCAATTTCAAATCCTTGATAGGGGCTAAAATTATTCTGTCCTTTATTTATTTTACGCTCATCATTGGTGTGGGGTATTACAGGGACCTCGACCTGCGTTTATTGATGCTGATAGGATTCAACCAAATATTGACCTCTTTCATTTTATATTTAAGAAGCAATATCAGTGGCTTGCAAAAGTACACGATAGACAGCCTCTTCTCAGTAAGTGATAAAACCTTTGCCATGATTATCTGCATCGCTTTTTTCTATAGCGACATGGTATCCATTCACTATTTTGTACTGGCGCAAACAATAGGTCTTAGTATTACTTTGGTTATCATCGGCAGCCTCAACATCCGTTACAGCAACGCATTACCCAAAAGTGTATCAAATTCCAACCTGATTACATTAATACGACAAAGCCTTCCTTACGCCCTGCTGTTTGCCTTAATGGGCTTGTATACAAGAGCCGATGTATTGATGATGGATTTTTTATTGCCAAAAGATGTGGCAGTGTTTAACTCGGGTATCTATGCACAAAGTTTCCGTTTACTGGATGCCGCCTGCATGTTTGCCATGTTGTTCTCAGGACTACTGCTACCTATGTTTTCGCGCTTACTGGCCGAGAAAAAAGACATCAAACCCCTAACAGAACTTTCCGTTCAGCTATTGCTCATTATAGCAGTAGTAGTCAGTATGACCGCATTTTTCTTTAATGACAAGATCATGTTCACCCTCTATCGATTCAATGATATTGAAGAATTGAACCTTTCATCGCATGTGTTACAAAATATCATGCTGTGTTTTATTCCCATGTGCATTGTTTACACATTTGGCACTTTGCTGACAGCCAAGGGTGATATCAAAGCCATGAACTTGTTTGCATTTATTTCACTGGTATTAAATATTGTACTCAATCTGATTCTGATACCGAAATATGAATCGGCAGGAGCTTCAGTCAGCTCCCTAACTACACAGACCGTATTTGCCTTACTATGCACCATCCGCTGTTTCCAATTATTCGGATTTAAGATAAAGCCGGTAACCTTTGGCAAATTTGTGGCCCTCATCGTATGCCTGGTAGGACTATCTTTTTTTGTAAAAGGGATAGAAAGTCTGTGGTTAATACTGGGTATTTTTCTTCCGGGAGCATTGGTATTAGTGCTTTTACTGCAATTCTTTGATTTCCGTAAAATGTTCGCCATTTTAATGAAAGAAGAGCAATAAATTCATTTTTGATTCGTTGCAACCAATCAATACGCAATTTTCCTATTTTTGCAACCTTAATAAGTCAAGAAAGAATGCAGAACAAATTTGATGAAACAGCCTCAAATAACGGTTTAATTACTTTTAGCGATGTGATTGCCCTTTTCATAAGATGGAAAAAAGAACTGATGATTATATCGGTTGTCGCAATCGCACTTTCAGCAGCATTATCATTTGTGATAACGCCAAAATACAAGTCAACAGTTATCTTTTACCCCACTACCAACAACTCCATTAGTAACGCGTTGATGACCGACCTTACCCAAAGACAGAAGGATCCTCTGGAATTTGGTGAAGAGGAAGAAGCTGAAAAAGCCCTTCAAATTTTGCAATCATCACGTCTTACCGAGCGTTTGGTAAAGAACTTCAACTTGATGAAGCACTATAAAATCAATGAGAACGAACCATTGAAGTACACCAAGCTTCAGAATAAAATAGACGACAACATTACTTACACCCGTACCCGATATTTATCTATCAGAATAGATGTATTGGATGAAGATCCTAAAATTGCCGCAGAAATTGCTAATGGTATTTCAAACCTTTACGATACCATTAAGAATGAAATTCAACAGGAAGTAGCTGTACCTGCTCTCGCGATTATGCGAAGAGCAATGGAAGGCAAACAGAATGAAGTAAATAGCCTAAAAGAACAATTACAAAAAATTGGTAACGAAGGTATCACCAACTACGAAGAGCAATCAAGAGCATTGGCTGAAGAAATTTACAAAGCCCGTACAGGTGCAAGTACTAAAAGACTGGAAGATTTGATTGAACAACAAAAAGTGCTGGTATCCTTTGGTGGTCAGTACACTACGCTATCTGAAACACTTTTGCTTGAGCTTGAGAAATTATCAAACTTACGCGCCAAATACGAAAAAGCTGAAGTGGACGTAAAAGAACGTTTGAACAATAAATTTACAGTAAGTACTGCAAGCGAAGCCGAGCAAAGAGCTTATCCTGTAAGAAAACTCATTGTATTGATAGCCCTGCTTGCTTCACTTTCTGCTGGTGCTATTTTCTTTGCCATATACGAAAGAATCAAAGGGAAAAAAGCCTAAAAAGGTTTGTCTGTCATCAATCCCATAATGCCCAAAGTCAGCAAATCGCTGCTGATAAAATTATTGGTGCCGCTGATGATGGTGGTGCTTGTTGCCCTGTATTTTGATTTTTATTTAATCGCATTGGCGCCTGTAGCCATTGGTCTTTTATTTTTATGTGTTTATAATCCCGCTTTCTATGTGCTGTTGATCTGCTTTGCCGTACCGCTTTCTGTTTTTGTTAAAGATGTCGGTGGCGGATTGGGTTTATCTGTCCCTACTGAACCCATGATATGGATACTGTTCATTATGTACACAACTAATATGCTGATAAAAGGCGAATTCAATATCCGTTTTTTAAAGATGCCTTTGGTAATGGCCATACTCTTCAATTTATTCTGGATGCTGATATGCACCTTTACCAGCACCATGTTTTTTGTATCCATTAAATATTTCATTGCACGCAGTTGGTTTTTGGTGACCTTCTTTTTCTTCCTGTTCCAGATGTTTGAAAACCCTGCCTATATCAGACGCTTTTTGTCTTACATGATTTACGGCAGTTTTATTTTGGTAAGTATTACATTAGTAAAACACTCAGGCGAAGGATTTGCCCGTGGATGGGGTTACAGCATCATGGAGCCGTTCTTTACCGATCACACCATCTATTCGGCATACATCGCATTTTTTATTCCGCCTGCCATCATGTTTGCATTGAGGGGAAACTGGTTTAAGTTCAACGGTTTTCAACGCTACGTATTTGCATTTATCGCCTTAGTATTGATAGTCGGTACTATTTTTTCATATACCCGCGCCTCATGGATCAGTTTAATCGCTGCATTTTTATTCTACTGCATCATCAAGCTGAAAGTTAAATTCAGAACCATGATGATTGTATTGGGAGCCATATTGTTGTTAGGCTTTATCAAACAAGATCAGTTGTTGTACAGTCTTGAGCACAATAAACAAGGGAGTGCCGATGACCTTGAATCGCACGCCCAATCGGTATCCAATATTACCACCGACCCATCGAATCTTGAACGTGTAAACCGATGGCATTGCGCTATTCTGATGTTCAGAGCCCGTCCTGTATTTGGCTACGGACCGGGCACCTATACCCAGCAGTATGCACCTTTTCAGCGCCCTGAAGACCTTACGCTTATCAGTACGAACAGCGGTGACCTGGGAGGTACACACAGCGAATATTTCAATGCCTTGTCAGAAATGGGACTCTTTGGATTCCTAAGTTGGTTAGCGGTATTTCTATTATCAGTTTCACTCGGCTTGAATATTATTTATGATGAAACCAAAATGCCATGGCAAAGAAGTTTAACCACGGCTGTATTGCTTGGACTCATCACCTACTATGTTCATGCTTTCCTGAATAACTACAGCGACTTTGATAAAATTGCCGCACCACTATGGGGTTTTATGGCCATTATGGTGGCGATTAAATTCTACCAACCAAGAGAATTGACAAGCGAAGATTCAAAATAATTTCCCTTTCGCTCACTAATCTGTATTTTCGCAGCAGATTACCTTTGGCAGCTACCAACTCAACATTTCGAAAAATCCTTAAACATCCTCTGGGACTCATCGGTTCTATCGTAATTGGTATATGCATTGTTATCAGCTTATTGGGCTACCTGATGGTGCCTGATAAAACACCCAATGCCAATGATATTAATTTGCCTTTGGCTTCCCTCAAACCCGGCACCACCATCACTTATTTTGAAACCATCCCTCCTCCTGAAAAATCATTTTGGGACACCTATACAGGTAAAACAGAAACGGGTGAAAGGACCCCTATCAACCGCTACACCATTAAAGGTGATACGGCTTTTTTAGAATTGTATAATACAGATGCAACTACCGTTTTAAAAGAACAGAAAATTTTAAACAACGGCTATTATAAAATCGTTGAACGAAAATTTTTACTGGGCTCAGATAATCTTGGTCGCGACATGTTCAGCCGCTTGATATTGGGCACACGCATTTCACTATCCGTTGGTGTTGTATCAGTGGTGTTATCGTTATTCATCGGCACCTTAATGGGTTTACTGGCAGGCTACTTTCGCGGATTTGCAGATACCTCTATTTCATGGCTCATGAATGTGATATGGAGTCTGCCCACCATGTTATTGGTTGCAGCTATCAGTTTTGCAATGGGCAAAGGGTTCTGGCAGATTTTTATAGCCATAGGCATCAGCAGTTGGGTTGAAGTGGCCCGTGTTATTCGCGGTCAGGTATTCAGTTTAAGAGAAAAAGAATACATACAGGCAGCGAAAGTATTGGGTTTTGGGTCTTGGCGCATAATGTTCAGACATTTATTGCCCAATTTAAAAAGCACATTGATTGTATTAGCTGTAGCAAATTTCGGTTCAGCCATTCTGTTAGAAGCCGGACTGAGTTTTCTCGGTTTGGGCGTGTCTCCTCCTGCTCCCAGTTGGGGTTTGATGATAACAGAATACAATTCTAAAATCATGTCGACTACAACGGCTTACATGGCCATAGTACCCGGTCTGGCCATTATGTTACTGGTGGTAGCATTTAATTTTGTGGGCACAGCCTTGCGCGATGCACTGGATATCAATATCAAATAAGCAGTATGGCAGAACAACAAAAGAACAATCCACTACACGGCATTACCCTTGAAAAAATGTTGACTGTTTTGCACGCATTTTACGGTTGGGATCAATTGCACAACCATATCCCCATCAATTGCTTTGTGAACAATCCTTCCATTAAATCAAGTCTGACATTTTTACGCAAAACTCCCTGGGCCCGCACCAGAGTTGAGGCGCTTTTTTCACATCTGTATACCAAAGGCATTATTACTCTCGACTAATACTATGTACAGCACATTAACCCTCCGACTATTCATTTGCGCCCTTGTATGCTGTATTTGCATAAATGTAGTCGGACAAAAAACAGGCAGTAAAACACCTGTTAAATCTGACAGTAGCAAAATTTTAAAACGTACGATTAAATTTAAATGCCCTGATAAAAAAGCTGCAGTAACTACACCTACAGCGCTTAAATATTATACTTTCCAATCAATGCTGGAAGCTGACTTTTCAATTTACGACAGTGCAAACAACATGACCTCGAATGCTGACTACACCTATTACTTTGACGATAGTTCTTATTTTGCCGCATTGAAGAATACCTATACTCAAGGCAGTAAGCGCGAAACCATGGTGAGTATTGAAGAGTTAAGAGACAGTATTGAATTCAGAACCAATATTAAGGATAGCAATTTATTACTGTTCAACAACAGAAAAAATTGCAGTGGTCGTATCAATCGCTTTCACGACATCCTAACAAAAAACACCAAGCAGTATAAAAAAACGGGTCGTACCAAAATGATCATGGGCTTTTTATGCGATGAGTATTTATTGAGCAATGATGTGATAGAAAGTCGCTATTGGGTATGCAGTGCAAAGGATGCTTGGTTGCTCAAAATAAGACAGAACATGCTGTATTTCCTGCCCTTTGAGTTGATTGGTTTTTATGAAGGCATTGTAATGGAATCAGATACGTATTATAAAACTACAAGGCATCGCCAGGTTTTTAAAGTAAAGAACATTGGGATGAAGCACTATGTGCGATTGAAGGTATTGAACAACCGACTGGTGTATTAGAAAAAACAAATTTTGTGATTTTAAAATCCAAATTTCCTTTTGAAACCGTCTGTAACACTATTACTTTGCTGTTCACACCAACGGTCATACTTAAAAAGGCTGGGATGGAATGAGCCTTGAGGCCTTCTTCAGTATTCCTTCAAATTACGGGGGCAGCATTCTGCTTCTAGTTTATTGCCCTCCACAATTTCCATCAATTAAATTAGCATTATGTCATTACATTTGTAAAAAAAATTTGAATTTTGAAATTTTTGTAATTACTTTGTAATAACATTTTAAAATCATGGAACTATCCGTAATTAACATTGGAAACTCAAAAGGCATACGTCTTTCCAAGACAATTCTTGAGAAATACAGTATTGGTGATACAATTGAACTCATTCTTGAAAAGGGGTACATTATTCTAAAGCCTAAGGCAGAACCAAGAAAATCATGGGAAAAGGCATTTAAGAAAATGCACGAAAATGGGGATGATCAATTGTTAATGGATGATGTTTTTGAAGATGAAAATTTTGAAGAATGGAAGAAATAAATCAATATGACATCGTATTGGTGAATCTTGATCCAACGATTGGAAGCGAAATGAAAAAGACCAGACCATGTGTAGTTTTATCGCCCAATGAAATGAACAAGTACCTCCAAACCATTATAATTGCTCCGATGACAAGTAGTTCCAAGTCATACCCAACAAGAGTAGAAGTAAAACACAAGTCAACACAAGGATGGATAGTCATCGACCAAATACGTACTATCGATAGAGTACGCATTGTAAAACGTTTTGAAACTTTAACCGACAAGGAAATCGAAAGAGTAAAAGGTGTGATACGGGAAATATTTGTGGATTGAAATAACTGCCACAACTTCACCAAACAGTAAAAACGACTGCTATAATTATAAGAGGCCTTAGAAACTGACAAGAAACCAAATGAACAAAAATAGCATTCTATTTATTTTTTTGATTGTAAGTATCAATACTTTTGGACAAGGGAGTAATTCATTGAAATTGTATGACATCATAAAAGAAAAAGACAGCTTGCTTTTCAATATCGGATTCAATACATGTGATATCAAGCAATTTGAAATTCTATTAAGTGATAACTTTGAATTTTACCACGACCAAACAGGTATAACAATATCAAAACAAGCGTTCATTTCAGATATTAAAAACGGACTTTGCCAACTCTCCTATAAGCCCAAAAGAGTGCTAGATGCATCCAAAATGGCGGTATTTCCATTGATGAAAGACGGGGTTATATATGGCGCCATTCAAACAGGCGTGCACAGCTTTTTAGCCATTGAAGAGAATAACACAGCATACATCACCAGTATTGCCAAATTCAATCACGTTTGGATTTTAGAAGGCAGTGAATGGAAATTGAGTAAGGGGTTTAGCTATGATCACAAGGATTTTGAAAGACCCTTGGATGAAAATATACTGTTGACAGATAAAAGTGACATGGAACAATGGCTGAAACAAAAACATATTCCGGCCTTGGGTCTTAGCGTGATAAAGGATGGTAAAATTGAGCAAATTAAAGTCTATGGGGAATTAGAGGCCAATCACCCTGCCCCATTAAATACGATTTGGAATGTCGCATCATTGACAAAACCAATCACAGCCTTAGTGGCATTAAAATTAATAAATGCCGGTAAATGGAATTTAGATGAACCGCTGTATACATATTATATCGACCCTGATATTGCCAATGATTCAAATACAAAAAAATTAACCACTAGAATAATCCTGAGCCACCAAACCGGTTTTCCAAATTGGAGAAGTAAAAACGCTGATGGAAAATTAGCTTTTGAATTTGAGCCGGGCACTAAGTACCAATACTCGGGTGAAGGTTATGAATACTTGCGAAAAGCGCTTGAAAAGAAATTCAAAAAAACATTGGATCAATTGGCAAATGAACTCATTTTTAAACCCCTAAAAATGAATGACACAAGATTTGTGTGGGACAAAAAGATGGATACAACCAGATTTGCCAAATGGCATAACGCCAAAGGAGAACAATATCCAACCTCAAAAAGCACTACTGTTAATGCTGCCGACAATTTGCTAACAACTGTCGAAGATTATTCCAAATTTTTGGTGCATGTTTTGAATGGCGCTGGCTTATCGGATAAACTATACAAAGAAATGGTGGCTGAACAAGTGAGTATTAATCCATATAAACATTTTGGATTGGGTTGGTGGGTTGATGAAAATATCAATTCAAATAACGACTCTGCCCTTGTTCATGGAGGAGATGATATTGGTGTTCATACAATAGTATTTATCCTCCCTAAATCAAAACAGGCCCTTTTAATTTTCACAAACTGCGACAATGGCACAGATGCATTTGCTGACCTACTGGTGAAATTTTTAGGGAAAGAAGGAGAAGGCATTTTAAATGTAGAAATGAAATAATCAAGAAAAAATTAATCCGATGATTTCAACTACTGATTTCGACCATTTTTTAAAAAAAGGCTTTATTGAAGGATTATCACCCGGTACTTCAATGGAAATTTTACTCACCAAATTTGGTCACGACAATTGGATTGTTAAAGAAACAGAAGTAAATGGACTCATTTATGGCATTATTAAAATCGGCTTTATAGAATTCCATATCTATAATGAAAGCATTAATGGGATTAGCTACCGACCGGATTTGCAATTTCCGAAAGAGGACTTTGGGGGATTTGAAATGCCGTGGATTAGTCAAAAAAGAGATGTAGCAAATGTAGAAATAGAACTTTCTAAACGCAATATTTCATATAAAAAGTATACCGTAAAAGGGCCGCTGGAAACCTTTAAAACTGCCGGTGTTGATTTATTTGCATTGGAAGACTGCGAACATACTTTTATTGATACTGAAGGTGGTGTTACTTTTATATTTGAGGAAACTAATAAAAACCGCACTCTTGAAGCGTATCAAATTTGCAAGTACTATAACATCCACAATCAAAATTCATAAGTTGCCTTAACACTTGTGTTTGTTATTATTTAAATAGCCAGAAGTATCAATGCCGACAATTAGGCAAAAAATATAATTTTATATATACTTCGAAAATCAATATATTTGTTAAACGACTCGTTAATGACTGTTAAAAATATTAACTGATGTTTCAAAAAAAATATGCTGTCAAATTAATTGTTCTGTTTGCATTTCTATTGTTGTTTGCTGCTTGCAGAGAAAAATGTACTCCTCGAAAAAAAGGACCTGCATTGTTTTTTATTAAGGCGGATTCAAGCCTCCATATCAGCACTGCCCGAATGGTGCTCGACAATAAAGATACTTTTAATTTAATGAATGGGGGCCTTGTATACTACTCAACGGCCAACAGCGGTGCGTCCAAATTGTGCAGCCAAGTACTGTACAATGAATTACCCCTTTCAAAAAGCCAATTTACCATTATTATAACAACAGATAATGGCAAAATGGCTCACATCCTATTTACCTACAAGGTATATCCTGTGTATAATACATGTACAGATATGGTTGATTATAAGATTGACAATCTTGCTATTAAAAATTTAGGTCAGCTTCTGCCCAACCCCATCAAAGTTGGATTCACCAGTAGAGAACCTTTAACAGGCTTTTTACATAACAATGCTTTTTATCAAACCTATAGCGATTATGTCGGTATTGAAATATTCTAGAGATCTGTGCCTATTATTGTGCATCACGCTGTTTATGCAGTACTGTGAAGCGCAAAGATTGAGTGCCGGTATGAATCTGTTCTTACCTGCGAGATATGAATCAAAAGGTTATGAATTTTCTGCAACTGTAGACAAACCGTATTCATTGTTGATTGCAAATCTCAATTATGGCTGGGTAAGGAACTATCAAAAATATTCCGGTGATTTTTCAGGTAATTTTGCAAGTGCTTCTATCGCTTTGAAGGCTGAAGGATTAGGATTTGAAGATAATGGATTCTTTTTTGGTGGCATCCTTTCATTCTCCAAACAACATGATATTTATAAATACTCATTTGGAGAAAATGAATTCAATCAATTGAATATCGACCAAAACAAACTCATTTATTTTGGTTATGGTATCAACACAGGTTTTCGTTTTTTAGAAGATCGACCGATATGGCTTGATGGTCAGTTAAGTATGCAACATATTCAACTGATCAGAGGTCCTGAAAGGGTTGTCAATAATTTTGTATTCGGCATGGGTTCACAAAGTCATAAAAATTTAACAGGTTTTGTAGCGCTCAGATTAAGGTTCCAATTTAATATCCATGTTGTACTATTTGACAATGAGAGAGAGGAACAACCAAAGGAACCTGGGTTATTATAACACACATTAATAATACGAAGAATGGCTACGACTACAGTAGAACAATACATATTGCAATAAGACCTATCGAATATCGCTATCAATTGACCGTTGACTTTGTAAAGCACCTGATTAAGCCCGAAAATTGCAACCCTTAATCAAGCCACTTCACACAGCAAATTTCTTGCGATACTCAATGGGAGACATGCCGACATATTTTCTAAATACATTCCTGAATGCATTGACATCATTGTAACCGACTTCAAAAACTATTTCATTGATTGTTTTACGCCCCATTTCCAATTGCTGCTTTACCGCTTCAACCTTTACCCTTTGAATGTAGTCTAACACTGAATTACCGGTTGATTTTTTAAACCTTCTTTCAAATGTTCTGCGTTGTACTGCATATTTATCGCTTAGTTCATCTACAGTAATTTTTCTATCTGCATGACTTTCAATGTAGGATTGTGCTTGTAAAACCTCTTTGTCGTTGTGTTTTTTTTGACCCAAAAAAATAGCGAATTGACTTTGGGATTTTCTTTCAATATCAATTTCAAACATTTTAGATGCCAATACTGAAATCTCCCTTCCCAAATGTTTCTCAACAATATATAAGAGTAAATTCAAATAGGAGTACGTGCCACCGCTGGTATAAATTCCGCTTTCATCTGTGATAATCGTATCCTCAAGCACTTTTACTTTAGGAAACATATTTTGAAAATCATTTTGTGAAGCCCAATGCGTGGCACAGCTTTTCCCATCCAAAATTCCTGTAGAAGCTAGAAAAAATGAGCCCACACATAAACTTGCTATTTCTGAACCATTGTGATACTGCTCCTTTAGCCAATCCGCATATACACTGTTTGCCTTATTCAACAAGGCAAAGTCGCCACAGATAATAGGAATGATGATCAAATCTGTTTTAAATTTCTCATCAATTGTTTTAGTTGCACTAATTCTATACAACCCGCTATTGAGCGTGTTTTGCTCCTTTATTGCCACCAAATCCACCTGATAGAAATCCTGTTGACCTCTGTATTTCAAAAAATCATTTACCCTTGTAAACAACTGATGAGTGCCGTCTAAACTTGTAAGAGTCGAGCCCTCTAATACTAAAATAGAGATATGTTTCATGGCACAAAGATAGACAAGCACCGTGTCGCAATCAACGCGTAAGAATGTCGTAATTGCTATGCTTCGCTTAGAAAAATTGCATTCAATTTTGCACCATTAACAAACAATAAAAATGATACAAATGAAATTCAAAAAAGTGATAATCGCCACTTTATTAGGTGGTTTAACGCTATTTATTTGGGGAGGGTTCTCGCATTTAGTGCTATTTATAGGCACAGGATTTAAACCTTTGCCAAATGAAGACAAAGTAATGGAAGTGCTTAAAACAAACATCAATGAACAAGGCCTGTACTTTTTCCCGGGCAAAGATTTTAAAAACAGTACCAAAGCACAAGATGCCGTGTTTGAAAACAAGTTTAGAAATGGCCCTGTCGGTATGCTAATTTATAGACCTATTGGTGGCAACCCTTTTGCGGTAAGCAAATTAATCAATCAATTTTTAAGCAATTTATTGTCGGTTTTAATTGTTGTCATTACAGTTTCATCTATCTATGCCGGGTATTGGAAACGGGTCATTATCATATCGCTGCTGGGTTTATTGACCTGTACGGCTGTAAGTTCGATTTATTGGAATTGGTATGAGTTTCCAACAAGTTTTTTCGTTGCCCAAATTCTGGATATGTTTATCGGCTTTTTTCTTGCCGGCTTAGTCATCTGCAAAGTAATTCCAAAGCCTGTTATAGCAACAAACAACATTTAACACAAACAAGCAGTAATTTATATGGCAACAATCAATGTTTATTTAACATTCAACGGCAACTGTCGTGAGGCAATGTTATATTATAAAAGGTGTTTTGGTGGTTTGCTGACATTAGAAACTGTAAAAGGTTCGCCAATGGAGAGCAGCTGGCCCAAGCAAACTCACAACAATATTTTACATGCACAATTGGTGAGTGATGCGATTACAATTTTAGGATCAGACATGATTGAACAAGATGGTCTAACTGTTGGCAACAATGTGACACTTGCACTTGTTTGTAAAACTGACTTTGAAATAGAAAACTACTTTATAAAACTGTCGCATGAAGGAACAATCAAATACCCGCTTCATGATTTCTATGGCGGTAAAATAGGCGGCATTATTGACAAGTTTGGTATCCATTGGCTATTGAAATTTTAAAATACTGTTATTTTTAAATTGTCATAAACCACCCTTCAAAATGTCGTTATATCACATCGGGTTTAAAATAAATGGTGTCGATTTTTGTACCAATAAATAACCATGAGAAAATTAATTTTAGAAGTGCAACTATCGATTGACGGTTTTATTGCCGAAGCAAATGGCAATACAGATTGGATGATTTGGAACTGGGGTCCAGATTGGAAATGGGACATTGAACTGCAGAAATATCATACTGACTTAACAACATCTGTTGATTGCATACTGCTGAGCCGACAAATGGCTGAGGAAGGTTTTATAGCTCATTGGGCCAATACAGCCGAAGATACTAAAGGCCCTCAATTTGAATTTGCACAACACATTACAGTTACACGCAAAATTGTTTTTACTAAAACCCTGAATCAATCCATCCCAATTCCCGGTGGATGGGATAAGACAGATATTGCTGAAGGAGACTATGTAGAGGCAATCACTAAATTGAAGCAACAGAAAGGCAAAGACATGCTCCTATATGGTGGCGCTACCTTTGTTTCATCCCTCATTAAAGCAAAGTTGATTGATGAATTTCATTTACTTATAAATCCCGTTGCCATAGGTCATGGACTTAGTATTTTCAATACGCTTGAAGATAAACAATCGTTGACTTTGGTAAAATCAAAAGCTTTTGACTGCGGAATGGTGCTGCTGCATTATAAATTGTAATGCGGCAAACTGTATCATTCAGTTGACTTCTTATTGTGAGTATTGTAAATATAAAAATGCTAAATATTGTTATATTGCAAAGGCTAAATAACGGCTCCTCTTCTTCAACAATTCATGAAAAGAAATAACTACAAAGCTTTCCCGGGTTTATTACTGTTCATCGCCTTACTATCTGCTTGCGGACAACAAAGCGGTGACAACAATCAAAGTCAATCTGACACAAGTAACGCCACGCTCACCGACACATCCACTAATACCATTATTGATAGCAGTCAAACAGCTACAAACCCAAGCGACAATATTCAATATATGACGGACCGGGTGGATTCCGTTATCATCATCAACTTCTGGAATTCCACTGCTGTTCCCATACTTAAAAGAAATAAAAAGAAAGTGATGGCCACTATCCAATTTCCTCTGTATGGCGAATGGACAACTATGACAGGACTCGATAAGACACCTGAAGAAGCCACGGCAAAAGACTTTTCAGTCAACTATGACAAGTTATTTAACAAGGATTTCATTGCCCTTCTTTCCGCCCAAACCTATAAAGATGTTGAAGTCATGTCAATCAACAACACCCTGTATTTTAGTTTTGGTGTTAGTAAAAAGGAAGGCGGCATTGAATCATCCGTAAGACTTACTTACACAAAAACCCAAGACAAATTCGCCCTTGATTTAATATCAGGTGCCGGTGGAGATTTTTACGAATAATGCATCTCGATATCATCGCAAATTTTTATATTGCATTAGCAAATGACCATAGTCATTAGAAAAGCAGAAGTATGCTATTATTTCAGCAATCTATCAATTGTGATTTAGAAGTATAAAAAAAATAAATAATCTACTTTTACATGAACGTTCAAGCACAAATCAACGCGTACATTGCCGGCCAGCCTGAATCAAAACAAAGCGACCTGCAAGCGTTGCACAGTAATATTATGGCGGCAATACCGGGATGTAAATTGTGGTTTCTGGATGGCACAAACAGCGAGGGTAAAATTGTTTCAAATCCTAACATTGGCTACGGGCAATACACCATCCATTATGCCGATGGATCGAGCAGGGAGTTTTATCAAATTGGACTGAGTGCCAACACCTCCGGCATTTCTGTTTACATCATGGGTTTAAAAGATAAGACTTACCTGCCCCACACCTATGGCAAAATCCTTGGCAAGGCCAGCGTAACAGGCTATTGCATAAAATTCAAAGCGTTGAAGGACATCGATATGGAAATTCTTCAGAAGGCAGTACAAGATGGCGTTGCTCAAACAGCATAGCACATTACTTCACTATTAAAATTTGATTGTGGTTAATTCCATCAGATAAGCATCACAAAAAAAATTGAAGAAAAATTTGCGTAACTTGAAAGTTACATATACATTTGTAACCTCAAAGTTACATAATATGCAAAAAGAAATAAAAAATGAATGGCTGTATGAGCAATCACCAAAAGAAGTTTGGGCCCATCTTACACAAGCAGAATTAATCGCTTTATGGCTGATGCCAAACAATTTCGAACCTGTTGTAGGTCACGAATTCCAATTTACAACCAAGGCCATGCCGGCACTTAATCTGGATGGCATCATGCATTGCAAGGTGCTAGAAATTGTTCCTTTGAAAAAGCTGACTTACACCTGGAAAGGTGGTTCAGGCGATGGTATTTTTACACTTGATACAATTGTAGAATGGACCTTAGAACCACATGCAAACGGCACTAAATTAATGCTGAAACATTCCGGCTTTAAAGAGAACAACACCGACATCTATATCGGCATGTCAGAAGGTTGGTTAAAGAAAGTAGAGCAGATGCTGGGAATTATAGCTACTAAACAATAATTTGACCATGAAAATAGGCATTATAGGAGCCGGTCAAATAGGTAGTGCATTAATCAGACAATATGCAAAGGCAGGTCACGAAATAAAAATAACCAACTCAAGTAACTTAGAAAAACTACAGGCACTTGAAAAGGAAACCGGAGCAAAAGCAGTACAAGTGAACGAGGTTGCCATAGACTCAGATGTGTTGGTTATTGCAATACCGCTTTGTGAAATTCCCAATTTAGCAAAATCATTAAGCAATCGTATTGCAGATAGCACTATCATTATTGACACCACCAACTACTACCCTATCAGAGATGGCCGGATAGATGCATTGGACAATGGCATGCCTGAAAGTGTTTGGGTTTCCAATCAACTTTCACTACCTGTTATAAAAGTATACAACAGTATTTTGGCAGGCTCACTCATTAACAAAGGACATACCGAAGCTGCTATTCAAAGAATTGCATTGCCAATATCGGGCGACAACAAACAATCAAAAGCGGTAGTTGCAACGCTGGTAAACGACAGTGGGTATGATGCTTTAGATATCGGTCAATTAGCTGATTCGTGGCGACAACAACCCGGAAGCCCTATTTACTGTACCGATTTAACCCGATCTGAATTGAAGTTGAATGCATCTAGAGCCATCAAACAACAATTACCGGACAACCGCGAATTGGCCTTGCAATGGATACTGAAGCAAGACCCTTCGAAATGGTTAGCCTGGTATAACAACTGCGTAGCAAATAACCGATTAGTTTACAAAACAATAATTAACCAATAAGCCATGACAATACCCAATCTTGACGCCTTTCAGGTAATCGCAGACCCAAGCAGACGACAAATTTTACAACTGCTTTCGGTAGACCGATACAACATCAACAGTATTTCGGAAAATTTTGAAATGAGCCGACCTGCTGTTTCCAAACACATTAAAATTTTACAGACTGCCGGTTTTATATCGATTGAAATAGAAGGAAGAGAACGCTATTGCATATTAAATCAATCAGGATTTAATGAAATAACCGAGTGGATGAACTACTATACTAATTTTTGGAACAATAAGCTGAACAAGCTCGAATCCGTATTAAAAAACAAACGCTAAAAACAATTTAAATTTTCAATAAAATGACAACAACAAATTTTCAATTCAGTTTCAACACATTAAAGCAACCCAATGAAATTTTCTCACAACTGCTTGACCCCAATTCGTGGTGGGTGGGATTATTTGACGAAACAATCCAAGGCCAAAGCAAAACAATTGGCGATGAATTTACCTTCAGTGCAGGCGGTGGCATGCACCACACGACACAACAATTAATAGAATTGGTTCCCAACAAAAAAATAGCATGGGCTGTAATAGATAGTAAATTAACATTCCTGAAAGACCAAAACGAATGGGATGGCACAACTATTTGTTTCGAGATTGAACAAACCAACAATCTAACAACTGTCACTTTTTCGCATAAAGGCTTAACCCCCGAAATTGAGTGCTACGACCAATGCAGCAGTGCATGGACAATGTACCTACAAAACCTTGCCGCTAAGTATGGCGAAGGACTCGCAAACAACTGATACTAGCTTACAATAAGGCAGGTGAATGCTTGCCTTATAATGTTTAATAGGGTTTGTTCTGTATTGTGATAATTCTAAATATTATTATCTTGCAGTTGTAAAAAAACAGATGCTCGGCATACCCAACTTTGAACCCCATTTTTTTGATAATACTAACGCTTTCATTAAAGCGAATGGGGAACAATTAACCACTATCATTGGCGCTACACTGGATGATTATTGGTTGATGTGGCACGCAGAGGACAATGAATGGTACAATGATGGGCCTGTTATTTTAAAAATTGATGGGCGACAATTTGAATTCACTGCATACAAATTGGATGAATTTAGTTTGACCATTGATCAAATCGACTTAACCAAAAAGCTGGATTGGTATGGCCTTGGCGATCAAATCCCATTGGTTTGGAAGAACAAGGCTCATTCAGAAATCAATCATCTTGTTGGCAGAAAAATAACAGACATTCATATTATTACTTATAATTTCATTAGTACTGTTGTTGAAGATAAAATTAAACCTGAAAACACCGGCAGCATACACGAAACAGGCTATATGCTTCATGGCATTGAGTTTACTTTTGAGAAAAACACCCGGTTTGAAAGATCTCATTTTTTGCAAATATTCAATGCGCTTGATGCCAATGGTATAAAGACTGTAGAACAAAAGGATGACAGTCAGTTTCAAAGAATTAATATAGTTCAAAAAGGACTTGAAGCTATCAAGTAGTAAAATACTAAATTTTATTATATTGCATTCGCAAAAAATCAACCACTAAACAATCATGAACAATATGAAAATCTCATCATTTTTTAAAAATTTTTTCTTTGCGACCGGAGTCCTCTGGTTTTTATGCGCACTCTCTATTCTTGAATTTAATTTGAATTTTGAAGCCAGAGAAATTGCATCAACTTTAATCCTACCGCTGGCATGGGCCATCTTAAAGTATTTTGACAAGGAAAAACCTACTGTAACTTCTAATACTGAACAGCCGTCATAGACGCTTTAATAACTCCCCTAAAGCATCTCTAACATTGAGATTTTGCTTAATTAACAATCCGCAGAAATCTATTTTCATTCTTGCCCTTACACTCTGCACAGCTTGTCAGGTAAAACAATCGCTGGTCAGCGAACATGTCGCCATTCAAATATATCCTTACGAATATGAAAATAAGATGAAGGCATATGCCATGCCCGAGTTCAAGGCCGACAGTGTATTAATGCGCTATAAAAGGCGGTTCGACTATCTGCTCATCAATGTTTCAGACATTCACCAGGCTAAGCAGACTGATGAAAGAAACGCTATCTTTAATCGATATCCTGATACAGCCACTATGCAACGGCTGTATTTGAAAAAATTCAAGGTGGATAAAAAACTGAACGCCTATTTTGAAGCCACAATGGCACCCATTAACAATCCTAGTATGAAGAGAACCATCACTTACACCACAGATGAACTGATGGAAGTAGCTTCCAAATTCTTTTACTGCGATAAGGTAGAAGCCGACTCAAGTATTCAAGCCCATGTATGTGTGGGATTAAATGGTGTAAAAGAAGCCAAATGGAACAATGATTACAACCTCCTTGAGGCATTTTGTTACGAGGGTATATTTCATGGGTTCGATAGTGACAGTTCCAAAATATGGGACAACTTTGTTGCCAATAAAAAACAAGCCGTTGAGGAATATAAAAAGCGTATTACCACACTCAACCAATATTTAGAAGATGTAAAACTTGCCTTGTTCGCTAAAATGAAGGAGGATACTATTTTGAAACAGGAGCTCATGGCCTATTATGAATTGAATAAAAGCAATCTGGCGTTTAAAATCGTTTACTAAAACATCAATCCTTTTGAAGCCTATATTTAGATTGGAAGAATTGCAAATACCATTATATTGCGTAGGGTAAAATATGAAAAAGAAAATTTACGACATATTGCTTGATGACCAGAAAATTGGCACAACTGAATTAGAAAAAGCAGATGCACCCATGGGCGTTGTTTTTGGGATCATCCATTTCATAACGATTACTTCGGGTTACGACTTCTTTCAATCGTATTGCACAAAAAACAACATTGAACTGGTGACTGATTTCCCTGAACAAAAGCTCTTATTTACCGAAAACATCAACAGTTTAGTTGTTAAAAATGAGCAGGGCATAGAAATCAAAGGCATGGGCAATCAAATCAGCGGTATGGACAGTAATGAATTTGAAATTACCATAGAAGGTGTGCCTTATCCTTTCTTTGAAGAGGAATTCCCCCATCATGTAAAAGAATATAACGAGCTGTATAGGGGACGTTAGAAAAGATTTTTTGCAATTGCAAACTGTTCCCGAGGTTTCGGGTCCAACAGCGGCAAAATAATCCGAATTTTAAAGTGGTGGAATTTGACCACTTTAAAATGCAAGCAGGTTTACCAAGTTTTTCGCCATTGTTGTGTGTTCGCGTTTAGCCCGCGTAGTGGCTCACCAACAATAACAACCTACCCATACGGTTACAAGAAATATAAAAGTGAAAAATAAATACTTAAGTTTGAGGTGGTAAAAGCTGTTCCCGAAGTTTCGGGACCAACAGCGGCAAAAAACAGTTTTATGAGTCATACAAAGACTTTCCAAAACTCTCACCACTGGTGAGAGAAATTAGTTGGACCCAAAACTTCGGCAAGAATCTTCAATAACCAATTCGCCTATCGTTTATCGGTAAATAGCTAACGTTGGTTGAAAATATAAAGACCAATATACTTTTAGCACCCAAGGTCCGTTACATCGGAAAATGAGCCCATCTAAGTTCCACCACAAAGCCAACAAACCCATGAGAAAACTTCAATTAACAACTGTAGTCGTCTTTTTAATCAGCCTGATGGCCTGCCAACCACCGGTTACGTTTAATGAGCCGCAACCGGCAAACACTGATAATTTATCGGAATTTCCCAAGCGATTGCAGGGACACTACCTAAGTCTGCTGGATAATTCAACACTTACAATTGACAACAACATTATTCAAAAGATTTACGACTACGATTACACCCTGCATCCCAATCAATTGGACAGTAATTCCAGAATTTCGGGTGATACCCTGATAGATGTAAGAATAAATGAAAAGACCCCAATAAAGCGTGTTGGCGACAGTTTAGTCGCGCACATTCATTACATTGAAACACTGTTTGAAATGAATGATGACAATGTTGTTAGAAAATTCAAGGGGTATTATTTCCTTAACAACCGCTATAATGTGGAGAGCTGGCAAGTCAAAAAAATGGAATTATCAAAAGGGCAATTGACAATAAGCAGTATTGCTGTACCAACAGACATTGACAATCTGAAAGAAATAACCGAAACACCCCATGACACTGTTTCACAATACCAGTTTACACCCACCAAAAAACAGTTCAAAGCATTCATCAAAAATGGCGGCTTTAGCGACAACGAAACGTTTGTGAGAGTGAAATAAACAGCCGATTAATACCGGTAATCTTTTGAAGGAGAATTGGGATAATTGCGATTTTGGGTATATTGCGTGAGGATATAGGAAGAAAAAACATGACTATATGTAAGTAAGGCCCAAGCATAAAAAACGACTCAATGAAAACCATTTTTACAATTATTTTATTTGCGACCACAAGCACCTGCTTTTCACAAATTAATACATTCTATGTAAAACCTATTCAGACAGACACTAGTTATTCTGCCGTTCAAGACAGCAATATGGTAGTTAGAAATACGACCACGACTATTAATAAACTCTTCCTATTTATTGGCGGAACAGGTAGCAATACTTCAACTTACCAGACCATTAGCAATTTTGCCGGAAAACTTGGCTATGACGTCATCAACCTTTCGTATCCTAATTCAGTAGCAGCTGCAAGCTTGGCCAACAGTACTGACAGCATGGTTTTCAATAAATATAGACAAGAAGTTTGCTATGGCACACCATTAAGTCCTGATGTAACGGTTGATACTTTGAATTGCATCTATACCAGAATCCTTAAGTTGATCCATTATTTGAACACTACCTTTCCTACACAAAACTGGAATCAATATTTAATTAACCCGACTACACTCAACTGGTCTAAAATAGCCGTTGGCGGGCATTCGCAAGGGGGTGGACATGCTTGTTACTTTGCTAAATTCAATGATGTAGAAAGAGTGCTTATGTTTTCAAGCCCCAATGATTACAGCACCTATTATTCTAATGCTGCCAATTGGTTAAGGACTTCAGGTATTACTGCCATGAATAAGCACTTTGCCTATCTCAATATTTCAGATGAAATAGTGGCATTTAACAAACAATTAACGAACCTTAAAGGTCTTGGCATTTACCCCTTATACGACACCATCAATGTAGATATTTCAAGCACTCCTTACAGTAAGTCACATTGTTTATATACCAATCAAGCACCCGGAATTGCACTTCTTTATCACAATACAACCACTAAATTCAGCGCAATAAACAATTCGGTATGGACCTATATGCTCACATCTGCAGTTACTTCAGGCATCAATGATATTAAAGCCAACAGCGATTTTTCAATTTATCCAAACCCCACATTTTCGGTCGTCAATATTCATTCCCCCGGTAATTTATTTGATAAAAAGTATACTGTTCAGACATTGCAAGGACAAACTATTTTGACAGGCAAATCATCAGATACTAACTCTTTAAGCATTGATTTTTCACAGTTTGAAAATGGCATTTACTTTATAACCATTGACCAAAAAACATTTAAGGTTATTAAACAATGATAAGAAGAGCTGCACATAACTGCAGATAAGTAATAGGGAGAGTGATATGGCTTATATAAAAATGGAGTTATTGTAAAATTTTGGTATATTGCATAGTAGAATAAGTAAAATAAAAAACCTTCGTAATTCTTTCCAAGTTGGAGAAACACTCGATAGTTAATATCACAATGCACACATCATGAAACATCTACTTACAATATTAATCGGACTATTTTGGTCTGTTTCCTTACTTGCTGATTGTAGGGGAACAGGACTTTGGATTTTCCCAAGTGGACCAACAATCAAACAAAATTCAATTTTTATTCTTGACGGCTATGCTGAAAGTCAGGGCATAATTTTAAACCTTAATAAAAAAAACAATATTTATCTTAAAAACGGGAACAAGAAAATTAAATTGAATGTAATCGAAATTTGTGTTGGACAATTTTATTTAACACAAGCAGTTTTAAAACCCGAAAAAGAATTGGAAGTAGGACTTGAATACACAATGCATATTGACAGTTTGCCGGAATATGAAAGTTTTGATAAGTATAATAAAATAACTCAGAAATATGAGCCGGTGACATATACAGTTGTTGCCGGAAGGGATACCATAAAGCCAATACTTACCGGCATTCCAAAAGAATTAAAAAAGACACTTATCCATTACGGTTGCGGCCCTTCAATTCACGTTGTATTTAGTAATCCCGCAACAGACAGTTCAGACCTAATTGTAAAGACAACGGTAAAAAATTTAAAAACCGGACTGGAAACAACTTACTACATTTCTATAGGTGGTGACAATGTATGTGTTGGACATGGGATGTGTTCTGGTGCATTTGACTTTGACGACAGTGACAATTATGAAGTTGAGTTTTCATTTATGGATAGTTCAGGTAATTTAACACCCTGGACAGGAGATCGAATAAAGTTCACGAAACCTATAAAAGCAAACCAGCCACAAAGATGAATAGGGCCACTATATTATAGCAGTATTTATTCCGCCATTGTTGGTCACATACCTTCGGCAACAATAACACAAAATTGAAAAATAAATACTTAAGTTTGGAGTAGTGTAAGCTGTTCCCGAAGTTTCGGATCCAACAGCAAACATAAACAACAAACAAGTAACCCTAAAAATATGAATAAAGACTTTAAGCCAACCAATTACAATTCAGTTTCACCATACTTTATAGTAGATGGTGCTGAAAAATTCATTGCTTTGATGCAAACCATCTTTGATGCAAAAGAATTGAGACGGTATGATATGCCGGATGGCACTATTATGCATGCTGAAATACAAATAGACGATTCTGTTATTATGCTGGGAAATTCTTCCGACAAATTTCCTCCAGTTCCTTTGGTAATGCATGTGTATGTTACCAATGTTGATGAAATATTTGACAAAGCTATCAAAGCCGGTTGTGAAATAATTGAACAACCCAAACAACGCGAAGGCGACCCTGACAGACGTGCCACATTTAAAGACTTTGCAGGCAACATGTGGTCAATTGGCACACAATTGCCAACTTCGTAAATCCGCCATTGTTGGCCCCTAACCTTCGGGAACAACCACCCCTACCCATACAGTACAAGCAACATAGCAGTACAAATAAATGCTTACGTTTGGGGTAGTATAAATGCATTTTAAAAAAAGACAGCCATAAACAAAAACAAATTGAAATTGTTTAATTAAAAAAAGAAATGAAAGGCTCTACCATACTCACAATACTTACCATTACAATCTCAAGTTGGGCTTTTGGTCAAACACCACCGGCAAATATCAAAAGTGGTATTGATGGATTATTTCAAACCCATGTTACCCAATTTCAAGGATTTGTACCCGGCCATGTAATACGCATAGAAAAGCCCGGAGCCTGGGTTTATGAAAATTCTGCAGGACTTGCATCTATAAAGCCCGCAATAACGATGCTGGCTGACAAAAAATTTAAAGTTGCCAGTATTACCAAAATGTTCACTACTGTGGCTATTTTCAAACTCATTCAAAACGGACAGGTAAGTTTTAATGCGCCAATTAGCACCTACCTACCACTTTCCGTAGTGCAGGGGTTCGACAATTATCAAAAAATAAAAGTTAAGCATTTACTCAGTCACACCTCCGGAATCACTGATCCACAAAGCGATTTTCAAGGTCGGCTAAACTATTGGATATACATGAAGCGATATGATGATATTCCGCTTGACTCACTTTGGCTTTGGAGTTATGCTAATCCTCAGGGCGTAGGCAACTATTATTATAGCAATGCCAACTTTTATTTATTGGCTGAAATAATTAAATCAGTATCAGGAACCACCTATCAAAACTTTATTACCGACAGCATCATTTCACCACTCCAACTTACAAATACCGATTTTAACACCACTCCTACCGGCAGTTTTATGCGGGGCTATTTGAAAGGCTCGTTCTATCCTGTAGGCGGTGTTAATGCTGAAAATGGCGGGCTAGAACCCGACTCGTTATACGACTTTACCGAAGCCAGTAATTCATGGGGCTATGGCGCTGCTGACATTTGGTCTAATACAGCCGACTTAATTAAATTTCACAAAGCCCTATTTACAGGGCAACTCATCAATTCAAAATGGCTTGACACCATGAAAACCGTAGTAACGAATACAGGCGACATGGGTGCTTATGGTCACGGTATCATACAATTTAAAAGTTATAATAACGGACCAATATATGGTTATGGACATACCGGAACAGCTTTTGGCTATGGTGCTATGCTGTGTTACATTCCTAGCTTAGATATTTACATGTGTTCGGCCGGCAACTATATGAAAATTGGTCAAGAGTTTCTTCAAAGGGATATTTACAACTTTTTGACGAATAACACTTCAAGTCTTTCCGAAATGAACCTTGATAATTCAATCAATATTTTCCCTAATCCCACCACCAATACCCTCAATATAAGCTCAACTATTACAAACTATGAAGTAACAGTATTTGACATTTTCGGACAGTTGGTATTACAAAATAAGAACAGCCATACACTTAATGTTTCTGATTTACCGGCAGGTTTTTATCTACTAAAATTGCAAGACCTAGATTCCATGACAACAATAACCAGAAAATTTGTACGGGAATAGAAAACAGCAAGGCAGAGTTGACTATTCATACCGCTTAGTTAATTTGCCCTGTAAACGGCTTAGTGGTAACTTAACTATTTCGCCATTATTGCTTTCATAACTCCTGGCACATTCGCTAATCAGCAACAATAGCAATAAAAATCAGACACCATATGATAGACATTTTAAAAAATCATATAATAAACAGACTTGGCAACGACATCGACAACCTTGACACTGTACTATCAAAATTTAAACATATAACCACTAAGCGTAATGAGCAACTTTTACAACAGGGAGATGCCTGCCGATATGTTTACTTTATAGCCAAAGGGTGCCTACAGGTCTATAGTTACGATAGCGATTTAAATGAAACTACAAGAGATATTGTTACTGAAGACAATTGGTGTTCTGAATTATTGAGTTTTGGCAATGGAACTCCTGCAACAGAAAACATAAGAACAGTGGAGCCCTGTGAACTATTTGCAATTGACAGAAATTCATTTCAATCCTTAATGCAATCCGTACCGCAGTTTGATAAGGTGTATAAACAAATCCTTGAAGCATCTTATGCCAACTCGGTTTACCGCATCAATACTTTCGTTTCTCTATCGGCATTAGAAAGAATAAAATGGCTGATGAATTATCGCCCAATGTTGATGACAAGACTTTCAAGCAAATTGATAGCTTCCTATTTAGGCATCAACAAAGATGTTTATAGCCGATTAAAAGCGCAACTATAAAACATAGACTTTTGTCATCGTTCAAGGTATTTTAATTGCTGAATTTTGTTCCATTATTCACAATTAAACATTAAAAAAATGACAGAGTATTTATTATTATTTCGCAATGCAAGTGCCGAAAATGGCTACTTAGCAACAACAGAAGATATGGCGAACGATATGCCCAAGTGGCAATCGTGGATAGGCCATATCGCCATGCAAGGCAAATTAGTGCATACAGCCCCCATTCAATATGATGATGCATCAATTGTTACCGCCACCGGTGGGGCAGCGGGGCCGCACAAAGAATCAGACACCGTATTGGTTTCGGGTTTTTTAATCTGTAAATCCGACAATATTGAGGAAGTTAAAGAATGGAGCAAAACCTGCCCTATTCTAAAATACCCCAACAGTTCGGTTGAAATTCGACCACTGGTTCCATTCCCAACCAATTAACCACTCAGAACATGGACAAACTCTTAAATTCAGGGAAATATATTTTTCCACTTTCATTTTTACTGTATGTGGGCTTGCATCTTGGCAAACCCGAAGTTGGCGCTTCATTCGTACCTGATTATTTGCCACTGCCCTACTTTTGGAACTACTTCACTTTGGTATGCATCCTATTATTTATTATCAGTGCAGTTATTGGCAAATATGATAAACTCGCCTACACCCTAATGGCATTGTATGTAATATTAATGGCTGTATTGGTTCACTTACCAAGAGCAATGGGGTTCGAATTGGGCACAGAAAACATGACGGCTGATATAGCAAGAGAGAAAGAATTAGAAATGGTTAATTTTTTCAGAAACATTATGGTAACAGGTGCATTGTTAGCCTTTGCAAAATTTGTAGCCAAAGACAAAAGGATTATCAACTAATTAAAAAATTTAATTCGAATTAAAGTCGGGGCAGCAATGTTCCGACTTTTTATGGCAGGGAGTTAGCAATCGGCACCAATAAAACAAAAACAAATTGGCAAATGTTAATTATAGTGTTGCGATATAATAACCCAACACTACTATAAATAAATGGACCAAATTAGAAGGGTAATGAAACAGATGATTAACGTTTCAGAAGATGAACTCAAAAACTTCTTAGATCAAACCATTACCAAAACTTTTAAGCGACAGACCATAATAAGTGCACCCGATGCAATTCCCAACAATATATACTTCATCAATCGCGGCCTTATACGTGTTTTAATAACCGACCACGAGGGCACAGAACACACCATCCACTTTGCGCTCGAGAATCAGTTCATTGCAGATTATTCAAACTTTATTCAACAACAACCCTCATTTTACAGCCTGCAGGCGTTAGAAGATACAGAGGTCGTTGTATTGCCACGCTCAGCCATAGAATGGGGTTACACACATTTAACCGAAGGGCAAAAAATGGGACGACTGATAGCTGAATATTATTTTATCTACCAAGACGACCGCATCAAAAACAGATACGTAAGAACACCCAAAGAGCGATACGACAGTATTACAGAAGTATTTCCCAATATTCACAATCGGGTACCTCAGCACATGATTGCATCTTATTTAGGCATTACACCTATTCACTTAAGTCGCCTTAAAAAAAGCTGACCCATGTAAAAATCTAAACATTTGTTATCGTTTCCACACCATTGGTCATTAGACCTTTGCATTATAATTTAAAACAAATTACAATGACAAGGTTATTTATTATTTTAGCGTATGCAGCTATCTCGATGTCCTGCTTATCGGGTCAAAATAGCACAGACTCCATTCAGTGGCCCACTGAGTACCATCCATCAATCAGTCAATTTTTTGTACACAATGAAATTGAAATCAAGGCGACTCCAGCTACTGTTTGGGGCCATCTCATTGATGCATTAAAGTGGCCACAATGGTACAAAGGGGCCCAAAAAGTTACCTTATCACCACCTACCGATACTTTATTGCAGGCCAATGCTGTTTTCAATTGGAAAACTATGGGATTAAAATTTCAATCTACCATTCTACAATTTGACCCCTACCGACTACTGGCCTGGGAAAGCAAAAAGCCCAGTATAAGAGGCTATCATGTATGGTGGATTGTACCTACTGCAAACGGCTGCAGAGTGATCACAGAAGAATTGCAAAATGGTTGGTTAACATTTTTCGAAAAAACTTTTCAAGGGAAAAAATTGGAGCGATTGCATGCGCTATGGCTTCAAGAATTGAAAACAAAATCAGAACACTAAAACTACTCCCCATGAAAGAATTTACTTTAATAACTGGCGCCAGTTCCGGCATAGGCTATGAACTTGCCCAACAATTAGCAGCCAAAAAACACCATTTAATTTTAGTGGCCCGCAGCAAAGACAAGTTAGAAATACTGCAAAAACAATTGATAGACCAATACAACATAGATGTCGTGTATATGCTGTATGATTTAGCAGAACCCAATTCAGCACAGGATTTATACAATGAATTAAAGACACACAATTTCAAAGTAACAGGCTTAATCAACAATGCCGGGTTTGGTGATTATGGCCATTTTGTAAATATGCCCTTAAGTACAATTGAAGCCATGATAGCTGTAAATATTACCACATTGGTAGGCCTTACAAAGTTGCTGGCAGCCGATATGGTAAAAGCCGGAAAGGGGCGCATCATGAATGTAGCCTCATTGCTGTCATTTCTACCCTTTCCATACTATGCGGTGTATTCAGCCACTAAAAGTTTTGTGTTGGCATTTACAGAAACAGTGGCGGCCGAATTACAGGGCACAGGAGTCATAGTTACTGCCCTTTGTCCGGGTACGGTAGAAACACCCTTCCACACCACAGCAATGCGCAAAACCAAGGCTATGCGTGCAAACAAACCAATGCCTTCGGCTGTTGTAGCAAAAGCCGGTGTTCAATTATTTTTGTATGGCAAAGGCAAAACAATTGTCGGTTTTATGAATTGGCTACTGAGCAATTTACCAAGAATAACACCTGATAAATTAATGATGAAGATAAAAAAGAATTTAGCCGGTATACAATAATGATAGACTTTATTCAACAATTAAAACATCGAAATGAAGTACTGTTTTACTTCGGGTTCATCTGTATTGTTTTATCCATTGCATTTTTAATACTTTCAAAAGTTACTACCACACAGGTGTACAATGTCAATGCCTGGTATAAGCCCTTTAAATTTGCCCTTTCGCTTGGGGTATACTCGTGGACCATGGCTTGGTATTGCTATTATTTGCCCGAATTTAATATCAAGTTGTTCAATCTAACAGTTGTTGTGTTATGGAGTTTCGAGATTTTCTACATCGCTTTTCAAGCCGGCAGGGGCCAACTGTCGCATTACAATACTTCAACCCAGGCTTATGCCTATTTATATACCCTCATGGCATTAGCGGCCACTGCAGTTACCCTGTACACCGCATATATTGGCTACTTATTTTTCAAATTCGAATTCCCCAATTTACCTGATTATTATGTATGGGGCATTCGATTAGGTATTATTATGTTCGTCATATTTTCTTTTGAAGGCTTTGCCATGGGAGCAAGATTAAATCACAGTGTTGGCGCGCTCAACGATAATTCTAATTGGTTCATTGTAGGCTGGAGCAAGACCGTAGGCGATTTAAGAGTTTCACACTTTATAGGCATGCATGCCCTTCAACTATTGCCATTGCTTTCGTATTTTATATTGAAGAATACAAAATTAACCATAGGCCTTTCCATTGTATATGCATTATTGGCACTGTTTACACTTATTCAGGCATTACAAGGCCGCCCTTTATTAAAAGCGAATAAAGACAAAAAAGAAATAACGTATAAAACTTAAAAGCCTATAAAAATGAATATAAAACCGGATCAATTAGCGCAAAACGGCTATGTACTGCTCAACCAGTTAGGACATAAAGAACTTGTGCCCTTCATAAGGGAATATTTAAAAAAACGAACAAAATATAAAGCGCTTTATTATACGGCCAACATCTTTGCATTTGCACTGGTTGGCTACTTTTTTGCTCAGGGTTATGGTATGCCCAATTATAGCTTTGGCAGCCGTTTTACTCAATTTTCGTACGGCCTTGCCATTGCATTTGCATTACTTCCATTGCACGAATACATCCATGTATTGGCCTACAAATCGCAAGGCGCCACCAACACATCGTATGGCGCCAACCTTAAAAAATTTTACTTTATGGCCCTGGCAGACAAGTTTGTGGCCAATAAAAAAGAATTTGAAATAGTAGCGCTAGCGCCATTTATCATTATCACCACTACTTTAATTGTGTTTCTATTTTTTTCAAATACAAATTGGGCGTTAACAATTTCAAGTATTTTGCTTGCCCACACGGCCATGTGTTCGGGCGACTTTGGTTTATTGAGCTACTTTGAATTTAATAAGCAACAACAACCTGTAACCTACGATGATGTTGAAAATAAAATATCTTACTTCTATGGGCGAAAAGCAGATGCTAAAACGACATTATAAGTGAGTGTTTAAGAAATTTCAACCATTATTGGTCCCGAACCTTCGGGAACAATACGACCCTACCCATACGGTTACAAGAAACACAAAATTGAAAAATAAATACTTATGTTTGAGGTGGTAAGTGCTGTTGGTGACCAACACACAGGCAAGGCACAAAAACACAAACAGCGGCAAAAAATTCTGAAAGCTTATTCATTTTTTTTGAGTAATATCGCCATTGTTGGCCCAGAAATTTTGCAAGAATGGGTAAAAAACACCAATAGCGATAAAAAATATTCATAAATTGCAAGCTAGCAAAATGGACAAATTCAAATTGATATTAAACTTTGACAAATATGTAATTGAATTATCAGATGTCGAAACATTGGGAAACAATTCGGCAGATAACAATTCCAATTATGACTTGGTTTATAAAGCCAATGAAGGAAAGGGCAGTAAACATGCTATTAAAATTTTTGAAGACAATCAACTTTATAAAAGTGCGCTTATATGTGCATCCGGTGGTACCACAATACACGAGCAATCAGCTGTTATAGCCGGTAATGCCATTTTTGTTTGCTGTGGTGTTAATGTATTCAGCTTATCACTGCCTGACCTGGCCCTCAATTGGATAACCGAAGTAGATATGGCAGTTTGCTTTGGTATTTATAAAGCAGACAATGGGCTATTCACACATGGCGAGTTAACAGTAACCCGACTCAGCCATACAGGAGAAATAATTTGGTCAGAGGGGCTGAGAGATATCATCGTAAATACCGATGAGAACAATGAGCAAGAAGCATTTGTAATGCACGACACTTACATTAGCTTATTAGACTTCAGTGACAATAAATATGAACTCGGCTTTAATGGAAGATTCATCAGCGGTTAATTAAGCTATTATTAGCCACTAAACTTCAGCAACAATAATTAAACCATGAAAACACTCTATATCTTAGCTCCTCTCCTCCTACTCATGGGATGTAACATAAGTAATGACCGCTCAATTAATAGCAATGATTCCTCACAAATTGAATCATTAAAAAAAAGTCAACTTATTAATCTCGACTCAACAAAAAAACCATTGAACGGGCAACCCTCATTTGTAAATGGCGGAGTTGAAAACCTACCGGAAGAAGGTGTAGTCAATTTTGATTATGACAAATATTATCCCGGTATTCTTGATACTGTAAAGGAAAGAAGAATAACAATGGCAAACAAGGTTAATATGAAGCCGGGAAAAGGGATAACAGTCACCATATTGGCAAATACCAGTACGTCCGAGCAAATGTTTCTTTGTACACACGATTCAACATCAAAATTAATAGACACCTACTACATTGGCATATCCACCATGTATGATAATGGTAGAGCTTATACAATTAATAAAAATATAATTAATAATAATACTATCGCTTTTGACCATGTAGATTATCGAGAAAGAATAGGTGCTAAAGAAATGATAATGGATACATTCAATCACTTTGTTAAGACTATAAAAATTAACAGATTGGGTAGAATGACAGAAAAATAAGAGCATAACAAGGGCTACACGTTAGGCCGGGTGATTTCGCCATTATTGATAACATACCTTCGGGGACAATAATTCAAAATTGAAAAATAAATACTTATGTTTGGAGTAGTATATGCTGTTCCCTAAGTTTCGAGACTGGCAGCGACAAAACATTTAATATTACACAACAATGATTTGGTTATTTGAACATGGAAAACAACTTTTTATCCTATTTGCCTTCCCATTATTAGGACTGGCGTTCGACTATATGTCGACAAAAAAAACGATAGTGTACACTTTAATAATATCGCTTATTTTGTTCTCTCCCATCTTATTTGGTTATTCATATATCGCCTCATGGGTTTATCCATTATTAGGGCTTATGGGGCTAGGTAGTGCTTACGCATTATATTCAAGACAAATTGAGGCAAAAACACCAAAAATCATTTCAGCGGCTATAATTTCCGGACTACTTTTCCTTATACTTAGTTTTTTTATGGTAATGGATGTATTATCAGGTTCACTAACTGTTGAAAACAAATGGAACATCAATAAGTATAAAATAGAATACCAACGCGACCAAGGGTTTGCAGGTGGACCGCTCATGAAATATGAACTGAGTGAATATGGCTTTATACCTATTTTCATCAAAAAAGTTGAAATTACTGAAGAACGAGACACTGTTTACCAATGCGAAATTCCATTTGTGAAAAGTAAAATAATTTTTGATAAGTGCGATGAGACTCTAAAAAACACTCGCTGACAAATGGCATATTCATCAATGTTGGTCCTGAACCTTCGGGAACAATAATACCCTACCCATACGGTAACAAGAAATACAAAAGTGAAAAATAAATACTTAAGTTTGGAGTAGTGTAAAACAATCGAATAAAATGATTACTAAAAACTCTAAACTTTATAAATTAATTGATGAAATCCTTTGGAATGATTGGGATCCGATAGGAGTGAACGATGATAAAAAAAATGCGAGAGATGAATACTACGGCTATTTACCTCAAGTTTATCAGTTGAAAATAAAAGGTGCTACCAAAACAGAAATAGCTAAATTTCTTGACTTAGTAGTAACAGATAGAATGGGCCTGTCGAGCAATATGGAACATAGTTTGAATATTGCTGAAAAAATTATAGCATTGGAAGCCTAAAAACCCATGGAATCAAAAATAGTAGGAAAACTTATACCGAATGCACATAACCCTGACCATTTAAAAGCTGTTGGTGACCAACCCTCAAGCTGAGCACAAAACACCAACAGCGGCAAAAACAAAAATAGCCCTTATGAAAAGACATAACCCAATTCGATATACAATTGCATTAGTGAGTCTCCTATTTATATTGTTAATTCCGACAATAGCTAAGGGGCAATATGTTGGGCGCTCTACACTAAAAAGCAATATTCAAAAAGACACCTTAATTGACAGTACAACAGGTGTTAAATTTATCATAGACACTGCAAGAATTTACATAACAGCAATTGACACAAATGGGAATCAGCTATGGAAAACAGACCCTGTTGTTGATGCAAAAATTGAAGCATATAGAGTACAAAGACCAGTAATAGTTTACTTTGTTTTTGAAACAGACAGTTATAACAAGAACAAACAGATTATTGCTATTACATACAACAATAGTCAATTTGGCTATATAAATAAACTTACAGGTAAATTCGATTTTTTAGGACAGGACTAACGAATTTTAATACCCTACCCGTGCGGTAACAAGAAACATAAAAGTGAAAAATAATTACTTATGTTTGGAGTAGTATAAGCTGTTCCCGAAGTTTCGTACAAACAGCTGTAATAAAACGAGTATGCGTCAATTAATAATTATAGCGTCAATATTTCTTCAAATTGGTTGTACCAACAATCAAAAAACAGAAGCTCCTGTTGCCTCAGACACAATTAAATTAACTACTGACTCTAGTAAAACCCATAATGAAGAACATTTGGTACCTACGGAAGATCCTCAAATAGTTAGCATACCCTGTAACAAAACAGCATTAGACTTTTTAAAATTAAAGGACAAAAAAATTCAAGCTAGCTTATTTCATCAAATCGACTCAATAAGAAAAGTTCATTATTCTAATGGCGAGGACACTTTCTATAGTTTTGACATTACACCAAAGCTCCTTGACAAATTTATTAAGGACATAAATAAAGACCAGTTTGTCAAAACTAGAGAATTTGAAAAAGAATATAATTTTAATATTGATTCCTCAATGGGTAAAGATCCAAAACCATGCAAAGACAATATTTCTATTTCATTCGAAAAAAAAAATTGTAGATTTCGACTTATTATCGTCAATGTATTTTATGTTGAATGGTGCCATGAATCATCTGTAGTTTATTATTTTAGTATAAATGGCGATAGAATATCTGACTTTTGGCGAGGCGAAGCCGGATAAAAATATATTCAGACATGGAACTTTGTGCTTCAATTGTAATTGTATAAGCTGTTCACGATGTTTCGGGACTAACAGCGCCCCCTCACCTCTCCTTCTTCTCGTTTTCCTCATTTTGTTTCATGGCCAGTTGGCGCAGGTAATCGCTGGCTTCCAGTAGTTTTTCGGGGCCCAGGGCCACCATCCATCCTGCCGGATATTGCGGATTAGGGTTTTTCATCAGTTTGAATAGCTCATGCCCCTTGTGTAGCACACGGTTATCGGGGGTATAGTTCAGTATGTCGTTAGGGGTGCAGTTCAGGTACATGCACAGGGTCTCCAGGTCTTTGAGTTTAATTTCTTTGGCCCTGTTAAACATAATGTTGTAGGCAGCCGTTTGCCCAATTTCTAATTTGCGAAGGGTGAACACACGGGGCTTAGAATGGCCTTTCATTCGCATAAATTCTTTTACATAAAATCCTATCATAATCAGTAGAGTTAGTTCATTATACAACCACTATTTTGCATAATATTGTGTTTGGCAAACATTTTTTACTACCACGCCAACAATATTGACGACCCTGCCACCATTATTGACTACCCTACCAACCTAACTGACTCCCATGCCAACAATAGTGACTACCATGCTAACAAGAGTGAGTTCCTTGCTAACATTTTTGACGACCATGCTAACAATACTTACTTCCTTACTAATGTAATTGACTACTAAGCCAACAATAGTGACTGTTTTGAAAAAAATATAAGCCCTCGCAATTACCGGGAAAGGGAACGGCCTTTCCTTAACACCCCTCACCACTCCCAAATAGCTGCTAAGGTTTACCAAATAAGGGCCTAGCGCAATAAAATAGCAGAGAAACTTTATCAAATTGCCCCTAGTTGCAATAAAATAGATGTTTAGTGCTTGCAGGTTTTTTGTAGAAAAATTGGGATAATGGGGATTTTGGGTATATTGCGGGGATTCTGAAAATAAAATTCAACAAAGATATTTCCACCTTAGTTTGAATGAAATCATGTGCTAGTTTTTAGTAATTTCATTTAACACAAACTTATTTATATGATTGAAAATTTAAAAAAAACACTCAGACAAGAAGATACTGTCATATTTATAGGTTCAGGAGTCTCTCTTTGGTCAGGACTACCATCTTGGACTGGTTTAATTCAAGAACTTATAGATTTTATAAAGGAAAGTGGCTTGGATGCAACCTTAACAGAGCAAGAATTAAAAAGAGGAGATCTTTTACAAGCTGCAAGTTATGGTTTTGACAAGTTAACTAAACCGCACTTTGCACAATTCATTAGAAAAGTAAGCCGTCTAGGAACCGCAACTCCCCACGATATTCATAATAAAATTGTAGAATTGGGTCCAACCTGCTACATAACTACAAACTATGATAAGTTATTAGAATTAAGCTTTCAAAAATGGAAGCATGGTACGTATTTTCGAACTGTCATAAATACACAGCTAACAGAAACAGCTGAAATAGTGGGTGCAAGAGCAAACAACTTTCTTTTTAAGCTTCATGGAGATGCAGAAAATTCCGATAGTATTATATTAACAAGAGAGCAATACAGGGCTTTAAATACAGGAGGTGAACTTCTTCATGCAATGGAAACCACAAAAGCTCTTATGCTAAGTAGGCCGATAGTATATATTGGATTTGGGTTGAGGGATCCTGATTTCTTGTATTTGAAAGATTTATTAATTAATACGTACAAAGGAGGGGCAAGAGATCATTATGCAATTATGTCTGATATTGGTGAACAGGAAAAAGATTATTGGCGTAGAAATTTTGGAATCCACTTAATAGATTACCAAACAATTCCAAAACCAAATGGAAAAAGAGATCACTCTCCAATCCTTAAGCTCTTAGATGATTTAAAAATTCCCGAAACGAATACAACTAGTCCAACATCTATTTTAAATTCAGAATTTATACTTAGTTTAAACAGGCATTCAGCAAAGTATTTTAGTTTTGAAACTTCCAAATTACATCTTCCACTTGTTGTGCATCCAATTGAAGATAACAAAAAAGGAAAATTTAATTTTCGATTTTATGAAGCAGCAATTGAAGAACTACTTGATAAAGGGCCGGATAAAATTATTCTCATAGGACTACCAGGAGGAGGTAAAAGTTATTCACTTAAAGCTAGTATAGCTAGACTATCAAAAAAATTAAGTAAAGATTGCATTGATGATTCAATAAGAATCAATGAAACTATAGTTCCGATTTATGTAGACTTAAAACTTTACGAAGGCAATCTTGTCAAATTAATTGAGCAAAACATTCCAACGAGAATAAATTTTGCACTTTTGTGCTCAACCCTAAAAGTTAAATTATATCTAGATGCTTTCAATGAAATTCCAAAGGAATACATTGAGTCAAAAACTTGGAATTCTGATTTTTCAAACCTATTGGAAAAATATAATTTATCAATAGTAATTTCATCTCGAACTATTGATGGATTGGAAGATTTAGAGTTTCCAGGATTTAACCTAGATTCTATTGAAGAAGATTTTATTAAAACAAGCTTATCACAAAATCAAATCGAACTAAAAGGTTTGTTTAGAAATGAAATAATAGCTTTATTGCAAAAACCTTTTTTCTATAAACTCATATTTGAGAATAAATTCGAAATTGAAGCTGAAACTAACCCTCAGAAAATCTACCTGAGTTTAGTAAACTTAATAAATAAAAGACTTAATGACCGATTTAATGTCAACATTAATCTTTTAGATTCATTATCTATAGTTGCTATGGAAGCTCTTGACAATGGTGAGGAAGCATTTAAAATAGAAATATTAAAACGACACATTGATTTAGAATTAAAGAAAACTCCAAATACCACTATCACAAGTTTAGATATAATAAACTGGATGGTAAGTCAAGATTTTCTGATCCCTATTATTAATGAAAGAATTTGCTTTTTCCACCAATCTGTAACAGAATATTTGGCAGCAAAACGACTTTCAGAACTCTTTGTGGAAAATAATAATATTCTAACGAAAAAACTAAGTTTCAGACGTTGGGATCAGGCACTATTTCTCTGTTTAAGTTTATTAAAAAAAGAGAATGCTGAAAAGTTTTTAAATACCGTTATAGATATAGACTTTGAGTTAGCATTATCTGCTATAAAGTATTTAGAAGAAAATACAGAAGAAATTGTTGAGCGTCTTTTAAATGAAATTGAAACTGCAACTTCTAAAGATTTTGTATGGCAAAGTCAAATTGGAGATAAAATAAGCCACAGCTTACCTCTAGCAGAGTCACATGTCAACACGCTGACGCAAATAATTAATAAGGGTAATATGTTGGGTGGGGCAGCGGCTGCTTGTATGATAGAATTGCTTGGAGATAATTTCAAAACAGAAGCATTTGATTTATTAGTCAATTCTTGTGATGACTATAATTTTTGTACTAGAATAGGACTAAGCATTAAGAGGTATGTAACAGAAGATGATATTCCTAGCCTTTTAGTTCTTTGCAAAAAAGTACAAGTGAAATTTGATACTGGAATAACAAAAGAATATGGCGGTTTTGATTCAGCATTAGGTTATATAATGTATGGTTTCAGCCCTTCAAAAGTTATTTCCGCCTTCTATAATAAAAACTTAAAACCTAAGGAACAACTAGTACAACTTGATGTTTTGTGTCACTACTTACGAGATTGCAATAATAATGAAGGGCTTCAGATTTGTATAGAACTTTTGTCATCAGGGATAGATAAAGTTGTTGTAGAAATTTATTTTATACTTAGTTTTTCTAAAGAGGATGACAATATTGATTATTCCATTTTCAAACCTAAACACATAAAATCTTTAATCACAATTGTTAAAAAAAATAAAAGTGAAATTTCAGATTGGGCATTAAGTTCATTATATAATATTTTTTTAAAAAGAGGAGATTTAAAAAAATATGCAGTGGAAAATATAATTAAAAGTAGTGGAGTTTTAAAAGCTGCGCTGTTTTATTCTATTTCTACTTCAAAAGAACATACTTCAGTATATCAAGCTCTAGAAGATTTATTAAAACTAGACTCGAAAGACCTACAAAAGGAAAACTTTGAGTTACTATCTCATATGGATAAATTAAACTGGATTGGTCAAGAAAAATTATTCGTACAGCTTTTGAAACTCAAAAATTTAAAATTAGCATATTATTTATGTGATTGTTTGGTTATTTATAACGACAATGAAAGCAATCTGATTTTCGACATTGGCCCTATAAATTGGTGGCTTGAATGGTTTGATGAATATATTAAATCAAAGAGGGATGAATGGATGTTTACAAATAGGGTGCCAATGGTAATTACTTCATATATCTCTAAAGACAAACGTCAAGAATTTATTTCAGAGTTTAATAATCCGAAATCTAAATACCGTAAAATATTAAGTCAAATAATTTTAAGAAGAATGAATGACCTAAAATTAGAGGATTTTACAGAAGAAACTTTATCATATCTATTAGGAGAACTTAAATCAAAGAAAATGGATCATTATTTTACGGGTAGTATATTAGCTGATATTGCAACTGAAAAATTTGTTACTGAGCGTATGCTGACATTGTTAAAAAGCACCACAGGTGTTGAACATAATAACTTAAAAACAATAATTGAAAAAATAGGCAAAAACCACAAACGAAGATATTTGCTATGATAAGATATTCTGGTATAACGTCACCACCAAGAAATTATTAATTCATTGATAAAAGAAACCTACGCAACTGAATCAGCTACTTCTTCAAGCTGCAAAACACTAATCTCACCCAACCCCGACTGATTCAAATACTTCTTTACCGTATTCTCCATGCCGTATTCCGGAGTATTGAAAACCAGAGCGTGGCTTATGCTTACCTCCTGCAAGCTGGGTACATGAGTGGCAAACATCACAGCTTCAATACACACAATAACTTCCCGATATTGTAAACAAAGAAACTTTCCAATATTTTTATTTTAATTTGTGTAATTAAACCCATCATTCAAATGAAAAAACTACGCTTCACTTTAATTGGGCTATCTATTTTTATTTTCACCTCATGCCAACAGAAAACAGGCAATAAACAACAAGGGGCTAAAGGTGATGAAGCATCTACCCAATACGGTTGTTGTGCGCCTGAGATTTTAGATACAGCATGGTATACTTCGGGTAAGAAAGCACCCCTGTTTGATGGTCTGGGAGGGATGCATTTTGCCATATCAACCAAAAACAAGGAAGCCCAACAATATTTCGACCAAGGGCTCATGTTGTCATTCGCTTTTAATCATGCCGAAGCTGCGCGTTCGTTTTATGAAGCAGCACGCCAGGATTCAGCATGTGCCATGTGCTGGTGGGGCTATGGTTATGTGTTGGGGCCGAATTACAATGCCGGCATGGAGCAGGATAATTTCATTCGTGCCTATGATGCTGTGCAAAAGGCCAAATCATTGTCGGCCTCATGCACTCAGAAAGAAAAGGATCTAATTGAGGCATTAACACACCGCTATTCAAACGACACCACTATAACCCGTGCAGAGCTCGATATAGCCTATTCGGCAGCCATGCGAAAGGTTTACAAAAAATATGCTCAGGATGTTACTATTGCTTCCCTATTTGCAGAATCGTTGATGGATTTGCATCCATGGAATTTATGGAATAAAGACGGCACTGTTCAGCCATGGACACCCGAAATATTAGCAGTGCTCGAAAAATGTTTGCAGATGGAACCGAGGCATGCAGGGGCCAATCATTTTTACATACATGCGGTAGAAATGTCGCTACATGCCGAAGATGCCATGGCCAGTGCAGATTTGTTGCGCGATTTGGTGCCCGGATCAGGTCACCTGGTGCACATGCCTTCGCACACCTATATAAGAACCGGACGGTATCACGATGGCGTTACAGCCAATCAAAAAGCCGTACTCGTAGATAGCCAGTATGTGGAAACCTGCCATGCACAAGGCGTGTATCCCCTCGCCTATTACCCGCACAATTATCACTTCATTTCTGCTTGTGCCACGCTTTGCGGTGAAAGCAAAGTAGCCATGCTAGGCGCTTATAAAACAGCTGATCATGCCCATAAAAAATTAATGCGCGACCCTGCCTGGGCCACCTTGCAACATTATTATGCCATACCATGGTATACAGAAACAAAACTTGGCTTATGGTCTACTATTCTTGGTTCGCCCGCCCCCGACAAGGATTTGAAATATCCATCAGTCATCTGGCATTATGCACAGGGCATGGCTTTGCTCTCACAAAATAAACCGGCTAAAGCAAGGGAACATCTGGCTGCCATGAAAAAAATAATGACTGATACTGCTATTAAAACACTGACCATTTGGGGTATCAACAGTGTGTATGATTTGTGTTCAATAGCCTCACAAGTATTGGAAGGAGAAATCAATGCAAAAGAAAACAATTATTCAAAAGCCATTATACTTCTTACAGATGCCGTTGTAATGGAAGATAAACTCAACTATGATGAGCCACCGGATTGGTTCTTTTCTGTTCGCCATCATTTGGGTGCAGTATTGATAGATGCCGGAAAATATCAGGAGGCTAAAAAGGTGTATGATGAAGATTTGATTACCTTCCGCGAAAACGGATGGGCATTAAGGGGACTAATGAATGTATATGAAAAACTGGGCGACAAAATAAAATACGCTGAAACAAAAAAACGTTTTGAAGCCGCCTGGAAATACGCTGATATTAAAATTTCTACTTCGAGGATATTGTAAGCTGTTAGAGACAATACATACATGTCACAAAACACTAACAGCAACAAAAAAATTAATTTTCATGACAAATCTACAAGATAAAGTTTGGTATGCTTGTTATGGCTCAAACATTTTAGAAGAACGTTTTCTTTGCTACATCAAAGGTGGACAACCTAAAGGAGCAAAAACAATTTATGAAGGTTGTAGTGACAAGACTTTACCAGCTGAAAATGAAGACTGCTATATTTCTTCTGAACTTTATTTTTCCAAAGCTTCGAGTAATTGGGACAATGGTGGTATTGCATTTATTAGGACTGTGTTTGAACCACAAGCTTCTACTATTGGGAGGATGTATTTGATTACAAAAGGTCAATTAATTGATATAGCAAGACAAGAAACAAACACAAAAACTGAATTAACAATAGACTTCGACAAAGCGATTAGTGACTGCTCTTTTATATTTAAGCGACCATCGTGGTATGGCAATATATTATACTTAGGCGAACAACATGGTTATCCTGTTTTTACTTTGACAAATGAAAATGACTTGCAACCTTTTACAAAACCGAGTACAAATTACATTAAAACAATTAGTGAAGGAATAAAAGAAGCTCATAATTTTGACGACAGAACAATTTTAGAATATTTAAGAGCCAAAGGTGGTATCTATGGTAATTATGATGACCAAGAATTAGAAAATATTATTGGGATGTAACAAAATAAAACAACAAGTAGCTTCAACTTTCGCCATTGCTGGTCCTGAAACTTCGGGAGGCCAGGCACAACACCAACAGAGGTAAAAAAAACACCTATATGAGACAAACCATCAGTAAAATAAACCTTCTAATTTCAATATTGCTCATATTATTGAACATTTACTTTATACCGAGGACCATATGGCATTTTAAGCATTTTGGTGGACCATACTACTCTATTATCCCTATGTTCATTAGTATGATTATCAATGGTTCTTTATTAACAGCATCACGTGCTTTAATGAAGAAAAATAATCGAAGTTTATTTTTACTAATACTAAATATAATTGCTCTTATCCTTGCCATTTTATATCTTTATATTGAAATATCGATTAACCTTGAACGAGGCAATAATTGGTACTACCATTTACTGTAGCTGTAAACCCCTACCCCAACTGATTCAAATACATCTTCACCGTATTCGCCATGCCATATTCCAGGGCATCGCAAACCAGGGCATGGCCTATGCTAACTTCTAACAGACCGGGTACTTGCTCACTAAAGTAGCGCAGGTTGTGCAGGTCTAAATCGTGGCCGGCATTGATACCAAGACCTAAGGCAAGGGCTGCCTGTGCAGTGGTAACGTAAGGCGCTATGGCTGCTGCTTTGTTAGCGTGATAGTGCGAGGCATAGGCTTCGGTGTACAATTCAATTCTATCGGTGCCTGTAGCTTTAGCGCCTTCCAAATATTTCACTTCGGGATTTAAAAAGATACTCACCCGTATGTTTTTTGCTTTAAAAGCACTTACCACTTCTTTTAAAAAAGATTGGTGCGTAATGGTATCCCAACCATTATTACTGGTGAGCACATCGGGGGCATCGGGCACCAGGGTTACCTGGGCGGGTTGCACTTTTAAAACCATGTCAATAAAATCTTGTGTGGGATACCCTTCAATATTGAACTCGGTAGTGAGGTGTTCTTTCAGCAGGTACACATCGTCAAAGCGAATGTGGCGCTGGTCGGGGCGAGGGTGTACTGTAATACCATGCGCACCGTAGCTTTCTATTTTTTTGGCCCATTGTACAATGTCGGGATTATTGCCCCCACGTGCATTGCGTATGGTGGCCAATTTATTGATGTTGACGCTGAGTTTTGTAGGAGTATTTATAAGGTCCATTTAATCTGCAATTTGATGTCGCTTGCACGGTTGCCGGAGATAGTATCGTAGCCGCTGCCAACGGCATTTTGGTTCTCATAAGCAGTGCGTGCAAATCGCATCCAAATATCTGCATTTTTATTCAATTTATATTTGGCCAATACATAAAATCTTGTGCCCCTGTTTTGAAAAGCCGGTACTGAGAAAGCATACAGCATATCGCTTTCGTAAGCAAATACCCTGGCGTTAAAATCATCGACATCAAAATACATGAGTCGCGCTGTAATTTTTAGTTGCCTACTAGCCGCCATTACAACATCCTGAAACATCAAGAAACCCCGCGTGGTTTGGCCGTATTGCAACACACTTTTGGTCCACTCCACACGGTTGCGCAGCGTAATGGCGGGCGACACATTTGTTTCAATATGAAAGCGCCAAATGCTGCGTTCGTTGTCTTCCATGCGATTCAGTATTTGGGTGCCGTCTTCATTTTTCTGTTTGTGCTCATTGCGATAGCGCAGGTACCAATTGTATTTTTTTCGCTTGCTGTATTGCAGTTCCAACAAGGCATCTTTACCCGATGAGGCAGCATCGACCCCATAGCGCAACCAAGGTGCTCTGTAAACATCGAGGTACCCATTGAGCTTAAAATTTTTAGCAGGCGTTAATGCAAATCCTGCATAGCAACCATTTTCATTTTTATTGTCGGTGTACTCGCCTATCGCATTACTGATGGAGGTTTGATAACTTTTGTCGTAATGCCTGTAAAGCACACTGATGTCTAACTGCTTGCCCAAACTGATGAGGGCACCATTCACGGTTGAGAGGTGATTGAAAGCATTGGTGGACCATTCGCCAAACACCACCATGTTGTGGTAATACCATTTGTAATCCATGCCAAAGTTATAAAAGGTATTGCCTTGTGTAGTGTACAATTGATAGGGTTCATTACCCGTTGTCAAGGCTTTGTCGTAGCGGGTATTCACAGCGGTGAGGCCAAGTTCTAAGTGCTGGTATTGCATTGTTAAGTGTGAGCCTATCAATCGCCTTGTAATGGCATGTCGCTTACTAATTTCATTTGTATTTCTGTAATAACCCGATGTTACGAAACCGGAGAATCCTTCTTCGTTCTGCAAGCTATCAGCAGTTACGGTGGCATCTATTTTATTGGATGAATAAAAAGATGTAAGGGTAACATGTTTGTGCAATTGATAAGTGATGCCTGCACCTCTTAAAAATTCATTCTCATTCAATGACCGATAAGCGCGCAATCCATTTTGTGTGCGCAGTACATTCAATACAAATGGCGACTTGCCAAATGCCAGTCCGCTGCCGAATGTTAACCCCTGACCGAAGGCTGCCTGATAATCGCCAATGGCTATGAGTTTAAAACGTTTGATGTCTTTTAAAAACACTGCGCCTGAAATAAACAGTGTGCGGGTATTCAATTGTTCGCCTGCATCTTTCTCAGTGGTCAGGTTAATTTGCAAATGCTCCCCTATCGTGCCCTTATAGCGCAATACGGCCCGCTGTGCGCTGCCCAAGTATTTGTTGGGATTAGAATCGGATAAGGTATAGCCTTTGCTTTGTTCAAGGCGTTGAGTTACCAAGCCTATCATTTCATGCGTACCGGCTTTTAACAATTGCCGGCTGCCAATATTTTTAAAAGTGAGTGGTTGATCAATGGAAATAAAAGGCAATATCATTTGTATAAATGCCTTGTCGAATCCTTCCAATTGTTGCAATTCATAAATAGACGTAAAGTTACCATAGCGATTGCGATGCGTTATAATTTCCTGAATTTTTTGAGGCGTCATCAAAGGTATTTTCATCAACCCATCTGCACCTGCAGTATTGATATTCACAGGTACTTTTAACAAAGCATCTATCTGATCATACAAGTCGGTATAGTCGACAGTGCTCTCGCTATTTTCAATGTACTTTTCTATCAGGTCGCGCGCCTCATCGGCATCGTTAGTTTGTGCATGAATATTTAAACTCATGCAACACAACAGCAGCACACCATATTTAATGACCCACTTCAAATAGTACTGATAAATTACTGCTAACACCCAATGTTTGATGAATGGCTGATGCGGCTTCGAATTGGCATTGTTTGTATTTAAAACCAAACCCAAATGTGAATTGTGGTTGCAGGGTAGAGAAGCCCATTCGCAAGTGCACATCTTTGGCAGGGGTATAGTCGACACCGCCTTTTATATTCGCTGCAAAGGCATTGCTCTTTTCTACTTCTACAACAGTTTTCACTTGTGCATTCACTTTGTATTGCAGGCCCATTTGCCAAATAGTCGCTAATCGCTCATCACTGTAATCGCTGAACTTTGCACGTGTGGGATTATAAACCCGACAGGCCATTAACAGTTGCTCAGATACCTTAGCCGACAAACTGATTTCTGCCATTACAACACCTCTGTGTCCATACCCTGCTATGGCGATTGACTGATAATCGGCACCGCAACCAATGGCTAATTTTTCATTGAAGGCATGTGCCACAGACAAACCAATGCTTTGCTCGCTGTAGGCATTGTTGCCGTAGTGAGTCAGTTTCATACCATACCCGAAATTTTTATAAGGCACCACACCGGCCACCACTGCGCGATTGACATCGGCCATTCCAAAACGATTGGTGAGTGAAATACCAATGCCCTTGTGTTTTTGCCAGGGCATTAAGGAGTGATTATTGATGGCTGTAAAAGCATTTTGTCCGGGCAATGTGCTGTTGCCCATGGCCATGGCTTCGGCACCGGCAAAGGGCAGATACCCCGCAGCTTGCGCGACAAAACATGGACCAATAAATAGTAGCTTAAGTAATAGTTTTAGCAATAACCAAAACTAAAAATCGTCTTTTAAAGTTAAAATACTAGAAGCGTCAGGCTTTAACTAACCACTTATTTAACAGCAGATTATCTTTTTCCAAAATTATCCACTTGTAATTCACCTTCGGACTTTTGGTCATGGTTAAACTGGTGGAGCGCATGATGCCTCCCCTTGAATATGTTATAGAAACACTATTCGCATTAACAGATAATTTCAACAGATCTTCCATATTATTTTTGAGGCGGTAATAGTCTATAGCAATTAATTCATCACCGGCTTCCAGTCCTGCCAATACTGCAGGTGAAGCGGCATCAGTAGATTTTACCACCAGCTTCTCCCCTTTTAATTCAGTATTGATGCCTGTATACAAAATGGCTTCATTGGGTTTATTTTCCAAAGAACAACCAATGCCTTTCAATACTTCATTCCATTTTTCAAATGTATTTTTATCATTGGGTTTAGTGGTCCATTCCACCATATCAATTGTTTTACCTGCCACGGTATTTATGGCCGCATAAAACTCCTGATCGGTGAAGCCTCTTTTTTGTTTTTCGTAATACTCAGTATACAGGTAAGCCATCAAATCATCGAGGTGTTTAGCCCCATTGGTAGCTTTCACTATTTCTATATCCAACAAAGCGGCTACAACCGCACCTTTGGTATAATAACTGATATTTGAATTGATGCTGTTTTCGCTCGGGCGATATTCCTTAATCCACGCATCGAATGAGGCTTCGTGTAAGCACTGCACATGGCTACCAATGCGATTTTCAGTAGCAGTAAATCCACCTGTCAATGCATCCAGATATTGCTCACGGGTCCAGAACCCTGCGCGGTACAAGGCCAACTCATCGTAGTAACTGGTAATGCCTTCGGCCACCCACAATAGGTTCGTATAATTTTCTTTGCTGTAATCAAATGGACCAAGTGCTGAAGGGCGAATGCGTTTTACATTCCACAAGTGAAAATATTCGTGGGCACATAAGCCAAGGAAAGCTGTATAACGATCGGGTTTGGTGTAATTCAAACGCGGCATTTGCACCACACAACTGTTGGCATGTTCTAATCCACCACCACCTTCGTCCACATGATGAATGATGAATAAGTATTCTTTGCAAGGGTGTTGACCTACGATGGCATACATGGTTTCACATATTTTCTGCAAGTCTTTGGTAAATTTTTCTTCAGGGCAATTGTTGATGCCCACCACGGCCACACGGTGAGGTACACCTTTAACAGTAAAACTCAATTCTTTGTGAGTGCCTATTTCTATTGGCGAGTCGGCCAATTCATCGTAATTGTTAAAGCTAAAAGTTTTGTCGGCAACTTTGGGTAAAGTAGTTGACAGCGTATGCCATGCCTCAGGGTATGAAAATTTAACAGTGCCTTTCACTTGTTGCATTTTTTCAACATACATCAGGCAACTGGTTGGCAATATAAATGCGTGGTCGTTATTGATAAATGAAGTGCGCACACCGGCTTCGAAACAATAAATGTCGTAATGCACAGTGACGATGTTGCTGCCTTTCAGGTTAGCAATGGTCCAGGTACTTTTATCTTTTTTAACCACTGTTAAGTCGCCTTTTTCATTGGTTGCAGTAACACGGTCGACATTGCGTTCGAACTCGCGCACCATGTAACTACCGGGTGTCCACACAGGCATTTTTACTTCCAGTGAAGTGGCATTGGGTTTGGTAATGGTAACACTGACACGGGCATAATGCGAACGCGGATTTTGAATATCAACTAAGTAATCAACTTGCTGGGCATTGACAGACATAAGGGGTAGAATAAATAAAATGAAAAACAATTTTCTCATACTTGCAAAGAGAACAAAAAGCAGGCAAAGCACCAAGCCATTCATAGAAAAATATTGGACTTACATCATTTACATATATTGAGATTGATATAAGAAAAAAAACAAACTACTTACCGCTTAATTAAATAACTCTCCAATTCGAGTGTACTGTGATTGATGGTATCCTGATTAGTTGTAATGTCGTATTCCTCTTCTTTAACAACACCAATGCCATAGCCAAAGTATCTGAACCATCGGTACCTGTTAGTCATTCCACTTGTTTTAATACAAGGAATTTTACCAAGAGTTGTTTGGATTGTATCAATACCACCATACACATAGCGCTTTGAAGAGCTTGAAGAATCGGTGAGAATAGGCAACCCTTTCTTAAAGTTGACATACCTGTTGGTAAACAACAATATTGCCCCGCCCGATCTGAAATCATTCAAGCCATCGCGGTACCAATACCCGTAAGAAAGAAAAGCATCATTGTCATCAAAATTAAAAAAGTAATTGGGGATAGAATCATACCGGGTGGTTTGTTTTCCTAAACGGGTTTTATTAGCGCCATTGATTTCATAATTGCCATACACCCATTTACTACCCATAAAGGCGGGTAAATATTTACCGGCTTCTACATCTCTGGTATCTGTTGTTTGATTGGTGGGCGTTAAGTCCTTGTCCTTGTTACAGCTTATTAAAACACAAGCTAAAAGGAGGCAATTTATAATGGTTAATTTCATTGGTTAATACTGAATAAAACGGGGCATGGGGTAAATGGTTACACCTGTAAAGCAAATATAGGACTTTACAAGTAAGCGCAAACAAGGGCATAAGATTGCTTTTTGTCTTATTTTCTTTGTATTTTTGCAGAAAATTTACAGAAACAAAATGCCTACTACAGCCAACGATTTCCGCATAGAACACGACACCATGGGTGAAGTGAAAGTACCTGCTCATGTTTATTGGGGAGCGCAAACACAGCGTTCAGTTCAGAATTTTAAAATCGGCAATCAAAAAATGCCGATTGAAATTATCCGCGCTTTTGCTATTCTCAAGAAAGCTGCTGCTATTACCAACAATAAACTGGGTGTATTGTCATTGACGAAATGCGACCTTATCTGTTCAGTATGCGATGAGATATTGGAAGGCAAACTGGATGATCAGTTTCCACTGGTGATATGGCAAACCGGTAGCGGTACGCAAAGCAATATGAATGTGAACGAAGTAATTGCTAACCGTGCCCACGTATTGCAAGGCGGTAAGCTGACTGACGAAAACAAAGTATTGCATCCGAATGATGATGTAAACAAATCGCAGAGCAGCAACGACACCTTCCCTACTGCCATGAGCATTGCTGTTTACCAACAAGTAATAGATTACACAATTCCGGGATTACAAGCGCTTAAAACAACGCTGAAGCACAAATCAAGAGAATTTAAAGATGTGATAAAAATCGGTCGTACCCACTTCATGGATGCTACACCATTAACATTGGGTCAGGAGTTTTCAGGTTATGTACAACAATTGAAAAACGGTTTGGACAGTATTAACAGAAGTTTGGTGCCTGCCCGCGAACTGGCCCTTGGTGGCACAGCAGTAGGTACCGGTATCAATACACCCAAAGGTTATGCTGAACTGGTGGCTAAAACAATTGCAGAATTGTCTGGCTTACCATTCATTACCGCACCAAATAAATTTGAAGCACTGGCCGCTCACGATGCCATGGTTGAAGTACACGGTTCATTGAAACGCGTAGCAGTGAGCTTAATGAAAATTGCCAACGACATCAGAATGCTTAGCAGCGGACCACGCAGTGGCATTGGTGAAATCATTATCCCTGATAACGAACCGGGTAGCAGCATTATGCCGGGTAAAGTGAACCCAACACAATGTGAAGCATTGACAATGGTGTGCGCTCAGGTAATGGGCAATGATGTGGCTGTAACAATCGGTGGATCAAACGGTCATTTTGAATTGAATGTATTCAAACCTTTAATCGCTACTAATGTATTGCAGTCAGCGCGCTTATTAGGCGAAGCGGCATTGAGTTTTGATACCAATTGCGCAGCCGGCATAGAACCTAACTACGCTGAAATTAAACACAAATTAGAAAATTCACTGATGCTGGTAACGGCATTGAATACCCATATCGGTTATGAGAATGCTGCTAAAATTGCAAAGAAAGCTCACAAGGAAAATACCAGCTTGCGCAAAGCGGCTGTTGATCTTGGCTTATTGACCAATGAGCAATTTGATGAGTGGGTAAAACCTGAAAGCATGATAGGCGACCCTAACGAAGGCCTGTTATAACAATAATTCAAACACACACACTAAGAAGGACCTTCAGCAATGAGGGTCTTTTTTTTGTTACAACAATTGCTCAAAAAAACCGCCTATTTGTTGCTCGCGATTGATGAAGTGGATTTCCAATATCCATTCCCTTTTATTGCCATTGGCATCCGGTAAAAACATGTCGTTGTGATTGTCGGCATGAATGTATAAGCCATAATCACCGGGACTTAAACGCTCGTGCGGAAACTGACCGATGAGGTGCCCTGCAATATGACTGCCGTATGCCCATCCGTATTTAGTAGCCAATGCAACGATGTATTGATAAAATTCAGCACCGGTCAATTGTGTTTGAGAGGCATACCAATTTTTTGCTTCATGCCAGGCTGTTTCTATATCGTTTTTTAATTTGTGTTTGAGTGGATCGCTGCCTATTACATAAGTGCGACCGTAGTCGGCTTCGCAGTCTTCGATGATGGGACCAAAATCAAAGAACAGGATATCATCTGCTTTTAATAGTAAGTCAGGTGGGTTGTCATCGTAGGGCAATAAGGTATTGGCACCACTGCGCACAATGCGCTTGTGCCAGTATTTTTTGATGCCGAATAATTCATCCGCCAATGCAAAAATTTCATCATTCAATATTTTTTCAGACTTGCCTGCTACAATGAGTTGACGTTCTTCTATTGCAGAAAATAATTGTTGTGCGATGTGCTCTGCCTCTGTTAATTTTACACGGGTATCCAACATGGTTTACAAATCTATTGTTTTATAATTACAAATTGAATACGCTTAACAATTGTATGTATCAGCGATTAAAAAAACAAAGTTTAATCTGCCAACCGGATCATGCAGTTCACCGTTGTGCGGTCGCTCATATAACACTCTACACAATACCCTTGAGGATCGAGATGGGGATGCATGAGTAACTGTTCAAATGCCCGTGTAATGGCTTGTACATCGTCCTGATAATTTGTAACCGTTAAACTGATGTATTGCCCTTTAAAAATGGTGAGCGTTTCACAATGCAAAGATTCAGCTTCGCCTTGTTTTTTTTCTTCAGCACCTGCTCTGTACACAATGCCATTGCCATCTTCCGGTCGCGACACACCAAAGAATTTCCTGTCGGGTGAAAAGGGTACAATGGCATACAACTGCTCTTGTGCATCCATGATACCGGCAGGGAATGATGCAGCGGTGACATAAAATATTTTGATGTCGTTGACTAAATTAATCTTATCCATTTTTTTAATTGTATTAACTATTAATCCGGCAGTACTTCACAAATGTAACCCCTTTCATTGAGAACTGTTTTTATACTGCTCTGATTAATCTCAGCTGCTTCAATCCGCAATATTCTGTCACAATCATCGAGATCGAAATTTACTTTATACCCCGGAAAATGTGCTTCTAAAATTGCGGCTACAATCTTACTTTGAAAAGTCTCTTCTATATTGGTTTTGAATACTTCAACCATACCCCTTATCTCCTATTGTACCGCCTTCCCTTCAAACAATTTTTCCAATCTTTCAAACCCTTCATTCATGCCGCCTTCCATACCCGATTGTATCAAGCCATCGCGGTCGGCAACAGATTTGAAAATCGATTGGATATGCAAGCGGGTTCTATTGCCCGGCAATGGTTCAAGTGTCAGAAATTCCAAAGACACATGTCCCCTTTCTGCCAGACCTTCGAATTCAAATGTTCGGATGATTCTATCCGGTGAATTCACTTCGTGTATCACCCCATTGAAATTGTACTGGCATCCTTTCCCATCGCGATTGATGAAGCGATATGATCCACCTGAGCGGTTATCAAACTTTTCAATTTCCATGGCCATATCGTTAGGGCCTAACCATTGCACCAGGTACTCAGGTTCATTAAACGCTTTGAACACCAATTCTCTTGGCGCTTCAAATTCGCGCGTGATGAAAAATTCCTGCTTGCCCGGTTCTGCTGTAATAGTGGTTTTGTTTGCCATGCTATTATGCGTTAATCAATTTCTGGATATCAAATTTTTTCATTTGTAAAAATGCTGCAGTTACGCGTTGTGCTTTTCCCGGTTCTGTGCTGCTCAACAATTTTGAAAGTGCATTGGGAACAATTTGCCACGATACACCAAACATGTCTTTCAACCAGCCGCAAGGACCTTCTTCACCACCTTCACTTAATTTCTCCCAATAGTAATCGATCTCCTCTTGTGTTTCACAATTCACCACTACTGAAATGGCTTCTGTGAATTTAAACTGAGGGCCACCATTCAATCCTGTGAATTGCATGTCGTTCAATCGGAAAGATACTGTCATGGCTGTGCCTTCGGGTTGACCGTGAAATTCAAATCCTTCTTTACCATAACGTGATACATGGCCCATTTCTGAATTTTTAAAAATAGACGTGTAGTGTTTTGCTGCTGCTTCAGCCTCGTTGTTGTACCATAAGCAGATGGACATTTTTTGAGTTGTCATATCTTATTTTGATTTACTTTTTTTTATTTTAGTTAGTCCCGACACTACGGGATTGACTTCTTTCGCTTGTAGTTTGGTTAACAGATTGTCCAGTTTATCAAAACGTTGCTCCCACAATTGTCTGAAATTTTGCAACCAATCATTCACCTCATTCAGTTTCTCGGCCTGTATGTAACAATACCTTTCGCGACCTACAGGATTGATGACAATAATGCCGCACTCTGTCAGTATTTTAATGTGTTTTGAAATGGCTTGTCGGCTTACATCAAAACTATCTGCCACGCCATTTGGCGTCAGGGATTTATTGGCGATTAAATTAATAATATCCCTTCTGGTTGGGTCGGCTATGGCCTGAAAAACATCTCTTCTCATTTTTAATGCAATCGTTCGGTTGCAAATATAACGCAACCGAACGATTGCGCAAATTTATTTTTCAATTCCATTTAATATAAACCGCTGAATCCCTTATCCATCAACGATTATCTGGCTTTAAAAAAATTATTTTTTGAGTTTCTTCAGTGCCTGATATTCCAAATCTTCTTTTATTCTATACTTCACAATAGCGGTTACAAGCGCTTTTGGAATGGCTTTATCAAGAGGAAATTGGATAGCGCCCTTTGATGTTTTGTAATCCTTTAACTCTTCCTTGAAAACTGCCACGGGACTACCTGTAGGATAAAACCCAATATGATTTTTACCAGCAGCAAAATACACCAGAACACCGTGCTGTTTATAGGCCGGCATATTGTAACTGATTACCTCTTGGGCTTTAGGTGCAGCTTTCTTAATAGTTGCACGCAGTGTTTCCAACATGGCCCTAACATCTTGTGGCACAGTTGCCAAGTATTCATCAACGGTTGTAAATTTTACTGACTGCATATCTTTAACGAATTATGTATGGCAAATTTATTACTCTCGCATTCATTTGCAAAGGCTAATAATGACTTATTGAAGGGGCGATTACGACTTAATAGGTATCCATATCTCCTCCTCTGAATCCGGATCGTTGTTTTTGTACTTCTCACCCAGTATTTCAAAGTGTGGTCGGTGATCCAGTTGATATCCTGAGGCAGGTAGCCAGGTATTAAAAATATATTGAAAAGTAGCGGCTGCATTGGTTGCATCACCCTTGTATTGAAATACAGCATAATCACCTTGAGGTAATACAAACTTTTCCATACCGCTTGGTATGTTTTCAAAATTATTCACTTCTATCAATGCCCATTTCTCAAATTCTGTAGTGGGATTAAATGGGTAAAAATAATTTGGTGGGTATACCTGAAGCGAATACATCTCATTGCTTACAGGATTGCTTATCTCTCTGCGCCTGGGCATGAATCCCCGCCACAACTCCCCTGTCCTATTGACTGCCAGTGACATAGTCATGTGTTGACCGATGAAATATTTTTCGTTGATTGAGATGAAAGTTGTTTCCATTATTATTAATCATTTACTTTTTCCAATCACTTGCTTCTACATCCACTTTATACAATCCTACGGCATAAGGGAAAGGTACTTGTTTCAATCTGCGCTGCAAATCCTCCCATTGTTGAGGATCATAACTATTCAAAGCACCTTGTATATCAGCCTTGTTCGTGGTGGCATAATCCATTGGCGTTGGAAAGAAATCTTCCCAGTGTGGGTCATGCTCATTATCCGATGGGATGTATAAAGCCACTGTCGCTATTTTATCGCCAATGCTTGCACTTTTTTTATACTTGATTATTTTTACAACAGGATATTCTCCACCTCCTTTTGTCAAATCAGTAGTAACCGCAACAAGAGTTGGATTAACTGAAACCACTAACCCTGCATTGGAGTCACCACTTCTGAATTGCTCTTTTTTTCTTACCCAGTAAAAGAAATTAACGGCAAGTGACAGGAACACCCCAATGAGCCACCACCATAAAACATCATAACTCAACCATGCAAATCCGAGCAGAGAACCGGTGAGCAAAAAAACATGCAAGAAGTTGTACCTGATCCAAACAAAGGGATTGAGTTTGGTATTGCCGGGATTAGATGCAAACGTATTGTTATCAATGGTTAAGTTATCCATAAAATTTTAAGAGGTAAAAATACAGATATTATTCAAAATAAAAAGTCGTTTAACACTACAAATAATTGATAAACAGAAAGATTTACAGGATAAAAAACAGGGTATCATACAACCTGAAACACTAAATTTGCATCTGCAATTCAATGCGCATAAAACTACCCCTCATATGGCTGATGCTGTGCTTTTGCACCATTGGCAGTATTGCGCAAAACAAGTACAACAACAACTGGTATTTTGGCAACAAAGCGGCCATCAGTTTTAATACAAGTCCTGCCATTTCAAAAACAGATAATGCGATGAATACTTATCGCAGTGGCGCATCAGTAAGCGACCCTGTAACAGGTGCCTTGCTGTTTTATACCAATGGCAATAGTTTTTGGAACAGCAAAGGCATAATGATGGATTCAAGCATTAATGGCAACGGCACCCAAGATGTTATCATTATACCGCTTAAGCAATTCCGAAACCGCTTCATCGTTTTTAACTTTACGGACTATTACATTGTGGACATGACAGCCCAAAACGGCAATGGGGCCATTATAGAAACAAAAAGTTTCGCATTGCAAACATCGGTCAACCGTATGACAGCTGTAAAACATTGCCTGAGTGAATCTTACTGGTTAATTACTATAAAGGGAACAGATTTTTACGCTTACCTTGTACATCCCGATGGCAGAATAGATACTCCTGTTGTAACGCCTCACCCAACGCTTAATTCATCCACTTACATCGGTGACTTTGTATCTTCAAACAAAGGCGACAAGCTTGCTATTACAAATTATAGTATTGCAGTACCCGTTATTGAGCCACAGGTATTTGATTTTGATAAACGCTGTGGCAAGATCGCTGCTACCAGCACTTTACTACCGGTAAAATCGCCATGGGATTGCCCCCACGGCATTGCATTTTCGCCTGACGACCGTTTTATTTATGTTACCTACGGATATTTAGAAAGTCATTTGGTACAATACGAAACAAGCAATACCAATAACAATGTATTAATCGCTACGAGTCCTGAAAACTTTAATCAGATAGCCTGTGGTCCCGATGGCAAACTGTATATAACGACACACATCAGTGGTATACCTTCCAACAAAATGGATGTGGTGCTTTATCCCAATCAAAAAGGCAACAATTGTCAATACCGTGAAAACTTTATGCGATTAAGCGGTGTCACCAATTTTGAAGTTCCAAATATAATTGTGAACCATACAGGCACTTGCAGCGAAAACAGTGGCTTTACTTTAGCAGTCGACTCGCTCACTTGTTTGAATCAAGCCACAACTTTTAATTTTAATGGTGACCAATCAGGTGTCGATAGTATGCGTTGGTGGTATAACAATCCTACCCAACCTGCATTGACATCTCCTCTTCATAACACAGTTCACAGCTATAATAATAGCGGCTACTACCAACCATCAGCAGTCATTTATTTTTGCAACAACCGGGATACATTTCATTTCAGAACAGAAATAACAGCACCTCAAAATATTAGCCTAGGCAACGACACTATATTATGTCCGGGTGATTCAATTACGCTAGGCAACAAAACTTGGAAAGGTTATTCGCAATGGAATACAGGTGCATCTACATCTACACTTACAGTTCGCAAAAAAGGTATCTTTGGTTTTGAAAACAATTACAGAGGTTGTAAGGTAACTGATACTTTAAACCTAGATTACCATCCTACTTTACAAACATTGTTGGGAGATGCTTATTATCTATGTGAAGCCAGCAGTGATTTAGTTGAACTCAATGCAGGAAAGGGTTTTATGAATTACCTGTGGCACCCTACCAATGACACCACACAATGGATAGTGGTTAATAAAAAAGGTCCCTACTTTGTTGTTGTCAACGATTTCAGAGGCTGTAAGGGCGATGATAAAACTATAGTAGAGGAGCGCTGCGATTTAACTGTGTATATCCCTAATGCATTTACACCAAACGGTGATGGGTTGAATGATGAATTGACCATTTCAGCTAATTATGCTGTAACAGTTCACACACAAATTTTCACGCGTTGGGGCGAACTATTGTATGACAACAGTAACAGCATACCATGGGATGGCACATATAACGGCAAGATAGTTCCAGAAGGTTTATACCTCACACAAATAACTGTTTCAGGTTTTATCAATAAATTACCGGTTACCAAACACTATTCAACATTGGTTCAATTGCTCCATTAAAAAAATAAAGCAACGCAACAACTTCAACTACACAGTCCACTAGCGCGTACTCTGCAAAGCATGTCGCATGGCATAACGTTCTTCCGCATGTGCTATGAGTTTGGTCAGCAGTTCAGAATAACCAACACCTACAGCTTCCCACAATTTAGGATACATGCTGATATTGGTAAAGCCCGGTAACGTATTTACTTCATTCAGGTAAAATTCATCATCACTCACATAAAAGAAATCAACTCTGCTCAAGCCTTCCAACTGCAAACAACGGTAAGCTTTTAATGCTGTATCAGTAATAGTGACAATGGTTGCTGCACTTAAATTTTCTGCCGGAATCACCACTTTGGTGGCCTCGTTCACATATTTATTTTCGTAGGTATAGAACCCACTGCTCACAATGATTTCACCAACAACACGGGTTACTTCAGGTTGTAAATTACCCATCACCGCTGTTTCAACTTCGCGACCCTTTATCCCCTTTTCAATCAGTAATTTGACATCAAAACGAAAGGCCTGTTCAATGGCTGCGATTAACTGCTCGCGGTTCTCAGCTTTTTCAACACCAACACCACTGCCCATATTGGCAGGTTTTACAAATAAGGGATAACCCATTTTTTCCAGTGAATCAAAATTGATGGTATCGCCTTTAAAATAAGTTTGCCATGGAGTTACGCGAATGCCGTTGTGCTCCAAAATTATTTTTGTAACATCCTTGTCCATGCCAATGGCACTGCCTAAAACACCAGGACCAACATAAGGATGGTTCAGATATTCAAGCACACCTTGTAGTATGCCATCTTCTCCATATACCCCATGTGTAATCGGGAAAAATATATCGACATGCAACGCTTCGTTGATATCTTCAACCAAACGAATGGGTCTTGAATTGAATGGTAAAAAAGTTAACGCTTTGTGATTGGCACCCTCACCTATGGCAATGCCTTCATCAAACAAGCTGCCATCAGGTAAATGAAACCATTCACCTTGTTTTGAAATGCCTATCACTTCGATTCTGAATAAATTGGTGTCGAGTGCTTTGTATATGTTACGGGCTGAAATAACGGCTATTTCATGCTCGGGTGATTTACCTCCTGTTATTATGGCAACTGTTTTCATCCATACAAAAATACTGCACTTGCTAATAAAGTGTGTTACAAAGTATTCACATATCAATAATTCACTGAGTTTGTATTCTCAATTTGTAGACAATGTGGCTGCTGACTTAAAAAAGCCCCGCTATCAATTCGTTGGCAGTAGCCGGTTTCAATGCATTGGCCGCAACATCAGAAGATAAAAGCAGCTCAATATCTTCAGGAAAATGTCTGCAATTGATGAGTTGTTTTAAAACCGCATCCCAGGCAGTGGTATCATATGTATCTCCGCTGATATCGTACGATTGAATCAAACCTTTTTCCACTTCTAATTCAATACTGATGTCACCAACTGTTGTTGAAACAATATTCTGAAACTTGTATTTGGGTGAATAACCGAATATCCATTCCCAGGTACCGTATTTGCTTTTTTCCAATTCAGTAATCGCTGCAATATCATCTGTCGTGAATGTATAAAAAGCCACATCTTCGTATCTGGCTGCCATATAATCTACCACCCTTTCATGAAATGCATCGATGTGCATGGGCGAAGGCAAATGGTTGCTGATATTGGTGACCTTGCTGCGAAAAGATTTCACAGACTTATCGGTATATTTTAATGGGTCGACTTTTAAAGCAGCTGATAAATTTTCGATGCGACTGTCGAATAACAAAGTGCCGTGATGTAAGGTGCGTTTCTTTTGGCGGTAAACATGTTCTGCATTACCGCTAAATTTCATACCGTCAATCAGCAAATCATTGCGACCACTCAATGTGGCCTGCACGCCCATGGTTTGCAACACTTCAATGATGGGCAAGGTGAAATACGCAAAATCTACTTTTATTTCATCGCCTTCGCGGGTATTGCCTATAAAGGTAAAATTCAAATTACCGGAATCGTGAAACACGGTGCCGCCACCTGATAAACGCCTTGCAACATTCACATGATTGGCCCGGGCATAAGTCATGTTTACTTCCGATAAGGCATTTTGGTGTTTCCCCACCACCACTGTATTCTCGTTGCGCCACAGCATGAAAATATCTTCATCAAAATTTTTCAGGAGGTATTCCTCTGCTGCCAGATTGAAATAGGGATTGGTAGATGGATTGCGAACGATGAGCACTGGCGGCAAAAATACCATTTAAATGAATGTGTTGTTGGAGCCTTGATTATCATTTTTTTATAATTCGGGATAAATTTTTATAAAAAGTCGAAAGCCCTTATTTTTGCACCCACAATGATGAATTTTGAATTATCGGAAGAACAATTGGCCGTACAGCAGGCCGCAAGAGACTTTGCCCAAACGGAACTATTGCCGGGGGTTATCGATCGCGACAACAATCAGGAATTTCCAACAGAACAAATTAAAAAATTAGGCGAACTGGGTTTCCTCGGTATGATGGTTGATCCAAAATACGGTGGAAGCGGCATGGATGCTATCAGCTACGTGTTGGCAATGGAAGAAATAAGCAAAGTAGATGCTTCTGCTTCTGTTGTTATGTCAGTTAACAATTCATTGGTGTGCTGGGGTTTAGAAACCTTTGGCTCTGAAGAACAAAAACAAAAATATTTAGTGCCATTGGCTAAAGGTGAAGTTCACGGTGCATTCTGCTTAAGCGAACCTGAAGCCGGTAGCGATGCCACTTCACAAAGAACCACTGCAGTGGATATGGGCGACTACTACTTGTTGAACGGTACTAAAAACTGGATCACCAATGGTAAAACCGCCACTTACTATTTAGTAATAGCACAAACCAATGTTGAAGCCGGCCACCGCGGTATCAATGCCTTTATCGTAGAAAGAGGCATGGAAGGTTTTGTAGTAGGCAAGAAAGAAGACAAAATGGGTATCAGAGGCAGCGACACACATTCACTGATGTTTACAGATGTGAAAGTACCTAAAGCCAATCGCATAGGTGAAGATGGATTTGGATTCAAATTCGCCATGAAAACTTTGACAGGCGGTCGTATCGGTATAGCTGCGCAAGCATTGGGTATTGCCAGTGGTGCTTATGAGTTGTCATTGAAATACGCAAAAGAAAGAAAAGCATTTGGTACAGAAATCATGAACCACCAGGCCATCCAATTTAAACTGGCAGACATGGCAACTGATATTGAAGCTGCAAGATTGTTGTGCTTGAGAGCTGCCTGGTTGAAAGACCAGCACCTGGATTACGGCAGAGCAAGCAGTATGGCTAAATTATTCTCGAGCGAAGTGGCCATGAAACACACAATTGAAGCTGTGCAGATTCACGGTGGCTACGGTTATGTAAAAGAATACCACGTAGAGCGTTTAATGCGCGATGCGAAGATTACTCAGATTTACGAAGGTACCAGCGAAGTACAACGCGTGGTTATTTCAAGAGACATTCTGAAATAATTATTTCGAACAGATAAATGAGAAAGGTCCTGAAGCATATTCAGGACCTTTTTTTATTGCCTTTTTTTCAATTGCTTTTCCTAAAATGTGTCAAAACAATTATTCCTTATCTTGCATCATTTTAAGCAAGTATGTCGTATTTAAAATCAGTTGTTAATAGATATGCCCTGGGCAAAGGCATTGTCAGTGGTTATGTATCCGTATTTTTCAGTTTGTTGGCATTGGGCGGTGTTTTCTGTTTTTATTTTCCTGAAATTTTTACCACCCCCGAATTCAGAGAAATATACACGGCTACTTCCATGAAGTGGTTGTTGTCATGTGCCATTATACTGGCCATGCTGTTTGGACTGATGAATGTATTGCTGAGCAAGCAAAGAACCAGAGGCATGATTGGTATTTTCATCGCCTGCACCACTATTGTCATTGGCGGTTTTGATGTAAAAGGGAAAGTGGTTGAAAAAGCCAATTGGCATTTGGGCCTCGACTGGCTCTTACTCGACTTGCTGTTGATGGCCATCATATTTATACCTGTTGAAATGGTTTTTCCAAAACGCGAGGAGCAAGACCGATTTCATGCTGAATGGCGCACCGACTTAATTTACTTTGCCATCAGTCATTTGTGCATTCAGTTTTTTGGGGTGATTACCCAACAACCTGCTGTTATCTTTTTCGGTAAAATGAATCTCCAAAACTTTCAATTATGGATACAATCATTACCTTTCATTGTTGAATTAGTGCTTGCATTTTTCATCACAGATGTTTTCCAATACTGGGCACACCGCATTTTCCATTCTCATGGTTCGCTGTGGCGTTTCCATGCTGTGCATCATTCTACCAGGGCCATGGACTGGCTGGCCGGTTCGCGCACCCACTTCATTGATATTTTCTTTACCCGTTCCATCACATTTATACCGCTGTATGTATGCGGCTTCTCCTCTATTGTTTTTAATGCCTACATAGTTGTTATTGCCATACATGCTGTCTTCATCCATTCCAACACGAGGGTGAATATCGGTTTCTTCAAATACATCATTACCACTCCGCAATACCACCACTGGCACCATTGCATAGAGACTGAACACTACGGTAAAAACTTTGCGGTATTTTTTCCTTTCATTGATCGGATATTTGGCACGTATTACCTGCCCGGTAATGAGTGGCCAAAAGGCACAGGACTGAATGAGGCATGGTTTCCAAAGGGCTACATGAAACAATTGGTGTATCCTTTCAAACACAACCCATTCAAGCAGACATTGAAAGATGCTGATGAAAGCAGTCGTTAAAATTACAACGAGACTAAATAACAAACTGAATATTTAGAACTCAAATACAAAGAAAAAAGCCCATCAGTACCATATCTGATGGGCTATACTATTCCAACACTGCTTATGCTGTATGCTTCATCTGTGTTCCTTCTTGAGGATACACATGGTGAAGATACTTAATTAACAAAGTATTTATTGACGGTATTGAACAACTTTCTTCAAACCTGTCGTTTTTTATATTGCTCTGTTTTGAATAACAAAATACAGTTTCGCCATCCTGAATAAACTCAGCTCTGACGACCATTTCTCTGTAACCACTGATACTGATGAGTAAACAATTTTTGTTTTTTTCTTTGATTGATTCAATCACTTCATCCACTTTCGAATCCGGTACTGATTGATTGTTTTTTTGATAACTGTCGAATAAGATAATCTGATAAGCAGATTTCCCGGTGAGTAGGGATTGCGCATTACCAATTGACTTAACGATCCAATTCAGGTTTTTCTTGTTTTCGGCAAGACAGATGTCATAAATCTGCTCTTCAATAACTTTGTTGTAAAAGTGGCCATCCTCTACAACGGCAATTTTAATGGTATTGTTTTTCATCATAGTGCTGTGGGTTATAATGTTAGGAAATTTGTGGCAACAACTCTACCATTTTACTAATACTTTGACAACCAGCACAATAAGCATTTTTACCCCCTTGCCAATTTCTCAATTTGATAAATATTCAATCAAATTAAAACAAAAATCTTTCTTTTTACTGCATAAAAAAGCCCTCCGATTAAATTCGTCAGCATAACGAAAACAACCGAAGGGCTTTACATCCAATTTTATTTAAAATGAAACTATTCCTTTATCAGTTTTAAATGTTGGTAACCGTATTCAGTGCTTATGCGTATGACATAAAACCCTGATGGTAAACCGGAATCAAAATTCAGTATCAATTGATTACCATTGACGCTGCTATTATACGTCACTATTTGTCCCAGACTATTGTATACCTTTAATTGATGAGATTCGGGCAATTCATCGCCTTTAATAATTATCTGATCATTAAAAGGATTTGGGTAAGCCTTTAGCTGCCATGTAAGATTATTCGGGCCTTTGTCAATGCCTGTACTGGTTCTGTCAACAATGGTCATTACAAATGCCTGCCGTTTCAGATAACCCAGTGAATCAATAGTAAAATTGAGATAGGCTGTATCTGCACATCCTGATGTCGTATCAGTTGCTATATACATGAGGGTTATATTCCCTGTTATGCTATAACTGTGTACAGGATTGCGAGAAGTTGAGGTTGATCCATCTCCAAAATCCCAATAGTGTTTATTGATTGTTCCGGTTGAATAATTATACAAAGTCGCGGAATAAGGCACTGTAGAATCTGCATATAAACTAAGGTTGGCTCTGATGTAACATTTATTGCAATTAATCACAACCTGCCCAAAAGTAGTATCTGCATATACCCTGCCATTGCGTATACTATCATATACCATGAACACCACTTCGAATGTATCATTGGCTAGATACTCGTGTTGAGGATTCGCCTGATTGCTAGCACCTCCATCACCAAAATACCAGGAGAAAAAAGCAGGATTACCTAATGATGTATTGGTAAAATGAACTACAGAACAATCTGAGGTATCAATCGTATAGGTATAAGATGCTTCCAATGAATTGACCACCACCAATTTTGTAATTGAGTCGCGGCAATACTTAGTATACGTTGAATCATAATACATCGCTTTCAAAGTAACATCGTAATTGCCCTTTGTGGCGTATGTATAATCGGGATCTTTTAAAGTAGATGTACCACTGCTATTGCCAAAGTCCCACCAATAGCTTAAAGATGAACCACCCGAAGTTAGATTCGTGAAATACTGTTTCTTAAAATTGCTCACATCTTCAGCTGCATTAAAATCAGCTTTGAAATTGCAACCCGGACAATTGATTGTAACGAGCTTTGAGGTGGTATCCGTTATATCCATATTCAGGGTACTGTCATACTTCAATATGGTTAATACCACTTTAAATGTAACTGAGTCATTGCCGGTATTGTAAATATGCGAAGGGTTGTAATCACTTGTTTGAATTTCATCCCCAAAATCCCAGTTGATACGGTAATAAACCGAGGATTTAGACGTATCGTATACCTTGATTTTTTTACAATCAACCGTATAATAGAAATGCGCCTTAAATGTTTGAGATTGACCTTTATAAAAAATAAAGATAAAGGCAAACAGTAGATAGTATTGTAAATTCTTTTTCATAGACCATGTAAATTTAAGCAAATCAAAATTAACAATTATTATTAAAACAATATTTTATTTAATAAAAAAATGACCCCAATTTGACAGAGCAAGCCATTGACGACCAAAAAAATTTATATAATTGAAAACAATTAACAATGCATCATTTCTAGCATTAACTTATCAATAGCATGTAACCGGAATTGTGCAAAGATTTTACACAAATATGATTTGGGCATTACATCGTAACGGATACCTTTGTCCAAAATTCAAACATGCAGGTAGCAGAAACATATGGCATTATTGTAAAGGTTGAAACAGAATATGTTGCGGTACAAAGTAAGCCCAATGAAAGCGAGTATTTTTTTGCCTACCGCATACAAATTACCAATAACAGCAATTACACCGTAAAGTTGTTGAGCCGCAAATGGCACATAGCTGATTCTACTTACGACATACGCGAAGTGGAGGGTGAAGGTGTTGTTGGCGTACAACCGGTGATTGAACAAGGTGATTCTTATACCTACGTTTCAGGTTGCCAGTTGCAGAGTGGTATTGGTGAAATGTGGGGACATTACACATTAGAACGTCCTGTATTAGATGATACCATTGAAGTAGAAATTCCAAAATTCAACATGATAGTGCCCTGGTTGAAAAACTAAATTTAGGACCTGTCAATTTTTTTATTTCTGCACTCAAATTAAACTTATTGGTTTTTATAAAGTCATAGTTGTAATTTTCCAAAAAAAAATATTTTATAACTATTTCTATAGCCGTGATTAAAAACCCATGGATAATACTGTTGTTATTGTATTTATGCCCACTTACATCAAGTGCGCAAACAGATACAATTAAAGACAAACTGAGTTTCGACCTTGGCATTACCCGAGGTGGCAATTTGCATCTATGGCCGATAGTGAAGGTTATCAAAACGCCCGGTTACAAAAACACGGAAATATTATTCACCCTATATCAAAACAAGAAGAATTACAAGGACACCATGCGTCATGCGCATTTTCTTCCTGTTTTTTGGTACGACAGCAATACAAATAACAATCAGTTTAAGCTATTCACCACCTATTACCCTTCTGTTTTTGCGTATCAAAAAGATTACCGCAAACACACCACCTCCTATCGCTTTATAGACATTGCCCCTGAAATTAGTTTACTGAATTTTACCACATCCAATGATGGCAATTATCTCAAAAACAGCATTTTTTTCTTTCTCTGGTATAAGAACGATAAGATCAATAAACGCTCCCACTTTGTAACATTCCCGGTATACTGGCACTTTGCAACCCCCAACAGCAAATCGTCAACTTTGTTTCCTATCTACAGCTATGGCGCCTACAATAATTTACAAACCAAATACACCATTGTAACACCATTATTCTGGCGTTTCTCTTATCCTAATCTGCAAACTAAAACTGTTCTGTTTCCATTATACTTCAATAACCGGTCGAAAGACAGTGCGAATATTTACAACAAGACCACCCTTTTCCCGCTTTACTGGCGTTACCGTGACCCTGCTTTCCGCAACACCGTTATATTTCCGCTATTCTGGCAATACCATAACCCTAATTACAAGTCTACTACTTTATTTCCCTTATATGCATCGGGTAAAGACAAAAAAAACACTTCAGGATTCCGTATTATCACACCGCTGTTCTGGTCGACATACAACAAAAAAGGAACAACTACTATGCTGCTACCTTTCTGGGTAAAACGCAAATCATATATTAACTACCAATACTCAAAGGATACACTTATCACTAACTATGTATTTCCTTTTTATACCAGTCAGACCTCACTGAGTGAAAACATCACCAGACGCACTTTCTTCCCATTTTATTGGCGTTACAAAAGCACGTTTAAAAAGAACTGGACCATCTTCCCACTGATATGGAAACGAGATGACAGCCACAATAAAAGTTTCAGTATTTTTCCTTTGTATTCACAAGGCACCAAAAATAAATGGCCAAAAAACCAGAAATATTTCTCCATCGCTTATTTATACTGGCACACTACTTTTAACGAATCTGCAAAAAAAGGAAAACGCGATATTCTATTCCCCATCTGGTGGCACAGTAAAGTAACTTATGATAAATTAGGAACAGACAAGTACAATGTCATCTTTCCTCTGTGGTGGAGCTTCTCAAGTGAATCAGACAAGAGCAAAAGCAAAGTATTATTCCCCTTTGTATGGTACTTCAATAATCCCTACAATAAATCTATTGCCATTATGCCATTCTTTGCTTATGGTCAATCGAAAACAGATACAGCTAAAAAACATTTTGCCATTACCCCGCTATTCTGGCATTTTGAAACAAAAAACAGCAAAAGCAATTTCCTGTTTCCAATATTCTGGCAAAAGAAATCAACGACTAGAAAATACACAACCATCTTTCCTTTATGGTGGAGCAAAAACACCCAAAGGAGATCATCCAAGGTACTCTTCCCTATTTGGTGGAGCTATACAAATTACTACTACAAAACAAAAAAACAGGTACTGTTCCCTTTGGTATGGAACATTCACAAAAAGAATTACCACACTTTTGCTTTCTTCCCAATGTTCAGTTTTGGAAAAAGTGTAAAGGACAGCACACATCGCCACCTGGTCATTACACCATTATTCTGGCAGGTAAAAAAAGGTGGCTCTACCACCAATGTATTCTTCCCTTTGTGGTGGCATAAAAACACGCCCTATATTAAGCGAAATGTTATTTTCCCTTTATGGTGGAGTCATTATAACAAAACCCTGGAAAACAGAACCCGTGTTTTATTTCCGATTATATGGTCGTATCAAAACAGACGCTATAATTCTTTGACCTTCTTTCCGTTATTCAGTTATAGTCAATCGAAAGACAAAAAAGTTGCATACACTGCCATCACCCCATTGTACTGGCAATTCAAAAACCTTGACATGAAAGGAAGAATACTGTTCCCTGTACTGTGGCAGATTGAAAAACCGAATAAAAAAACAAGTGTTGTATTCCCGCTCTATTGGAGTTTTAAATCTTACTACGATACAACAAAGGTGATCTTCCCATTGAGCTATTCATTTAAAGGCCGATACAACAAAACTTACCTATTCTTCCCATTGTATTTGAAAAACAAAAACAGGTTAAACGGCAATACGTTAAAAGTATTTACCCCTTTAGCATGGCATTACAAGAGTGCGAAGAAAAAAACAACAGTAGTATTTCCTTTGATTTACAGTTTCAATACTGCTAAATATAAGTCGTTCACTTTTGCACCTTTTTTCAGTTATGGCAAAAGCAAAACAAACACCAACCGACATCTGGTGATCACTCCGCTTTTCTGGAACATACACCGCAACGGTCAACACAAGGTTCATGTAGCCCCTTTGTTCACCTATAAATCAGACACAGTCGGTAACAAAGATTTCAGCTTGTTGTATTTTTTATACCGTCACCATCATACTGCTACTACAACTCAATCCAGTTTTCTGTGGCCTTTGTGCGAATACAGAAAAGACACTGCTTCAAAAGAGTTCAGATTTGCGCCACTGATTTGGTACAAGCGCTCACCACAAACCAAATATACAGCGATTCTCCCATTTGTTTACAGCAGCCATATCGGCAACAAAAAACAGGTGAATATCCTGTGGCAGTTATACGCCCATCAAACTGTTGACAGTACCGTAAAAAAGAGCAGCTATTTATTTAAATCTGTGATCGCTAATCGCTATGCGAACAACGACCACGAATACCGATTCTTGTACTTTGTATATGTAAAAAAGAAAGTGGAAGGCAAAAAAGAAATATCCGTATTTCCTTTCTATCAACAGTACAGCGACAGCACCATAGGTTACAAATCTAAGACCTATTGCCTTGGATTATATACACGCTTTAGCAGAGCAATACCGAACACCACCAAAACATACAAAGAAGAAAAAATTCTGTGGTTCATTCGCCTGCGCTCCAATTACAAAAGTTTGAAAGCTCAGGGAATAGAGATTGACCGGAAGAAGAAGAAAGGATAAAAATATTTTTGATTTTTTGATTTTAGGTTTTTGATTTTCCATTTAGTCCCTACCCTTGGAGACAACTAACCTAAAAGCTCCCTCCAAATAAAAAACCCTCAACAACTTCGCGTTATTGAGGGTTACTATAAATTTAAAAGGTTGAGAATTAATTAATCCTTTTTTAATAATTTTTCTGTTTTGATAACAGTTGGATCGTAAGCCTGAGCTTGTGCTCCTACTCTACCGATTGATACATGAATGATCATATCGCCTTGTGCAATGGCATTCACTACATCCTGTCCTTTTACTACGTGACCGAATACAGAGTGCTTGTTATTCAACCAAGGGGTTGCTACGTGAGTAATGAAGAATTGACTGCCATTGGTGCCGGGACCTGCATTGGCCATGCTCAATATACCCGGACCAGAATGGGTCAAGCTTTGGTCAAACTCATCTTCGAATCTGTAACCCGGTCCGCCTGAACCATTGCCCTGTGGGTCGCCACCCTGAATCATAAAATTAGGAATAACCCTGTGAAACTTCAAGCTATCGAAATACGGTTTGCCAAAAGCTTTTGCTGAATTCTTTAATTTCCCTTCAGCTAGACCAACAAAATTGGCAACTGTTAAAGGTGTTTTTTCGTACTCCAGTTGTAATAAGATATCGCCTTTAGTGGTTTTCATATTGGCATACAAACCATCGGGTTGACCAACAAACTCGGCCGCAACCGGCACTACAACCGGAGCTGTAACTACTGCTGCAGTTTTTTTATTGCCACATGATGTCCATAACACACTGCAAAGCACAACACTCAGTGAGAGGTTTAAATACGAAGAGGATAGCATACTGTTTTTCATTGTCTGATAAATATTTTAAAATTCTGATTTTTTCAATGGCGAAGATAAAGTTTTTTTCAAACCCAAGCACAGATTTTGAAAGTCGCTTTAAATTGCTTGAAATTTAATCTTAAATTTGCCTGTTTAAAAATGCAACCCTTAAAGATATACAACACCTACTCGCGCAAGATTGAAGACTTTACGCCCTTACAGCCACCCTTTGTAGGCCTTTATCTGTGCGGCCCTACGGTATATGGCAGTCCGCATTTGGGTCACGTGCGCGGTCCGGTTGTATTCGATGTGGTGCACCGCTACCTCCGACATATCGGTTACAAGGTGAGGTTTGTAAGAAACATTACTGATGTGGGTCATTTGGTGAATGATGCCGATGAGGGTGAAGATAAAATTGCTAAAAAAGCCCGCATAGAACAATTGGAGCCAATGGAAATTGCCCAATTTTATACCAATAAATACCACGACATGTTGAATGCATTGAACCTGATTCCGGCTTCTATTGAACCGAGAGCCAGTGGTCATATCATTGAGCAGATAGAAATGATAGAGCAGATTATTGCCAATGGATACGCCTATGCAGTCAATGGCTCGGTATATTTTGATGTACTGAAATATAGCAAGGATAAGGATTACGGCAAACTATCGGGTCGTATTGTTGAAGACCTGATGGCAGGAGCAGGCAATGAAGTGCGCGAGTTGGAAGGTCAGGAAGAAAAACGCAACTCCAATGATTTTGCATTATGGAAAAATGCCGGACCTGAACACATCATGCAATGGAACAGCCCGTGGGGCAAAGGTTTTCCGGGATGGCACATTGAGTGCAGTGCCATGAGTCAAAAATATCTGGGCAAAGAATTTGATATTCACGGTGGCGGCATGGACTTACTGTTTCCTCACCATGAGTCAGAAATTGCGCAGTCGACCGCATGTAACCACAACAATCCTGCGCGTTATTGGATGCACCACAACATGGTGACCATCAACGGACAGAAAATGGCCAAGTCGCTGAATAACGGTATTGCGGTTGATGATTTCTTTACAGGCAATCACGCGTTACTGGAACAACCCTATACGGCCATGACCCTGAAATTCTTTATTCTGATGGCCCACTACCGCGGTACATTAGATTTTGGCAATGCTGCATTGCAGGCTGCTGAAAAGGGATTACAGCGTTTGCTATCTGCTTCTGATACATTAAAAAATATTTCATCTTCAGCTACATCCAGTGCTGATGTTCACAGCATGGTGAGCCAGGCTTACGATGCCATGAACGAAGATTTGAATACGCCTATTCTTATTTCCAAACTATTTGAAATGGTGACTTACATCAATTCAATTTCAGCGGGAAGTGCGACAATTACAGAAACTGATTTGGGCGTTTTGCGCAATCACTTCAACTGTTTTGTATTCGATATTCTGGGATTGGCAAAAGAAAATGGAGGAGACAATACACGCCTTGATGGTGTGATGCAAATGCTGCTGACCATGCGCAATGAGGCCAAAGCCAATAAGAATTACGCCTTATCAGATGAGATTCGCAATAAACTCAGCGCGCTTGGATTTGAAATAAAAGACGGGAAAGACGGCAGTACCTGGCAATAAACACTCGGTAAAAAAAGTGCATATTCTTTCATTGCCCCTATTGAATAAACGTAAAAATAGCTGTTTATTTGCCAACAGATGAAACACTGGCTTGTAAAATCTGAACCGTTCAAATATTCATGGGAACAATTTGAAAAGGACAAGAAAACAGTATGGGATGGTGTTAGAAATTACGCTGCCCGCAATAATATGCGCGACATGAAAAAAGGGGATCTGGTCTTTTTTTATCACAGCAATGAAGGAAAAGAAATTGTCGGCATGGCCAAGGTTGTGAAAGAAGCCTATCAGGATCCAACAACCGAGGATACGAATTGGGTGGTAGTAGAATTGTCTCCCTTTAAAAAATTAAAAAAATCGGTGACTCTCGAACAAATAAAAGCTGAAAAACGCCTGAGCAATATGCAACTGGTAAAATTAAGCCGACTCAGTGTAGGAGCAGTAACCCAGGCAGAATTTGATGTGGTATTGGAATTATCAGAACAAAAATAATTGGAAGAAAAACTACTATATGACCACCTTAAGCTGAATGCAACACTGCACAGACTGGCTTATGAACTGGTAGAGAACCACGGTCATTTCGAAAACACTGCCATCATTGCTTTACAGCCAAGAGGCATTTTTCCGGCCCGCCTTATCCGACAAAGAGTGGAAGGCATTATTGGTTCAAAAATTAAATACGGTGAATTGGACATCACTTTTTACCGCGATGATTTCAGAACTTCGAATAAACAATTGGTACCCAATCCGATTCATATACCCTTCAGTACTGAAGGATTAAAAATCATCTTAATTGATGATGTATTGTTTACCGGTCGCAGCATACGCAGCGCCATGGATGCCTTACTCGACTTTGGCCGTCCTGCAAAAGTGGAACTTTGTGTTTTGATTGACAGGAAATTCAACCGCGAAAATCCTATTGCGCCTGATTATGTAGGAAAAAGCGTAGATACAAGAGGGAATATTCAGAAAGTAAAAGTTGACTGGGAAGAAAATAATTATAAAGTTTGGTTGATAAACGCATGACACAATTATCTGTAAAACACCTGCTGGGCATTAAGGATCTGAACGAACAGGACATACGCCTTATATTTGAAACTGCAGATAATTTTAAAACCATTATCAATCGCCCCATTAAAAAAGTTCCTTCACTCCGCGATATTACTGTAGCCAATTTATTCTTTGAAAACTCAACCCGTACCCGTGTTTCATTTGAGTTAGCTCAAAAAAGACTGAGTGCCGATATCGTCAATTTTTCATCGTCTTCTTCATCCGTATCAAAAGGAGAAACACTGATTGATACTGTAAAAAATATTTTGAGCATGAAGGTAGACATGGTGGTAATGCGCCACCCCAGTCCCGGTGCTTGTATCTTTTTATCCAAACAAATAGATGCCACCATCTTAAATGCCGGTGATGGCACACATGAACATCCGACTCAAGCATTATTGGATGCCTACTCTATCAAAGAAACACTTGGAGATGTAACCGGTAAAAAGGTAGTCATCGTAGGTGATATTCTGCACAGCCGTGTGGCCTTATCCAATATATTTTGTTTGCAAAAATTAGGTGCTGAAGTAATGGTATGCGGCCCTAGTACACTGATACCAAAATACATCGAACAACTGGGTGTAAAAGTGGAACACAATCTGCGCAAAGCACTTGAATGGTGTGATGTTGCCAATATGTTGCGCATACAAATGGAAAGACAGGAAATCAAATATTTCCCTTCGCTCCGCGAGTATTCCATGCAATACGGATTAACATTGCCAATGCTTGAAAGCATCGGCAAAGACATTACCATTATGCACCCCGGGCCTATTAACCGCGGTGTGGAGATAACCAGTGAAGTGGCAGACAGCGATTACAGCATTATTCTTAATCAGGTGGAAAACGGTGTAGCCATCAGAATGGCCTGCATGTTTTTATTAGCCACCAATCAAAATTCCTGACAATGAGCAATCCTATTTTAGTAGAAGTATACAGAGGCAACGTATTAGAAAGTTTTCACAGAGGCGTTGTATGCATTGTAGATAAAGACGACCGCGTAGTATTCAGCACAGGCGATATCCAGCAATTGTGCTTTCCGCGTTCAGCCATGAAATTTGTACAACAGTTGCCCTTACTTACCAGCGGTGCCGTTGAACATTTCGGTTTTACACAAAAAGAAATTGCCATTTTTTGCGGCAGTCATAATGGTGAACCAGAACATGTTGAAACGGCCTATAGCATTTTAAATAAAATTGGTTTAACAGAAGATGATTTGCAATGTGGTCCACAAATGCCAACCTTGCGCGAAGACCAAAATATTTTAATAAAAAACGACCAGCAACCAAAGCGCATACAAAATAATTGCAGCGGTAAGCATGCGGGGTTTTTGGCATATTGCGTTTACAACAATTTGCCGATTGAAAACTATCTCGATTTCAATCATCCCCTTCATCAGGAAATATTAAAAATTACGGCTGAGTTTCACCGCTATCCCATTGAAAAAATTAAAAATGGCATAGATGGTTGTTCGGCACCTATTCTTGCATTTCCGGTGATTAATCAGGCCATTGCCTATAAGAACATCGTGCATCCTGTTCAATTCAGCGAAGCCATACAAAAAGCTTGTAAGATGATGACAGATGCTATTACAGCTTATCCTCAAATGATAGCCGGTAAAAAAAGATATTGCTCTGATTTGATGGAAGAAGCCAATGGCAAATTGATTGGCAAAACGGGTGCTGATGGCATCTACTCATTGGGATTAATTGAAAAACAAATGGGCATTTGCATCAAAGTAGATGATGGTAAAATGGGACCACAATACAATGTTGCCCAATCTATATTGGAACAGTTAAATATGTTCAGTCCTGAGCAAACAAAAAAATTGCGTGAATATGTGCATCAGGAAAACAAAAACTTTGGTGGATTGGTAACGGGTGAAACAACCGTGAGCGCTACTTTTAAAGTAACCCTCAGTCAAGCTCATTAATAATTATCTGATTAATTGAATAACCCCATTGGTGAGTATTGTTTCGGGTGACAATAATGGAATTCTGTATCTGAACAGATAGTAATAAACGCCCGGAGGACAATCGTTACCGACATTCATTACCTTACCGTTCCAATTATCTTCAATCACAACATCTGCATCCTGCTTTCCGTGAAATACCAGAATACCCCAGCGATCGTAAATAAATAATTCATAAAGATCCTCTCCTTCTATCAGCACATCGTAGTAATCATTCTTATTGTCTTTATGTTCAGGTGTAAACACATTGAATAATTTTACAGAAGCACTGTCTCTCGTATTTTCAATCTGCTTGCACACAGAATCCTGACAGCCGTAAGGCAATGTTGCAGTAAGACAAATTGTGAACTGTTGATTGGCATAGCCATAAAAATGTGAAGGATTTTGTTCTGTTGAATTATTCAAACTACCTGATGATGGTTGTCCGAAGTCCCAAAGCAAAGAAGCATAGGCAGGTTGCGATAAATTGTTAAAAGAATAATAGGGCTTACTATTCTTATCAATATCAAAATCGGCTTTAACTCCCAGCACAACTATATCTTTGGAAGCATTATCGATACAGGCTTTAGCTGCTGCTAAATTCACTTTAGGTGAAAGATTAATGGTATAGGTGCCGTTAGTTTTATAATAATACGCAAACTGTTTAGGTGGCTGCTGTATAAGTGTTATTCCATCGCCCATCTGCCATATTTCATGATCAATGTAAGCTGTATCTTTACTTCTCAAGAGCAAAGAATCGCCTAAGCAAATGGTATCTTTAGAAATAATTTCTGCATCAATAATCGGCAGGATAACAACATCTCGAATAACAGGGTACTCAGGAAAAACACTGACGCAATGATAGGTATTCCCTGTCGATGGATTGCGAATGGTATCGGTACCGTATAATTTAATGTGATAGCGACCTGGTTTGTTATAAAAAAAGGTCACAGTTTGCGTATCGCTCATCACTTTTGATGTTTGTGCACTGTCGCCAAACTCCCAGATATAACTTTTACATTTGCCCGACAGGTTATAGAATACAGCCTGCATTTGCCCACAAGCAACTGTATCCTTTATTCTAAAGGCAGGTTTAGCGCCAATGATGGCAATACTCACTTTTTGAGTATCGACACAACCACTGACTGTTTGAACAGCTAATAATACATATACACTATCGGCACTTGAATTAAATGCTTTAAAAGGATTTTTTTGTGTGGTTAAAAATGTTTTGTCGCCAAAATCCCATTTTATTTTTGATATTGAATCACTGAATGTTTTGATACAATAGGAAGAATCAAAAAACTGTCTGAGCTCTGAGCAAAAAATTACTTTGGGCAGGTTGCTGATATTGGCTTTTACTTCCTGCACAAATACAGTCGTTTTAAATGTATCGGCACAACCGTTACTATCAATAGCTATAATCCTTATTTTGCGGTTACCTCCTTTGGTAAAGGTGTGGCAAACTTTCATTACATTGCTGTAAACAAAGGTACTGTCAACTATCCAGGTGAGCTGCTTGTTTGTCAAATTACTCCATTTTTTGGATGTGCTGTTTTCTGTTACAGTTACATCCATACAACTTTTTACGTTGGTGCAAAATTTATACTGTGGAATTACTGCCACTGTTTTTCCAAATCCAACGAAATGTCTGTATTGATTAAAGCAACCCGAACCATTGTAAAGATTAATCGTAATACCTGCTTTTATACCCGGATGTTTGTAGACATGGCTGATAGAATCTACATAGGTGTCAACTAAAAAGAATTTGACATCATTGGTATTATCGCCCCAAAAAATTTCCATTTTTTCGCCTGCCTTAAAGAGTTTATTTTTAAAATAAATAGTGGTGCGATAACTACTGCAGGACGTGTAATCTTTATAGCTCAATGAATCAAATCTGGTAGCCTTAACAGTCAAAAATTGTTTCTTATTAATCGTATCATACACCAGAATAGAATCGTTATGAATTTTCATAGAGTCGTTGCCTATGTTTTCAAACCATGGTGATTGGTATTTCTGAAAAACCAATAATACATCGTACAAACCCAGATAAGGTGCTTTAATTTGTGAAGGAAAATCAAACCAGGTACGACCTGTGTCAATTGAAAATCTAATGGGATCATTGGAATTTCCTGTGCTGCCATAGAACATATCATCCTGACAAATGTTGTAACTATTTTTATCAAGCAGTTTGGAGCAACGCAGTAAATCTACATTCTGTACAGCCGAATCAATGCAACCTGTGATGTTATCTTTTACAACCAGTGTAATGGTATAATCTTTTCTCAATTCACTGAAAACATATTTATGATAACGACCATAGGCATATTTACAATTGCTATACAAATTTGAATCTTTGTTGTAATTAATGGTACACTCAGAGCCTGCAGGGTCTTTTACCTTCCAGTAATAGGTAGAGTTAAGCGAATCTGAAAAGGTTGACAAATCATAGGCCAACACTTGATTTTTAGTTGAGCATTGGTATTGATTGATAATCCCCATATTGACAATGGGACCTTTCACTTCAAAGCCTTTCTTTAAAGTAACAATACAATTGCCTCTTTTTATTTTAAAAGTCAATACATGCTTACCCGGCAATATTTTCATTTGCTTGGGAGAAATTTGATACCCTGTTAAAGAACTGGTTGAATTGACTACTTTATTATCAATCAATATTTCAATAAGATCAGCAACAATAGGTGAGAATGTTACAGCACTCGGAAGAATATCGCCATAACACAACACTGAATCCAACATCACCAAAGCTGTTGGTAAAGGGGTTAAATCAATGCCAATGGTTCTTGAAATGGAATCGGTACATCCTGTGTTTGTTTTAGCTATTAATGTTGCTTTAAGTGACTTACTTTTATTGTACTGAATGCACTTTGAGCTTGTCATATAACTGTTATAATCTATGGCACTTGTATCAATCCGCCATGTATACTTTGCCGTGGCAGGCGACATAACCGTACTCCTATTTTTAAAACAAAGGGCTGCATTATTACAATCAACAAAAGCAAAAGAATAAGAAAAATCAGCATCCGCACCGGGAACTATCTTAAATGTAAAATTACTCAGACTTTTACATCCGTATATGTCAGTAATTTCCATCGTGGCTTTGTACTTCCCTACTCCACTGTAGCGATGACAAAAAAGGTCTCCGTATTTAGGAGTTGTAGAAATACTGGAACTGCCGTCATCCCACAAAAAAATACGCTTAATTATATTTTGTCCAACAACAGCAGGTGTCGACTGATCGACAAAACAAACATTATTGTTATAGAAACAGGTATCGCTAAAACTCTGATAGGTGAATTTCGCTTCGGGCAATCCCACAATAGTGATCATCATACTATCAGTTTCATTACTCCCATTACTAAGTGTTGCTGTAATTTTTACCTTAAACACACCTGTACTTTTATAAACATGGCTTGATTGCACGGAATTTGCTGAATAACCATCCCCAAAAGTCCAGGCAGCAGCGGTAATGGTGAGCCCTGTTGAAGATGTATAATCAAAATCGGTTGAACTGCCCATGCAGTCTGTCGTTTTTGAAATTATCTTAGCATAGGCTTCACTTCCCGAAACTAATAGAAGGGATAATAGGAGGCAATATAAAAATGATTTTTTGAACAATCTATACGAATATAGACGAATATTTTTTCAAAAAAAATGCCTGATTATAAAATGACAGAAAAATTATAGACTTACAGCGTCTATAATATCGTACTTGGTAATGATATGGGTATTTCCACCTCTATCCGTCATCAACACCGCCTGATTGGTTTTGTTGATTAAACGGGAAACATCTTCAATCAACGTATCAGGCTTTACTAAAGGAAAAGCCGGTCGCATGATGGTGCTGATGGCACTGGTTTTTGATTCGGGTTGATCAATCAATTGTTCGAATAAATCCGCATCGTTTAATGAACCAACAAAATGTCCTTCGTTATCTACAACAGGGATTTGGGAGATATCGTATTTCTTCATCAGTTCATATGCATCCTTCGCCAATTGTTGACTGTTAACCGTCAGTAGTTTTTGATTGATATGCCCTTGAATCAAATCGATGGCCACAACAGGTTTTTTAACTTCAAGAAAACCACGGTCGCGCATCCAGTCTTCATTATACATTTTGCCCATGTAACGTGTTCCATGGTCGTGAAAAATAACCACTACCACATCGTCCTTTTTGAACATGTGTTTCATCTGTAAAATGCCTGCAATGGCTGAACCTGCGCTGTTGCCTGAGAATATGCCTTCCATACGCGGAATCAAACGGGTATAAATAGCGGCATCTCTGTCAGTTACTTTTTCAAAATGATCAATTACTGAAAAATCTACATTCTGAGGCAGAAAATCTTCCCCAATACCTTCAGTGATATAAGGGTATATTTCATTCTTATCCAATATCCCTGTTTCTTTGTATTTCTTAAAAATAGAACCGTAAGTATCAATACCAAGGACCTTAATATTTGGATTTTTTTCTTTCAGATATTTACCTGTTCCGCTGATGGTACCACCTGTACCAACACCCACCACCAAATGGGTAATCTTACCTTCGGTTTGTTCCCATATTTCAGGACCGGTAGTTTCGTAATGGGCCACTGAATTACTTGGATTGTCGTATTGATTTGGTTTCCAGCTATTGGGCACCTCGTCTACCAGGCGACTTGAAACAGAATAATAAGAGCGAGGGTCTTCAGGTTCCACATCAGTCGGGCAAACAATTACCTCAGCACCGAAAGCTTTCATCGCATCTACTTTTTCTTTGCTTTGCTTATCTGTCGTTGTAAAAATACATTTATACCCTTTCACTACAGCAGCTATTGCCAGTCCCATGCCTGTATTACCACTGGTACCTTCTATAATTGTTCCTCCGGGTTTTAATACCCCACTCTTTTCAGCATCTTCAATCATTTTAACAGCCATACGGTCTTTGATGCTGTTGCCGGGATTAAATGTCTCAATTTTAGCCAAAACAGTGCATGGCAAATCAGCCACAATCTTATTGAGTTTTACCATTGGCGTGTTGCCAATAGCCTGAAGAATATTTTCTAAATATGCCATAGGGCAAAGGTAGTATTTTGAAAAATACTTTTTCAGTCTTTAAAGTCTGAAAAAATAAATTAAATTGCATGCACTAATGCGCGGTATAAAGTATTTGCTGTTTATGTTATTGCTATCGGGCTGCGACTCCGAAAATACCCATGAAATTTTAAATGACAGAACCGTACAACTGGTCGCATTAAATAGCGACAACACTGCATTAATCGAACATTTAAAGAAAAAAATTACCGCATTTTATGGCTGCAAGGTTACCATTATCCAACAACTGCAAACCCCGTCTAATTGCTACATTCCGGAAAACAACCGCTACAGTGCCGACAGCATTTTAAAATTCCTGCTTCATCAGAAAAAGGAAGGCGAGGTGATACAGGGATTGATGGAAACAGATATCTGCACAGCTAAAAATAACAACCCTTATTGGGGTGTATTTGGATTGGGGTATTGTCCCGGCAGCAGCAGCGTGATATCTACTTTTAGAATCGAAAAGAAATCCAATTCCAAGGAATTACTGTTGAGGCGCATGACCAATGTATCACTCCATGAACTGGGACATAATTTCGGGTTGGCGCATTGCAAAGACAGTACCTGTTTAATGAAGAGTGCAAAAGGATTAATTAAGAATGTCTCTGATCCTCACCCCAAACTTTGCGATAAATGTTCCCGTGAATTAAAAGCAGAGAATTAAAAATTATTCAATTAGTTTTGCACCCCAGATGATAAAAGGTAAAAAACTGGCCATTGTTCTTCCCGCTTATAATGCATCGGCTACGCTTGAGAAAACTTACAACGAAATACCATTTGATATTGTCGATGAAGTAATATTGGTAGACGACAACAGCAAAGACAGTACCATAGAAAAGGCTGCTCAACTGGGCATTCGCCATATCGTGAAACATGAGGTTAACCGCGGCTATGGCGGCAATCAAAAATCGTGTTACAACAAAGCATTATCCCTTGGAGCTGATATTATCATTATGCTACACCCCGATTATCAGTATACGCCTAAATTAATTGAAAGTATGGCTTATATTATTGCCAACGATGTGTATCCTTGTGTTTTCGGAAGCCGAATTTTAGGGAAAGGTGCGCTGCGTGGTGGTATGCCGATTTACAAATACATAGCCAACAGAATACTGACCTTGTACCAAAACATTCTGATGGGTCAGAAATTATCTGAATACCACACCGGATACAGAGCTTTCGACCGCAAAATATTTGACAAAATAAACATTGAAGCCAACTCCGATGATTTTATTTTTGACAACCAAATGACTGCCCAGGTTTTTTATGCAGGATTTGATATTGCGGAAGTAACCTGTCCTACTAAATACTTTGATGAAGCCAGCAGTATTAACTTAAAACGCAGCAGTATTTACGGACTAGGTGTATTGTGGGTATCATTGCAATACCGCCTTCAGAAATGGGGCCTTGGGAATTTTAAAATTTTCAGGAAATAGTTATTTGTTATTTAGTTAATGGTTATTAGGTTAATGGTTATTAGTTACTAATAAAATCTAAACTCTAAAATCAAAAATCGAAAATCTCCTCTCCCCTATATCCTCTTTCCTCACTCCTATATCCTCTCCCCTAACCCCTAATTACAATAATTATTCTGGTATTTGGCTGCTTCTTTATAACCCAGTGCAAAGGCTTTTTGCCAATCGGCACAAGCTTCCATTTTCAATTGCAGATTATTATAAGCCACACCTCTCAGGGTCAGCAACTGTCCTAGATTTTCGTAATCATTGTCAATGGCTTTTTCAAAATATCCAATGGCATCGTTTGGCAAATTGAGTTGCAAACTACAGAACCCCAAATTGAAATAAAACTCTGCATTGTAAGGTGATTGAATGATCAATTGTTTGTAATCGAGTATCGCATTTTCATATTGCTGTGAGGCGGTATATGCATCAGCTCTATTAACAAGTGCTGCTGTTTGTGATGGATAATTGAGCAGTGCCAGGTTATAGGATTCAATGGCCTCTTTATACATGGCCGCATCGTAATACAAATTACCTTTTAACAACCAGATTGTTGAGTCACTTGGCTGTAAAAGTCCACAACGTGTATAATCATTGATGGCTCTGTTAACGGAATCAATAGTTCCGTATGCCAATGCGCGGTACTTCAAAACTTCTACTGAACCGGGTTGAATAGCGAGGTAAGCGCTATAAGCAGAGATGGCATTTTTGTAATCGGTCATTTCTTCATATAAAAATGCGAGATTGAGATAACCCTTGGTATCATTTGGTCTTTTTTCTACATAAGTCAGAAAATCAGCTTCTGAAAAGGTGAAATTCTTTAAACTCTGATGCGCCAATGCCCTATTAAAATAAGCTTCGGCAATTGAAGAATCCAGCACTAAGCAGCGATTAAAATCCACCATTGCCACACTTGATTTTTTTAACATCAAATAACAATACCCTCTGTTAAAATAGGCCAGAGCGTCATTATTGTTCGATTCTAAATGAGTTTCGAGATATTGGATGGCAACAGTAAAATTATTCTTTTCCATTTCACTTAGCGCCTTCTTCATGGGCGTATCTTCTGTTTGTGCAAGTAGTGCCGAATTAGCAATTAGGCAAAAAATACAAGTGACTAAATATCGCATTGGTAATTTATTGCGCAAAAATGGGGCTTAAAATTTGATTTTTGCAAAATAGATTTCTACTATTGTGGCATGATAAGCATAGAAGTTGTGTTGAGCCCGGCTTTACTCCATTTAGCCAATGTAAAAAATAAGAATGTAGTGGTGATTGATATTTTAAGGGCTACTTCAACAATTTGTACTGCAATTCATGAAGGGGCTTTAGCCGTAAGACCTGTTAATACTATTGATGAAGCGTTGATTTTTAAGAATCAGGATTATTTAATAGCAGCTGAACGTGACGGGTATAAAATAGAGGGATTTGACATGGGTAATTCTCCTTTCGAATGTATGAATGGTTTTGTAAAAGAACGTAAACTGGCACTTACCACCACCAATGGCACAAAATGCATCACGGCTGCTTCAGTAGCCGGTGCCAGCAATGTACTGGCCGGCAGTTTTTTGAACATCAGTGCAACAGCCGACTGGTTAATCAACGATCAAAAAGACATTGTTTTATTGTGTGCAGGGTGGAAAGACAAAGTCAATCTGGAAGACAGCTTATATGCAGGTGCATTGGCCACACTTTTAAAAGAAAGAACCACCTTGACATCAGATTGCGATACAACTCTGATAACCATGGATTTATATTCTATTTCAAAAAATGATATGGCTGAATATCTTGCAAAATCTTCGCATTATCAGCGCTTATCTCACCTTCATCATCAGGAGGATATGGTTTACTGTTTGAAAATGAATTTGTTTGGCACTGTTACAGGTTTAAAAAACCTTGAAATGGTTAAAATAAATTAAATATTTCTTTTATATCATCCTTAGTTTAGTTAAAATTGCTAAAATTTTATTAGAAATGAAAAAGATACTACTACTATTAACTTGTGTTCTAGCCATAAATTTCACATATGGCCAGTACCACTACATTCCCTACACTAATATTGGGAAAAATCCCAATAGCTTAAATACTGATGGTGAAAATCCAGCGGCATTATTGACAGGTTGGTCTTCAATCTGGGCCGGTCCTGCTTCATCGTCTGTTGCTTACTCTGCTAACCAAAGCATTCCTTTTTCTTTTGATTTCAATGGTTCAGCAGTTACATCATTCAAGGCTTGTAATGCAGGTTTTATTACTTTTAACACTGCTTCAAGTAAAAAACCTTCATCATTTGGCTCTCTTACTTTACCAAACAATAACATACCTAGCAGTTCAGTATGTGTTTTAGGAGTTAAACCTATCACCAACGCCACATATCAGAGCCAAATTGTAACCAAAACTTTTGGTACAGCTCCAAACAGACAATTTTGGATACAGTATAACTTTTTCTCTGAAGCCAATATCACTTCAGGTTGGACATACTGGTCAATTGTACTTGAAGAAACTACCAACTACATTTATATTGTAGATATGAAAACGCTCTGTGTTACAACATCTGGAACTATTTGCACCAGCAATGTAAAAATGTCTGCCGGTGTACAAGTTGACAGTGTTTCTGCTTTCACAGTGGCTAACTCTCCAAATTTGGGCGCAGTTAACATCACTCAAAACCTGTTTGATGCAACAGATAACTCCTATTACAAATTTAAACCGGGAGCAAAACTTACCAATAACGCTGAAGGTTTCGCTTCTACCCTTCCTGATTACATGGCTATGACTCAAGCGCCATTCTCATTGAGCGGTGTGTTTAAGAATGTCGGCAGCGCTACAATTAGTTCATGCGATATTAATTATAGCGTTGATAATGGCGCAGTTGTAACAGCTTCTGCCGGAACAATTAGTATTAATCCTAATGGAACAGCTAAAGTAACCCATCCAACTACATGGGCAGGTGGTTCAATTGGCAACCATAAAATCACAATGTGGTTGAGCAATATCAATGGCAATCCGGATGATGAAGGAATTGATGACAGTATCACTAAAATTGTGAATGTTGTTGAAGACTTTGTTGTAAGAAAACCATTGCATGAAGTATTTACATCTTCAACTTGCGGACCATGCAGACCGGGCAACATTAATTTAGATGAAAATATTTTACCACAGTATCCGGCTGATGACAATACGGTTATTAAATATCAGATGTATTTTCCGGGTTCAGGCGATCCATATTATACAAATGAGTGTCAAACAAGAGCTACTTTGTATGGTGTAAATGCAATCCCTAACATGCAGGTAGATGGTGGCTGGAATGGCAATGCCAACAGTTACTCAACAACATTATACAATCAGTTTAAATCTAAGCCTTCATTCATTAAAATTGATGCTTCTCACATCATTAATTTTAAACGTGTAGAAGTAAATGTTACTGTTACGCCTTTAATGAATTTCAACAACACTAATTTGAGAGTTTTTGTTGCCGTTTTAGAGAAAAAAACCACTAAAAATGTTAAAACCAACGGTGAAACTGAATTCACACATGTGATGAAAAAAATGTTGCCAAATGCGAATGGCACTGTTTTAGGAACCGTAACAAAAAATGTAGATAAAGTTTTCCCTCAAATGACCTACAATGTTCCGGGTGACTACAGATTACCTCCAAGCGGTCAAAGCAGCATCATCAATGTTAATACTGAAAATAGTATTGAAGAATTGACAGATTGCGAAGTGGTTGTTTTTGTTCAGGATATCGTCACTAAAGAAATCTATCAGTCAACCTGGTCATCAGGAACTGTATTGGCAGTAGATGATATTGCAAATAGTGGCAAAGCTTCTATCTCTGTTTTCCCTTCACCTTCTACAGGTGGCGAAACAACCGTTAAATTTAGTTTAAACAACAATCCTAGTGATGTAAAAATCAATGTTTACAATACTTTGGGTCAGGTAGTTGAAACAATTAACAGTTCAGAATTAGTTGCAGGATCTAACACCATTAGTTTCAATACTGAAAACTATGCTAAAGGTGTTTATACCATTAAGATTGAAGGTGCTAATTTCAGTGCAACTGAAAAATTCATTATTCAATAATTAAAAATAAAATTTTCAAAAAAAGCATCCCGCACTTGCGGGATGCTTTTTTTTTGTCCAATTATTCCGTTTTAATAGTTTTATAAAAACAATTGGTATAAATTGTATATTTGTTAATCTATGGCAAGAAAAGTACTGTTCCTTTTCCTTTATTCTCTGATTTTATCTGGCAGTGCTCAGTCTATATATTACGCCAGAAGGAACGGTGAACTCCCTTCGGGCTATGATTTAAATAAGGTGAACGATTCTATCAGTACCAAGAGAATTTTAAAACCTAAAACCAATAACAGACTTTCTGCCACCCAGAGCTTTGCATTTCCATTCCTTTTTAACGGTAAATATTACACCAACTATAAAGTTAGTGATAATGGCTATATCACTTTTAATACCTCAGATACTGTATCACGTACACCCGATTCATTATACAGCAATATTGCAGATATCACCAATTCGCTTGCACCTTTCTGGCACGACCTTGAATTAAAAAGGCTACCCTATCCCAATCAAGAATTTAATGTAAAGGTATTTACCTATACCACTGGCAAATTTCCCAACAGAAAACACATCATACAGTATTATGGTTTATCACAGGCAAGTGATACATTATCAGCATCCATTACCAACGCAGATGTATTTGCATTTGCTGTGGTACTATACGAAGGCACAAAAGGACAATTTGATTTCATTTACAATTACTTTGGCAAAACATCTGTAAAAGGGATGGTAGGCGCTGTCAATCGCGATGGACAGGGTTACTTTGTGAAAAATGCCCCCATTGGCTTCCCGATGGCAGTTTCATCTGCATTAATCAATACCAGTATATTCCGATTTACTCCCGGTGAACAGCCTTTGCATCAGCTCTACATCAGAGAGGCTATTATAAAACCCGAGTACCTTGTCAATGAATCGGTTCCCATTTCTTGTAAAATCACCAATCTGGGAAGTGATACACTTACCTACTTTCACTATTACTACATCATTAATCAGAAAGATACCATTAGAGATACTATAGATTTAGCTATAAAGAATTTGCGCTTATTGCCTTGTGGTGAAAATACACTTACCATTACCCATCGCACACAATGGGTAAGTGGCATTGCAGGTTCCATCAACCAAATAACCGTATTGGCCCTCTCTCCTCAGGATACATTCAATTCAGACTCTACAGTATTTGCAAAAAAAACAAGATCGCTGAGAATATTGGGTATTACACCAATTTCTAGAAATGTGATGCTTGAAGTATCAACCGGTGGATGGTGTGGCTATTGCCCCAATGCACATTTATTTGCTGAAGACAATGCCGCCTTATTAAAAAGTAAACTCATTCCGATTACCCATCATTTTGGTGACCCTATGCAAACTGAACAAAGCAATATTGTGAATGAAACTTATGAAAGGGGCTATCCTTACGGGGTATTCGACCGGAAATTTTTCACTGGTCAGATTCCGGGTTGGGAGAATATTCTCAACATCCAAAAGAAAGACTCCAGTATTGTCAAACTAACCATCATCAACAGAAATTACAACAGCACAACAAGAGAAATAACTTATACCATTAAGGCAAAATTCTATGACTATTTATTGGGCAACTACCGCATAGGCGCGATATTGACTGAAAATAATGTTAGAGGTTATGTTTCCCCAAGTCAATGGAGTCAGAACAATTATTTCAGTAAGGATTATCTGGGTGGATTAGGTGGTCCAACACATCCGATGTATTACGAAGAACACTATATGGATGGCTACCTCCACCAATTTGTTGTTTTGGATATGCCACACAGCGCCTGGGGCAAAGACAGCAGCCTGCCTGAATACATTAAACCCGGTGATGAATTTACTCTGAATGTATCCTATATCCTTCCTGAAACAGAAACTGTTGAATACGCCATTAAAAATAAATCAAAATACTGCAATACAAAAGACAGTGCAGGGCAAAATGAAAGTCGCTATAAGCCCGATGATGTTTTCCTTATTGGATTTGTTGCCGAGTATCAATCGGACATTTACAAACGCTCTATATTGAATGCCGGCATCAGCCATTTGTTCAATGATTTTACATCAGATGTCCATACCACACCACTGTCAGATATTTCAGTATACCCAAATCCGGGTAACGGTCGTTTCACAATTCGCTATCCCTATAACAACAAGGCCAATACCCACTTAACAATCAGCAATGCTTTGGGTCAGCAAATAATGAGTACAGATGACACTTCGGGAAATAGTGAATTGAGTATCACTACAGCAGGCTGGCCTGCAGGTATTTATATATTATCACTTACCAATAACGGACTGGTATTTACACGCAAATTTGTTATTACAGAATAGCCGCTTATCACCCTTGTTGTGCCTCAGTGTGTAAAATAAGTCTAAAATTTTAGGGGATTCTGTTGTTAATTTGCAGCCGTTTATGTCGTTAAAACCCATTCAATCAGCCCTTATTTCTGTATTTTACAAAGATCAACTGGATCAAATAGTTACCAAACTCAACGCTCATGGTGTTACCATATACTCTACCGGAGGCACCCTTAAATTTATTCGCGACATGGGCATCGAGGCAATTGCAGTTGAAACTCTGACTGGTTTTCCGGAGATATTGGATGGCCGAGTAAAAACATTGCATCCAACAGTATTTGGCGGTATTCTGGCTAGAAGAGACAATCCGAATGACACAGCACAATTAGCAGCACATCAGATACCAACCATCGACTTGGTCATTGTTGACTTATACCCATTTGAAGAAACTGTAAAATCAAGTGCTTCAGAAGCTGATATCATCGAAAAAATAGACATTGGTGGCATCTCTTTAATTCGCGCTACTGCAAAAAATTTCAATGACACACTGATTGTATCAGACAGAAACCAATACAGTGATTTATTGACTTTACTGGAATCAAAAAACTGTTCTACAGATTTATCGGACAGAAGATTGTTCTCAGCAAAGGCATTCATGACCTCATCGCATTACGATACCAAAATTTTCCAATACTTTAACAATACAGAAAACCTGCCGGTATACAAAGACAGTATTCTGAATTCAAAAACATTGAGATATGGTGAGAACCCGCACCAATCAGGTACTTTTTACGGCAATCTCGATGAAATATTTGACATACTAAACGGCAAGGAACTTTCTTACAACAATCTGGTAGATGTTGAAGCGGCTTTGCAACTGATTGCAGAATTCTCAGAACCTACTTTCGCCATTATCAAACACACCAATGCCTGTGGACTGGCAAGCAGAAACACCATACACGAAGCTTATCAGGCAGCGTTTGCAGGTGATACCCTTTCAGCATTTGGCGGAGTATTGGCGTCTAATAAAACCATTGACAAAGCAACTGCTCAGGAAATGAGTACTTTGTTTTTTGAATTAGTAGCAGCACCCGATTTTGAACCTGAGGCGTTGGCAATTCTGAAAGAAAAGAAAAACAGAATTATTGTTAAAGTAAAACAACAACCCAACAATAAAGTTATTTATAAAACCTTATTGAATGGTGTATTGGCACAACAGTCGGACTGGAGTACAGAAATCAGTGCTAATTTTAAAGTGGCGACCACCGTTGCCCCTACTACTCAGGAATTATCTGATCTGGAGTTTGCCATCAAAGCAGTAAAACACCTTAAATCAAATGGCATTGCAATTGTAAAAAACAAACAATTAATCGGCATGGGATGCGGACAAACATCGCGTGTTGATGCATTGGAATTTGCCATCAAAAAAGCCGGTACATTTGGTTTTGATACAAAAGGTGCAGCCATGGCTTCAGAAGCATTTTTCCCTTTCCCTGACTGTGTTGCATTAGCGAATACTGCAGGTATTAAAGCAATTGCACAACCGGGTGGCAGTATCAAAGATCAAGACAGTATTGATGCCGCCAACCAAAACGGCCAGGCCATGGTATTAACAGGCATTCGCCATTTTAAACACTAAGCAATGTCTAGGCATTTGATTTTTCTTCACGGTGCATTGGGTTGTAATTCCCATTGGGAGAGATTTCTCCCTGCATTTGAAAATTCATTTACAATACACAATTTGAATTTTCCAGGTCACGGCAATTCTGATATAACCCTCGACACATACTCACTCCAGGCATTATCAGATACTGTTCAGCAATACATTCAAAGCAACAACATACAGGCTTATGCCATCATTGGCTACAGTTTGGGTGGCTATGTAGGTCTACAAATGCTGGCTGATAAGGTGCAGGGATTAACGACCCTCATCACACTGGCTACCAAGTTGAATTGGAATCAGGCCATTGCCGATGAAGAATGCAGCAAAGTAACATTAGAGAATCTTGCACCTATACACGAAAAATTGAGGACTGAGCACCATCAGCATTTTGATACAATTGTTGCAACTACCCGCGACATCATGCAATCAATAGGCAAACATCCCTTATCCACTTCTGATTTCAGCGACAATACAATACCAGTTCACATGCTGCTGGGCAGTAAAGATAAAATGGTAACAGTTGCTGAAACACTTGCTTTTGCTGAAAAATGTCCTTCATTTTCAACTTCAATTATTGAAGAACAGCCACATTCTCTTGAACGCATGAATGCAGATGCCGTAGGCGCAGCCTGCAATGAATTCCTGATCAGGGCTATTTAATTTTTTTATCCCGATAAAATCATCATTTTTGCAACAATTATCACTGCATGTTCAAAGGACTAACACTAAAAACCCTCTTCAAACATCTTGCTTTAGCGGCAGGAGCCTTCGTTGTTTACCTGATTATTGCCATGTTTTTAACAGGCTGGTTTACACGTCACGGGGAGAGTGTAAAAGTGCCCGATGTAATTGGCATGTCGGCTGAAAATGCATTTTCTGCATTAGACAATGAATCGCTTGAACTGATAGTGATTGATTCTGTCTACAAAGAGGATTTGAAACCCATGACGATTGTAGAACAGGATCCGGTGGCTGATATGAATGTAAAACCGGGTCGCAAAATTTATGTTGTAGTCAATACCGGTATTAAACCAAAAGTAAAAATGCCCATGCTTACTAACGGTTCAGCTAACCTGGCAACAGTGCTGCTTCAGAATGCCGGATTAAAACTCGGAAGGGTGGATTCTGTTAGTAGTACATTTGGCAGCGGTTTGGTGATTAAACAAAAATACAAAGGCAAGGATATCAATGCCAATACATTGATAGACAAAGGGTCTATCATCGATATTGTTATCTCTAAAAAGATTTCAAATAGAGATACAGCCAATCAAATTATTGAAAACGGCTCTGCCAACGAACTATAGAATTCAGTTTTTTGTCAGGAATGCGCACAAATACAATAAATTCTCAGTATTTTTGTTAAAGGTTTATGAAAAAGTATTGTCTTGTTTTATTCTCTTTTTACCAGTTAATCAATTGTGTTGCTCAGGGTCCGGGTCCTATTATTACCGCCCCAAAATCGAATGCTTCATTATTTAATTACAAAGCTCCCTCTGTAGGTTTAAAACGCGCACAAGGCGATACGCTTACGCTTCCTTTTTTTGAAGACTTTGTCAATACCACCTTGCACCCTGATCCAAAAAGATGGTTGGATAACCAAGTGTATGTAAACCGCCACTTTGCAGTATCCCCTCCATCGTATGGTGTTGCAACCTTCGACAATCTGAATTCAAAAGGCCTACCCTACCGTCAACTCAGTGGCAATACTCAAGGCCCAAGCGATACATTGACCAGCAAGCCGATCAATTTAAAAAACCGCATTATTGGCTCAACAACTACCCCTTACGCTATTGCCGATTCAATATACTTCAGTTTCTTTTATCAGCCACAAGGCTATGGTGATGTATCTGACAATACTGATTCTTTTGTTTTAAAATTCAAAGACAGCAGCAATGAATGGAAAACAGTTTGGAAGGTATCAGGCAGTAAAATCAAATCATTTAAACAGATATTGCTTCCTTTGAAAGATTTGAGATACTTCTTTAACGGCTTTCAGTTCAGGTTCATTAATTTTACACGCAATACAGGCAATATGAATCAGTGGCATCTTGATTATATCCGCTTTAACTACGACAGAAATAGAAACGATACAAGCCCTGCAGATGTCACTATCAATAGAATTCCTGACGGGCCTTTGAAATGGTACAGCTCGATGCCCTACGACCATTATAAAGTAGATGCCGCTTACAATACACTTGACAAAAACATTGTTACGATAAAAAACAATAATCCTGTCACTGTAAATCGATTCCTTTCTTATAATATAAAAGACGAAAACAACCAGGTATTATTTAACGTACCAACTACTACAATAGGGAAAAACATTGAGGGTCTTAGTGAAATTAACGATTCGTTCGGCCAGGCCAATTTCAATTCATTACCCGGCAAAAAACCAACCATTAAGATGTCATGTACCGTTATTGCAGGTGTGAATGATGACGAAGAAGGAGATTATAAAAGTGATTATTCAAATAACACCATTGTTAAAGAAGTGAAATTCAATAATTATTATGCCTATGATGATGGATCAGCTGAAGGTGGTTATGGTTTGGATTATGCAACCTTGCCCAATGGACCCGGTTATGCAGCTATTAAATTCAGAAGTTCTAAAGCGGATACTTTAAGAGGTATTTCAATATTCTTCAATCAATCGGTGACCGATGTCTCATCAAAATCATTTGAATTAATGGTTTGGAAAACCATCAGTGAACCCCCTGCCAACAACATGGATAATGATGTATTGCTAAGAAGAGTTGAAGTTCCTTATCCTCTTTACAAAGACTCCATCAATGGTTTTGTAGATTTTATTTTTGATACAGCAGTTGTACTTTCTCAAGGCAATTTTTATATTGGTTGGAGACAGAACATTAATTTTATTTTGAATGTAGGCTATGACAACAACTACCGCTATGCTCTGGAGAAAGACTTTCGCAATCCCAATTTATTTTTCAACCTGAATGGTTATTGGGATAAAGTAGCAGCCAGTATTACAGGAGCTGTGATGATGCGCCCTATTGTTGGCGAAAAAGTAATTGTTAAAAATCCTGCATCAGTTAATACCATACAAAAAACACCATTGGTTGTATATCCCAATCCAAGCAATGGAAAAGATGTTGTAAGCATTAAATGCGACAATCAAATTACCCAAATTAAAGCCTATGACATAACCGGACGTGAGGTAATGTCTATAGATGGCAATGCATTATCAGAATTTACTATTACCGGTTTAGCAAATGGCGTATATACCCTTGTTATCACAGACGAAAACAAATCCGTATACAAACAAAAATTCATTAAAACAGAATAAACAACATGACAGATATTACAGTTGAAGAATTAAAGGAACGCATTGAAAAAGGAGAAGCTATCCACCTGATTGATGTAAGAGAACAATGGGAATTTGACGAATACAACATGGGTGGCCAACTGATTCCACTTGGAGAATTACAAGGCAAAATTGATGATCTTGAAGATTTGAAAAATGAAGAAGTAATTGTCCATTGCAAAGCCGGTGCAAGAAGTGCTGCAGCAAAAGCATTTATGGTTCAGAATGGATTTACCAATGTGCGCAATCTGATTGGCGGAGCAATGGCTTATCAGGCACTGGGATAAAATATTAACGTTTGAAAAAAGTTGTTGGCATTATAGCAGGACTGGCAACACTCATTACATTAACGCTTTGTAAAGAGCAATCAAAACGCGATGAGGCAGGGAATGTTTCGCCTTACCTCAATCACCACGACACCGTTAAATATATAGGATCAAAACAGTGTATCCAATGCCACACGGACATGGGAAATACTTTTTTTGAAACCGGCATGGGTAAAAGTTTTGATACAGCTTCGCGCCTTAAATCATCGGCCGTATTTAAAAACATTAAACCTGTTTACGATACCTTCCTCGACCTGTATTATTTCCCTTCATGGCAAAACAATGCCTTGTATCTTACAGAATACAGATTAAAAGGCAAAGACACCATCCATAAACGCATTGAAAAAATTTCCTATATCATAGGATCTGGGCATCATACCAATTCTCACATGACAGAAGAAAACGGGTATGTCTTTCAGGCGCCCCTCACTTTTTACACCCAAAAAGGGCAATGGGATTTACCACCGGGATTCGAAGGCGGACACAATACAAGGTTCAGCAGGAAAATTGGTATGGAGTGTTTGAGCTGTCATAATAGTTTACCTACCTACGACAAACAGAGCGACAACCGCTACACTGAAATACCGCATGGTATAAGCTGCGAACGCTGCCATGGTCCTGGCGAAATTCACGTTCAACAGAAATCAAAAGGACTCGTAGTTGATACTTCTAAGTACATTGATTACACCATTGTCAATCCCCGAAAACTGTCGTGGCAAAGACAGATAGATATTTGTCAGCGCTGCCATTTACAAGGCAATGCAGTGCTGAAACCCGGCAAGAATTTCGAAGACTTTAGACCGGGTATGGTTTTATCAAATACCTTTGATCAATTCTCTCCTGAATATGAGAATGGCGACCAATTCATAATGGCAGCTCATGCTGAAAGATTTCAGCAAAGCAAATGTTTCCTATCATCCGTTAAAGGCAATATTGACAATGAAAATGCGAAAGTAGGTTTCACCTGCATCAGTTGTCATAATCCCCACATCTCAGTAAGAAGCACCAATACCAATATATTCAATTCAAAGTGCCAGAGTTGCCACAGCACAAGCGAACAAGTGCATTGTAATGCCCCTCAAAAATCATTGGACCTTGAAGCTAATAATTGTGTGAAATGCCATATGCCAAGTTCTGCTACAGTAGATATTCCTCACGTATCCGTTCACGACCACTACATCAGAAAACCTGTAAAGGGAGTTGCTAAGAGTGATTTAAAATTAAAAGGATTGAGATGCATCACGAATAAAAATCCCGATGACAATACATTGGCTGAAGCCTATATCTCCTACTTCGAAAAGTTTGACAACAACAAATTATACCTTGAAAAAGCCAAGGAACAGATTAAAAAACTGAATGCCGGTAATCAGGTAGAATTACAAACCATCATTCACTATAACTATATGGCGGGTGCCTATCTCAATATTACGCAATTGGCAACACCCCAAAAATATTTCGATGATGCCTGGACCAATTATAGAGTATCAAAAGCATTTGAAAAAATAGGTCAGTTTGAATTGGCTTCACAGTGGATGGAAGCCTGTTTGAGGTTACAGTCTACCAATCTGGATTTTATTTTACAAAACGGCATTCTGCTTTTAAAGAATAAACAAACCGCACAAGCTTCAGAGAATTTTAAAAAGCTCAATTTACTATACAGCAAGAACGCAGAGAGCTGGGCTTATTTAGGCATTATCCATTTGCAAAAAAGTGAATACCTACAGGCGCAAACATATTTCAACAAAGCATTGATGCTTGATCCTGATCTTGAAATAGCATTAGAAAATATGCGCCTGATGTTTCAAACCACCGGCAACAGTTTAGAAGTACAATCCATAGACCAAAGGTTAGCGATTATAAGGGCTAGAAAAAAAGCCCGTTAAACTTTAGCTGTAAGCGGTACATGCGCAATGGCATCGCCTACTATCACATAAATATCACCGGCTTTTAAACGCAGCTTGTACAATCCTGTTAAAGTGCCAAAGGCAGGCATATACAATTGATTGTGTGTTACAGCAAAACAAGGCAATGATAAAGACTGCAGGCCCTTTCCTCTGAGAGAAAATCCGGGATGGATATGACCAAAAACATTGCACATGCCTTCTTCTACTCTATCTAACGGCTCGTGTGTTAATAGCAAATTATCGAGAATTAATTGCTCTCCTATTATCGCAATATCAAGCGTCTTATAAACAGAGGCATCCATGATGTCGTGATTGCCTTCCACCAATTCGAAACTACAGGTAAATTGTTGTCTGAAAATTTTAAATTGTTGGGTGCTGCTGTTTTTTTTGCTGTGAAATAAATCACCTAAAAATATTACACGTTTAGGATGATACTGATTGATTAACAATGTGAGTCGTGCGTAATCAACATCATGTGCTTCATTACTGAGTGCAATATTATTTTTTTGAAAATGTTCTGCTTTGCCCAAATGCACATCGGCTACAACCAGGCAATGAAAGGTTGGCAAATAAATAGCCTTTAGTGACGATAATTCAACAGGTGTTGCACCAACTGTTATACTGATAGCATTCATCAAAAATCAGGACACTTCAAAGCTTTAAATCGTTTCACTTGCACCTTTTTACTTCGCGGATACTTAATAGAAAATGAAATATTTATTTTGCGTTCCTCCCCCGGCTTCAAATTAAATCGCCAGGTAAGTTTACCTGTTTTTTCATCTATCATTGCCCCTGAAATATCATTGACTGTTACCACTATGTCTTCCTGTTTACTCACCGGTACTTGGTCCCACAATTCAAATACAATATCATTAGCATTATTATTTTTCACAGTGATTTCATAAATAAAATTTTCAGTAATGGTATTCCCGAAAAATGATTTACTGGTTAAATCCTCTTTCATTCTTTTGTCCATTACCACTTTTTTATTTCTACCCAATGATATTTCCAAGGTATCGGCAATACTGGCAATACTGATGTAACTCTCACCGATAAAATTTTTACCGATATAAATACTAGCAGGACCATCACTCAAAGGCACATTGCGCCAATCAGTTGTTTTACCTATCAGAAATGGAATCGTTTGCAGTTGAGGGATACCTGTGTATTCATAGGTAGTGTTCAATAAATACGAATTGATGACAATCGTTTGCGGTGTTATACCTGAAGCAATATTCACAGGTTCAGCTATCATAAAATCGTTACTCAATTCACTTACTGTAACTTCTGTGTTATTAGCAGAATTAGCGGATTTTCTATTCATGTTACCGGTATTGGAAGATATCTCCTCTTTTGCTTTTTCATCAAAGTAATCCTTATCTCTACCATTGTATCCTAAATTAATTTTCTTTCCCCTTTGAGACACAAAATCAAGTGCCCATACTTCCAATTCAGGACGACTGATTGATACTGAAGGATCAGCGGTGGACAAAACAGTTTTAACATTCTTCCAGTCCTTTTCAGTTTGATTCAATATCTTGCCTTTTTGTATGAGTTGCATGGGCTTGCCGACATCCTCTACTTTAATATCGTATATCGGTTTCCAGGCAGCTTTAAAGGTGAAATATTTTACAAGCATGCTGGTGCTGCCTTCTATTTGACTACTAATAGCAATGCTCATTTTACCACTTAAGCTCAACAGATTATTAATCATTACTTTACTTCGTGCATTCAGTACCAGAATTTTTTCTCCAATGATTGATGACTGAATATTGTCTTTCATCAAGCGATTGTAAATATCATCCTGTCTTATTCTGTAAAAATCTGTCGCTTTTTGCAACTCAGCAATATTGACACCTGTATTAGTGCCCCCAATGTATAAATTGCGTTTCAATAAATCCAACTCCAGATTAAGCGCATCTATTCTGAATCTGAGTGCTTTTGATTGATTTTCGAGAAGTAACATGCTATCATAGATAATTTTAATATCGGGATGCTTTATAAAATCTTCATGTAGTATTGTTTCTGAAGAAATAGACAACAATTCTGCACCTTCTGGAAGCAATGCCGTTACGCGTGAAGGGTTGATATCTGAAGGCAGATTATCTACCACAAGCAACATATTGCCTTTCTTTATCTGAAAATTGACTAGTTCTGTGATGGTGGCACCATTAAGGAAAATGGTTGCTTCTGTAATTTTGCCTTGCAGGGTCTTACCTGTTTGTGCTTTTACATTCAGAAACAAAGCACCTAAAACGATTATCAATAGCTTTTTCATGGATATATTGTTTATTCAAATATATCAAATTTTATGAATGCCTTTCCCTATTCCCTAAAAAACAGGGCATAAAAAATTATTGTGTAAAAATTGAAAAAAAATTAAGCCTGGCCGGTCATGCCGCCAAAATTAATTGGAAAGCCCTGATTACCGCCATTGTTCTCGATATCTACTTCACCAAAATTGGCTTCAAATTTCTGCATATTATCGCCCAATGCAAACAACAGGCGTTTAACGTGCTGAGGTGTCATGATGATGCGGCTTTTCACTTTGCCCTTTGGCACACCCGGGAGTATTCTTACAAAGTCTAAAACAAACTCTGCTTGACTATGGGTAATGATGGCCAAATTGCTGTATATACCTTCTGCCACATCTTCAGTCAATTCAATATCTATTGGCTGTTCTACGATTTCTTCTTTATTGTTGGTCATAATGAAATTCAAAAATAATAGATACAATTCTATTTTTTAGGTTAAAAATTAAATACTTTTGTAATATATAAATTGTAAAATCAATGAAAAAATTACTCTTCATCTCTACATTATTCCTTTTGTTTTCGTGTAAAGACAATACACCTGCTGCAGGTTCATTTGGCGCTAAATTTGATGCCACTTCATCACTGAATCTGGCCGATGCAATTGCCGCTTTTAACACAGGTAAAGACACTGTTTACAACATCACAGGCACCATTGAAAATGTATGTAAACACAAAGGTTGCTGGATCAGTTTTAAAGATGCTGCGGGTAAAGAATTTTACATTAACAACTCTGAAACATTTGTAATACCTGCTAGCAGCAAGGGTCACAAGGCTGTAGCACAGGGTAAGTTTGTGAAAGACGACAAAGGTGAAATAAGTTTTGAAACTACTGGTGTTGTAGTTGAATAAGCTGTTTACTTTTTCTGCTGATTAGGCTGTGAGCCTTTTCCGGCATTTCGGTTAAAATTCTGCTTAGGCTTAGGGTCTACCTTATTGGTATTGCTGCCATGTCCGGGTACAGACGGTTTAGCGCTGCCATCCTTCGCTTTGAATTTATTGTTCGGTCTGTTATTGCCTTTTTTATTCTTGTTTTTCTTGTTATCCATTCTGGTGATATCATCACCTGCAAGATCCACAATATTACCTTCAGCCTTGCCCATTCCTTCTTCGCTGTATTTAACTTCTACAACTTCAGCTATCAATTCAGGTGCTTTCTGGCCTTTTTCATTCAGCTTAATGTATTCATTAACAGTATCGAGTGGCAAACAAATCCAATTGGGTCTGTCGTCATAAGCAAACCATGTTAATTTTTTCAGAATATCGGTTTTCAACATTACAGCAACACCTGTTACTGTATCCAGTTTTACTGTTCTTGCTTTAGGAAATGCCTCAAGTGCATCCATATAAGTATCCAATTCAAAGTTAAGGCAACACTTTAGTTTACCGCACTGACCGGATAGTTTCAGCATATTGATTGATAAATTCTGATAACGTGCAACTGATGTATTCACCATTTTAAAGTCGGTGAGCCAGGTACTGCAACACAATTCGCGACCACAACTACCAATACCACCCAAACGGGCTGCTTCTTGTCTGTAGCCAATCTGACGCATTTCAATTCTCAGCTTAAATTCATCGGCATACCTGCGTATCAATTCTCTGAAATCCACACGGCTTTCGGCTGTGTAAAAGAAGATCACCTTTCGGTTATCGCCCTGAATCTCAATATCGCTCAATTTCATTTCAAGCTTCAGTTCCAACGCAACGGTTCTGGCACGTTCCAAAATTTTTGCTTCGCGGTTCTTGGCTTCTACATATTTCTCAAGGTCTTTATCAGAGGCCTTGCGTTGTATATTTTTTATCTGATCTGAATTTTCGGCTACCCCGCGTTTCTTCATCTGCAGGCGCACCAATTCGCCACCTACCGATACGTGACCGATATCGTAGCCGTTTTCAGAATCCACGACTACTGCATCACCCGTGTATAATTCGAGGTTAGGGGTATTTTTGAAAAATTCTTTTCGGCTACCCTTAAAGCGTATTTCCAAAATATTGAATGGCTTATAATCTTCAGGCAATGTGACATCGCTGAGCCAATCGTATACATTTAATTTATTACAACCCGTGGTGCCACATGTTCCGTTATTCTTACATCCTTTCGGTGAACATCCGCCCGAGGTTCCACAACTTCCACATCCCATTGTTTATCTTTCTTTTTTTAAGTTCTTATCTTATGAATGAATCAATTTAAAACTTTTTGCTGACTGAGCTTTAAATTATTTTTAAGTTTCAAAGATAGGTTAATATAAATTAACTTGACATTACCGTATCTTTCGATTTCAAATATACCGGAATTGAAGGCATTATACAATTCTTCTACATTCCCTACCGTGATATATTTTTTTAGTTTTCCAACAAACTCTATTTCCTGGTCAGACAGGTAAGAGTTGCTGCTTTTGTAGTCGGCAGTAAGTGTGGCCCTTATGATATGGAGGCCGTAGTTCAAAAACAGTTTGAAAAAATCCTTGCCCTGATCCGTTATTTTTTCTGTCAAAGCCAATATATTCTCCATCTGCCCCTTGTGGCATTCCAACATCCATTGCCTGAATATTTCAAACATCGGACTTTCTACATCCGATAGTAGTTTTACTGCCTTGTTCAAATTCCCTTCAGACATCATGGCGATGTTTTTTATCAAATTGGTATCTGTCGACAATCCACTCTCTTTCAGGTATTGTTCAATTTCAGCATGACTGAAAACAGGGATCTTTACAATTTGAGTCCGTGAAATGATGGTGGGTAAAATGGCCTGTAAATTTTCTGTTACTAATAGAAAAATGGTTTTATCAGGTGGCTCTTCTATCAGTTTCAGGAGTGTATTCCCTTCTTTCCCTAAGTACTCGGGCAACCACATGAGCAGTACCTTGTATTCACTTTCATAGGGTCTCAAGGACAGTTTCCTGAAAATGCCCCTTACCTCATTGATATTGATGTTCAGATTTTTGCCTTCACCGCCTATGGCTTCTATCCAATCGTTGATGCCCAGTAAATGATTGCCGGTAACCGCAGCCCTAAACTCAGTCATAAAATCACTGCTATTGGTTGTTTTATCGCCATAAAAAGGGAAAGTAAAATGCAAATCGGGGTGTATCATCGCATTGTATTTTCGGCAACTGCTGCATTCACCACAACTATCGGTTTCTGTTTGTTGGGTACACGATAAAAACTGTGCGTAAGCCAATGCCATGGCCAGGCTAAAATTACCTTCGCCTCCTGTAAACATTTGGGCATGCGGTATCCTGCCTTGTCTGGCAGCTGCCACCAGTTTTTGTTTTAAATCAGCATGTCCGTATATTTCTGAAAAGCGCAATTTGTCGCAAAATTAGGCGAAAAAGCATGGATTATTCATAAGGTGTTGACAAAATTAAAAAAATACAACGCATTGATTTTATGGTATTTACATAATTGAACCCGACTAATCTCTGACACAAGAAGGTAACACCTTGTATTTTAGAAAATTGATAGGCATTATTGTTTTAATTTAATAAATAAATATATGGAACAAGAAATGACAAATTCAACGCCTAAAAGGCCTACTTTTTTAACAGTATTATGCATCCTTACCTTTATAGGAAGTGCTTGGGGTATTGTGGGTGGTTTCACAAGTATCATGACAGCTAAAACATATGGAAAAGTGATGGATGCTGCAAAGCAAGACATGGGAACAGTTACCGATAGTCTATCAACTGTTACAAGTTCCGCCAGTGCTGAAGCTGCAACTGAAATGATTAACACCATGGTAGGCAGTATCAATGAAGATACCATTAGAAACAATGGTATTGCAAGTATTATTGCGAGTATTTTTACCTTGGTAGGTGCTCTTTTAATGTGGAAATTAAGAAAAATGGGATTCTGGGTATATGTATTGGGTGTCCTTATTTCAATAGTTGCTCCTGTAATGATTTACAGTGGTAATCTATTAGGTGCAATAAGCGCTATAGGCATGGGCTTCATTGGCATTCTCTTTATTATATTATATGCTGTCAATAGAAAGCATTTAGTAAACTAATTAAATAAAAATATCAATAAAAAAACCTGTCCTTAAAAGACAGGTTTTTTTTATGCCCAACACTTAAAATTGGAATGCTTTTATTTCACTGCCACTACACTGATTTCAACATGTACCCCTTTTGGCAATGCACTTACCTGAACGGTTTCGCGTGCCGGAAAATCAGCAGTAAAATAGGTCGCATAAACCGTATTGACCTTTGCAAAATCTCCCATATCCGTTAAAAAAATACATGTTTTAACAATATTCTCATAACCCATTCCTGCTGCTTTTAACACCTCTCCCACATTGTGCATCACCTGTTTTGTTTCAGCTTCAATACTATCTGTAATCAATTCACCTGATGGTGTTAAGGCTATCTGACCGCTACAATACAAAGTATTACCGGATAAAACGGCTTGTGAATAAGGGCCTATCGGGGCCGGAGCTGTTGTGGTTAAAATGATTTTTTTTTCCATGGCAGGGGTATTATTTTTGTGGTTTAATGAACATTGCTGCAAAAGGCTCGCCAGTACAACTAGAGGAATTAAATTCTGTGCTTTCATCAGCGGGGTTAAATTTTACTGCGTTCGAAAATACAGAAAATATCGGACTTACTAAATTTGATGTAATTTTTGATCTGAACTTCGATACACAAGCCGGTTCCATTGATTCTTACCTGAATTTAAAAACTGAGGCGCTTTTGTTTATAGGTGCTGCAACAATACAATTACACGGATTAATTCCCGCTTCACTGCAGCACCAAGTCATCGGCATCAATGCATTGCCAACATTTCTTAAACGCCCGATACTTGAGGCCTGTACACTGAGCACAACAATAGATGCTATCAAGTTAGCCCAACTTGGTTTTAATCAGGTGGAATGGATACAAAGCCGCATCGGCATGGTGAGTCCCCGCATTGTTTGCATGATTATTAACGAAGCCTATTTTACACTACAAGAAGGCACTGCGAATAAGGAAGATATTGACAAAGGCATGAAATTGGGAACGGCCTACCCTCATGGACCTTTTGAGTGGTGCAACCTGATTGGCATAGAAAATGTCTATACAATATTAAAAGGCATGGCAGAAGACACCCATGATGAACGGTACAAAATATGCAGCTTATTGAAAACGGATTTTCTCTTATCAAGCAATTAATTGGAGCATAGGCACTCATATCAATTCCTGAAACTTGCTTTCATTTTGCTGGCATTATCGACTGCAAAAAAAACACATGCCCAGTATAGCGATACAATTACGATATGCAAAGGCAATCCAATTAATTACACAAGTGTTATTACGGCTGGGGTAGCAGTAAGATGGGTTTGGATTTTTAATGGTGGCAATCCAAATAAGAGCTACAATCAAGATCAACCGGGTGTTATCTACGCAAATGCCGGCCGATTTACGACAACCGTAGAAACTACATTTGACGACAGTACCAAAAGGCTTGATAGCTTTTTAGTTTTTGTAAGAGATCATCCCATCCCCAATTTTCCATTTAAAGATACAGGCTATTGTTCTGCCAATGCATCGTCTATTACTCTCAATACAGTTAATTTTCCTGATGCTGTTTATCTATGGAATAACGGTGCCACAACACCATCAATAACAGTTACTGCACCCGGTACTTACAATGTGATTATTAAAATTCCTTACGACCGAGGTGTTTGCGACAGTGTGAATAGAACACTCACAGTCTCCCAATTTATTAGTCCCACTGTTTATTTAGGCCAAGATAAACTCATGTGCCAAAATCAGCTAATTGTACTCGATGCCGGCATAGCCAACCAGGGCAATCAATTTTTATGGCAACCGGCCGGTCAAGTCACCCGACAGATTACTGTTACCCTACCCGGCACATACAGTGTTACTGTTACAACACCTGACAAATGCACAGCAACCGATGATATTGAATTAAAAGACAGTTGCCCTCACTTGCTCTTTATGCCCGATGCAGTAAGTCCGAATGATGACCTACTCAATGATTTATTTATAAAAGTGTGGAACTTTACCCCAACAGATTACACTTATGCCATATACAACAGATGGGGTGAATTGTTATTCGAAACCACTGACATGACCAAAGGGTGGGATTGCAAAGTAAATAACCAATTGGTACAACAGGACATCTACGTTTACAAGATTACTTATCGCGATACCGACAAACGTTGGTATGAGATGCGTGGCACCTTCATGGTTATCAGGTAATATAATTCAATTAATTTTTCCAGACACTGGTGCCTTCGCTGCAATTGCGACAAATATCAATGTACTCTCTACCCTTCAATATTTGCGACCGGAATGATTGATAAGGTGCGCTTTGCCAGATGCCTGCAAAACTTTCATCACTCAGATTACCCAATTGATAAGTCCCATCTTTATCAAAACAACAAGGTACTACCTTGCCATCCCAGGTAATCACACAACTGTGCCACAAACGCCAGCAATGGTTGAGCAATTTATTTTTAAAGCGATACGAATCAGTTGATTTTTCGTAACGACTATAAGTTTCATTTTCAGGAATTAAATCACTGCCGTTTTCGTAATCGTAAATCTGGGCCGATTTTATCGCTAATTCATCAACGCCATATTCGTCAGCCAATTTTTTAATAGCCGCCAATTCGTGTTCGTTGTGTTTGAAAACAATGAATTGCCAAATGATATGAGGGGTAGATGATTTCGATTGTTTTTTAGCTTGTACAAGATTTTTAGTTCCTTCCAACACTTTCTCTAACTGCCCGCCTACTCTGTATTTACCATAGGTATCCTGCTGAACGCCATCTATTGAAATGATCAATCGGTCGAGGCCGCTGCTAATTGTTTTCTCCGCATTTTCAGTGGTCAGATAATGGGCATTGGTACTTGTAGCGGTATACATCTTGTGCTGAGTCGCATACTTCACCATCTCTAAAAATTTGGTATTTAAATACGGTTCGCCCTGAAAGTACAAAGTGACATAGCCGGTGGTTTTATGCAACTCATCAATGATGCGCTGAAATACCGGTTGTTGCAACATGCCTGTTGGTCGCGAGAAACTGCGCAAACCACTGGGACATTGCGGGCATCTTAAATTGCATGAAGTAGTGGGTTCAACTGAAAAAGCAATGGGCTTTCCCCACTGAACAGGCTTACCTGTTAGTTTGGAATAATAATAACTCCCCATGACACTCATGGCATTAAAGACTCTGTAAAAGGTCAAATTTTTGCGCAATAAATTGCTGATATCTTTGTAATTTTTATTCAATTCATTAATCGTAAAATTCTACTTTGATATCTTGTCGTGTATATCCTAAAGCTTTGATATTATCCCGTGTTTCCTTAATCATTTCTGTCCAACCACACAGATAGAAAACTGCCGGTGGTTGTTGCTGTATCAATGATAAATAATGCGGATGTACATAACCTGTTAAACCATCCCATGCTTCGCGACTCAATACAGGATAGTATTTAAAATTCGGGTATTGCAATTCGATTTGTTTGAATTCTTCGTAGTACAACAAATCTTTTTGTGTGCGGCATCCAAAAAATAAATGAACGGGTTGGGTATATTTCTGCGTGTGTAATAACTCATGCACCATGCATCTGAATGGTGCGACACCTGTGCCGGTACAAATGAAAAAATATGGTTTATCAATGGACTCTTCAGGTAAAGTAAAACGACCTTCAGGCATTGATGATAAAAGGGTTTCGCCAACGCCTTTTTCAAATATCAATGGTGTTGCTGCACCATCTTCTTTCACTACGATGCATAACTCTAGCGTATCGCGTGTTGTTTGACCGGCAATGGAATAACTGCGGGTGTCAAACTGGTGTTGCAACCCTTCAAATTTTAAAATCACAAATTGACCGGGTTTAAAATCTATGGGCTCGGGATATTGTATAAACAAACGCTTCACTCCTGGCGTTTCTAAAACAATGTCCTTGATTAATACGGTATGATAGGCGATGCTATGCAATTCAATAAAAATTTAATGACACAAATATAAGTGATGAAACGCGATAAGCGAATAGTTTAATCTTATGCGAAGATTGAATAGCCTGATGACTCTGCTTATTTGCCGGCTCTCAGCAAGCGATCGTTAATGGCCATGCCCAAACCTTCAACAGGCACAAATTTAGTGATGATGATTTCGCAATCACTGTTATCGAGCAAGTGCATCATGTTAAACAGATTTTTTGCGGCCTCTTCGAGATTGCCTTCAACGCTTAAATTATAGTTCAGTACTTGATCGGGTAAACTTACATGACCGAAACTCAACACGCCTATTTTTTTACCTTCGTGATGTTGTATGGTTTGCAAAATATTGTCTGCAATAATGAATGGTTTTGACGGTGCATAATGTCTGTCGAGCTGACCGGGAGCTGATGGGTTGCTATTTTGACTCAGATTCAACACTACTTTTTTTCCAATAACTGCTTCAATATCTGCAATTGGCAGACCCCCTAAACGGAGTATGATCACATCATCTGTTGTACAATCTACAATGGTACTTTCAATACCCACCGCACATTCATCCCCATCTAAAATGTAAGGAATTTTATCGCCCAATTGTTTTTCAACATGCTCAGCAGTTGTAGGACTAATATAACCAAATGGATTGGCGCTTGGTGCCACCAAAGGAAATTCAAGTTGACTGAGCAGCGACAATGCCATGGGATGATTCGGCACACGCACTGCTACATAATCACTTCCTGCAGTAGCGATGTAAGGAATATTCGCTTTCTTTTTTAACAATAGGGTCAATGGTCCGGGCCAAAATTTTTCAGCCAGTTTCATGGCTGTTTCATTAATCGTTTCTACGTAATTGCGGGCATCCAAAATACTGACAACATGCAGAATCAACGGATCAAAAAACGGGCGATGCTTGGCCTTAAAAACAGAAACTATTGCATCTTCATTCAATGCATTTGCTGCCAGTCCGTAAACTGTTTCAGTGGGTATGGCTACCGGCAGGTTCTGTTCCAACAGTTCTACCGCATGGTCTATGTCTGATCCTATCATCGTTAATTGTTATTCGTTAATGGTTATTGGGTTATTGGGTTATTGGGTTATTGGGTTATTGGTCCCGTACTTTCGGAATTTGGTTAATGGTTTTATGTTTAGTTGTATGGTTCCTAATAAAGCAAAAAATGCCCTTATCAATCTAACCCCTATTTCCTATTTCCTAATGGTACAAAGCTAATAAAACTTGATTAAAAAGGTTACTGAATTATCTGAACTAGCAATTTTGTCATACAATACCTAAATAATTGCAGCTAATATTTAAATCAATAAGTATCGGGGCAATCATAATATAACCCATACCCCTGTCTTAAATCATCAAATCACCATCCCGAAGGGTCTGGACTAAAGAATTATCACATCATCAAATTACCAAATTATCAAATCATCTTAGCTCCTCTTCAATCCGTACTTATCAATTTTATTATAAAGGTGACTGCGTTGAATGTCTACCTCAACTGCTGTTTTGGCAACATTCCAATTATTCTTTTTCAATTTAGCTTCAAGGAAAATGGTTTCGGCATAATCTTTAAAGTCCTGGAACTTGTCAAATTTATCAATGAGTACATTCTGTGTTTTTGAAGCAGGTGATGAAGGATTGCTGTAAGCGATAACATCATCAACCGTAATTTTTGCTTCTGATAAAATCACCAGACGCTCCACCACGTTGCGCAACTCTCTGATATTACCGGTCCAGTTCACATTTTTCAATTCATCCATTGCACCCGGTGCAAATGATTTTTTAACCCCTGCATCTTCACAAATTTCTTTTAAGAATTTTTCTGCTATCACAGGAATATCATCTACTCTTTCGTTCAATGTTGGCACGTGAATCATAATAACACTCAAACGGTGATAGAGGTCGAGACGGAAATTACCTTTCTCTACTTCTTCCAGTAAATTTTTATTTGTAGCTGCCAATATGCGCACATCAACCGTTACGCCTTTGTCGCCACCTACTCTTTGCAACACACCTTCCTGAATAACACGCAATACTTTTGCCTGTGCAGACAAACTCATGTCACCTATTTCATCCAAAAACAAGGTACCGCCATGGGCTTGTTCAAATTTACCGATACGCTGTTTAATGGCTGTAGTGAAAGCACCTTTTTCGTGACCGAACAATTCGCTTTCAATTAATTCACTTGGAATGGCCGCACAGTTTACTTCTACTAAAGGCGAATTGGAACGATTGCTTTTTTCATGAATCCATCGCGCTACCAATTCTTTACCTGTACCATTTTCACCGGTAATCAATACGCGGGCATCTGTAGGCGCTACCTTATCAATGGTATCTTTAATTTTTGAAACAGCAGGTGTATCACCGATGATATCGCGGGTCTTTGTAATTTTTCTGCGCAATACTTTTGTTTCAACCACTAAATTATTTTTATCGACCGCATTGCGAATCGTGATTAACAAGCGATTCAAATCTGGTGGTTTGGCGATAAAATCATAAGCCCCTTTTCTTACTGCATCCACAGCAATATCAATGGTACCATGACCGGATATTAAAATGAATGGCACTTCGGGTGCGATTTCAATGGCCTTGGACATGACATCCAATCCATCCATATTGGGCATTTTGATATCGCATAAAACGACATCGTATCCGTTTTCATTTAACAACTCAAGACCCTTCTTACCGTTTTCGGCAAGGTCGACCTGATATTGCTCCGCTGTCAGAATATTTTGTAAAGCATCCCTTATCGGTTTCTCATCATCAATGACTAATATTTTTGGCATAAACTAAGTGTATTCAAAAATATACAATTCAACAAGGTTTAAAATGCACAAGTTTTGTACATAAATAAAGACGCTTTTAATTTTTATTTTACCAAGCATATGGTCTTAGAATTACAACATCCATTTCGACCAATATTTTCTTTGTGAAATTGAATCAAATTTTTTATATAAATTTCAGCCATAATTCCAAGACCACATGAAACCATATTTAAAGTTTGTAATCGGCTTTGCGATACTGTCAAGTTCGCTATCCTGCAATATTTTCAATAAAAACAGAATCTCTATTATCAGTACTAATTTTGGTGAAGAAGTCGGCAGATCTCAGAACCTCATATTCCGTTTCAGTGCCAATCTGATTGAAAAACCGGAAGACTTGAACGTATGGGAGAATACGGAATTGATAAAATTCACTCCTGCTATCAATGGCAAATTCAAATGGATATCAAAAAATGAATTGCTGTTTTCTCCTGCAGGCAAGCTGGGTGTTTGCCAGGCATACGAAGCCAAACCAACCAAATTGCTGTTGTCGAAAATAAAAACAGACAAAAGCATTTCACAAAAAAAAGACATTAAATTTCATACCCCTTATTTAAAGTTAGGTAACATCAATGCCTATTGGGCGAAGAACAAACAGACCAACAGAGCCGAAATAAAACTGAATACTGAATTCAATTACAGTGTAAAACCACGACAATTGGCTGACAAATTAAAACTGACCATCAATAAAAAAGATTATGGATTCTCATTGCAGGGTGATAAAATTGATGAGCGTCAGGATTTGAACATTACCGACAAAAAAGCGACTAATGAAATTTGTGACATAGAAGTAACAATCGATCAAGGGTTACAAGCCAATGGCAGTTCTTATATAACTGACAAAGCAATGAGCCAAAATCTGATACTTGCATCGGGGAATGAAATAGCCATTACTAAAATTGAAACGGCTTATGAAGATCAAATAGGCATCGCTACCATCATCACTTCTCAGGAATTGGAGTCGGGCAATATTGCAGCGTGTTACACAATTGCACCTCCTGTAAAAACAACCGCTGAGATTGAAGCTAATAAGATTATTATTCGCGGTGAGTTTGCCGAAGACATCAATTACACCATCACCATTAACCAACAACTGAAAGGCACATTGGGCGGTCAATTAAAATCAGTGCATACCGATAATTTATTCTTTGGTGAAATGCCTCCTGCTATTGCATTTACCAATAAACAGGCACAGTACATCACCAATAAAGGCAATCAGAATATCGGATTAAATATTGTGAACATCGACAATGTGAATCTGAAAATTACCAAGATTTACAGAAACAATATCCTCTTATTCCTGAACAACATGAGGGGCTATGATTACGATTCTTACTATGATGAAGATGGCGACTACATCAGTTCATCAGAAGAGTATTACTATGATGACTACAATGAACAGTACGGCAGTGTAATTACTGATAGAGAAATGTCTACCAAAGATATGGCAAAGAACAAAGGCGTATCGCTTTTAAATGTCAATTTGGGTGATGAGAAAAAATTCAAAGGTATCTATAACATCAAGGTGAGCAGCATGGATGACAATTACATCAGTGCCTCTAAACTTGTATCTGTTTCTGACATCGGCATACTGGCCAAAAAATCAAAGAACGACATCATGGTGATGGTGAATTCACTCATCAACAGCAACCCGCTTGTGGGCGTTGAAGTATCACTTGTGAGCACCAACAATCAAACCATTTACACCTTAAAAACAGATGGCAAAGGCATTGCCCATTTCAGCGATTTGGAACAAAAAGCCAGCGGATTTACCATTGCAATGATAACAGCCGACTTCGAAGAAGATTTCAATTATCTGCTACTAAAAGATAACAGAGTGGAAACAGCCCGATTTGAAACAGATGGTATATCTGAAAACAAAGCCGGTTGGTGGGCCTTTATTTATGGCGACCGCAGTATTTACAGACCGGGTGAAACAGTGTACCTGAACACCATAGTGCGCAACGAAGCATTAGACAATGTCAAAAAAATACCGGTGATTGTGAAGATGGTGATGCCCAATGGCAGAGTGTTTCAGGAAAAAAGTATTACCACCAATGAGCAGGGTGCAGCACCTGTTGAATTTACCACAACCGAACAAATCATTACAGGTACTTATTCCATTGATGTATACAACACGAATGATGTTCTTTTAAACTCTCACAATATTTCCATAGAAGAATTTGTACCTGATAAAATCAAAGTAAATCAGTCGCTGAATAAAGAAGCATTTAACAGCGAAGATGAAATTAGATACACCGGAGAAGCCCTTACATTTTTTGGTCCGGCATCGGCAGGCAGAAATTATGAATGCGAATTTGTTTTTAAATCAGAACCTTTTACTGCTCCAAAATATCCGGCCTATCATTTTGCGATTAAAAATAAAGTGCGATTTGAACCGGATGTTAGACAAGGTAAAACAGATGATGCAGGACTATTTACAGAAGTGTATAAGATCCCTGAAGAATGGCGCAATACAGGCTATATTTCAGGCAAAGTACTGACAACAGTATTTGATGAAAACAGTCGCCCGGTAAACCGCAGCAAGAACTTTGATATTTATTCTCAAAATGTATTTTACGGCATTGCCCGTCACGATGACTGGTTGGGAACCAATGCACCTGCTACCTTCAATTGCATTGCATTGAACAAAGACCGCATGCCGGTCAATCAAAGCAATGTAACGGTTGAAATTATACAATATCAATGGCAGAATTTATTAGAACGGTATTACGGTTCTTATAAGTACAACAGCAAACCAATTGAAAAAATCATCAGCAGTCAATTGGTGAATTTTAAAAACGGTAAGGCCGATGTGCGCTTTACTCCTCGCCTTTCAGGTGAATACGAAATACGCATTAAACAAGCCGGCAGTAATACCGGTTACACCTATTCATCTTTTTATGCTTATGAATATGGGTCAACCTCCTCCTCATCGTTTGAAGTGAGTCAGGAAGGTGAAGTAATCATAGAAGCTGATAAAGAGCAATACAACAATGGTGATGAAGCCAAATTTTTATTTAAAACACCATTTGACGGTAAGTTGCTGGTAACCATTGATAGAAACAAAGTATTCGAATACCATGTAGTAGAAGTAAAAGATAAAACTGCTTCATTGGAACTGGACATGGATGATGAATTTGTGCCCAATATTTACATTAGCGCTACACTCATTAAGCAATCTGCCAACAGCGATATTCCGCTAACTGTTGCACACGGACTGAAAAACATTGTGGTGATCCGCAAAAAAACACAATTACCGGTAACTATTACAGCAGTGGAAAACAGCCGTTCGAAAACCAAACAAAAAATTACCGTTAAAACAGAACCTAATGCAGAAGTAACCATTGCAGTGGTTGACGAAGGCATACTATCCATTAAAGGCGGCAAAACACCCGACCCTTTCAATTATTTTTATCAGAAGCGCGCACTTGAAGTAGAGAGTTTTGATTTGTACGCCCGATTGTTTCCTGAATTGTTAGCAGGTAGTAGCGGTGGTGATGCTGGTGCATACAAAATTGAATTGGATAAGCGCCTCAATCCACTCTCTGTTGTACGTTTCAAACCCCTGGCATTGTGGAGTGGTGTTATCAAAACAAATGGCAGTGGAGTGGCAGAATTTACTGCTAACATCCCACAATTTTATGGTGCAGTACGAATTATGGCAGTGGCTTATAAAGACAAAGCATTTGGCAATGCAGAAAAAGAAATGAAAATTTTTGACCCCATGGTCATCAGCAGTTCATTGCCCCGCTTTTTATCACCGGGTGATGAAATTACAATGGCCATTAACATGATGAACACATCTAAAAAAGCTGCTACAGCTACAACAGGTGTGAGCATCAGCGGACCATTGGAAATAGTGGCCGTTGACAATGCATCGTACAGTATTAATCCCAATAAAGAAAAAATGGCACTGTATACATTGCGTGCAAAAGCAGATATCGGCAAAGCATCTGTTGCCATTAAGGTAACAGCAATGGGAGAAACGTTTACAGAGAATATAGATATTGCTGTACGTCCTGCAGCCGGTTTACAAAAGAAATCGAGCGAAGGATTGCTGGCAGGTGGTCAAATAGAAAACATTGATTTAGGTGCTGATTTTATGGGAACTCCTACCTTGCAAATTGTTGTGGACCAGTCGCCATTGGCACAGTTGGGCAATAAAATGCGCGACTTGTTGCACTACCCTCATGGTTGTGCTGAACAAACAATTTCAACTGCATTTCCTCAGGTATACTTTGGAGAATACGCCAAAGCAGTTGGGCAATACACCAATTATGAAAAATTAGGGGCCAACGATTTCAATCCGGTTTACAACGTGAATGAAGCCATCAAAAAAATTAACACCTTGGCTGCTGATGACGGCAATATCAGTTATTGGCCGGGCGATTACCACTATAATTTGTTCATCAATGCCTATGCTTTGCATTTCCTCACAGAGTGTGAGAAGAACGGTTACACCATCAATACCGGTTTAAAAAACAGATTGATTTTACTGTGTACCCAATCTACCGGTTCATCGTTGGAAAGACGCGAATATGTAATGAGCGAGAGCGGACAAGAAGTATGGAAACCCTTCATCACCCGCGAAAAAATTTATGCCTTATACGCATTGGCAGTAGCCGGTTCACCCAATATGAGTGCCATGAATTACTGTAAAAACAATCCGGGTAAATTGCATACCTCCTCCAAATATTTATTGGCAGGCACTTTTGCTTTAACAGGTGACTTAAGCACCTTCCGCAACATGATTCCAAAAGTGTATACCCGCGAAAACGATTACCGCTATTACTATGATGATTATTCTTCACCAATACGCGATAAAGCACTTGTTTTAAATGCACTTGTTGAAGCCGACATTAATAACCCTCAAACATTGAGTTTAGTGAAATCACTTGTTACTGATTTGAAAAACTCAGAATACTGCAATACCAATGAAATGTCGTTCAGCATACTGGCATTGGGTAAATTCAGCAAACGCCTACAAGCGAATGGCACAGGCAAGGCCGATGTGTTTGTTGATGGCAAAAACATGGGTACTTACAACGGCAAATCCCTGCATTTGCAACTGGCTAGAAAAGCTCAAAATATTCAAATAAAAAATACAGGCAAAGGCAGTATTTATTTTTCTGTGGTATACGAAGGCATCAGCCAAAGTGGCAATATTACTGAAGAAGATAAGGGACTGATTGTAAGACGAACATTTTTGAACAGAGAAGGTCGTGTAATCAGTGTCGATAACATCAAGCAAAATGATTTGGTAATCGTTAAAATTACTGCCAATACAACTTTTTCAACCGGCTGTAAGAATGTGGTGATCACCGATATTTTACCTGCAGGACTTGAAATTGAAAATCCAAGAATAACGGCAACCAATGAATTGGAGTGGATGAGCAACCAATGGTTTGTTACCTATATGGATGTGAGAGACGACCGGATTAACTACTTTACAGATTTGTATTCGGATCAAACCACTACCCTTTACTACATGTGTAGAGCTGTATCAAAAGGCAAGTTTATACTGGGACCTGTACAGGCCGATGCCATGTATGATGGAGCAGTACACAGCTATAACGGCAAGGGAATACTGATAGTTAATTAACCTCAGAAAATTCGGTCCAATAACCCCGTGCATAATAATGCAATAGGGTAAGATAGAATAATAACATCAAGAGCATACCAATTGTAACAAGGCGGTAATGCATAAATACATCTACAATATCACTGCCTGTAATATCAGCCCAAGTGAACATGCCACCCAGCAGACAAAGGAATGCAAAAATGATGTAATGCCATATTTTATTGAGGTTTACTAAAAAAGCCACCAATACAGCTAATAGCGGTACAAAAAAGAGAAAAGAATAATCGCGTTGATGTGGCAATAACAAGGGGATTAAAGCAATGAAGGGTGTTAATTGCACAAAGGATTGATCGATACTAAATGGATTGGATTTCACCTTGCGCACCACTAAAATGGTTAGCAGCAATAGCGATATCCTAAGCCCATTAGTTATAAAAAAGATGACCATCGCATCCAGGCTGACGATATTTAAAACAGGTTCATTCAATACTGTTTCGCCCGAAAGGTATTTGGATAACAAAGCACCTATGTCGAGAAAACCGCCCTCATATACCTGAATGATGTGTAAATGATTAACAGGACTCACCAGGGTTAGCCATTCTGAAGTAAGAAATAAGTTGTAGGTCCAGCCCGTCCACAATGCCGGTATCAGTAATAATGCGATAGAAACCGCAATTGAAGTGGTAACAAAACGCAATTTATGATCAGTAAATAACAGGTAAAATGGTAATACCATGATGGGTAAAATTTTAATATTAATACCGATGCACAGTATGAGTACCGACCACATCCACTTCCCTTTTTTACACAATAGAAATGATTCTAAAATGGCCCACAGCATAAAAATACTGATTTGATTGGTGAGAAAATTAGTGAGAACTATTTTCCCTGTTATCAGCATTAAAATTAACAAGGCCAATGTATGCCCCTTAAAATTCCATTTAACAAAATGTTTGATAATGAATATAAAACGCAACAGGAGCAGCACATTCAATGCAAACCAAAGTGTTTTAACATACTCTACATCAAAGTTGGCAAACACTGAAAGGAATCCTGCAAATAAAGGGCTATAGAAATAACGAAGATTCATGTAATATGGTTCACCATATATATTGGCACCGTTTAGTAAACGTTGACCTGCATTGAAAAAAACATTGAAATCATCTGAACCGCCAATGGTTCTGAATTTCAAAGTTAAAACCCAAACTGTATACGCCACTAGAATAACATGTACCGGTTTTACTTTATGGAGGAACAAGGGATAAAACATTTTAATATATTACATGGTTAGTGGGGAACTCCGAAAAGTTCCCCGGATATAACCATTAATACAATTTTATTTCACCCACCCCCCAAAAGGGCCGGATTGTTTCTGTCAGAAATTTGTAAAAATCATTTCCGACCTAACAGAATAGAATACTAGACAGCTGTTAATTTATTTTCACACTAACACAATACCAAGATAACCTTTGTCGCCTAAGTTTGCATAGATATCAAAAATAAATTCATAGAATAAAATGAAAAACGCGCTAATTGAAATTAAAGTAACCAGGACAATGAAGCATACCATCATTGCCTATGCTGCAATTCTCGCCAGTGTTTTCGCATTTCTAATTGTTTACTCGACTACCAACGTCAGCCTATTTTAGGCTTTCTTCAGCATTAACACACGCTGTCTGAAGAAATAAGAAACCCCCAGAACAATTAGGAAAACAAGTGGTCCGGCAAAAGAAGTATTGGTTGCCAGATGAATAATAACAGCTCCTATAAAAGTGAATGCAAAACCTGCATAGGCCCATTCTTTCACCTTTTCGAACTTAGGCAACAACAATGCTATTGCACCCAACAATTTAGCTACCCCCAGAATTCCTATCATGTATACGGGTAATCCCAGTGTTTGAAAACCTGCCATTAACTCCGGATTTTTAGTCAGGTACATGGCACTGCTCATCAGCATCATTAGTGCTACCCCCCAGGTAGTCACCAGATAAATAATTCTATCTCTTTTCATATTGATTTTTTTATTTAAAATAATGTTGCAAAATTACTGTAACTTGATATACCTTTGTAATCAGTTACATAAAGTATATCGGTTACATCCGGTATACCGACTATAAAATATGGTACAAATACCGGACTGCGCACGAAGCCGCATGGCTATTCAGGACACCTTAGAGGTGATTAACGGCAAATGGAAATTGCTGATTCTGATTACATTGATTGAAAAAAAACACAGGTTCAAGGAACTGGCGCGCGAGGTAGGTATCTCTCCCCGCATGCTTTCCAAGGAATTGCAAGACATGGAAATGAACCAGCTCATCAGTCGTACGGTGTATGAAACAAAACCCGTAACGGTGGAATATGCGGTAACACCCTATGGCAAAACCCTGAAAAGTGTGATGCTGGAACTCGCCAAATGGGGTGTCAGTCATCGCAGGCGTATTATGAAAGGGGAATAATTCCCACACCCTTTCATTTTAGCTCAAAAAACTTATTTTTGAAGGATGTTTAAATTTTTACTACTTTTCCTTCTTACCTGCACATGCACCTTTCTTGATGCTCAAAGACTTTATTATGATTGTAATTTCGAAAATATAATTTCAAACTCTAATGAAGGTACGAATAATTACATAGAGTTTTATTACAAAGGCGATACCACTACGTATAAATACTACAACAGTAAAAATCTTCATTTAAAAACCGAAACCTTCGTAAACTTAAACGGCTTAAAAAAAGTCAAATATGGCCCGGCAATTATTTATAACTATGATGGGTCAGTATATTCGGAAGAGTTATATATTAATGGAAAAAGGAATGGCACTTCTATTCTATATAATAGAGATAATACACTTACAAAGTCGTTATATGCATTTGACCAAATACTCTGCAAAACAAATCTAACCGCTTCCTCAGACACCATCATACAAACAGTGTATCATCCAACAATTAAAAATAAAATTACTCAAATACGCTATTTTAAAGACAACAAACTGGACTCCGTTAAAAATTTCCCTGCAACTTTTAGTGATTCATTTCCAAATCAAACAAAAGGCAATTTGGATGCACCTTTTATAAATGAAAAGATGCCTGAATTCAAAAAAGATCTCATGAAATTTTTGAATGAAAATATATCCTTTCCAGATTATGAAAAGTATGGCTCAATTTGTTGTACCATAAATGTTCGTTTCGTAATAATGGAAGATGGGTCTGTTACAAAAGTTGTTGTATCAGGTCCAAAATTATATCCTGAATTGGAACAATATGCCATTAATTTAATTGAAAAAACTAATTTACTTTGGATTCCCGGATCTCAAAACAATCGACCCATAAGGACTGAAACCATGATGCCTATTACATTTTCAAATATCGATTAGCCAAATCTCAACAATCGTCTGACCAAACCCCTCCTCCATACCGGCATTGAATACCTCAAAGGCGTTGGCCCTCAAAAAGCCGAACTCATTCGCGGTGAAACAGGTGTGGCGACCTATTACGATTTGCTGCACTATTTCCCTATTCGGCATATCGATAAATCTACCATCACTGAAATCAAAGATATTTCAAATGACACACCGCTGGTGCAATTGAGAGGAAAGCTCAAGAACATTGCCATGCTGGGCGAAAAGCAAGGCAAGCGACTCACTGCCACTTTGTATGACGGTACCGCTCGCATAGAACTGATATGGTTCAAAAACTATCAGTACATCATCAAAGCATTAAAAGAAGAAGCGCTTTATACCGTGTATGGCAAAGTCAGCGACTTCAAAGGCAAGTTCTCTATCCCCCACCCTGAAATCAAATTGTTTCAGCCTGAAGACAATGTGAAAGGCCTGCCCCTCGAACCTGTTTACCCATTAACTGAAAAATTAAAGTCGCGCTTCATCGACTCGCGTTACATCCTAAACATGGTGAAACAAGTATTGTATCACCCCGATTTTGACATGGTGGAATACATCCCCGAATCTGTTTCAAAACCGCTTAAACTGCTGGGCAGAAAACAGGCCTATCAGCAAATTCACCTGCCTCAAAACAACAAAGTGTATACAGGGGCTGTGCGCAGAATAAAGTTTGACGAAATGTTCACCCTGGCCATGCGGGCTGAGAAAAACAAGGTGAACCGACTGATAGAACAACGCGGTATCAAAATGCCCAAGGTGGGCGAATTGTTCAATACCTTCTTTAATCAGTACCTGAGTTTTGATTTGACCAATGCGCAGAAAAAAGTCATCAAGGAAATAAAGGAAGACATAGACAGTGGCAAGCAAATGAATAGACTGCTACAGGGCGATGTAGGCAGCGGCAAAACTGTTGTGGCATTGCTATGCATGTTACTGGCCATCGACAACGGCTATCAGGCCTGTATCATGGCGCCTACTGAGATATTGTCGACCCAGCACTACCTCACCATCAAGGACCAACTTTACAACATGCCAGTGCGCATTGAGTTGCTCACAGGCTCAACACCTAAAAAGAAAAAAGAAGACATCAAAAACAGATTGATGCTGGGTGAAATAGATTTACTGATAGGCACCCATGCCTTGATTGAAGATGATGTCTCCTACCAGCGATTGGGCTTTGTAGTCATTGATGAACAGCACCGCTTCGGGGTGGCACAGCGGGCCCGACTGTGGAACAAAACAAAAGAACTGATACCCCATGTATTGGTAATGACCGCCACGCCTATTCCCCGCACCCTGGCCATGACGGTGCATGGAGAGCTGGATGTATCAGTAATAGATGAATTACCCAAAGACCGCAAGCCCATTAAAACACTGCACCGCGATGAGCACTATCGTGCCGAAGTAATGGAATTCATTCGCGGGCAAATAGCCAAAGGCCGGCAGGCGTATATTGTTTATCCCCTCATCGAAGAGTCGAGCAAGTTGGATTTAAACGACCTGATGAATGGCTACGACATGGTCAATAATTTTTTTCCTGTGCCTCAATACCAAATCAGCCTGATGCACGGTCGCATGAAACCCGATGTCAAAGACTTTGAGATGAAGCGTTTCAAAGAAGGCATTACACAAATCATGATTTCCACCACAGTTATCGAAGTAGGTGTGAACGTACCCAATGCCAGTGTCATGGTGATTGAAAATGCCAACCGTTTCGGTCTGTCGCAACTGCACCAGTTACGAGGGCGTGTGGGCCGTGGCAGCGACCAAAGTTATTGTATCCTAATGACCAAAGACGATTTGAATTTTGCATCTAAAAAACGTATTACCACCATGTGCAAAACCAACAATGGATTTGATATTTCAGAAGTAGATCTTGAGTTGCGCGGCCCGGGCGATTTGCTGGGCACCCGCCAAAGCGGCTTACCCGACTTTAAACTGCTCGACCTGGTGCACGACAACGAGATCATTGACATTGCCAAACGTGCCGCAGCCTTTGTATTAAAAAACGACCCACAACTTACAGCACCTGAAAACACTGAATTACTAAACTACCTAAAGCAGCACCAGCAGGATAATTTTTGGGGAAGGGTGAGTTAGATTTTAATTGAGGGCGCCTTATCCTCTCCCGCAAATGCGGGATACGCTCCCGTCCTGCACCGCTACACTGGTGCAGGACCTGTCCCTGCGGGCCAGCCTCCAGTCTCGGGGCGTTTGCTTACGCCAGCAACCATGCGCCATTTAAAATACAAAAAAATGATTGATAGGCTTCACTGCCGTTGTTGGTGTTTCGAGCATAGCCTGAGTTTGGTTCACCAACAACAAACACATGTACGATATTTTTAAATTTATTCACACTCTTTGCTGCAAGTATAAGGTAAAGGCATGGCTATATTGTTCCCAAAGTTTCAGGACCAACAATGGCAAAAACAATACAAAAATTGAAACAATTAAGTAGAATCTACACTTTTATTGACAACTAGGGCTTACTCTCTAAATATATTTTTATCTTGTTAAGTATCCGCTCTTCGAACTTGATTATTTGCGCTGCATTCTCATCGTCATCAAAATCTTTATTGATGTTTTTCCAATTTCCAAGTTTGG
>JAZKEQ010000005.1:92827-154627 GCA_040386935.1 Bacteroidota bacterium | reverse complement strand
TAAGTGGGCCCTCTTGGGATTGAACCAAGTACCCTCTGATTATGAGTCAGATGCTCTAACCAAATGAGCTAAGGGCCCTTAAAAGGACTGCAAAAGTACATTTTTAGATTTTACTTTCCAAAAGTGTATTTGAAATTTTAATGAAACCCTTATTTCGATTCCCTCTGCTTATCTTTGCACCGGTATGAAATTCGAAAAACTGGGTCTAAGCCCTGAAATTATCAGCAATCTGCAAACACTGAAATTTTTCAGAACAACTGACATCCAGTTTAAAGCCATCCCTCCTATTATCAAAGGCGAAGATGTATTGGCCATCGCACAAACAGGCACAGGTAAAACTGCTGCGTTTGCCATTCCTATTATCCATGTTATTCAGGGAATGAAAGTACGCTACAAAGGTAAATTTCCTTTGAAATGTCTCGTAATGGTACCAACACGCGAACTCGCTTTTCAGATTACAGATGTATTCTTAAAAATCAGCAAGCATACGGGTGTTAAAGTTGGTTGTATCACCGGGGGCGTTGACCAGGACCCTCAAATTGCACAATTGAAAAATGGTCTGGACATACTCATTGCTACACCCGGTCGTATGTTCGATTTAATCAGTCAGGGATACATAGATGTTGGACAAATAGAAATTTTAGTATTGGATGAAGCCGATCACATGTTGAATCTGGGATTTGTTAATGATATACGCGACATTGTTTCCAAACTGCCATTCAAACGCCAGTCATTATTTTTCTCAGCTACCATTGATGATAAAATCAAAAAGACAGCCTATGCCATTGTAAAAAATGCCATCAGAATTCAAATTTCCCCTGATAATCCGGTCAATAAAAACATTCACCACACAGTTGCTAATATTGAAATGGATGACAAACGTTTTTTCCTTGAGCGCCTGATTAATGAACAGGAAGGTAAAAAAATATTGGTATTCGTGCGCACCAAAGTAAGGGCTGAAAGAGTTTTTAAAGCAATGGAAAGAGTTGGCATTACAACACAAACCCTTCATGGCGACAAGGAACAAAAAGACCGTTTAGAAACATTGAATGCCTTTAAAAAAGGAGAAACCAATATTTTAATTGCCACCGATGTCAGTTCAAGAGGCATTGATATTCCCAATGTAGATTTTGTTGTCAATTACGATTTACCGGATGTACCTGAAAACTATGTTCACCGTGTTGGTCGTACAGGCCGTGGGCAAAACAAAGGAATTGCCTATTCTTTTTGCAGCAACGAAGAAAAACAAATGTTAAAAGACATTGAAGCATTCATCGGTCATGAGATTGAAACAATGACCATCTACAAAAAAGACTATGAAGAAACAATTGACTTTTCGAATGATGAAAGCGCGAAAGACTGGAAAAGTTTGATGGCAGAAGATGAAGCACCAATTAAAAAACGCAAGAAAAAATAAGCGTTACACTTTCCTTTTAAAATACAATATCAGGTAAGCTAACATAGCAACGCCTAAAGCTGCACTCCAAGCCATACAGGCACCTGTTATGCCATACTCTCCAATCAGTAAATAACAGGCAATAGTACCGGCAACCAATCCGCAAATATTGCACCATACAATCCACTTGAATTGATTTTTAGCATGAAAATAGTGATTGATAATATTTGAAATACTGAAGAACACAACTCCGGGTGCCAACCACAGCAATAGTTCTTTGATTTGTCCAAAATCTTTTGAAAATAAATAGGCCCAGAACTCAGCAGGTATTAGCAATAATACAACGAGCATCAATACTGTACCACCTAAATTATAGAATAACAATTTCATTGTCAATCGCCTTTGCTCAACTACATCTTTGGTATTCAATATTTTCATGTGAAGCATTTGCCCCATGCTATGACCGAGTATCCACAAAGCCTCTGCCAATACTATGGCGTTATTGTAAATCCCTAATGCCGCATCATCAATCAAAAAAACGATGAGAAAAAAATTGATGCGATAATTTAAAAACTGAATCGCATGTCCACTTTGCACCCAAAAGCCCTGTCTCAATATTTCTTCTTCAAACTGAAATGCTTTTTTTGATGCCTTTAACATTTTGGCGATGCTCCCATACGACAATACACTGCTGATAAGTGACCCTGCAATGAACGCCATCGGATAGGCGCTTACATCCTTATTGCCCCAAAAGTATAAGCCTGCAAACAACCCCAGTAACAAAAGTGGTTGAACAACCAAAATAATGTTGCGTTTATTGACTTGTCGATTGCCCATCAGCAAATGATTGTGAACATTAACAGCAGACAATAAAAATGCACCAACAGGCACCAACATCACATAGGGAATTTCTTTAAAGAAGAGAACAAACACATAGCTGAGTGTACATATCATCATCACCCATACCAATGCACTTTGCCATAATCTGTATTGGTTGCGGTGATACGATAGATTAATGATTACAGAACTGCAACCATAATCGCAGAACAATTGAAGAAAGGCTACAGATGTAACAAACAAACTCACTACACCACGCCCTTCAGCACCCAACCATTGTGAAGTCAAAATAACCGTTGCCAAACCGAGAAGAGCAACCAACACCTTGGTCACAAAAATACTGACAACGCCTTTTCCTATAGATAACATGATGACTGAACAAAAGTAAATAAAAAACATTTCAGCCCCTCTGTTTGAAATAAAATAATCAAATACACAAATTAGATAAGAGGTAAATTTCATTTATACACTCACATTATCACTGTATCATGAAATTTATCAGCACTGCATTTTTAAAATACAATAGGTATAATTATCATTGCAATAAAGGCTTGACACTCCCAGCTAAAGATATCCGTACAATTGAGAAACAAGCTTCAGCATGGTTCAGGCAAAGGCAATGGAAGGCCGCAGCTTTCCAAACCTCAGCCCTTAAACATTTTATAAAAGGTTATCACGGTTTAGTAAATGCACCTACGGGTAGCGGAAAAACATACAGTCTTGGCATACCTGCCATACTGCATGCCTTACATACCAATCCACTTCATGCATCAACATTAAATTTTATATGGCTAACACCTCTGAAAGCTTTAGCTGTTGAAATCAAAGATTCGTTGCAGGAAGCCTGTAATGATCTTGGACTCAACTGGCAAGTGGCCATTCGCAATGGCGATACACCTTTGAATGAAAGACTGAGACAAAAAAAACATGTACCACAAATTCTGATAACCACTCCTGAAAGTCTGCACTTATTAATGGCTTCGAAAGGTTATGAAGCAGTATTCAAACACATGAATTGTATTGTAATAGATGAATGGCATGAATTGCTTGGCAGCAAAAGAGGCGTACAAACAGAGTTGGCCATATCACGACTGAAGGCTATACAACCTACACTCAGCATATGGGGCATATCTGCTACCATCGGTAATTTAGACGAAGCGATGAATGTGTTGATCCCTTATTCTGATTGTCCGAAAATTATTATCCGTTCAGAACAGAAAAAGAAAATTAAAACCACAACCCTGTTGCCCGATGAGATTGAATCTTACCCATGGGCCGGTCATATGGGATTGAAACTGCTGGATAAAATAAAGCCCCTGATTAAAAAATACAAGTCGACACTTGCCTTTACCAACACACGTGGACAAGCTGAAGCCTGGTACCAGGCCATTATCACCCACTATCCACAATTGATAGGCAAAGTAGCTTTGCATCATGGTAGCCTCGACAGGAATACCCGCGAGTGGGTAGAAAACGCATTGCATGAAGGCAAGCTCAAATTAGTAGTATGCACTTCTTCTTTAGATTTAGGTGTTGATTTCAGACCGGTGGAATGCGTTGTTCAAATTGGCTCTCCAAAAGGTGTTGCACGCTTTTTACAAAGAGCAGGTCGCAGTAATCACCAACCCGGAAAGACTTCTAATATTTATTTTTTGCCTACCAATGCACTAGAATTAATTGAAATAGCTGCCATCAAAATTGCGATAGCATCAGAATCTGTTGAGAGTAAAATTCCTGTTGTAAGGGCATTTGATGTTTTGGTTCAATACCTTGTCACACTAGCCGTTTCAGATGGATTAAAGCCACCTCAGATTTATGGGGAAATTGCACAAACCCATGCCTTCAATAGTATTTCAGAAAAAGAATGGGATTGGTGCATGCAGTTTATTGTGAATGGTGGGGACAGCTTGAAAAACTATCCTGAATACCGAAAAGTTGAACAAACAGCCCCGGGCTTACTGCAGGTAACAAGTAGAAAAACTGCTATGCGTCATCGCATGCAAATAGGTACTATCAGCAGCGACAACAGTTTAATAGTAAAATATTTAAACGGCAGTCGACTTGGTAATATCGAAGAGTATTTCATCACCAAGTTGAATACAGGAGACTGTTTCACATTTGCCGGTAAAACGCTGGAATTAATTCGCATAGATGGTGTAACTGCTTATGTTAAACAAGTGCAATCAAAGAAAGCAATTATCCCTTCATGGGAAGGTGGTCGCATGAGTTTGAGCACAGAAATATCAGGTGTACTAAGACATGTGCTTCATACACTTGATGAGCAAATACCCATGCACGTTGAATTACAAAAATTGATGCCTTTATTGAATCTTCAAAATACATTATCAATCATACCAGATGAAGGAGAATTATTAATCGAAGAATTTAAAAGTGATGAAGGCTACCATATTTTTTGTTTCCCTTTTGAAGGGCGTATGATGAATGAAGGCATGGCAATGTTGCTGGCTTACAGATTCAGTTTAATTAAGAAAATGAGTATATCCATTGCCATGAACGACTTTGGATTTGAGCTGTTAAGCGATCAGGAATTCCCTGATATAATGACCCATAAAGATTACTTATTCAATACCACACATCTTGAAAAAGATCTTGCTGCCAGTACCAATTATTCTGAAATGGCAGGTAGAAAGTTCAATGACATTGCCTCCATCAGTGGATTAATATTCAAGGGCACTCCGGACCAACCTATACGAGAAAGGCATTTGAGGGCTAATTCGCGACTGTTTTATGAAGTTTTTAAATCCTATGATACACACAACTTATTGTTACTTCAGGCCTATGAAGAAGTGTATTATCTACAATTGGAAGAAGTGCGCTTAAGACAAGCGCTCAGAAGAATTAGTATGCAAAAAATCGTCATTAAAACGATTACACGACCAACACCATTTAGCTTGCCAATGATGACAGACAGATTAAGAGAATTTTTGAGCAATGAGAAAATCGAGGACCGGGTTAAAAAGATGCTGCAAACAGACTAAGTAGAAGTTCTTGAAACAATTGAAGTATAAGCTGCTCCAAGGGCTATAAAAAAAACAAAGGCAACATCACTGGCCTGTCGCTCGAGGATACTTTCAAAACACGATGCAACAAAATACAACATGGCAAATGCAATAAGTTTAAAATTCCAAGCCCCTTCATACCTGATCCACGCTACAATAAATATCATTAAGTATAATAATCCGCAGATCAGACCGCTTTGAACTGCCGTTTCCATCAACTGAAAATGAGGATTTTTCCTATTATGTGGTGCTATGCTGGCATCGACAGATTCAAAATTATTGAACAATACCTGTTCAGCATCACCCAAACCTGTTCCGAAAACCGGATGCTGTTTGATGACATCAATGGCATTTTGCCAGGCTCTTACCCTAAGGGCAAAAGAATAATCATTGGCGTCTTTATGTGTCATTACAACATTAAAATCTTCAATAGTATTCTTCATTCTGTTTCGCAATGACGAAGAAGAATAAAAAAGAACGACAGGTACAATAAGCATGAGGGGCAATAACCAGCGCAATTGTTTCTTTCCAATACTTCTGAATTGGGAAATCAACCACAGCACGATACCGATATATAAAGCCAGTAAACCTGTTCTGGCACTTAAAATATGGATGCAAATCATATTGACTACAACCAATATTAACAGACTGTAAAACAGTAAACCAAGTTGACGATTTTTAAACATCAAATGCAGCGTAATGATACCGAATAAGATAACACTTGCCAGAATAATTGAAAACTGAATGTGATAAATGCCATACCCCATTTCGATTGGCAGGGGTTTCGACTGCAGTATTAAATCATCGAATAATTCTTTATTGATAAAGTAGTTGTAAACACTCACTACAGCAGGTAAGAATAATGCATAGGATACAATGAAGGATAGTCGCTGTACAGTTGCTGATTGTAATTTTAGAAATGAAAAAAGTGCCAGAGGAAAAAAAAGAATGGGTAATTTTAATACCAGTTTTCTAAACGCTTCATCAAGGTTTTCAGAATTAATGACTGAAAATGTAATGAGTAAAAAGAAAATAAAAAACACAACTATAAGATGGCGTTGCTGCTTACTTAATCGTGTTAAATTGATTTGAGTTAAACCCAGCACGCATATCATTGCAAATGAAATGCTGATGAGTGATTTAGACAGTGTAAAGGACAAAAACAGTACCCCTGATAATATCAAGAATATGACATCGTGATATTTTCTGATCGACTGTACGATATTATCTGGCGTAATTAATGGTTAGTTTTGAATCGCCATTCACACCCAATTTATCGGCAACAGTTTTACTCATATACAATATTGTACCGTTGGATGCTTTACAAGAACCAACAACACGTGCAAACACTGCATTGTTGTTATCAGGATTTGTAATCATAATAATGGTGCCTACTTTAGCGGTAGGATGTAAAACAAAACTTCTGTCCTGGCCCAATTCACCTTCTGTAGAAACAACACCGGTTCCGCTTTCTGTTACTTCATCTCCATCTTCTACTACATAAGCTTTTGTAGGAGCAGCCTTAGTTTGGTTATCGGTATCTACTACCACATTATCCGTACTTTTAGTTTCGGTTTTTTGGTTTGCGCTATTATCGGTTTGCTTAACATCATCTACCACGGCTATTTCTTCCTCTTCAATCAGAACAGGCTTTTCAGTTTCTTTTTTAGTAGTTTGTTGTGGTGTTGTTTGTTGAGTGGTTGTAACTGTTTCGCCTACTACTAATTTTTGACCAAGATTGATATTATCTGATTTCAGATTATTCCACTTTTTAATATCTGTTACAGTGGTATTAAATTTTTTAGCTAACGATGACAATGTTTGACCGGCTGCAACTACATGGTATTTCTTCTCTACTTTTTTTACTGAAGTTGTAGATGAAGCTGATACTCCTGCACCACCGCCACTACCTGAAATATTTTTCGATGAACTTGGAATTAATAATACCTGATCAATTTTAATCCCTTTATCTGAACCTGCATTGGCTGTATAAACATCGCTGGCAGATACGCCATATTTTTTGCTGATGCTGTAAACGCCTTCACCTTTTGCTACTTTGTGCATGATGTATTGTTTACCGCCTACTGTTTTCATTCCAATGGAATCCTGAGGATTGGCAAATGCTACAATACCTGTAAGGATAAAAATGGCTAAAATGATTTGTTTCTTCATTTGTGAAATATTTTTAAATGTCTTTTGTTGTGTGTTGATGTTTCAGTTATTCGTTTCAGAGAATTACAAAATAAAACATCATCTTGCAGAAATGGCATGTAAGGGTCGATTTGCTTTTCAACAAGTGCTTTGTTTACTCTACACTTTAACGAGCCGATTGTTTCTTAACCTCTTCTATCAATACAGCTTTATCATCCGGTAATGTTCTGATAGCAAGACTCCTTCCTCTACCTTTTTGAGCCAATTCAGCCAAAAATTCAAGAGCCTTGGGATATTTGCCAAAAGCGATGGTTGTTAATTTGATTCCATATCTCAAATACTCATTTCTTACCAATTTATACAAATCCTGCTCAGTTAACCCTCTACCGCTAAACATTCCATCTGTCGCCAGAAATACTTGATTATTGCCATCTTTAATAAAATGTTCACGGGCCATTTTATAAGCCATTAGCATTGCCTCTCCACCTGCTGTACCTCCTCTTGCAGTCAGGGTATCTATAGCTTCATATAACTGTGTTTTAGAAATACCATTGACATTTTCAAAGACAAGATTAATTTTTCCGGCATAGGTAATCAATGTAATATAATCTTCCGGTCGCAATATATCAATCAATGCTTTCATGGACTGTTTCAGGTAGCCTAATTTGGTGCTGTCTTTCATACTTCCCGAAACATCAATAACAAAAATCAGGTGATTGGGTTTATACTGTTCTTTGTTAAACTCTCCGGTTTTAGGCTCTACCGGCTGGTAAAGTATAACCTCTTCCTTAGTTGTATCGACAACCGTTATTTTATCTTCTACCTTCTCCTCTATTGTGATTTTATCATCCAATCGAATAATTGTATCATGGGGTTGCTCCGGTAATTTTTCCAAATAAACAAGACAGGTATTATTGTCCATATTGAATTCAAAAGCCTCTGTTGCCGGCATGTAGCCGTCATGACTGGCATTTACATCCATAGGACCGTATTCGCAATTGCACTGAAAGGCCATACTTCTGAAGCCTGGCACGCAATTAATGTTTTTTTTCTTTTGCTTGACGGACACTCTGGCATCTTTCAACATCGCATTGGTTGCCTTATCCCTCACAATTACATTGAATGGCACTGTATGATTCAGTGGCTTACTGTTTTCAATAGAAGGGCATATAGTGAGTGCGTTGGGATGAATAGACCGGATATCCCCTTTTAAAACAAGATTTAATGGTGTGGCACTATGACTGAAATATAAAGGAACATCGATAGAAAATCTGCCTTTTTTTGATGTATAATAAATAATTCCAATAGTTATTGTTTCTCCCGGAGCAACTGTTTTAGTATTACAAAACACCTGATAATCCTCGCGAGGTTGGGTGGGCAACAGATAAGTAACTTTTCCTGATGTATTGGTAAATTCAAAATACGCTGTATCGTTATTGTAGTTATTGATAGCCCCAAAATTATGCATCGTTTTATCACCACTAAGCTGCGCCATTGCAGGCAACACGCAAATTGCTATAAACAACCCTAAAATGAGCGAACGACACATGCTATTGATTCAACGAAAATCATACCAAAAAAATTGTCGGTGTAAAAATAACAACCACTTAATTATCAATAAATTTATTTATTTTGCCCACAGTTGTACAATACTTCGACTTGAAATAGCGATATATAACAACAACGCATTGTGAGCATGGTTGAACACGACTTTTATAAATTAATGCAGATTCCCCTGCTCAGTCCCTATCAGGATATCAAGAAAAGATATTATGAGTTGGCCTTATTGTATCATCCGGATAAAAACCCAAAGAACAAGGATGCTGAAGAATATTTTAAAATTCTTACCCAGGGTTATAATATTTTAAATGACCCTGAGAAAAAAAAGGAATACGATGATTTACTTGAAAATTATTATTCCCGAAAAAATCAACACTTTGAAAAAGGACGATCAAGACAAGATATTCGCGACCGCATCAAACGCAACAGGGAAAGAGAACGTCAAAATATTATCACTGATTATTTAGAGGCTGAAAACACTTTTTCACATAAATATAGAATGGTACTTTCTGTAATGGTTGCTTTGTCAGGTTTCTTAATTTGCTACAATCACTGGTATGTCAATTTGATTGCAATGGATAATTTATACAATATTGCAGGCTTTATTATTTGCATTACCGGATGCTATTTTATTGCCAATAATATTTACAGAAAGGATGCTTATAAAAGTGCAATTCAGATAGACAACAGGAGATTTGACAAAAGAGCTGTTAAAACATTTTTAACCTTATTCTTTGGGCTTCCTATTATTTTTACTTTACTGGTATCGTTAACCGCATATATACAACTCAGTTATTTTTCAGACTTCACTGTCATTGAGTCCATTAACAATCAAAATGGCAAGGTGTATTATGAATACACAATAGACCATGAAAAAATATTGCGACAAACAGATATTGAAATTGAAATAAATAATGATGTCTATGCGCATTATAGGGTTAAATATTCTACACTTAATCCCAATATCAGTGAACTTGAGAAAATAGATTAATTTGTAAATTGATTCAAATCTTCAGATAGTATTTTCTTCTCATTATTCATAAATTAAGTAATAAATACTACGCTATTTTTACTTTTTTAAATTAAATTAAAATATATCATTTATTTTTACACTAAAATGTGCCAATTTTTGAGGTTATCCACATTTTTTACTTAATTTATCACTCTGATTTATAGTTTATTGCACTATATATAGTAAATATATTTTTAGTTCTGATTTTTAATTGCTTTAACTTCGATAAAACCTAAAACTAGTTTTATGATTACACGCCTACTGAGTATTTATACTATTTCAGTCAGACAACGATTTCAATCCCGAACGTTTTCTTTCCTATCACTATACTTATTGGCTCTGCTATTCTCAAATAGTGTAACAGCTAAACAATCATCTGTCAACAACGGCCCCTTTGAATCATTAATCAAAAAATCTAAAAATGAATTCTGGGTTCAGCCAAATATGGGACAATTCAACCCCAGAGTTAAATACGCTTTCACAACAACCTTTGGCAATGTTTATATTGAAAATGATGCCATTGTTTTTGTTGCTTTGCAAAAAGACGAAAGCATCCCTCACTTTCTAGAGAACGACAGCTCAAGAATTCCGGATTTATTCAGACAGGTTATCAGACTGAATTTTACAAACGGCAATCACAATCCTAGCTTCGAAACACTCGAACCTCTTGTTACAACTATCAACTATCTCAATACGCCTAACGAACAACAATTTGTCAATAACATCCCAACCTTTGGGGAGCTACGAATTAAAAATATTTACAATGGTATCGACCTTAGATTGTATTCAGGTGAACAAGGCACTTTTGAGTTCGACTGGCTGGTGAGCAATGGCGCAGACTATAGTAAGATTAAAATGCACTTTGAAGGAGCAGATTCTGTTATTACAAAAGAAGATGGCAGTTTTCAGTTAAAGTTCAGATTCAATCAGTTACATTTCAATGTACCGGTATCCTATCAAATCGTCAACAATACCACTTATCTAGTTCCTGTAAAATCCATTAAACTTGATCAGAACACCGTTGGCTACTCTCAGCATAATCTTCCTTTTCCCACGGAACCCTTAATCATTGACCCAACAGTATTATGGGCTACCTACTTCGACAACAACTCAAGTTCATTTGATGAGTACTTATATGCTGTAGAATCGGATAGCTGCGGCAATGTATATGCTGCAGGAAACAGCAATATTGCCATTAACTGGGCCTACAGAAGCAGTGTTGGATTTGACACGCTGTACAGCGGCCTTACAAGAGATGCCATTATATACAAAATGAATTCTTCAGGAACTGCAATTACTAACTTTACATATTATGGCAGCTATGTCACAGTAAACGACATGGATATTTTTCCAAATGGCAACATCTTAATTGGCGGCAACATTAATTCAGGCGGCTCGGTACCTACCATTAATCCAAAATACAGCAACTCAGCTATGACAGGTTTTGTAGCTGTCATGAATGGGAACCTTTCTTCTCTTAGTTATTCCAGCTATATGCCAGGTTATGGTACCAGTTGGGGGATTAGTTCTGTAGAGGTTGTTAACAACAGTACTTACTACATTGCGGGAATGACATCAACTCATTATTCAGGATTTGTAACATTTGGAGCACCTGACTCAACACTCTCAGGCACAGAAACCTATATTGCCCGTTTTAGTGGTACAAACTTCAATACCTTAGATTGGGCAACATATATAGGTGGCAACGATGATGAGTTATTTATTTCAATTAAGGTAACACCAAACAAAAGCTACATCACCTTTGCAGGTTACAACAATAACAACGGAACAAGTTCAACCAACTTCCCAACAAGAGTGAACCCTGTTGACAATACCATTAGCGATTATGAAGTATTCGTGGGCACATTACCCAATTCATCCACAAAACCAAGTACATTTACAATGTTAACCTGGCTAGGCGGCACAAATGATGAATACGAACCAGTTGTAGATGCTGACAATAGTTACATATACACTATTTGTAGAACCAACAGTACAAATTTTCCGGGTAGAACAGGTTTTGGTGCATATGATTCAACTCATAATGGTAATTATGATTTAGCCATCAGTAAAATCCCCGTTTTAGGGAGTACCGGTTCAGGTTTCAGAAGCACTTATTTGGGTGGTTCCAGTGACGATTACCCGGGTGGCATTATCTACAATTCTACAGATAACAATCTGTACTTTATGGGTTCTACTTATTCGACAGGATTTCCAGTACTAAACAGTACACCCGCATCTTCATTTTACGATAACACAAAGTCAAATAGCACCGGCAATCTCGACATTGTTATCGGCTCTATGAGTGTTGATTTAAGAACACTTACTTATTCGACATATATTGGCGGGACAAACAACGATTATTTCGGTGCAACCGGCACACTTAAGGGAACCGGACACTATAGTTTAAACCCAGCATCCAACAACTTTACTGTTGCCACAACGGTGCATAGTGATGTAGGCGCTGGCTATCTAGTTCCTGTAACAGGTGTTTTTGATGTGAATAAATCAAACACAACAGACGATATTCACTTGATTTTCAAATTCAATATTTCTAGTACCGATTATGGTGATTTGCCTATTGTATACGAAAACAGCAATCCTGCCAGACACCTTTTCAACCCACAACTATCAACCTTATCGCGCCTTGGCGTTAATATTGATGCTGAATTATTACCAACTTATTCAACAACTGCTACTGGTGACGATTTATATCTGACCTCAGCCAGCCCGTGCATATCAGGTTCAAATGACGAAGATGGCATTTCAAGTTTTGCGCCTATCAATCTTATCACAAAAGGCAATTATACTGTAAGCGTTAGTGCTTATAACAGTTCAGGCAGCACGCAAACCATACAGGGCTGGATAGACTTTAATGGCGACAGTATTTTTCAGGCTCGTGAAAGAGCTACAGGAACCATCGGTTCTACTTCGATTCAAACCACTGTAAACCTTACTTGGGTTCTCGACTCATTTGTTTGTCCTTTGACATTAAAATCAGGATTCACTTATGCCCGCTTTAGAATCACCTCATCAACTCTGACCGACAATACAGCTACCTCAACTGACGAAAGATCTCAAGGTTTGTGCTATGATGGTGAAGTTGAGGACTACCTCATTTATATACGAGGAACAGATTATGGTGATTTGCCCTCATCCTACGGATCGAGCGGAGCCATTCGTTTTAATGATAACAATTTAGATAACATACCCGATCATGCAGATGCACTTTGGATGGGAACCCGCGTTGACGTGGCCGACAATTGCTCTCAATTGTTTAGCAGTGCAGCTTCAGGAGATGATTTATCAAGTACCGATGACGAGGACGGCAAAAGCATCCCTAACGCTATACAGCACGCCAATGCCTCTGCAACTTGGAAACTATACCCTAAACGCAATACACCCGGCAAAACCGCTTATTATGGCATCTGGATCGATTGGAACTACAATGGTGTATTTACCGACCCTACTGATGGATTTTACAATGGCAGTACAACAGCCGATAGCGTATCTGTAACAGTTACAGCTCCGGGACCATCTTATACCAACCCTACTTATGCGCACCGTTTTGTAATCTCTGATGCTGCCGTAAGTGTTTCAAATTATACCGGCATACTAGCCAATGGTGAAGTAGAAGACGGCATTGAAGTACATGCCATTCCAATCAAAGGAACTGTATATGATGACCAAAATGGGATGTTTGATGCTACTGTCAACGGCACACCTATCAAGCGCCTTCAAACAACACAATTGTACGCTTACTTGTCTGACTCAACCAATACAATTGTAGATACATGCACTATTTCTTCTACAGGAACATTCAGAATGCAGTCGATATGGGCCAATAGAACACATTATGTTCAGATTGGTACCATCAGCCGCATACCGGGGCAAGTATTACCGACAGCTAATTCATGGCCAACCTATTGGTATACGACCGGAGAAACTTATGGGGTCAATAACTTTGCCGGAGCAGGCACAGAAAGTGGCACACCTAATGGCAAAATCACTGTGAAATTTGGCACCGATTCTGTGACAAATATCCGTTTCGGATTGGACAAAGCACCATTATCTCACACCAAATCATATGTTATTGATTCACCTTCGCGTGCAGTAACTGCAATTGGTCGTTACAATAAATTCCTGCGTCTTAATGCCGGTTCAGGTACAAATGACACAACACTTGTATCTGGAAGTTCATTGATAATGCCTGGAAGATTAAGCGGTATGGATTATGAACAAGGCAGATTAAATGGCACTAATAACTTCAGTCCTGACACCGTAACCTTTAATATTTTACCTGATTCAAGCAATTCAGTGCTTGTATACAACGTTAATGGGGCATTGCTACCACTTTATCCTAATCCGGCACCGGTATCACCTCAGTACACTTATTGGGATGCAACTACGAGTAGATATAGAATACCAAATTTCAAAGCAGATTCATTACTACTTTACATTCAGTCTAACTTACACTCAATAGATAGTTTCAGATATTCTTATACTGACAAGGCCGGAAAAACAGGCAATACCTCCCCTTACAGAATCACCTATCTCACAGTATTACCTATTAAATTCCACAGCTTTGATGCAACACTGCTTAACAACAAAGTATTGCTGAATTGGGACATTATTACTGATAATACTTTAAAGAATTTTGAACTTTACAGATACAACAAGGAAACCTCTACATATGACTTTATTGGCACAGTAGAACCTTCATCTGAATTTGGATTTACAAACTATGAATTCTATGATTTTGATATCGAAAATCTATCCGGCATTGTCACCTATCAATTGAGAGGGGTTACATACGACAATCAAAGTATTGATTTTGGATTAGCTGAAGTACTGATTAACTCAACAAACAAAGATCTTTTCAGTGTGTTCCCTAACCCTGCTCAGGATGATATTGCCATTAACATTGTTCAATTTAAGCCAAAAGCAACATATCTGTTAGAGATAACTGACATAAACGGCACACTATTATACACCCAGACACTCAACAACCAGATTACACGAATTGCTTCACTCGATTTGAATGATGGCGTTTATCTAATCCGAATTACTTCGAGCAAAAGTATTTCAACTCAAAAACTGGTGATCATGCACCAATAAAGACATAACTGTTATATTGTATATTCTGTAGAATGGTTGACAATGCAAATGTCAACCATTTTCAGTTTTATATACCCACCACTGCCTGTCCAATCCTTTCATTTTTCTGCTTAGTTAAAAAAATTTGAGAAACCAACTAGTTGCGCATATATTTGCAACAAATTAGCTTTCAAACCAACCGATAACAATGAGAAGAGATGTATTCCAGGCCATAGCTGACCCTACTAGAAGAGCTATATTATTAATGATTGCATTTAAATCCATGACCCCAAATGCGATTGCTGAACATTTTGACACAACCCGACAAGCTGTATCTAAACACCTCCGCGTGTTGACGGAATGTGAACTGGTTAAACAGACCTTTGAAGGACGAGAAATTTACTATGAAATAGAAGTTAAAAAAATGAAAGAAATAGACCACTGGCTTTCACAATTCAGGCAACTATGGGAAGACCGATTCAACGAACTTGACAAGGTATTACAAGCCATGAAAAACAACAAAAAATAACACCAATTATTTAACTATTAATTATTAAAATGAACAACAATTTATCATTTGATTTTTCTGTTAACAGGGAAAACAATACAATAACAGTAAAAAGAGAATTTGAAGCCGACATTAACATGGTTTGGGATGCTTATACTAAAAGCGAAATTTTAGACTTATGGTGGGCACCAAAACCTTGGAAAGCTAAAACAAAAACAATGGATTTCAGAGATGGCGGTCATTGGCACTACGCTATGGTAGGTCCTGAAGGAGAAGAACATTGGGCCTGGGCAGAATATAAAAACATTCAGGCGCAGTTACCATCGGGGCAAAGGAAGTTTACAGGTCTTGATGCTTTTGCAGACGCAGAAGGCAATATCAATCAATCATTACCCCAGTCAGAGTGGCAAATTACATTTACACCAAAAGGGAATTTAACAATTGTTGAATGCTTCATTACTTTTAGCGATCTTTCTCAACTTGAAACCACTTTACAAATGGGCTTCAAAGACGGCATGAGAATCGCCATGGAGGGACTGGATGAAATATTTGCATCTCAACTTTAATTAATCATCAAAAAAAAGAAAAGCGACTTACTGACATAATCAGCAAATCGCTATTTCCCTTTCTCTATTTACTAGTTTTATTGCTTGACAATAGTATTCCCAGCCATTGTTACAGCTCCTGTTCTTGCTAGTGCTCTTCCATCAAGTGTAGCACCGGTATCAAAACTAATCGATTGCATTGCCATTACAGTGCCCTTAAAAACAGATGTTGTTCCAAATGTGGCAGATGTACCTACTTGCCAAAATATATTTGAAGCCTGTGCTCCTCCACTTAATATCACTTTACGGCCTGATGTTGTAGTCAGGGTTGAGGCTATTTGAATGATAAAAATTGCATTGGTATTGCCTTTCGCATCAAAGGTTACATCGCCTGATGAAATCGCAAGGGACGATGTTGATTTATAAAGACCAGGTGTAAGTGTTAATCCACCGATATTACCGGCAATAATCACCATATCTGTTGTTGAACGACCTGCAGCGTCATTATAAGCTGCCGTCAAATCAAGTTTTGCCTGAGTTGCTATGGCGTCATTGATATGCAATGTACCATTGAGAATACCCGGAGGAAAACCACCAACCGAAGTACCCGGACTTAATCCAATATCCCCAGTGATATTAGTCGCACCCGTATTTGTAATTGCAGAGCCGGCTAATATTGCCAGACCTGCTGTACCGGCCATAGGTACGATTGCTTGTTCGGTTGTTTGAATAGGTATAACAGTTGGATTTGGATCCGGATCTTTATCCTTTTTTTTACATCCAACTATAAATAATGCAGAGCCAATAATTAGACCTGTCATTAAAAAAAGTTGCTTGATCGTTTTTGTTTTATGTTTAAGATGATTTTCCATTCTACAAAGATGTGGCCATTCAACATGCTACATATTATACAATTAGTCCTATTTATTACATTATTATCACATTATTTAGCTTGTGATTCATAAAATCAAGATTTGAAAAATTGAATCTAAACAAGAAGCCCCGGTCTTCTTCAAAAGCCGGGGCAACTTGTTTTCCAAATAATCAATATCAATTAACGAGTACCTTTTTCGTACCGGTCCACCCACTTTGTTCAATGGTTACAAACACCATATTATTTTGAAGGTTCCCGAAGTTATAAGGTATTATAAATTGTCCATTTATTTTTTCAACTGTACCACTATACAATACACGCCCCAGCGCATCTGTCAGGGTTACATTAATGCTTCTGATACTTCCCTTTGCAGTTGTAATGGTTACATTTTCTTTATTCATCTGGTAAACAGAAAAATCATTCGCATACTGATTAATATCGATGGTAGAGGTATAGGTCTTCACCTGCCCTTCATTATCATCCTGCACAAGCTTGTACACCAAATAAGAGACGTTATCAGCCAATGCATCCACATCGGTGCATACATACTCTTCAGAATTTTCTGGCAAGCTAGCCGGTATATCTGCTATTTTAACAAAATCAACGCCATTAGAGGCCTGTTTATAAAGTGAAAAATCACAGCATTTATCAAATTCACTGGTAGCCCAGTTCAATTGAACATCATTGGTTTTTTTCTCCGCATTAAAGTAGAGAAGCTTCAACGGCAATACCGCTACTACATTAACCCCTGCCCTAGCTGTACCTACTTTACTTGAACCGACATACATGTCGACAACATTGGTATCTCTTAAACCGGTTGTAGCTGAAACTGTTACACTATAAATAAGTTTAATAGAGTCAGTTCTCGGAATTAACCAGGAAAAGACCCCGGCTGAGACTTCCTTAGTGCCATAAAAATTCATAAGATCGAGCGCATTATAAGCAGGATATTGGGTACAATTATTATATGTTACAAGTTTAGAATATACACCAGTATTAGTCTCCATATAACGGAATCTGTAATCCCTTGGTAAGTTATCGACTAAACGATCGATTGTAATATCAGCCGTTGTGCTGGTATTGCGAATAACAATTGTATACGTAACAGTATCACTTGGCAACACGTAGTTAGTATTCACTCTTTTGCTGATTAGCAAAGGATTGGTTGGTGTTGATGTACCAGTAAAAGAAGTTGTATTGGCTTGCCAGCGTTGAGCTGAACCTGCATCTGATACAACAAATGGAATTATATTGGATGATGTTAAACCTGTTGATGTACCGGTAATCTTAAGGGTCCACTCGAGCGTAACCGTTCCACCCGAGGGCAGATTGGAGACAGTCGCATTTTTAAAGTGTGTATTTCTTTCCCCAACCGGAAAATCTGATGTGATAGTGGAGGCCGTAATAACACAACCCATAATTTCATAACCTGCCGGAAAGGTACTGGTGGTACTCAATTCCATATCGATGATGTTATTGGGTTTTACGTTTGATATGGCATAAGCGATAGAAATGGTAACAAGTGTACCTACTGCATTGGTACTGGTCGCTAATACTGTAATGGTGTTATTATTGGCATTTCGAAGTACGTAAATAGGTGTTGTGAAATTTTGGGTAACAGTTCCGGGTAAATTATCTGCAACTGTTGCAGGTAATGTAATGTAATCCGTAGTTAAGTTCGTATTATTAGGATACATCAAACAATTGTAACCCACAAAAAAGAAAGCTGTAGCCGAATCACCTGCTGCTATATTTCCAACATAAACACTGGTACTGGTTCTGCATAGAAATGAAGGCGTTCCTGATGAGTAGGATGTACCTCCAGTAGCAGTAAATGTTATGGTATTCAAAGTAACAGTAACACCTTGTAGTGTGCTTCCTTTTAAATTCTTTATTCTGTATGAAACAACCTTACCCTGTGGACCAGAGGATATACAGGAATTATCCATCCAAAAATAGCCGGATATCATTCTAATACTGACATCGGAGCTGCTCAGTGCCTTGACCTTTTGAGGCAATAGCACAAATATAAAGAGACCAATTGTTATTAGTAGTTTAGTTTTCATAGTAAATAGTTTTAGGTTAATGTGTGTGTGTTTTAGTTTTACGAGGTAAACGGCTGTTAAGTTTTCATTACGTTATTAGACTTTTTATTAATTGATAGGTGGTATTGTGAAATTGTATAAAAGAGAAAAATGGCCAATAAGGCATCAAAGAGTAGCAAATACTTGCTTAGAGAAACCAGGGAATAAGTGTTTTCCCCTAAAAGATCGGGTAGCATATTAGTGACCCATAGAAATACAGTAGTTTTCATAGTTTTAGTTTTTGGTTTATACCGAAGATAGAAAAATTTTATGTTTTTATAGACTTTGAGCCATTTTTTTCAACAAATGTTCAAAACATAGTTAAAGTGCTGATTTATTGTTATTTAAAATACTATAAAAAGTACTTGATTCCTATTAAACTTCAAAATAATTTAAAGTGAAGTCACAAAAATGAACTCTAAGCAGGCATTTTTAGGCTTTAAAATTATCATTTATAAAAAATGTTAATTGCGATTCAAGAAAATCTCGATTTTTAAACTTGCACACAACTTCATGTATAAATACTTATATTCTTTATTTATAAAAAAATATCTATCTATTCATATCAAATTGACATCAATCTTATATATGGTACCATTCCAAGTAAAAAGTCTATTTAGTTTATTTTTGAAAAAATTTATATTTGCATTGGCTTCGGGGTGTAGCGTAGCCCGGTATCGCGTCAGCATGGGGTGCTGAAGGTCGTAGGTTCAAATCCTGCCACTCCGACAAAAAACCGATGAAAGTACCATCGGTTTTTTTATTCAATAAATTTTATTTAGAAAGTATCAAATGCCTTAGCATATCAAAGGCCATATTATTGGCTCTGCCTATTACATTCATCCTATCGCCAATGAAATGATGGGTTTTAACAACTGTAGTTGTTTTATTGCAAACCCCAATTACAACTGTACCAACAGGTTTATCATCGCTACCACCACCAGGACCTGCTATTCCCGAAACAGCTATGGCGTAATCTGTTGCCAATCGCTCCCTTACGCCTTGCACCATTTGTGTTACCACCTGCTCACTTACCGCCCCTACTGTTTCAAACAATGTTGATTCAACTCCTAATTGGTGATGCTTGACTGAATTACTATAACTGATAACTGAACCAACGAATACTTTTGAAGCACCAGGAATTTGAGTAATCTGATGTGAGATATAACCACCGGTACAGCTTTCTGCTATACTTAGCGTTTTACCTTGCTCACTCAACAAGTGAAATACAATCTCACCCATGGTATAATCTTCGTGTGAAGCAACAGCCTCACCCAATATCTGTGCAATGGCATCTGCTTTTTCATTCACCTCATCTACTATACTCTTGCCTTGTTGCTCCGTACCGGTTAAGCGCAACCTTACTGTATTCCAATTAGGCAGATAAGCTAATTTGATATAAGCAGGTAAACCATCTTCAATGTCTTCTATTTGTTTAGCAATTAATGATTCAGGTACATTAATGGTCAGCATTGTTTTATGATACAGTTTTGGTTGCTTGTATTTTTCTGCTATTAAAGGTAATGCCCTGAATTCAAAAATATTTTTCATTTCATATGGCACACCGGGCATACTGATAATAGTTTTCCCCTGATAATCGAACCACATGCCGGGTGCTGTACCCCAATCGTTAAATAATGTGATACAGCCATCAGGCAAATCAGCCTGCAAGCGGTTTACTTCCAGCATCGTTCTTCCCCTGCTTTCAAAAAAACGAACCAATTGAGCCATCACGGCTTCATCTGTCCGCCATCCCATTCCAAAATATTCCACCAATGTTTTTTTAGTGATATCATCTTTGGTTGGCCCTAAGCCTCCTGTCATAATAATCAATTCGCTTCTTTCTAAGCATTCAGACAACTGCAACTTGATTTCATCAGCATTGTCGCTGATAGAATTTATTCTGTGAATTTTGATACCGTGTTTGTTCAGCATTTGACCAATCCAGGCACTGTTGGTATCCACTACCTGCCCTATCAACAATTCGTCACCAACGGTTATGATTTCTGCTCGCATTTTTTATTAACAATTAGGAATGCAAATATGCTTGTGGTTTTACGTTATTAATTTTTAATTTTTCAACAACTCCATTTTCCTAGGAAAGGAGTTTTAAATTTACAGGGTTATTTCCAACAGCAGATATGCCCGAATTTGTTCACCTTCACAGCCATACCCAATTCTCTTTACTCGATGGAGCAGCATCCATTGAGAACCTATATAAAAAAGCCGTTGCCGACAACCAGAAAGCAATAGCGATTACTGACCATGGCAACATGTTCGGTGTTTTTAATTTTGTAGCAGAGGCCGCCAAGCACAATAAAAAAGGTGATGTCATTAAACCCATTGTAGGGTGCGAATTTTATCTGAGTGAAAACCGACTGAGAAAGGAATTCACAAAAGATGATAAGGACATTCGTTATCATCAATTGTTGTTGGCAAAAAATGCTAATGGTTATAAAAATTTGTCCATGCTTTGTTCATTAGGTTACATCGAAGGCATGTACAGCAAATGGCCAAGGATAGACAAGGAGCTGATTAAGCTTTACCATCAGGATTTAATTGCAACAACCTGTTGCTTAGGCGCCATTGTTCCTAAGTTGATCATGAAAAAAGGAGAAGCAGATGCTGAAAAGGAGTTTCTATGGTGGCTGGATTTATTTGGTGAAGACTATTATGTAGAATTACAAAGGCATAATCTTGGTGCACAAGACAAGGTGAATGAAGTTCTGATTCGATTTGCAAGAAAATACAATGTAAAAATGATTGCAACGAATGATTCTCATTATGTGGATCAGGAAGATTACAACGCTCATGATATTTTGTTGTGTGTAAATACAGGCGAAAAACAAAGCACACCAAAGAACAAGGACATGGATGGCGATGATGACAAGTTCAATAAAGGCAGTCGTTTTGCTTTCCCTAACGATAATTTTTATTTCAAAACGCAGGCAGAGATGAATACGCTGTTTGCCGATATCCCTGAAGCCATTGACAATACCGGTGAGATAGTCAGCAAGATAGAGCCGTTAAAACTGAAGCAGGACATCTTGTTACCCAACTTCCCCATACCCGAAGGTTATCAAACCCAGGATGATTATCTGGAAGCCATTACTTATGAAGGTGCTAGAAAACGCTATGGTGAAATAGATACTGAAATTGATGAACGCTTACGATTCGAATTGTTCACCATTAAAACCATGGGGTTTGCCGGTTACTTCTTAATTGTATCAGATTTCATAAAAGCTGGTCGCGACCTTGGTGTAATTATCGGTCCTGGCAGAGGTTCTGCCGCAGGCAGTGCTGTGGCTTACTGTATAGGCATCACCAATATTGACCCTATTAAATACAATTTACTATTCGAGCGTTTTCTGAATCCCGATAGAAAGAGTATGCCGGATATAGATACCGACTTTGATGATGAAGGTCGTGAGAAAGTGATTCAGTATGTGGTAGACAAATACGGTCAGAATCAGGTAGCCCAAATTGTTACCTATGGTAAAATGGCCGCGAAGATGAGTGTTAAGGATGTTGCTAGGGTAATGGATTTGAGTATGGAAGAATCCAATAGTATAACAAAACTTGTTCCTTCTCGTCCACTCGGTTTAACATTAAAACAAGTCATTAATGCAAAAATTGAGGGCGCTAAAGAAGAAGTGCTGGAAATAGAGGATGAAGAAATGGCGGAAGAAATGGCCAATAGAGGCATCATCCAGCTAAGGCAGGAGGACATACCGGGTGTTATGCAATTGCGCGACTGGTATAAAGATAAAGCAGAAAAGCGAGGAGATGTCCTGAGACAAGCATTGTTGTTAGAAGGATCCGTAAGAAATACCGGTGTGCATGCTGCAGGTATTATTATAGCGCCTAAAGACCTCAAAGAGATAGTTCCAATAGCAATAGCAAAAGACTCCAGTTTATACTTAACGCAATACGATGGCAAAGTAATTGAAGACTCCGGTGTAATTAAGATGGACTTTCTCGGTCTTAAAACACTTTCTATTATACGCACAGCACTACAACTCATCAAAAAAAATCACAATGTCGATATTGATATTGATACCATACCACTTGATGATGAAAAGACGTTTGCTTTGTATCAAAGAGGTGAAACCACAGGTACTTTCCAATTTGAAAGTCCAGGTATGCAAAAACACCTCAAGGATTTAAAGCCTGATAAGTTTGAGGATTTGATTGCTATGAACGCCTTATACCGTCCGGGGCCAATGGAATATATCCCACAATTTATTAAACGTAAACTGGGGCAAGAAGCCATACAGTACGATTTACCTGAAATGGAAGAGTATCTGCAAGAAACTTATGGTATTACCGTATATCAGGAGCAGGTGATGTTGCTGAGTCAGAGTCTTGGTGGATTCAGTAAAGGCGATGCTGATGTTCTGCGTAAGGCCATGGGCAAAAAGCAGATTGAAGTCTTGAATAAAATGAAAAGTCAATTCATTGAAGGTACAAGTGCTAAAGGATTCGACTCAAAAAAATGTGAAAAAATATGGACAGACTGGGAAGCATTTGCATCTTATGCATTCAATAAATCGCACTCTACTTGTTACGCCTTTGTAGCTTACCAGACGGGTTATCTGAAAGCCCACTACCCTGCAGAGTACATGGCGGCTATTTTGGCAAACAACACGAATAATATTGACAAAATTAGTCAGATGATGGAAGAGTCGAAAAAAATAGGCATTCCTGTATTGGGTCCTGATATTAATGAAAGTGATATTCAATTTGCCGTTAACAATAAAGGGGAAATTCGATTCGGATTGTGTGCAGTGAAAGGGGTTGGTGAAGCAGCAGCTGAACAGATTATTCAGGAGCGCACCAAGAATGGACCTTTTAAAAATATCTTTGAAGTTACCAAGCGATGCAACCTGAGAATGGTGAGCAAGAAAACATTAGAAGCATTGGTCAAAGGAGGTGCATTCGACTTTGATAAGAATTACCATAAGGCGCAGTATCTGCGTGAAGGTGAAATAGGCACAGGCATTGAAATAGCCGTAAGATATGGTGCACGTTCACAGGAAAGTGCCAACAGCTCACAAAACTCTTTATTTGGAGAGAGCATTCAGGAAACATTTATAGAGCCACAATTACCTAAAGCAGAGGAATACTCTATTTTGGAAAATTGCAATCTTGAAAAAGAGATGGTAGGTATTTTCATCAATCAGCATCCTATGGATACTTTTAAAATGGAGCACTATACACTCACCAATACCAAGCTTCATGAATTAGACAATCTTTCTGATCTTGTAAAAATACGTAATACTGTAATTGTAGCAGGAATAGTGGTAAAGGTAGATTATCTAACAACTAAAACAGGCAAACAATTTTCTAAATTTACCTTGCAGGATTACGATGGACAATTTACGTTTTATGCATTCAGTAAAAGCTATGATATCCTTCGACCATTGTTGTATGAAAATCAATTTTTATTACTGCGCTGCAAAATAGATAAGCCACGATTTGGTGACAGAGAGTGGGAATTGAATATTTATCAAGCGGAGAAAATGGAAGATGTCAAAGAAACCTATTTCAACGGATTGGAATTGCGTCTTAATTTAAAAGATCTGACGCCCTCAATATTGGATGACCTGGAAGAAATATTCAAAAAATTTAATGGCACATCACCTGTCAATATTAATTTGTATGACCAGCTAAAAAAATACAGCATTGACATGTACAGTGTCGATAAGCGGGTTAATATTTGTCAGGAGTTGATGGATGAATTGAACAGGTTACAAATCGTCAATAAGATTATCGTCAATAATTAATAGTAGTCTGTACTACTAGCGTATTTCTTTCATCTTGGGACACTATAATTTTAGGCGTTCTATTCCTTCATTCTTTTAAATAATAATATAAGCTTCAAAAATATTATACAATAAAAAAGGCGGGCCTAATGGCCCGCCTTAAAATGTAGTATTCAGAGATTATTAATTCATTACTGTGATTTTTGTTGTGCTGGTTACTCCGTTGATAGTAACTTTAACAAGGTAAATACCTTTCGCTACATCACCCAGATTAATCGCTGCTGTATTCTCAGTAGTTGATTGTGACAATATTTTACTACCTAATAGGTTGTATACTTCTATTTTCATACCTGAAGTGCTATTACTGCTAATAGTGAACTCACCTGTATTTGGATTAGGATAGATATTAAGACTTGTTGCAGCTTTAACAGCATTAACTGAAGTATTCGCTGATATGCGTTTGGTTACCTCGCACTGGCAACCTGCCTGATTTGTTGCAACCATTCTTACATTAAAACCGCCAGAATACAAATACTGATAGCTTGGAGTTACTGTATTAATTTCACTTCCACCTTCACCAAAGAACCAATCGTATTTGGTATAAGTTGTATTAGATGGTGTAAATTTATATTTCAGGTAACCCAGATTTTGTGCATTAAAGTCGCAAGTAGGTGATTGGCTTACTGTAATGATATCAGTTGCAGTATCTGCACATCCACCAACATAAGAAGCCACCAATCTGATGGTATAAGTTTGAGTAGTTGCAGGGTTATACAAACGCTTAGGTGCTGCATCTGTGCTAGGGCCTGTTCCAAGATCCCACAGGTAATCGATATTACCTTTAGTACCGACTGTTTTGTTAACAAAGTTTGCAATCTCACCTGAGCAAATATCCTGAACCTCGAAATCAGCAACCGGCTGAATAAGAACATCAAATTCTTTAGTTACAGTACCTATACAACCATTTGTAAATTCAGCTTTTAAGGTTGCAGAATAATGTCCTTCATTCAACCATGATTTAATAACATCAGTAGATGTATAAGCTGTATTGTCACTAAATGTCCAGTTATAGATAGGATTAGGCACAGTTTCTATAGTTGTGTTTGAAAAACGGGTAGGTTCACCACTGCATAATTTATTTGTAACAAATGATGGTGTTGGAGAAGATTTAACAACAACTTGCTGGGTTACTTCATCTGTACAACCAAATTCAGAAACTACTTTCAGTTTAACATTATATGTTCCAGGAGTACCATATGTATTATAGCCGTTATTTAATGTAGAAGAATTGCCATCACCATAGGTCCAGAAAGAACCAAAGTCTCCCTGAGCAATTGTTGAGGTGTTAGGTAACATAATTTCGGTTTGAGAGCAAACCGGAGCTACCGGTGCTACAAAACTAGGAATTGGTTTTGCGAATTGATAAGCATTCTTAGTCAGAACACTTTCACAACCATTCGCAGAGACCTTTAATGTTACTTTATAACCACCGGCTACAGCATATCTGTGTGTTGGGTTGGCTATTGTACCATTTGCTGTATTATCTCCATAAACCCAAACGTAGCTCAATGTTCCGCTACCTATGGCTGTTTGGTTGATAAATCTAACATCCGTGCCTTCGCATGCATTGATAACTTTAAATTTCACTACAGGCACTTCTGTGATACAAACCTGTATAATTGTATCTTTCACTATGCCATAAGGTGAACTTGTTGCAACCATTCTAACATTATAGCAACCGAATGTTTTGTATAAATGAACTGGATTCTGAACATCTGCGCTATCGCCATCATCAAAATACCATTTGTATGAATTATTGCCACTGTGAATGGTGGTCAGGTTATTAAACAACACATCAGTACCATCACAAACTGGATTAGGGAATTCAAAGTTTGGTTTTGGTGTTGGAACAACTCTCAGCGTTCTTTTCACGGTGCTATCACAGAAATATGGACCCAAATCCTGGAATTTAAAAAAGAATGTAATCATACTGTCTATGTAAGTAGAGCTTCCTGTAAAAGCAATAGTAGCAGGTGCCCCACTTGCAATTGGCGTATAGGTATAAGCTGTAGAAGGCACTAACACACCACTGGCGGTTCTTGCTGTTACAGAACTCATGAACCATGTAGACATATGATTACCGTTTGAATAGCCTGTTGGAGGCAAGAATTCATATGTATTTGTTTTTCCTATTTCTACTAAGTCAGGCGAACCGGCATCCCCAATTTTGACTTTACCCTGAAACGGTGTGCTTGGTATTAACGATGCACCAATAGGACTAGGCTTGATAACAGCTTTTACTGCCACTTTATTTGACAGACATAATTTTCTATAGAACATTCTGCCATCCCAGCAGTAACCTGCTGAAACACCGTTGAACTGAGCTGAAGAAACTGTTCCTGCATACACAGATACGTCTGCATTTGTAAATGTCAATTGACCAATTTTGAATGTAATACATTTTTGAGTTGTCAAACCATCTACAAGAATATAAAAACCATAAGTTGATCCAACAGGAACGTTTAATGGTTTAGCTAATTGAATTCCAACCATGTGGCCATAACCGCTAGTTGTAACTGTTTTTGTATCGTGAAGGGTCCATGCAGATTGATTGCTTTCTGAACCGATATAGCTACCTACTTTGTAATATACACTTACTTTATAATTTCCTGCGTATGCAAAGTGCTGCCAAAAACTATCAATCAAAATCTCATTTGACGCAGTAACATTAAAATATGATCCTGAGTATTGGATGCCATTGAATCTGTATGGCCCTTGGAATGCCCACTGATCGTTATTGAATAACCTTGCATTCTGAGCATAGAAAGTTGTGGTGCCATTAATTGGAGGTGTTAAGAAAGGATTGCCTTGACCAATAATTGGACTACCAGATGCTTGTGCATACCAAAAAGTAGAATCCCCGGGTGAAGAAGTTGCACCAATTTGAACACGACTTCCTCTTTGGCAAGCTGCGCCATCTATTGCGGTAGGATTACCTGCAATTGCTGCAGACAATCTAGTTGCTTTAAAAGTATCATTAAGTATATTGTTATCACCAGAATAATTAGTAATGGCTTTGAAATTAAAAGCTCCACCGGCAGTCGTATTAATTGTACCAACTGTTACATTGACACTTGTATTGCTAGTAAGTGTTCCTGTATAAGTATAATTTAATGTTGTGGTGATTGGGCCTGTTACTTGTACTTCAACAGGAATATTGGAAACACTAGAATTTCCTTCATTTTTAATTACAACGTTGATAGATTGAGAAGTGTTAGGACAAGATTTATCATACATTGGTGCGATATCAGTTATGGTTACATCTGTTCCTAATCTCTCAAATAATTTAACGTTATCAATTGCCAAGTAACCCGAGTATGTGTAGTTAGAAGAGTTATCCCATCTGAATCTAAATTTAAATGCAGTATAACCTGTATAACTACCGAAATTATACAACTGTGAAGATGGGATTGATGTCGTAGTAGAAAAAGTCGCAAATGTGCTCCAGCTAGATCCTCCGTTAATTGATACATCGAGATAACCTATACCTCCATTATATAATTCCATAAAATCAAAACTGAAATACAGATTAGATCTGCCTGATGTGTTGATACTTGGTGACTCTAACGCAACATTCTCAGCTTGTCCATTCGTAGCTGTTCCGCCTGCTGAACCACCGTTATAACTATCAAAAATTGCATAGTTATTATCGAATGGCGGAGCAAAGTAAAATTTTGGATGCTTTCCAAAAAACCAATTGTCTACGGTAGATGAACCTGATAAGATGTTGTTTGTCCAACCTGTAGGTGGTGTTGTACCTGATGCGGTTGAAAAATTTTGATTAATCAAATAACTTTGAGAGGACGCTGTATAAGTCCCGGTCAAAATAAATAAGATAATTGTTAGTAAATTCTTTGTCATGGTAATATTATTTTAAGTACATTTCAAATATATACAAATTTTTCACAAAAACAAGTTTTGCAAGAATTTAAACAACACTTTATCAACATTTTGACGTTTTTATTACCGAGTTAATCTAAAAATTTTGGTTTCTTAAATTTTGCATATTTTTGTTTGATAAATGACATACAATTCCATCACTTCTGAAGACCTAGATTTCTTCAAAACCATAGTCCCTCAACATCAATTAATTACAGAGACTGAATTATTGAAAAAATATGGCAGGGATTATACCGAAGATTTTGTTTTTCCACCAGCTCTGGTATTAATTCCCGATGATTCCTCCGCCATCTCTAAAATTATGGCATATTGCCATTCCAGACATATTCCGGTAACACCCAGAGGAGCGGGAACCGGCCTTAGTGGGGGTTGTTTACCCATTAAAGGTGGTATAGTATTAAGTCTTGAAAAACTAAATAAAATAATCGAAATTGATGCTGATAATTTTCAAGCCATTGTTGAACCAGGTGTTATTAACGACCATTTACAAACCACCGTTCAACAAATTGGATTATTTTACCCACCCGACCCCGCCAGCAAAGGCAGTTGCAGTATAGGGGGTAATGTGGCCCATAGTAGTGGTGGACCGCGTTGCGTTAAATATGGCACAACAAGAGATTATGTACTTAACCTTGAAGTAGTATTGCCATCGGGTGATATTATTCAAACCGGTGCCAATGTTTTGAAAAACTCAACGGGCTACAATTTAACTCAATTGATGGTCGGCAGTGAAGGTACTCTGGGTATCGTTACAAAAATTACACTTAAACTGATTCCATATCCTTCGTATAACACACTTTTACTTGCATCATTTAATTCGGCTACCGAAGCTTGTGCCTGTGTACCGGCCATACTTAATGCAGGTATCATTCCATCAGCATTAGAGTTTATGGATAAAAAAGGACTTGAATTATCTGTTAAACACCATGACATGGCATTTGAAACCGGTAGTGAAAAAGCCTATTTGTTAATAGAAGTAGATGGTTATAACGCTGATGCGCTAATGCCACAATGTGAAAAAATATACGAAGTACTAGAGCACTATAATGCCATGAATATTTTGTTGGCTGAAGATGCCGCTACAAAGGAAAAATTCTGGAAAATAAGGCGATCAATAGGTGAAGTAGTGAAAAATCTAAGCATATACAAAGAAGAAGATACGGTTGTAAGTCGTAAATACTTGCCTGAATTATATGACTACATCAACTACCTGAGTACAACTTATGGTTTCGAAAGTGTTTGCTACGGACATGCCGGAGACGGCAATCTTCATGTGAATATTCTTAAACAGAATATGAGTGATGAAAAATGGCAGAATGAATTACCTATTGCCATTCGTTTGTTGTTTGAAAAATGCAAAGCTTTAGGCGGTACCATTAGCGGAGAACACGGTATAGGCATGGTTCAAAAACCTTATCTAGACATAGTTTTTGGAAAGGCCCATATCGAAATTTTCAAAGGAATCAAACGCAGTTTCGACCCGCATTTAATTCTGAATCCGGGAAAAATTTTCGATATATAAAACAGCATCATTGCCCTTTATTCTTAATGCTCACGATGTTAATAAAACTCGCAAATATGTGCATATAGCAATTTTTAGTATCTTTACTTTCGCAACAATTAAAAAACCATTGTATGAAATTTATAGTTGCTGCTCCTGATTTGTTGGAACATCTTTTAAAAGTTAACGGTGCCATTGTTTCGAAACCTGTATTACCAATTCTTGACAATTTCCTGTTTGACATTAAAAGCGGTGTTTTAACAATCTCTACAACAGATCTTGAAACCTCCATGTCCACCAGTTTAAAAGTTGAAGCCAATGAGGATATATTGGTTGCAATGCCTTCAAAATTATTGATGGAAACTGTTAAAGGTCTTGGAGACCAACCCGTAACTTTCACTATCAATGATGACACCCAAGCCATCGAGTTGAGCACAGTTAATGGTCGCTACAAACTAGCAGGTCAAAGTGGTGCCGACTTCCCTAAAGTACCTCAGGTTGAATCTGAAAAATCTTTTGTGATGCCATCAAATGTATTACTGAGATGTATCAGCAAAACCATTTTCTCTACCGGTAATGATGAGTTGAGAATGAATCTTACCGGTGTGTTTGTAGAACTGAGTGAAGAAAGTCTAAACTTTGTTGCAACAGATGCCAACAGATTGGTGCGTTTGACCCGTAACGATGTTAAACCGGGATTAGAACATTCATTCATTCTTCCTAAAAAAGCGTTGAATCTTTTAAAGTCTTCATTGAGCAATGATATTACACCTGTTCAAATAGATTTCAATAAATCAAATGTATTTTTCACTACCAATAATCTGAAATTATCTTGTCGTTTAATTGATGAGAGATATCCTGATTACAGAGCTGTTATACCTGCAGAGAACAACAACATTATTTCTATAAACAGAATTGATTTTCTTGAAACAGTAAAAAGGGTTTCTAATTTCTCTAATAAAACCACTCACCAGATTCGTGTAAAAATTACCGGAAATGAACTAACTACAAGCGCAGAAGACATCGATTTGTCAAATGAAGCAAATGAAAAACGCGCTTGTGAATATGATGGTGAAGATATGGAAATTGGTTTCAATGCCCGTTTCTTATTGGAAATGTTGGCCAATGTTGACCATGATACCGTTAACCTTAAGTTGTCTACTCCTAACAGAGCCGGATTACTTGTTCCAAATGAAAATGAAGCAGAAGAAGATGTACTGATGCTCATTATGCCAATGATGCTGAATAACTATTAATTTAAATAGTTCTTAATACTTGAAAGCATCCCGAAGTTCGGGATGCTTTTTTTATGCCTAATGCTGCTCCCTTGCCTTTTGTAAGGCAAACTTATCTTTCATTACACTTAACTTCTTCTAATGTACTCCTAAGAAGTTTCACCTGCTAAAAGACAATACAATGAAAGCTGCTACTCACTTAGTAAAATAGGGCACAACAAAAAACCCAACTTCATATGAAGTTGGGTTTTAAAATATTAGATGAAGGAAGTATTATCTTCTCTTCTTGCTTTTCTTACCTATACCGCTGCTAGGCAAAGTTTTGTTTCTTTTCTTGCTATTACCGATTGGAGAACCAACACGTATCATGGCACATCTGAAACCAATGGTAGAAGTTGATAAATCTTCATCTAACCATCTGCGAGTACCCGGACTCATCCAATAAGCTCTATCGTTCCATGAACCACCTTTAAATACTCTGGCTTTGTTTCTGATCAAGGTTGTTACGCCATATTCATACTTCTGCTCATCGTTGTTATAGGTTTCTTCATCTTTGTAACCGATGTTGTCAGCTACCTGATAGTTTCTTCTGGTGATGTTTTCTTCAAGTGTTACTTTTTCAAATTTCAAGCGACCCAAAGAATCTTTTTCTTCCAATTCACCATACTGGTCTAATTTTAATTTGGTAAATACGTTACCACGGAAAGCATTGAAATCATCTATATCTTCGAAAGACAAAGGACGGTAAACATCCATTACCCATTCGCTTACGTTACCAGAAAGGTTATATAAACCGTAATCGTTAGGCCAGTATGAAACTACAGGTGTTGTAATAAAACCTGCATCGTTCAATTGGCTGGCGATACCACCCTGGTCACCTTTATCGCGTTTAAAGTTAGCCATAATCTTGCCGCGATCTTTTTCTTTACCATGCGTAACACGCACTGTCAAATCGTTCCAACCGTATACTCTTTTCTCATCTGTATTTTCATACTGAGAGTTACCGATAGAACCTTGTGCAGCATATTCCCACTCAGCCTCAGTCGGCAATCTGTATTCAGGTAAAAGGATACCATCTTTAACAGCTACATTTCTTTTGGCTTTTTTCTCTTTATAATTACGCGGCATATTTTTGCTCTGTTTTTTCTTTCCTTTATTAGGATCGACCTGTCCGGCAAAGTATGCTTTAGTATTAAAGTTGCTTTCATCCATGATTTTATTGTCCATGTAAGGATGAATTTTTTCTCTGTCAAGGATCATCTCGTTCACCCTGTCAGTTCTCCAAGCAGCAAAATCTGTTGCCTGCAACCAACTAACACCAACTACTGGATAGTCCTTGTAGGCCGGGTGACGGAAATAATATTCTACGTATGGTTCGTTGTAAGCCAATCTGCTTCTCCAGCAAAGTGTATCAGGCAACGCTTTTTTGTAAACATCTGGATACTGCTTGTATACTCTTTCTAACCAGTAAACGTATTCACAATACTGTAAATTGCTGATTTCCGTTTCATCCATATAAAATGAATTAACGGTTACTTTTCTTTCAATGTTGTTGTAATCCAAAGCAACATCTTGCTCTGTAGAACCCATTACAAAAGCACCACCCGGAACCAATACTAAACCCGGACCGGTTTCTTGACCTTTATAATTATGATTTTCAAACCCTCCCCATTTCCTGCTGTTGTAGCCGAAACCAGTTGTAGAGGATTTATTCTTATTTCCACATGATGGCATGATTAACAATGCTGCCGCTAAGACCGATGTGAGTGTAAGAAAACTTGTTTTTCGTTTCATTTAATGTGTGTGTTAATTACTGATATAACTGCAAATGTGTAAATTTATTGTGTATTAGCCAAATTTTTTATCAAAAATCAGGACATTTCAAAGGTTTGAAGGTTCTTACACGCTCCGATAAACACCAGTCAACTGTAGCGCTAACTTCGTGACTACCAGGGGCAGCTGAACGGGCTGAAGACACAGTAATATCATAGCTATAGCCGAATTTAAACCTGTCTTTTCTGAAACCCAACAATACCATAATAGCATCTGAATTGCCATAAGTACCGAGTGTTTGTCTGTACCATAAACCAGTCACTATTGGGCCTTTATTAACATAAAAACCAAAATTTACTTGAGTAAAGTTTTGCTGCATCATAAACAACGCATTTGGAGAAATTGTGGCTTGAGAGAATTTCTTTCTGTCCAATGGAATTACAACACCACTGTGAAATGTGTATCTTCTTGGCACGATACCGTCATTATTGCTGTAGAATGATTGTACCGGTTGGGTAATATTGTGTACTGCGAAACCGCCATAAAACTTCTCTGAATAAGCAAGGAAACCAGCTCCAAAATTTGGAAAATTCACTGATGCGTTTGGTTTGGGTTCATTGGTTAATTTCACGAATCCTCTTGTAGGATCAATTTGATCACCAAAACGCAATTTAGAAAAATCAATTGCTTTATTAACAAATGATGCCTGTAAGCCGGCTCTTATAAAGAAATGCTTATTTACAGGTAATACATAAGAATAAATACCACTGAATGATGTTGTTGTCAATAAGCCTGCACCTGCTCTGTCGTAGGTTGCCATTAATCCAATACCACCACCTATCGCATCAACGTGCTGATCGTAACTGGCATTAAATGTTCTGAATGTTCCCGGCAAACTTGGCCATTGGTTTCTGTAATTCACAGAGAAACGTCCGGCAGCATTTCTTTGACAGAATGCAGTTCCGGCCATCGCAGGGTTGGTATACACCGGTGCTGCGTAAAATTGTGTAAATTCAGGATCTTGTGCTTTGAGGGTACCTGCTAAAGCCAGACCAATAAATATACCGTAGATTTTTTTCATATTCATATATTCGGTTGAACGGTTTTGTTACAAATTTACAATAAATTTTTAGAAAATTACATACTGCCTAACAATTTTTTAAAATTCAGGACATCTTGGTGGTTTATGCTTGATTGCTTTATCAGTTAAGCACCAGTCGACAGCGGCACTGACCTCATGGCTGCCGGGGGCTGCAGAGCGCGCTGAAGACACGGTTATATCATAGCTGTAGCCAAATTTAAATCTGTCTTTTCTGAATCCAAGCAGTACCATTACAGCATCTGAATTGCCATATGTTCCTAATGTTTGACGGTACCATAAACCTGTTACAATAGGTCCTTTATTGACATAAAAACCAAAATTCACCTGGGTAAAATTCTGTTGCATCATGAACAATGCATTCGGAGAAATAGTTGCCTGAGAGTGCTTTTTTCTGTCTAAGGGAATAACTACTCCGCTATGAAACGTATATCTTCTTGGCACAATACCATCATTATTGCTATAAAATGACTGAACCGGTTGTGTAATATTATGGACTGCAAAACCGGCATAAAATTTTTCAGAATATGCGAGAAAACCTGCTCCAAAGTTTGGAAAATTCACTGATGAATAAGGTTTTGGTTCATTAGTTAATTTCACGAAACCTTGTGTTGGATCTATCTGATCGCCAAAACGCAACTTAGAATAATCAATTGCTTTATTGACAAATGAAGCCTGCAAACCGGCCCTTACATAGAAATGTCTGTTGATAGGCATGACATATGAATAAACACCACTGATTGCCGTTGTTGTTAATAAGCCCGCTCCTGCCCTATCGTAAGTAGCCATTAATCCAATACCACCACCTATTGCATCTACATGCTGATCGTAGCAAGCATTGAAAGTTCTAAAGGTTCCCGGTAAACTCGGCCATTGATTTCTGTAATTCACTGAAAACCGCCCTGCAGGATTTCTCCCACAAAAAGCTGAACCTGCCATTGCAGGGTTTGTATAAACCGGTGCTGCATAAAACTGCGTAAACTCAGGGTCTTGTGCTTTAAGGCTACTTGCCAATGCCAGACCAAAGAAGATGCTGTAAAAGTTTTTCATGTTGATTTGGGTTAAACGTGGTTGGTTGAGAATTATTATAAATTTTATGTAAAATTCTAAAGATGACAACAATTTTTTATTGAAAGTGTCGTTACTTTGTGCAAAATAGCTAATATTTTACCAATGTTAACGAATCTCAAACCCTCAATTGTCCTTGTTTTCACCTTTATTGCATTAAACACTGCAATTGCTCAAAAAGTTGCTTCTTCAGTTCAAAAAAAAATTGATTGGCTGTCGGAGACATCAGGTAAATCACCTGCTCTGAAAGATTTCTCGATTGTAAAATATAATTTTAATGGCATAAAAAGGTTAAGCGTGCAGTTCACTGTCGCTACATCAACTAAAAGTATTGTTACCATCAGTAATCCTGTTTATGAGGAATTAAAAGGCTATATAGATTACACAATATTGAATGAAGCGTACATCCCCCAAAACCTGGAATATACCACTTATTATACATTAGAAGGTAGCAAAGGGTACACAGGTATTGTCGTTACACCCTTTATTAAAGATGGTGGTAAGATTTTAAAATTAGTATCTTTTGATTATACTTTAACTGATGGTGAATCATTTGCTACATCACTTCAAAATTCAAAAAAACGCGCAGCATCTACTTCAGTTTTAGGAACAGGTAAATGGATTAAATTTTCTGTCAATAAAGATGGTATTTATAAAATTGATGCCAATTGGCTATCAAGTGCAGGTATCAATCTTTCAGGCATCGATCCAAGAACCATCAAAATATATGGACATCAGGGTGGTATGATATCTGAACTGAATTTAAATCCCAATGCGTTTAATGATATTCCTGAAAACGCCATACAAGTAGTGGGTGAAGCAGATGGAAAATTTGATGCCTCAGATTACATTCTTTTCTATGCACAGAGTCCAAATAAATGGGTGTTTGATAACGCAATGAACCGCTACAAACACGTCATCAATATTTATTCAGAAAATACTTATTTTTTTCTGACTTATGACGGTGGTGCAGGCAAACGAATTTCTACTAAACAAGACGGTAGCGGCCTTACAGCTACAAGAAGTTTTGACTGGTTCAGCTACCATACTTTTCATGATGAAGAAAAAGAAAATATTTGTAAACAAGGTCGCATAACATTAGGCGAAAAATTTGATGCCACTACCAGTTATACTTTTAACGAAAATATTCCAAATATTGATGGCACAAAAAACACTTCGATATTTTTCTTTGGGGTAAGCACTGCAGTAGTATCTAGCCAATTATCAATGTTTGTTAATAATTCATTTGCGAGGTCTTTAAACTTCGGGCCCCTTGACAACCCTGATGATCCTCCCTGCTTCATGGAAAGTGGAGTTGCAACACATTCATTTATTCTTGATAACCCTCAGCTATCACTTTCATTTTCTTATAATAAACCTATTACAAGTGCAAAGGCCTGGTTGGATTATTATGAAATACATAGTACCCGAAAATTGAAATTCAGTGAAGGATTTATGCCTTTTAGTACTGTAGAATCAGCAACTGAAATGGTATCGGAATACAGGCTTACAGACCTTCCCGCTTCTTTTCAAATATTTGATATCAGTGATCCCCTTAACGTAAAATTGCAAAACACATTTTCAGATAACGGTGCTGTTGTTTTTAGGGATAATAGCAGCAACAGTTTGCATGAGTTTGCATTGAATGATGGTAATACATTTACTCCCACATTTATAGGCGATGTTCCCAACCAGAATTTGCACGCTACAGGCATTGTACAATACATCATTGTTTCGCCACCTGAATTTAAAGATGCCGCCAATAAGTTGGCTGATTACCACCGAACAAACAGCAATCTTCAGGTATTGGTAACATCCCCACAAGAAATTTACAATGAATTTTCAAGTGGTTCACAGGATATCAGCGGTATTCGCGATTTCTTTAAACACGTTTATTATTCAAATACCAATCCTACAAATCAATTGCGGTACGCGTTATTATTTGGAGATGCTAGTTATGATTATAAAAACAAAGTAAAAGACAACAATAATTTTGTTCCCACCTTTGAATCAGACCCAATTCTTAACCCTGACCATGGTGCCTATTATTGTTCAGATGATTTTTTTGGATTTCTGGATCCTGGAGATGGCGCTTGGAATGATGAGCAAAAATTAGAAATACCTGTTTGCCGCTTACCTGTTGCAACCCCAACAGAAGCAATGGATATGGTTAATAAGATATTCCGTTACAAAGAAATTGCAACACTTGGTGATTGGCGTAACAGGGTATCATTTCTGGCCGATGATGTTGACGATAGTTGGGAAGGGGTATTTGTTAACGATTTTGAAACTGTCTTCAAATCACTCGACAGCACATATAAAAACCTAAATGTTACTAAAATTTATCTGGATGCTTATCCACAACAAAATTTAGGTGGCTCGCAACGGTATCCTGATGCTCAAACTGCCATAAAGCAGGATTTCAATAATGGCACCCTGATATTCAATTATCTTGGACATGGTGGTGAAGAGTACCTGGCCTCAGAAAAAGTGTTGGACATTCCGCTTGTTAAGGCATTGACCAATATTAATACCATGCCTGCTGTATTTACAGGTTCATGCACCATAAGTAAATATGATGATGCTACACATAAGAGCGGAGGTGAATACCTGATTAACAATCCAAATGGTGGCGCTATTGCTATGTTCAGTACCGTTCGTATTGTTTATGTTGTAGAAAATTTTGAAATCAATGAATATTTCTGGAATAATTGTGCCTTTGTGAAAATAGGGGGAGAATGGCCTACTTTGGGTCAGATCTACAAGAAATTAAAAAATAGGGATAAACAAAGATCAAATGATAGAAAATTTGTTTTACTTGCCGACCCTGCCCTTACACTTAATTACCCTGAAAACTTTGCTGTTATAGACAGTATGAACAGTCGCTCTGTGGCAGGTGGAGCCGATACAATTAAGGCATTATCTAAAGTAATATTCAAAGGGCATATTGAAGATATTTCAGGTAATTTAATGACGGGTTTCAACGGTTCATTATTCCCTACTGTATTCGATAAGAAAGCTACATTTTATACCCTGGGTAACAATATCCATAATATAAAATCACCTTTTCAGTTGTACAATAATATTTTATACAAGGGTGAATCCAGTGTAGACAAAGGATTATTTAGTTTTGGTTTTGTGGTACCTAAAGACATTGCCTATAACTATGGATTTGGTAAAGTAAGTTTATATGCACAGGATGCTAGTGCCAATACTGATGCAAGTGGCAATTACGGTAAACTGATTGTAGGTGGCACGGCATCGAATGTAGTACCGGATAATGCAGGCCCTGTCATTGAATTATTTGTAGATGATTACAGCTTTATCAGCGGAGGTTTGACTGATAAAACACCTTTATTATTAGCAAAACTTGCTGATGACAATGGCATCAATACAACGGGTAGCGGTATAGGTCGCGACCTTGTAATTACCATAGACAAAGGGACCGCCAACGAGAAAACCTATATCGTTAACAGTTATTACAAGTCTAAACTCAATAGCTATACTGAAGGTGAGCTCAAATACCAATTAGAAGGTATTGCTGAGGGCAAACACACCTATACATTAAAAGCCTGGGATGTATTCAATAATTCGAGCGAAGCCACTATTGAATTTAATGTAAGCAGTAGCGATGAATTTGAAATCAAGAATGTACTGAACTATCCTAACCCCTTCAGTTCCAATACCACTTTCCACTTCGACCATAACAGAGCCGGCCAAAATCTGAATATTACCATTACGATTTTAACAATTACCGGCAAAGTGATAAAAACCATTGAACAGTATATTCCATCAGCAAACGGACACGTATCAGAAATAGCATGGAACGGACGGGATGACTATGATGACAAACCTTCTAAAGGTGTCTATATCTACAGAATCAGTATAAAAACTGATGATGGGCAGAGTGCTGAGAAAATAGAAAAAATGGTAATATTGAATTGATTTGGAATAAAGATTATATATTTGCCCCTATCGATAAATTTCTACGCATAAATTTAAAAAAATTAATGTTTATTTCAAAAATTAAAAAGTCGGCCGCAATGTCGCTGATGTTATGTATCCCTTCATTAACCGTTTTAGGTCAAGGTATAAGCAGAAGCCAATTGGCGGGTCAACAAAATGTGATTACAACAGCAGTTCCTTTTCTTACAATAACCCCTGACTCACGCAGAGCCGCATTAGGCGATGCCGGTGTAGCCAGCAGCCCTGATGCACACTCCGTTTTTTGGAATGCTGCCTCTCTGGCCTTTATTGACAGAACAAAAAAACCTTATGGTGTAGGTGTTTCTTACGCACCATGGTTGCGCAAATTGGTTCCGGGCATCTCTTATAACTACTTATGTGGTTATGGCGCTATCGGCAAACGTTCTGCAATTGGCGGATCATTCAGATTCTTCAGTTTCGGTGACATTAATTTCACAGATGATGTGGGTAATCCATTGGGAACCTTTAATCCGAGTGAATATGCAGTTGATGGTTGCTATTCAACTCAGTTGAGCAAAAAATGGGCCCTTGGTGTAAGTTTGCGTTTCATTCACTCAAACCTTGCAGGTACAAGAAATATCAATGGTATTTCACCAAAAGCAGGCAATAGCGGTGCAGGTGATTTGTCTGCTATGTATAAAGGCAAAACAAAAATTAAAGTAAAAGGTGCTCAAAAAGATCTTGACTATACCTTTGGGATGATGATACAAAATCTGGGTGCTAAAATTACCTACTCAGATAAAACAGCTAGAGAATTTATTCCATCAAATCTTAAAATAGGTACGGCATGGACATATAAAATTGACCAGTACAATGTAATCGTTGGTATGTTCGATTTGAATAAGTTAATGGTACCTACCCCACAGTTGAATTACCTGAAAGGTTATAATGGTGTGGATTCAATGGACCCTTCTTCTAATACTAAAATTGTAGATGGCTATGTAAAAAATGATGACCCTGTTATCACCGCTGCTTTAAAATCTTTCTCGGATGCTCCGGGTGGTTTGAGAGAAGAATTAAAAGAATGGAACATCTCTACAGGTATTGAATATATTTATGCCGAACAGTTTATGCTAAGAGCCGGATTCTTCCACGAACCTGCTACTAAAGGCAACAGAAAATATTTAACTTTTGGTTTTGGTTTGCGCTACAAAGTTTTCGGACTTGATGCAGCTTATCTGGTACCATTGGTTCAAAGACATCCTTTGCAAGATCAATTGCGTTTCTCATTGCTATTTGATATCGGAGCTTTTGGAGATAAATCCATCACGGACCAACAATAAAATATTGAGCGGCTGTAAAGGCCGCTTTTTTTATGCCTTATATTTTCAATTTTTTCTGAATTTACAAGAATTATATTATTTTTGAACTATGAAAATTGAGGAAGCTAAAAAAGAACTGGTTCAAAACTGGGGCGTACTGGGTTCACAGTGGGGCATCAATCGCACCATGAGTCAGATACACGCGTTGCTATTGGTATCAGAAAAACCTTTGAGCACAGAAGATGTGATGAATGAACTAACCATTAGCAGAGGGAATGCCCATACCAATTTAAAAGATCTTGTAGAATGGGGTTTATTGAATAAGACCATTATTTCAGGCGACCGCAAAGAGTATTTTGAAGCAGAGAAAGATGTTTGGAAAATAGCAGTAACTGTAGCTAAAGAAAGAAAGCGAAGAGAACTCGAACCCATGCTGAAAGCCATTCAAAAACTTGATGATGAATTGGAAGGCAAAAGTGAAGAAGCGTTAAAGTTTCACAAATTATTAAAAGATATCCAACAGATTGGTGCACAGGCCGATATGCTCATCAATTTTATGGGCAAGGTTGAGAACAATTCATTTGCCAATAAATTGCTTAAACTGGTTAAATAATGGCTAAAATAATTATTACCGGAGGCAGTGGCTTTATGGGAAAAGCGCTGTATTCCCTGTTTAAAAAGGATGGCAATCAGGTGATCATCATCAGTAGAAATAAACCTGAATGGGTTGATGTAAGTGACTTTGCAACATGGGATGGTCGCACGACAGGAGCATGGACCATTCATCTTGAAGGTGCCTCAGCCATTATCAATTTAGCCGGCAAGTCAGTTGATTGCCGCTATACCGACAAAAATAAATCATTGATTATGAGCAGTCGTATCAACGCTACCAAAGCGGTGGCTGCTGCAATACAACTTTGCACTACACCTCCTACCATTTGGTTAAACGCTGCCAGCGCCACAATATACAGACATGCTGAAGACCATTATCAAACAGAAAGTGCCGGTGAAATTCAGAATGATTTTTCAGTACAGGTTTGCAAAGCATGGGAACAAGCATTCTTTGAAAGCAATGCTAAAGTTCGCAAAGTTGCTTTAAGAATTAGTATAGTACTTGGAGATGGCAGCGCATTAAAACCATTGAAGATCTTAACCAAATTAGGAATGGGTGGCCCCATGGGTAAAGGCACACAGCGATTCAGCTGGGTACATATAGAAGATGTATATAAGAGTATCCGCTTTATCATTGACTCAACACTTGAAGGACCTGTAAATATTGTATCGCCCAATGCTATTACAAACAAAGCAATGATGAAGGCCATGAGAAAAAATATTGGGATTCAATTTGGCATTCCTCAACCTGAGTGGTTATTAAAATTTGGGGCGATGTTAATTGGCACTGAAGCAGAATTGATTTTGAAAAGTCGCTGGGTATATCCCGAACGCTTATTAGATGCAGGTTTTCAATTCAAGTATACAAATATTGATGGGGCCTTAGCTTCTTTAAACTAACTGACTTACTATCGCTATCGCATCTTTAGCCGCTTTCACATCATGTACTCTGATGATGTGAACCCCTTTCAAAAGTGCAATGGTATTGGCTGCAATTGTTCCTGGTAGCGCCTGTTCCGGTGAAGACCCCAATACCTTCCATATCATCCCTTTTCTTGATACACCAATGAGAATGGGGCAATTCAGAGAATGAAATACTTCCAAATGACTGAGTAGCCGGTAATTTTGTTCAGTGGTTTTTCCAAATCCAAAACCGGGGTCTATTATTAAATCCTTGATGCCTGCTTCTTTCAATGCCCATTTTTTTTCAGCACAATACTGTAGTACATCACCGGTAACATCATTGTAAACAGGATTGTTCTGCATGGTTAAAGGAGTGCCTTGCTTATGCATGGCGATATAAGGCACCTTGAGTTTTGATACAGTGCTGATCATGTTAGCATCATCATCACCTGCACTTACGTCATTCACAATACCTACCCCTGCTTCTACTGCCTTTTGTGCGACTTCAGCTCTGAAGGTGTCAATACTCAACACCGCATCGGGAAATCGACTGCTAATGGCTTCGATTACAGGAATAGTTCTGGCAAGTTCTTCAGAAACACCTACATCAATAGCACCGGGGCGAGTGCTTTGACCGCCTATATCAATGATATCGACACCCTCTTTCAGCATCTGCTCTACCCTATTCAGAGCCTGGTCGATGGCCACATAACGCCCCCCGTCAAAGAAAGAATCATCCGTAACATTGAGGATGCCCATTACACAGGGTTCATTAATTGTGTACAGCTTCTGCCTTATATTGAGCGAAAAGGGTTTGAAATAACTCTCCATAAACTTATGTTTGCAAACATAAATTTAATAATTCAAAACGTGTCCACGACTTTAAGTCAATATAATTCAGAAGTAGAAAAATGTCATGAGTTGTTTTCCAAAAAAAACACAGACTATGGCGCAGCCTGGCGGATATTAAGACCCCGCAGTATTACCGACCAGATACTGATTAAAGCATTGCGCATCCGCAGTATTGAAGAAAAGGGTACCAGTATGGTAGATGAAGGAATTGAAGATGAGTTCATAGGCATTTACAACTATTGCATCATTGCCCTTATTCAGTTAAAACACTGGAATGATGATAAACAGTTTGCCCCTGCAGAGATAATGGCCATGTACAATCAGGAAGTGGAGAATACCAGAGCGTTGATGTTGAAGAAAAACCATGATTATGGTGAAGCCTGGCGCGAAATGCGGGTGAGCAGTTTTACGGACCTCATTTTGATGAAGCTTAATCGCACCAAACAAATAGAAGACAATAGTGGCATAACATTAGTGAGTGAGGGCATTGACGCCAATTACAGAGATATGATGAATTATGCTATATTTGCACTTATAACCATTCATCACTAACAGAATAATGAAATTCTTAACATCTATAGCCCGCATTTTAGTGGGTGGTCTCTTTATATTTTCGGGGGTAATAAAAAGCAACGATCCAAAAGGCACAGGTATCAAACTCAATGAATATTTTGATGTATTTGCTGCCGATTTTCAGGTAAAACAAGATTCAGTACTTATTCGTTTTAGCGACCACATGGGTCATGAAGACAGCAGCTGGGTGAACCTTAATATACACGACAGTGCCAAATACCTTGAGATCAATAATTCTGCTGTTCAAAAATCAATGGTTGAGAATGATGCAGATACAACAGGCGCTTCAATGGATTCTGTTTACACCACAGAATTATTTGTTGTTATGGATGGCAATACTTTATTTCAACAGAAATACACGTTAAAAACTTCAGAAGCAACACATACTTTTAAATTGTATGCCGTCAGCGGATCAGACTCTACTCTGCTAGATAAATCCTATACAATTGCAAGCACAAAAAAACTTGAAGAAATAGCAGGATTAAATGTTTCACCACTTATAAAAGACGAAAGTATATTTGTTGGTTTTTTCAGAGCGCTGAAACCTTATGCTGTATTTTTCTCTGTTCTATTGTGTGTGCTTGAAGTGGTGCTGGGATTTGCCATATTGATTGGCTGGAAACCAAAATTGATCCTTTGGACAACATTAATCACCATTGTATTTTTCTCTTTCCTTACCTGGTACAGTGCGGTGTTTAACAAAGTTACCGATTGTGGTTGTTTTGGTGATTTCATTAAACTGGAACCCTGGACCTCATTCTTTAAAGACCTTGTGTTACTGATATTGATATTGTTCCTGTTCATCAGAAGAAAGCATATTGTACCATTATTCTCAAAATGGTTCAGCATTAATGCCATGTGTATTTTTACTTTAATGTCGATTTCATTTGCCGTGTATTGCAACAGCTATTTACCTGTATGGGATTTTCTTCCATATGAAGTTGGCAATAATATTAAAACCATGATGACTGCTCCTGCAGGACAACGCAATTCTGATTCAGTTCAAATGGTATTCATTTATGAAAAAGATGGCGTTAAGAAATCTTTCATGTTAAATGCATTACCTAAGTCGGAAGAAGGATGGAAATATGTTGACAGAAAAGATTCTATCATTATTAAAGCATGGAAATCAAACATACACGATTTTGATTTTGGGAAACGCGATGAGAAAGATGTCAATATCAAAGATTCGATTTTAAACGGACACGGCTATCAGTTACTGATTATTAGTACTGAATTAAACAAAAGCAATGAAGATGCATGGGAAGACATCCGATTGATGGCAACCGATGCAAAAGCGAATGGCATTCAAGTGTATGCCGCCACTTCATCTATGCTTGAAGAAGCTGATGCCTTTAGCAATGAAATGCAATTGCCATTTAAATTCAACAATGCAGACCAGACATTGTTAAAAACCATGATGCGTTCAAACCCGGGTGTGTACTTCTTTAAAAATGGAACAGTGCTTGGCAAATGGAGTTCAAGGAATATTCCAAAAATTAAAAAATTGCAGAAACTGATGACGAAATAAACTGCTATGCTCCGATACATTTCTTATAAGTTTGTTTCAGGGTTATCCATTTTATTTGGTGTCATTATTCTTATCTTTTCTTTATTCATTTTATTTCCATCGGCTGATGAAATATCTGTAGGACAACGTGCAGATGAAGCCACGAAAAATGCCATCAGAAAAGAAATGGGATTAGATGAAAGTAAAACTTCACAGTTTATTATTTATCTGAAAGACCTATCCCCTATTAATATACTTGCAAAGGATAAAATTAACAAAGCATATGGGGGCGTGCAAATTTATATGGGTAGTTCCGTATTGATTTTAAAATGGCCCTATCTGAGAAACAGTTATCAAACGCGTAAGCCTGTTAATGAAATTTTAAAAGATGCCCTTATCGGTTCAGCTGTATTGGCATTGTTTGCTATGGGCATAGCATTGATACTTGGCATAGGCACCGGTATACTATCTGCATTAAAGCCCGGCAGCCTATTGGATAAAAGTTGTTTAACTATTGCAACATTGGGCATATCTCTGCCTTCATTTTTTGTTGCTGTTATCATCGCCTGGTTATTTGGTTTTGTTTGGCACCAATATACAGGCTTGCACATGTCGGGAAGTTTATATAAAATAAATCCTGAAACAGGTGAGCACTATATGGCCTTTCAAAACATCCTATTGCCATCCATCGCATTAGGCATTCGTCCTTATGCCATTATTATGCAATTGACAAGAAGCAATCTGATAGATGTAATGCAACAGGACTATATACGCACAGCAAGAGCAAAGGGACTGAGTGAGTTTCAGGTAATCTGGAAACACGCATTAAGAAATACATTGAATCCGGTATTGACCGCAGCAAGTGGATGGTTTGCAAGTTTATTAGCCGGAGCTTTTTTTGTTGAGTATGTTTTTAATTGGAAAGGATTAGGCAAAGTAACAATAGATGCTTTGCAACAAAGTGATTTACCGGTAGTGATGGGAGCTGTATTAATGATTGCCTGTATTTTTATTGCAGTGAATGTGCTGGTAGATATATTATATGCGGTATTAGATCCACGTGTTAAACTGACTGCATAAATGAAGATTTATATAATAGGCATGCCAGGCAGTGGCAAAACATATCTCGGCAGGCAATTGGCTCAAAGTCTAAAATTGCAGTTCATAGATTTGGATGAATGGATTGAGAAAAAAGAGAAGCGTCTTATTAGAACAATTATTCAGGAAAAGGGTGAGCCTTATTTCAGAACAGTTGAAAGAGAAGTACTCCATATGACAGCAGACAAAAACAATTTTATAATTTCATGTGGTGGTGGCACGCCTGTTTTTTTTGATAATATGGAATGGATGAAAAATGAAGGAATTGTCATATGGTTGAACACGCCATTGGAAATAATTTCAGAAAGAATTTCAAAAAATATCACCCGCAGACCCCTGTTCATGGGACTCTCGAAGGATGAAATAAGTGAAAAACTTAATGAAATCTATAAAATTCGCTTCCCTTTTTATAAAAAAGCAAATTTTTTTATTGAAGGTAACGGTCAAAAAATGTTTTCGTTAAACACTATAATTCAGCAAGTTATAAAATATTCTAAAAACAAATTTCAATAATTGTGTATTGATTGTGAATATTTTTGAAAAAAAAAATGGCGCAATCGCTTGATTTTACTAAACAATACAATACTTTTGACTCCACGAATTTAACAAAACATAAAAAAATTAATTAAGTTTAAATTATGAACAAATCAGATCTAATCAGCAAAATCGCAGGTGATGCGAGCGTAACTAAAGCACAAGCACAAGCAGCTTTAAACTCATTTATTGCAGCTACTACTAGCGCATTGAAAAAAGGTGACAAATTAATCTTAGTAGGTTTTGGTACTTTCTCTGTAGCTAAAAGAGCTGCAAGAACAGGTCGTAACCCACGTACCGGAAAAGAAATTAAAATTGCAGCTAAAAAAGTTGTTAAATTCAAAGCCGGTGCTGAATTATCAGGTAAAGTAAAATAAGATAACTCAACCTTTCTTTAAAGGAAATCCCTTTGTTTTAGAACAAAGGGATTTTTTTTTCTGTTATTGATAATGACCCATTGCTAATTTGCATTTTAAATTGTTTGTATATTAGCATTCATCATTGTGACAACCACGCCCGAAAACATATTGCAACAATACTTTGGACACAGTAGTTTCAGACCGCTGCAAAGAGAAATTATTGCCAATGTTTTGGCGGGTAATGACACTATTGCCCTACTGCCTACCGGTGGAGGAAAGTCTGTTTGTTTTCAGGTACCTGCATTGTTGCTTGAAGGAGTTTGCATTGTTGTATCACCTTTAATTGCATTGATGAAAGATCAGGTTGAGAATCTGAAAGAAAAAGATATTATGGCCGTTGCATTATACAGTGGCATGAGTAAACGCGAAATTGAATTTGAACTTGAAAACTGTATTAATGGTAAATACAAATTCCTATACGTTTCGCCCGAGCGTTTAATGAGTCAACATTTTAACAGCTATGCCAGAAACATAAGGGTAAGCATGTTGGCTATTGATGAAGCACACTGCATTTCACAATGGGGTTATGATTTCCGACCGCCATATCTCGACATTGCTACTTTCAAAAACTATTACGGTAAAATTCCTTGCATAGCGCTTACAGCTACTGCTACCAATCATGTAATAAAAGATATTGGTGAAAAACTTGACCTTAAAAAACCACAACTATACAAACAGAGTTTTGTCAGAAAAAATCTCTCGTACGTTGTACAGAAAGAGGAAAACAAAATAGAAAAGATTACACATATTGCCTCAAGGATAAAAGGCAGTGGATTAATCTATGTTCGCAGCAGAAAAAAAACAGTAGAACTTACTCAACTGCTGAAACAAAAAAACATGAATGTTGATTTCTACCATGCCGGTCTTGAGGCCAAGGAAAGAAGTAACAAACAAGAAGCCTGGAAAAAAAACGACATCCGCATCATGGTATGCACCAATGCATTTGGTATGGGTATCGACAAACCCGATGTGCGCTTTGTAATACACGAAAGCAAACCTGAAACACTTGAAGCTTACTACCAGGAAGCAGGTCGTGCCGGACGAGACGGTAAAAAATCTTATTGCATATTTCTTCATCATCCTTCAGATGACTTAAGAGATGAAGAAAACATAGTTGTTAAATATCCCAATCCGGATGACATCAAACGCATTTATGCTTTGTTGTTTACTTACCTGAATATCGCAGTGGGTTCGGGTGCAGGACAAATTATTCCTTTCAACATTCAAACCTTCTGTACCTTTTACAAACTCAATCAAACCCTTACCTATAGCTGTTTAAGAATACTGGAACAAGAAGGTTATATGCAATTATCAGAAGCAGTGTATATGCCATCGCGTATCAAAATATTATGCGACCACCAAACGCTGAATGAATGGCAACAAAAACATAAAACGCTGGATGACATTTTCAAAGTATTGCTTCGCTCCTATGGTGGGCTATTTGATTTTTATACCAATATTTTTGAACGCGAAATTGCTTTCCGTTTAAAAAAAACTGAGGTATGGCTGCAAACTCAACTTGAAAAATTAAAAGCCATCGACTTGATTGATTATGTAAGAAGTACTGGAGAAGCACAAATTACTTTGCTCGAAAACAGATTCAACGACATCCATATCCCGCTTGAAAAAATAGAATTTTTAAGAACCAGATACAAGGAAAAATTGGATGCCGTAAACAGATATACTGCCAATACAATTGATTGTCGAAGCAAAGTCCTTGTTAATTATTTTGATGAAAACAACCCTACAGCCTGTGGTGTTTGTGACATCTGTTTAGAGAAAAAAAAGCAGGATTTAAATTACAGACAATTTAAATCGTATCACGCTAAAATCAATTCACTTTTTAAGGAGACGGATTTTAAAACCAGTCGCCTTACAAAGTACGTTAAAGCAGGAGAAATAGAAGAATATACCTTAATATTGCGTTGGTTGAAAGACAACGGATACGCCTCCGAAAATAAAAACGGCCAGTGGACATGGACAAGTCAGGGAAAATAGCGATCGTATTAACAGGCCATTTGCTTACCGACCAGCGGATGATTAGAACTGCGGGATTATTGAATGACAATAATTTTAACATCCATATATACTACCGAGAACACTTTAAATACAAAAATACTCAATCACCTGTTACCGTATTTCCTTTTGAAGCAACAGCCCTTAAATTCAGTATCAATACAGGTATTGCATTTTATGTATTGTTCAATTTGCGCATTTTCTTTTTACTGCTTTTTAAAAAATACAGTTGTTATGTGAGTGTTGACAGTGATACATTGCCGGCATTAACACTGCTTTCCTATTTAAAAGGGACGCAATTGATATTTGACTCTCATGAGTATTTTGCAGAAGTACCTGAACTTGAAGGCAAGCGATTTAAGCAGGCTATCTGGCACTGGGTTACACAAATGGGCGTCAACCGAAGCACAATGCGTTATACGGTCTCCTACACACTTGCAGAGGCAATGGGTAAACGCTATGGGAAACCATTTGCCGTAATTGCGAATGTTCCGGCATATCACCAACAAAGTTTGCACGACAAATTCGACCGACCTACAATCATTTACCAAGGTGCATTGAACAAAGGACGAGAGCTCGAGCTATTGGTTTCTGCCATGAAAAAACTCCCTGATTACAATTGCATCATTATAGGGGAAGGCGACCTCAGTATTGCCTTACGTCAACAAGCACAGACCGCAGACAATATTGTATTTTTAGGATTATTGAAACCTGACATGATCAACAGCTATACAAGGAAATGTTTTCTAGGCTATAATTTACTGGATGCACAAAGCAAAAGTTACTTCTATTCACTCAGTAACAAATACTTTGATTACATGCAGGCAGGCATTCCCTCACTATCTTCAAAACTACCTGAATACGAAAGATTAAATGCTCAACACAATTGCGGACTTTGTATTGACAATTCTGAAGAGACCCTGATTAATACTATTGTTAATTTATATAATGACTCTGCTCTTTATGATAAATTAAGTCAAAATGCTTTACTTGCATCACTGAAAAACAATTGGGAAACCGAGAGTATAGAATTACTTAAACTTTATCAAGAACTGTGAACCGATCGCTTCATATAGTGGCATTTGATGTACCCTACCCTTCCGACTACGGTGGGGTTATCGATATATTCCACAAACTGAGATGGCTGCACCAACTGGGCATGCAAATAACTTTACACTGTTTCCAATATGGCAGAAGCGAAGCACCTGAATTGAACAAACTCTGCAAAAAAGTATACTACTATCCGCGCAGTCGTTATAAAAATCCATTTATCGGCAATACCCCTTATATTGTATTGACCAGAAATAATGAAGAGCTGCTGACCAACCTCTTAAAAAACAATGCACCAATATTATTCGAAGGGTTACATTCCACCTTTTTCTTGCGTCATGCCAAATTAAAAGACAGAATAAAATTAGTGCGTACCCATAATATTGAGCATGATTATTATAAAAATCTGGAAATGGTAGAAGGCAATTTTTTTAAAAAATATTTTTTTAGAAATGAGTCAGATAATCTGAAGCACTATGAACGCATATTAAAATTTGCCCAGCATACATTGGCTATTTCATCTGCCGATACCGACTACCTCAACCACAAATACCACAATACAACATTACTACCCGCCTTTCATGCCAATGACGATGTAGAAATAAAAACCGGTAGTGGTGATTTCATATTATACCATGGCAATCTTGGTGTAGGGGAGAATAATTATGCCGCCATGTATCTGGTAAAGGAAGTGTTCAATAAAATAAAATTTCCGGTCATCATAGCAGGTAATAATGCTAGCAGAGAGTTAATATCTGCTTGTGAAAAACACCCTCACATTACACTGCAGGAACAATGGAATAATGAAGAAATTACCAATGCCATTGCCAATGCGCAGATCAATGTACTTCCTACTTTTCAGGGAACAGGTATTAAACTTAAACTACTCAATGCGCTTTATCGCGGCAGACACTGCGTTGTAAATGAATTGATGGTAGCCAATACAGGTGTTGAACAGGCTTGTACTGTAACGCATACAACTGCTGAAATGGTCAAACAGATTCAAGGATTGTTGAATAAAAAATTTACCGAAGAAGACATCAAAAAGCGAAGGGCTTACCTCGAAAAAAGTCGATATAATAACCAAACAAATGCAGAATTACTGATCCAATTAATTAAGCAATGATTGCAATAAATCATACAGATAAATACACAACTTGGCTGATACGTGTTGCGTTTGTTTTTTTATTCTGGCTAGCCATTCGCTTTTACTTTGAAAGACTTTATACCGATGCGGGCTATTACTTTTTCCATACAGTCAATTCAGGATTTTTCCATGTTGAACACGGTCGTTTTGTTCTTGTTTTAGCAGAACTGCTTCCTGCAATTGGCACCTGGCTGCATCTACCTCTAAAAGTATTGGCCCTGCTCTATTCCATCAACCATGTATTGTTCAGCGCACTATTGGTTTATATCGCCATCAAAAAACTAAACAATCTGAATGCTGGCTTAATGATTACGTTAATTCAATTTGCAGGTATACGCTTTTCAATTGTCACACCTCAGTTTGAATTGTATTACGGACTCAGCCTTTTGATATTACTGATGGCCTTTATTCAATTTTATCAAACTACCTCAAAAGGGCCATTATTTTATTCAATCGCAAGTCTATTAACGCTCCTAGTTTTCACCTCACACCCCATGGCCATTTATTGTTTCTATTGCATAATGGCTTTAATGGTACCGGTTAAAAAAGATCTGAAAATATGGTTGATGACTTTCCTGTTACTTGCTGTATATATAATTTGGAAAAAGACCGGCATATCAACTTATGAAAAAGGCAAATTTGATGTATTCAATAATGCCTTCAGCATTGCCTCCATACATAAAATATTTAAGCCTAATACTTTGCTAGCAGGATTGAAATTATTGACACTCCATTATTGGGATGTGGTCATTATGTATTTCTGTGGGATTTTTGTTCTACTCAAAAACAAACGATATTGGTATTTGGCAATTTACATTGTTGCCATTAAGTGCATTGCTATTATCATCTGGCTAATGTTTCCTCCGGGTTCTGTAGACCGTTACATTGAGCAGGTTTACTTTCCATTTGTGTTTATTGCTTTGCTTTGGTTACCTACAATAAAACTCAACTACAGATTGCTTGCGCTAGTTGGAATTATTATTGTAATAAGGGCATATGGCATGTTTGGTACAGGTTTACGATACAGTGGCATGACCGCACAGATCAGAGAATTTGCAAATAAGGCTCAACAACAAAACGGTACTAAATTTTATGTCCCCGAAGGGCAAATGGGTAAAGAATATTATGAAATGGGCAATTGGTCGTACGGTTTCCAAACTATGTACTATTCAGCCATCCATTGCAAAAAAACTGTGAGTATTACAAAACAAGAAGACATGGAATACAACAATAACCAATCAGAATTAAAGGCCGATGAATTTCTATTTCGCCCTTTTGACAGGTTGCCAATTAAAACTTTAAATGCCCGCTATTTTGTATTGGATACAGGCAGGTATCAATTACTCAAACTGCCTTAAACTTTCTTTAAGAATTCTGTTTTCAGAACCATCATTACTTTTTCTACACGTCCTTCAATGGCCTGCTCATCATCTGTTAATTTGATATTTTTCACCATGGTGCCTCTTTTCAGCACACTTGAACTGCCCTTAACTTTCAGATCTTTGATAATTTGTACGTTATCGCCTTCGTTTAGTTTGTTACCATTACTGTCTTTTACTTCCATGATTAATGCTATTTGAATGCGACAAAGATACAAGAAATCAGAGAATTAGAAATTCTATGGCAACACATATTCACACCTGTTCACGGTACAATTTTTCAATTATAGTAAAATAAATTTGCGTAACCGAAATGTTACGCATAATTTTGAAACCAATTGGTTACACAAATAACCACAACAAACTTATGAGAAGAGATGTTTTTCAGGCAATAGCCGACCCCACCAGACGTGAAATTATTCACCTGTTGGCCAACCAGTCACTGAACCTGAATGCCGTAGCAGACCGATTTGATGTTAGCCGACCTGCAATTTCAAAGCACATTAAAATTTTGACTGAATGTGGTTTAATTGTTATAAAACCTCAGGGGAGAGAAAGATATTGCGAAGCAAAACTTGAGAAGCTCAATGAAATATCCCATTGGGTAGAACAGTATAAACAATTCTGGAGCAGCAAATTGGATGCACTCGAATCTTACCTGGTAGAAATGCAGGCAAAAAAAACTACTACAAAGAAAAAAGACAAGAAAACAACACAAACTGTAAGACCAAAAAAGAAATAATACAGGAGAAAGAAATTGATAGAATATGACCCATTCAAATAGTAAAATACAGGGCCGTGAAATTATTATAACACGCCTCATTAAAGCGCCAAGAGAACTCATATTTGAAGTTTGGACATCACCTGAACATATCAAACATTGGTATGGACCAAATGGATTTACAACCACTACTCATGAGATGAATTTAACTCCTGGTGGAGTATGGGATTTTACCTTGCACGGACCCGATGGCAGGGACTACCACAATAGAATTAAATTCATTGAAATTATCCGTCCCGAAAAACTCGTTTACAAACACACAGGTGACGATGATACCCAACCGGTTGATTTCCATGCAACAGTTACTTTTGAAGAGAATAAAGAGGCTACACTAATAACTATGCGCAGCACATTTGCATCAACAGGAGCTTTACAAAGAGTAGTTGAAACTTATGGTGCAGAAGAAGGTGCAAAGCAGATGCTGAGCCGATTAGACGACTATCTTGTATCACACAACAAATAACCTTAAAAAAAACAGTATGACAATTCATCATCCTATAATTATTGAAAGAACATTTGCAGTGCCTGCCCATATTGTATGGAAAGCGCTTACTGATGATACCGAAATAAAAAAATGGTATTTTGATCTACCCGGTTTTAAAGCCGAATTAGGTTATCAATTTACATTTGAAGGAGGAAAGGATCCAGAACATACTTATATCCATTTATGTGAAATAACTGAAGTAGTTGAACAACACAAACTCACTTACAGTTGGCGTTACAAAGGCTATGAAGGCATCTCATATGTTACTTTCGAACTATTTGAAACACCTGACAAAAGCTCAACCCTATTAAAACTTATCCATAGCGGTTTACATACTTTCCCTAGCAGCAATCCGGACCTAGCCGAAGAAAACTTTGTTGCCGGCTGGACAGACATCATCCACAAATCTTTACAACAATATATTACACAACTTACAAATTAATTTTTATGAGCTCAGCCACCACTCCCTCACCTACTAAAGGCAATAAAATATGGAACGCCATTAAACTTTCATTGAATGGAGAAGAACAGGATTACACCCAGGGCAGCATACCAAAAGCAGTATTTTTACTGGCAGTACCGATGATACTTGAACTCAGCCTTGAGAGTGTATTTGCCGTAGTCGATATGTTCTTTGTCAGTAAGCTGGGCGAAAATGCCATAGCAACTGTTGGTTTAACAGAATCTGTTATCACTATTGTATATTCATTGGCCATTGGATTAAGCACTGCAGCTACTGCGATTGTTGCAAGGCGCATTGGTGAAAAAAATCCGGAGGCAGCAGCCCATGCCGGTGCTCAGGCTTTGATTATTGCATTACTGGTAACTGTTATTATCAGCAGCGCAGGTGCATATTTTGCTGATGACATACTCAGATTGATGGGTGCAAGTGAAGATGTTGTAAGAGACGGAGCCATCTTTACCCGCATCATGATGGGTGGCAGTTTGGCCATTATTTTATTGTTTCTTATCAATGGTATTTTTCGTGGCGCAGGCAATGCTGCCATGGCCATGAAAAGTTTGTGGATAGCCAGTGTCATCAACATTATTCTTTGCCCTATATTTATTAATCTGTATGGGTTGAAGGGAGCTGCCATTGCTACTGTAATTGGCAGAAGTGCCGGTGTTATTTACCAGTGTTACCATTTATTTACAGGCAGCGGTATTTTAAAGTTTTATCGCAAACATTTTACCTATGATGGCCCTATTATTAAATCCATCATCAACATTGGTTGGCCTGCTACATTCCAATTCATTATTGCCAGCGGCAGTTGGATTGTACTGGCGCGCTTAGTGGCTGAAACAGGTGGCACTACCGCATCGGCAGGTTATCAAATAGCAATACGCAATGTCGTATTCTTTATTTTACCGGCATGGGGACTCAGCAATGCTGCTGCAACTTTAGTAGGACAAAATCTAGGTGCTAAAGAAATACAAAGAGCGGAAACCAGTGTGATGCTCACAGCGAAATACAATGCCATCTTCATGAGTTTTGTAATGGTATTATTTGTATTTTGTTCTAAACCCATTATCCGTATTTTTTCAAATGACGATGCAGTAGTAGCCTATGGTGCCGAAGCTTTACAAATCATTGGCATGGGTTATGTATTTTATGGCATAGGCATGGTAATGACTCAAGCGTTAAACGGTGCGGGCGACACAAAGACACCTACCATTATCAACTTCGTGGGCTTCTGGCTCATTCAAATACCATTGGCCTACCTCTTAGCCAAGGGATTTGATTTAAAGTCTACCGGTGCTTTTATTGCCATTCCTGCCGCTGAAACACTGATTGCATTAATTGCCTGGTATTATTTTAAAAAGGGAAAATGGAAAGAAGTGAAGGTGTAATAATTTGATGATATGGTAATTTAATAATTTGATAATTGTGATCAGTATGAATGGCATTTGTTACAGTACTTCAGGATTGGTTTCCTTATAATCACTTTGACTTCTTCCTAACTAATTTTCACATTCACTACATTTGGCCATTTGAATTGAGACGACTACATTTGAATAACAGGAATATATCAATCTGTTTATGACTTTATTCAATATTTTATTAATCTTACATATTATTGGCGGCAGTTGTAGTCTGTTATTGGGCTTATATATTTTACTTACCAAAAAAGGGAATGCAATTCACAAACGCATTGGCAAGATATATTATTACAGCATGCTTTCGGCAGCTGTATTAGCTTTACTTCTTTCGTATTTACACCCGAGTTTCTTTTTGTTTATCATCGGCATCTTTACCGCCTACATGCTAATTACAGGCAAGCGGTACTTAAATAAAAAACAACAAGACGCTATTTCAATAATTGATTGGTTCATCACATGTATTATGTTGATTTTTGGTTTGGCTTTTATCAGTTTGGGTAGCTATTATATAATAAAGTCGAGTGCATTAGGTTGGGTATTAATAGTTTTTGGCGGCATCAGTTTAATCTTTGTTTATCAGGATTACATCAATTTTAAAGGTCGCTCGAATATTAAAAACTATTGGCAAACTACCCATATCCAAAGAATGATGGGAAGCTATATTGCTTCTGCTACAGCATTTCTTGTGGTCAATAACACCTATTTACCGGGACTTATTGCCTGGCTTTTACCAACTGCCCTTTTAGTACCTTTAATTATTAGATGGTCGAGGGTATATGGGGTAAAAAAAGCACAAATAACTTGATAGTTAAATGATTTGAGTTGGATGGTTCCAATTAATTCTGAGACATTGAGATTGATTAACGGATAATGCCAATTTCACTCACCACTATTTCCTCACCCCTATCTCCTTATTGTATTTCCCTCTATACTCAAGCGGTGACATACCTGTGATTTTCCGGAATACTTCGCGAAAAGCCTTGACATCTGAATAGCCCACTTCGTACATCACTTCATTGATATTTTTACGACTGGTTTCAAACGATTTTTTGGCCGATTCAACTTTTACCCTTTGTGCATATTCAACAGGTGTATTTCCCGTGGCTTTTATAAATCTGCGGTCGAATGTCCTGCGACCCACAGAGAGCATAGAAGACAATTGATCGACAGATATCTTTTCCTGAATATTATTTTCAATAAACTCTTGTGCCTTTATTACCACTTCATCGCCATGCGCCTTCTGACCTGTGAAGATTGAAAATTCGGATTGTGTATGTCTGTCCATTTCAATTTGAAATACCTTGGAGCACATGATGGCTGTTTGTCTGTCGTAATATTTCTCTACCAGATAGAGCATCAGATTCAGAAATGAATAAGCACCCCCATTGGTATAAATGCCATTCTCATCTGTAATTAACTGATCAGCTTGAAGCTTTACTTTTGGAAACATGTATCTGAAATCATTGGTGGCCGACCAATGCGTAGAACAACTTTTACCATCGAGCAACCCTGTAGCAGCCAATAAAAAAGCACCGGTGCAAATACTCGCTACCTCTGCGCCTTCTTTATATTGCTGCTCAATCCATTCAACAATCACTTTATTATCCTTCAATGACTTTTCATAATTGTGATTCAATGATGGAATGATGATGAGATTGGTTTTATGTATTGCAGAAATATGGGTATGTGGTTTTACAGAAAATAAGCCTTCGTGAAACTCTACTTTTTCAGAAATCCCCGCGAGTTGAATATCAAATAATTCACCATACCCCAATTGTTTCCAATACATATTGGCTCTTTTAAATATTTTGTAAGCACCAACTATACTGCTCAAGTTATTAAGCCCTTCGGGTACTATTATGGTAAGATGTTGCTGCATGATGAGGCAAAGATACCATTTTACAATGTCCAAATCAACCCGCCATAAAGTCTATTTCACACCCCTATAACACGTTATTTAGACAATACATTTGTACCATGAATAACTCACAATCCAACAATCAAAATAATAATCAAACAATGGTTAAAATGGTCGTAGACCGATGGTATGGCGTATTAAAAAACTGGGACACCATACTCGATAACCTTACTGACGAACAATTGCAAAAAGAAATTGCACCAGGTAAAAACAGAGGCCTTTATCTTTTAGGTCATTTGACAGCAGTGCATGACGATATGATCGTTCTATTAGACTTGGGCGAAAAATTATATCCGGAACTCAATCACCCTTTCATTAAATCACCTGATAAAGCTGTTAGCGAATTGCCTTCAGCCCAAACATTGAGAGCGCAATGGAGCAAGCACAAAGAAGTATTTAATCAAAAGATAGAAAGCTTGACTAATGATCAATGGTTCGAAAAACACACGGCTGTTTCTGCTGAAGACTTTGAAAAAGAACCGCATCGCAACAAGTTAAACATCCTGCTTACAAGATGTACTCACCTGTCTTATCACACCGGTCAATTGGTATTACTCAAATAATATTTTCCAAATTAAACAAAAAACAGTATGACGACAACAGATTTTAGTACCAGCATCACAGTCGACCAATCACCGGAAGCTACCTTTAATGCCATAACAAATGTACGCGGATGGTGGTCGGAGGAAATAGAAGGCGGCACTGCAAAAATTAACGATATTTTTGAATACCATTTCGAGGATGTTCACCGCTGTAAAGTTCAGCTGATAGAAGTAATACCCAACAAAAGAGTGGTATGGAAAATATTGGAAAACTACTTTAAGTTTACAGAAGATGAAACTGAATGGACCGGCACAACTGTTCACTTTGAAATTTCAGAAAGCGACAACAAAACCCAGGTGCATTTCGTTCACAAAGGTTTAGTACCCGAGTATGAGTGTTTCAACATTTGCAAAGATGCCTGGAGCAACTACCTGCATAATAGCCTTTACAGCCTTATTGCAACAGGTAAGGGCATGCCGAATGCGAATGGCTCACCAAGAACAGAAAATGAAAAAAAACTGACAGCTACTAATTTTACAACATCAATTACAGTTGACAAAACTGCGACTGAAGTATTCAATGCCATCAATAATATCAGTGGCTGGTGGCAAGGTGAAATTATCGGCAATTCAACACAATTGAATGATGAATTTTCTTATCGCATGAATGATATCCATTATTCAAAACAACAAGTAATAGAATTAGTAACTAATGAAAAAATTGTATGGCTGGTAACCGATAGTAACTTGAGTTCATTTGATGACAAAAGCGAATGGACCGGTACAAAAATTATTTTCGAAATAAGTGAAGTCAACAATCAAACACAAGTGTGCTTCACCCACAATGGCTTAGTGCCGCAGTTCCAATGTTATGGGGATTGTTCATGGGCCTGGGGTCAGCTTGTTCAGGAAAGTTTATTCAGCTTTATAAACACAGGTAAAGGTGTGAATGTATTTGGGTAAATACCCATAATTGCTCTCTACTACATAATATAGGAAAGGTGCAACTGTAAAAGGTTGTGCCTTTTTTATTTGTATTTGCAGTTCTAAATTGCAATCAATACATTTGAAAAAACAATATGTTCGGTCTATTCAAAAATAAATCAGATAAACCTACTGTTACCCCTGAAGATAAAGAATGGGTTGAACAAGTGATGATTTGGCTCATTGAATCATTTGGAATGGACGGTTTAAAAAAATTGCCTTTTATTTTACCAACCCCAAAACAATTTCCTTATTCTGACTTGAATGACCTTGAACAATTTCAAAAATTATTTGAGAAACTTTGCAAACACCTGGAAGTAGATTCAAATACAATTATTGTAAAGTTTTTTGACGATATTTTTTCAAAACAATGGACAAATTGGATGCCTCTAGGAACGATACATGAAGAAGTAAGTGAAATTGTTGTACTAGACTCAAGAAATGAAAAGCAATTTCAAATCCAATTAGCCAAATCAAATTTAAAAGATCCAGAACTATTAGTTGCTGTTATTGTCCATGAACTGGTCCAAGTTAAATTGATTGGTGGTGAATATATAACTCAACAAGACTTAAACTTGGAGGCCATCACTGATCTCGCCTCTATTTATTTTGGATTTGGAATTTTTATAGCCAACACTTGTGAAAGTAAAGGATCTTATTGGGTTAAACGTATTGGTTATCTTTCAGAACCTGTCATCAGCTATAGTAGTGCACTGATATGCTATATTACAGGTAGGGACTACCGCAACTATATAGATTTTCTTAACGATAACACTAAATTCTTGTTCAGGCAGGATTGTGAATTTTTAATCAACACAGATGACACAGAATTAACTGAGGATCGCTTAGCAGAAAGTGAAATAATTTATGATATAACCTGTAAAATAGAGAATAACCTTTTAAAAGGAAATCACGATGCTGTTATAGAAGCTGCCTATCTACGCCTTAAAAAAATTCCAAAAGACAGGTATTCTTACAATACTATTGGCTACTCTCTCATTCAGCAAAAAAAATATGATGAAGCTATAATACAATTAACCAAGGCAATTGAAATCGACCATTACTGGCCTATTTCTTTTACAGACAGGGGCTATTGTAATCTTCAGCTTGGCAATATTGAAAATGCCTTTACAGATATCCATAGTGCCTTTCAAATGGATCCTCAAAATTATACAATGATTAGGAATATGGGAGCCTATTATTTAAAGGTTGAAAATTTCACAAAAGCACTTGATTACTTTGAAAAAGCTCTATTATTAAACCCTAAGACAGAATTAATCAATTTCTATCTCGGGCATACCCACTTAAAAATGGGCAATGAAGATCAAGCAAAATTATATTTCGAAAAGTCAGTGGAACTTAATGAGTACAATGATTCATTAATCAAATAATTTTTAGAATGAATGACATTTGACTGGGTGGTCTTTACCACAGAGATGGAAGCACACAGAGAACACGGAGGGATTGCAATATGTTTAAGAATTATATCCATTATCAATCTTTATCCTTTTATACTTAAAATATTCAAAGGTTTAATTTGAAAGATTATTTTGTCGCTTTGAATTAACTCTCTGTGTTCTCAGTGATGTATTTCCTTTGCGGTCTCTGTGGTTATGTTTCATTTTTACCTCAGAGAGCATAGAGTTAGAACCACACAGAGGGCATGGAGATATATTATATTTCTTTATTTTTGTATTGGTAAAAGCCGGGCAATTATTTCTATAAACGCTTTTTATTTTACCTTAATCTAACAAATCATGAAGTCACACGATGAACGCATAGCGGAGATGACATTCGCAACGGTGTATCCGCTCTATTTAATAAAAATTGAAAAGAAAGGCAGGACCAAAGAAGAATTGAATCAGGTAATTGAATGGCTGACGGGTTATGACAACAAACAACTGCAGGAACAAATTGCTAAAAAATCAACTTTTGAAGAATTTTTTAAAACTGCAAAACTAAATCCTAACGCCAAACTCATTACAGGTGTTATCTGCGGTTATCGAGTGGAGGAATTAACTAACCCACTTACCCAAAAGGCTAGATACTTAGACAAACTGGTAGATGAATTGGCTAAAGGTAGAAAGATGGAGAAAATCTTAAGACAATAGTACGGCACGGCTTTTTTACCACAGAGGACACTGAGGGGAAGCACACAAAGAGCACAGAGGGATTTGAGTATCAATGAAGATTTTTCTTTTGAATAAAATATGCAGTCGATGCATTGATAATGTTACTTTTTTTACCACAGAGGGCACTGAGGGGAAACACACAAAGAGCACAGAGGGATTTGAGTATCAATGAAAATTTTTCTTTTGAATAAAATATGCAGTCGATGCATTGATAATGTTACTTTTTTTACCACAGAGGGCACTGAGGGGAA
>JAZKEQ010000005.1:0-92727 GCA_040386935.1 Bacteroidota bacterium | reverse complement strand
TTTGAGGTGAAGATTTTATTTCTTTTGAATAAACTCTCCGTGTCCTCTGCGCTGTGTTTTCTCTGCGGTCTCTGTGGTTATGCTCCTATTTTAACACAGAGGGATTTGAGCATCAATGTAGATTATTATTTTTATGAAATATCTTCAGCCAAAGCAATGATAACGTTAATTTTTTACTACAAAGGGTACTGAAGAATTTTAGTTTGAGGTGAAGATTTTATTTCTTTTGAATAAACTCTCCGTGTCCTCTGCGCTGTATTTTCTCTGCGGTCTCTGTGGTTATGCTACTATTTTAACACAGAGGGCACAAAGGGATAGTGCATGAATGAAGATTTTGCTTTTGAATAAAATATCGGCAGTCGATGCATTGTATTTTCTCTGCAGTCACTGTGGTTATCTAATCACTTCAACCTAATCAATGTTACACCATCGCCACCCAACTGTTCACTCTCATGTTCGTAGTGTTTTACAAAGGTGGTTTTCTTTAGATGTTCGTGGATGAGCTTGCGCAATATGCCAAAGCCGCGTCCGTGTACGATCTTCAAATTACCATGACCTAACAGATGTGCATCCTCCAACCATTGCTCCAATTTAAGCATTGCCTCCTCTCCTCTTACACCACGCAAGTCGAGCTCGATGCTAAAGTTGGTTTGCTTGTCGTATAAGCGGGCATTGAATACCGCCATTTGTTTGCTGGCTTTTTTATCGGCTGTGCGAGTGGTGCGTTGCAGTTCATCAAGTGGTACCCACATTTTCATAATACCAAACAGTACATGGGCCTTATTTCCTTTAACGGTCAATATTTCGCCTGTCACATTGTTATCGTTTTGCTTCACCATATCGCCTTCTTTTAATGGTAAAACTTTAACAGGTGGTTGTGATGGCTTGATTTCCTGAACAGGTTGCGGATTAGCTTTTTTAGGTGCATCAACTTTCAACCCTTCCTTAAAGGTTTCCAACTCTTTGCGCACCGTTTTGGTTTTTTCCTTATCGGCTTTGCTCTGTTGAATATCCTTTATGGTCTTTTCTATTTTCTGATTGGCGTTAGTGACAATCTCACCGGCTTTTAGTTTGGCTTCGTTGAGGATCTTTTGTTTGTTTTGCGCCAAACCATCTTTCAATTCAGTGTAATCGTCTATCAGCTTTTCGAGTTTTGTTTCGCGTTCAGTCATGCGCTTGTTGGCATCGGCTAGTGCAAGTTTATTCTTCTCATTCTCTGCAAGCAATTCTTCCAAATCAATGTGCTGTTTCCATTGGTTGATTTTTTTTGCCCTATCAATGATTTGTTTAGGCACACCTACTTTTCCTGCTACTTCTAATGCAAATGAACTACCGGGCTTACCCAGCTCCAATTTAAAGAGTGGTTCTAATTTGGCTACATCATATACCATTCGCGCGTTCTGTACACCTGGTGTATTGCCTGCCCAAGCTTTTAAATTGCCAAAGTGAGTCGTTACCACACCGAAAGCATTACTCTTCAGCAAATGCTCTAAAATGGCTTGAGCAATGGTGCTTCCTATGGAGGGATCGGTACCATTCCCTAACTCATCAATGAGATACAATGTATGCGCATCAGCTCCCTGCATAAAGTATTTCATGTTCATAAGGTGACTGCTGTAGGAGCTCAGATTATTTTCAATGGACTGATTGTCGCCAATATCAATGAACAAATGATTGTATACCGGCAAACGACTACCCACATCTACAGGAACAGGCAAACCGCACTGGTAAATGTATTGCAATAGACCAATGGTTTTTAGTGCAATACTTTTACCACCTGCATTAGGACCGGATATTACCACCATATTGCAATCTTCATCTACATGAAAATTAAGGGGCATCAATTGCTTATTGTCTTTTTGCAACAACAAATACAACAGTGGATGACGGGCATTCACCAAACGAATGTCCTCATTTTTATGGGCCTCTAAAGGTTCTGTTGCATTGATACGCGATGAGAAAATAGCCTTGGCATAAGTAACATCTAAAAATACGGTTTGCTGCACATGTTGCCAGATGCTTTGCTTGTAAGGCGATAAATCTGCAGTTACCTGTCTAAGAATGCGCTCAATTTCTTTTTTGCGTTCGAACGACAATTCCTTCAAGGCATTGTTCTCTTCGAAACATTCAATTGGTTCAATGTATAAGAATTTACCGCTCTGCGAATCATCGTGAACAAAGCCCGGAATTTTTTTCTTGTGTTCGGCAATAATGGGAATTACCAATCGCTCATTTCTAATGGTAATTTCGGTGTCGCCAGCCCAACCGTTCTTTTTTGCATAGTCGTATTTCGACAGGAGCATTTTGCGTACATCCTTTTCCTTGGCTGTTATTTCTTTTGATATGCGCAACAATTCCGGTGATGCATCGTGACGCAGCTTACCTTCCTTGTCGATGACTTTATTCAGCAAATTAATAGCCGGTGATAGTTCTGATAAGTGCTTGCCGGTTTTGTCGAGTTCGGGTACTGCCTCTGCCATTTTTTTGATTGCAGCATAATTCGCCTGCATGGCACTTAGCGCCAGATACAGTTGTTGCAATTCATCTTCATATAACAACATACCTTCCTTATCAAGTTTCTGAAGGTCGTTGAGAATGTCGTTGAGGTTCTCAGGTAATTGCAATACATGTCCTGCAGCGCTCAGCACTGTAATTTCAGCAATCTGACGAATGCTGGTATGAATAGCTTTCCGATTGGCTATAAAGCCGATTTTTTCAACCGATGTTTTACCGATATCAGTTTTACAATTTTGAATAAAAATGGCTTTAATTTTATCAAATCCAAGTTTTTCTTCAATATTGACAGGGTATAAGGCGATGTTGGTCTGTTCAGATTTCAAGGTGTCAAATTATTTTTCAATGATGATACCCAGTTGTTGCAAGCACTCCCAATATGCGGGGAAAGATTTTTTAACATGGGTTTCATCGTCAATCGTTATCGTGTGTTTAAATGCAAATATACTGCAAGCCATAATGATGCGGTGATCGCTGAAGCTTTTAAAGGTATAAGTGCCGGTTTGTGTGTTTCCAACCTTTACTAACAACTCATTGTCGCTAATGGTTTGAAACTGTGCGCCTACTTGTATTAAATTTTCCTGCATGGCTGCAATGCGGTTACTTTCTTTGTGGGGGAGATTGGCGATTCCTTTACAGCGCAAGGGTATTCCTTTAAAGACACATACAGCTATTACTGCCGGAAACATGTCAGGAATATTTGTAAAGTCGACTTCTAATTCAGTAACGCAAGTATCATTTGATTGAATTCTTATACCATCTTTATCCCAGGTAGAGTTAACCCCTAATTTTGAAAACAAAACTACAGCAGCACTATCTCCCTGAATGGAAGGAAATTTCAGATGAGGTAAAAAGATATCAGCATTTTTTGCAACAGATGCAATGGCATATAAAAAAGTAGCGGCACTCCAGTCGGACTCTACTACTATAGGCTGAGTAAATTGATAATTCCCGTTCTCAATATGGTAAACATTGTTGACTATTTTCACCTTAACCCCACATTGTTGCATGGCTGTTATGGTCATCGTAATATAAGGTTCTGAGTTCATCGCACCTTCCTGAACAATGGTTAGTCCATTTGTAAAACAAGGGGCTATTAACAACAACGCACTGATGAACTGACTGCTCATACCACTATCGATGGTAACCGTTGTAGCGTTTAAGTCAACACCTTTCACAATACGCAAAGGCAACTGATCATTACCACCAATAGATTCTATCACTGCGCCTAATTGCCTGAGAGCATTGATTAATGGGGCAATGGGTCTTTGTTGAAGCTTGTCTGTACCTGTTATTGTTACCGGTAGATTCTTAAGTGCAGCATATGCTAAAAAAAAACGCATGGGTGTACCGGCATCTTCGAAATTTACAGTATCATTGGTGTGCAATAATGCTTTACTCAGCAAGACTGTATCGTTGCTATCTGATAAATTTATAAGCTCAATAGGTTGGGGTGCTAATGCTCGAATGATCATTAACCGATGGCTTATGCTTTTGGATGAAGGCAATTGCACAGTTCCTTTTACTTCAGGCAGTAATATTTCAGGAATTCTGAGCATTGAACAAGCTGTGTTGAATGAGGGCCAAATCAGCCGGCACTTTTATTCTACCGCTGCCGATACCGGTTGGTAATGATAATAGAATAGTACCATTTTCATTTTTCTTATCTGCAAACAAAAAAGGTTTGAGTTCTTCAAATTCAATGATACTGAATTCCTGTTGTGCTGTTTTGTTCACTATCACTTCAGTAATTATTTGCACTGTTACTGCATCTATCAATTGCAATGCCTGAGCAATGCGCAATTCAGCCAACATCCCTTTGGCCACTGCTAAGCCATGCAATATTGGATTACCGGCACTCAGTCTAAAACTTTCGAAAGCATGACCTAAGGTATGACCAAAATTTAGCAGTTGTCGTTCGCCTTTATCATAGAAATCTTTTTCAATAATATTGAGTTTAGTCGTTGCTGTTAGTTGTATCAACTGATCAATATCAGCATTGTTTGCTACCAATTGAAATAGTTCTGCATTGGCAATAACACCTGTTTTGATTATTTCAGCATAACCACATACCATTTCTAATTCGGGCAATGTTTTCAGAAATACCGTTGAGATGAATATCTTTTGAGGTTGGGCAAATGTCCCCAGATAATTTTTATATGAATTAAAGTCGATACCGGTTTTACCTCCAATGGCAGCATCGGCCATGCCTACCAATGTCGTTGGAATATTGACAAAAGGAATGCCTCGCATAAAAGTAGATGCGGCATAACCACCGATATCTGTTACCACTCCCCCGCCTAAATTGACCATTAGAGATTGTTTACCGGTTTTAAATTTTAGTAATTGTTCAACGATATAGGCATATGAATTGCTGTTCTTATACTGTTCGCCTGCTGGTATTGTGATGAGATTAACAGCATCAAAAAAACGCACACAATACTTAGAGGTATTTTCATCGCAAAGAAAAATAATGTGTTGGTAATTATTCCGCTTACAATACTCCTGAAAGTCGGCATAGATATTCTCAGAGAACAACAATTGCCCTTGATTGGTCATCAGCCTTTTATTTTATCGTAATACACTTTATTGGCGGGATCCATTTTTGACAGCAGCTCTATTGCTTTGTTTTGCTCGGCAGTAGGGGCACCTTTAAATATTTCTATCAGCTCTTTGTACTTGGCATTGAAAAATACTTTTATGAGCATGCTGTTAGGGAAAATTTTTGCGATGTCCTGAAAGTTTTCCAACGATTTGAATACTGCATCTCTTCCTTTGGTAACATCTTTATGCATCACATCTAAACCGTTCAAATGGTAATCTAACAATGTTTTGCGAATAGGTTTGTAACGTTCGCTGGTTAAATTATCGATGAGGTAAAATCTGTTCTTTAAACTTTTGCCATCATTGGGTCTCCAGCCATTCATGGATTGACTGGCGTTGACTATATCTCTGGCTTTCTGGTAATATGGAGCACCTGCTTCCAATGAATAGGTATCGTAATTCATCCCTAGCACAATATTGACATAATAAGCCAATACACCCGTAAGATTGTATACATTGGCATTGGGTTGAAACTCCATGGCTTGAAACTCCTGGTACTGAAATTCAAAATCTTCATCGAGTTGATTAAACAATACTGTATTGTATGTACTGCCAAATACGGGGCGTGTAGCTTGAATCTGTATGGTAGCAGAAAAATCGTTGGAGTTTAACTGATAACTGGTAATGTCTATCAGTATATTCATTTTAAATTTCTCTACAGTTGATACTTTATCGCTGCACCACAATTTTTGATTAATGAACTGAGAAATTGAATTTTGAAGGGAGGTAAATATTTGGGTATTCGATATTTGAATTTTCGGGTGAATCACCGAAATCGTAGCGTCAACATCCTGCGCATGCAAAGTGCGGGAAATACAAATCAATATGATAAAACAAATTTTCTTCATTCGGGAACAGACATTTTGAGTATGCATTGGGCGATATCTATGGCAACTTCCTTTTTGTCTTTCAAAGGAAATTCAAAAATAGCACCATTTTTTAATATAATTTTTATCTTATTGGTATCAAATTGAAAACCGGCTCCATTGTCGTTCAATGTATTTAGCACAATGGCATCAGCATTTTTAGCCGCTAATTTCAACATGGCATTGGCTACTTCGTTGTGATTTTCGAGGGCAAATCCAATCACCAATTGATGATTTTTTTTGCTGTGTCCGAGGCTTGCCAGTATATCCGGATTCTTCACCAATTCAAGTGTAAAGGTATCTTCCTTTTTCTTAATTTTTAAATTACTGAATTCTGCAGGGCGATAATCAGCAACAGCTGCAGCCATTATAGCTATATCTGTATCGGGGAAAAATTTCTGACAGGCTTGGTGCATTTCTAGGGCTGATTCTACTTTAGTAATCGCAATATTAGGGTTTTCTAATTCAATATGTACAGGCCCTGATACCAAATTTACTTTAGCGCCCAAAGCTTCAAATACTTCAGCTAGGGCATATCCCATTTTTCCACTTGAATAGTTGCCGATAAAACGCACCGGGTCTATCTTTTCGTATGTAGGTCCTGCTGTAATCAGTACTTTTTTACCTGAAAATGACAAACTATCCAAAATGTTGTTGTAAAAATTTGATGATGTTTTCGGGTTCAGCCATGCGACCTTTACCCGATAAGCCACTGGCCAGTTCACCATCTTCTGCATCAATTAATAGATTGTTAAACCCTTGTAGGGTTGCAATATTCTTTTTCACTGCTGGGTGCTGATACATATCGAGATCCATGGCAGGGGCAAAGAAAACAGGGCATTTAGCAGAAAGATATGTCGCTAATAATAGGTTGTCGCAAAAGCCATTGGCCATTTTAGCAATGGTATTGGCGCTGGCGGGTGCTATAACAATGACATCGGCCCATAAAGCCAGGTCCACATGATTGTTCCATTCGCCTGTAGAGTTGATGTAAAAATCTGATAAAACAGGATGCTTACTAAGTGTAGACAGGGTAACAGGGGCAATAAAATCTTTAGCAGCATTGGTCATTACAACCTTTACTTCAGCCCCTTCTTTAACAAGCAAGCGGGTTAAAAATGCAGCCTTATAAGCTGCGATACTGCCTGTAATTCCAAGAATAATATGTTTATTCTTCAGACTCATTGGTAGGCAAACGATAGTAAATCTTGCCCTCAACAAATTCCTGAGTAGCTACTAATGTAGCTTTTGGGATTTTTTCATAGTGAGCGCTGATTTCAATCTGCTCTCTGTTCTCGTGAATTTCTTCCAGATTATCGTGGTCTGTTGCAAATTCCGACAATTTATTAGACAATTCTTCTTTTACCTGAGAAGAAATCTGATTAGCTCTTTTGGCTATTACCACTGTAGAAAGGTAAAGGTTTCCAGAAAGGCTTTCCAGTTCTTTTAAATTACGTGCCTCAGCACTCGGTGATATTTTGTTGTCTTTCATTATGACGATATTTTTTGCTTTTGATGGTGTTTTTCTAAATCTTTTTTGGCTTTGTTGTTCAATTCCTCAGCCAGTTTGTAATACTTATTGGTAACAGGGTGATTCCCTGAAAATTCTTTAAACTCTGTGAATACATTTTTTAAACGCTCCTCTTTCTTGTCATCAACACTGTACTTAGCATACATATATGACGCTTTAATAATCATGTATTCGATTTCATCTTTGTTATCGATGTCCGGAAAATCTTTAATGGTATTTTTAAATGAAATGGTTGCTGCTCTAAAATCTTCAATTTTATAGAACAACATGGCATTCTCAAATGATTTTTTCTGTAGATTTTTTCTCAACTCACTGATTTGGTCGTTGCACAAATCGCGGTAGATGGTAGCAGGATACTGGTTCAGGAATATCTGCATTTCAGAAATGGCCTTTTCTGTATTGGTTTGGTCGAGGTAGTAAGGTAGGGCATCTTCGTACAAGCAATGTACATACATGTAGGCACACTCTTCAGAATGTTTGCTGTTGTAGTAATTTTCTGTAAAATTCTTGAAATGGAATGCAGCTAATTCATACTGACCCAATCCATAGTAGCAATATGAGTAGTAAAAATAAATTTCTTCTGCTTTTTCTTTACCTCTGTACACAGCCAGTAATTCTTCGAACAAAGGCAACGCACGCACATAGTCCTTATCCTTGTATTTGGATACAGCCATATCGTATTTTTGATCGAGTGTTCCCTTTTTAACAACAGCACTGTATTCGGTACAGGCAGAGAGCAGGGTGACCATTGATATAATCAGGAATAGACGCATGTTAAGCAATTTGCAAAGGTAATACATTTTAAACGATTTTGCGCAATAAAAAGTTACAATAAGCCCTCATCTGCAAAACTGAAATAGGAAGACCCTGCGATGATTAAATGGTCCATAACATTGATATCCAACAATTTACCCGCTTCCCGTATTTTTACTGTCAATTGTTTATCCTGTTCGCTGGGGGTTAGATTCCCTGAGGGGTGATTGTGAAATACAATAATTCCGGAGGCCATATCATCTAGAGCTGATTTAAAGATTCGCTTAGGATCTACCATTGTTCCTGCTATACCTCCTTCGCTCACTTTGCGTGAAGAAATGACCATTCCAGACCTTGAAAGGGCCATCAACCAGAACTCTTCGTGAGGCAAATCCTGAAGTGAGTGGCGTAACAAATTGTAGGCGTCTTTACTCGACTTAACTTTTGGTTTTTCAACAGTTGTAAATTGTTGCTTGCGACCGCCCAATTCCATGGCTGCAATGATTGTTATTGCTTTAGCCGGACCAATGCCATCTATTTTACATAAATCTTTGACGCTCCATCGGGCCAATTCATTCAAATCGTTGTTGGTTTTCGACAATATCTCTCTTGCCAAATCTATAGCAGATTTCTTAGTTGTTCCGGTGCTGATGAGTATTGCCAATAGTTCTGTATTGCTCAATACGGCCTTTCCTTTAGTGTTTAGTTTTTCTCTTGGTTTATCATCCCTCGCCAAGAGCTTAATGGGTATAAATTCCGACATGCAAAATTCAAAAATACACGTTTTTTTATTTTCAAAATAGCCCCTTTTAACATTAATTTGTATGTGTTGAAAAATGATAGATATATTGCCCATTTCGACCTCGATTCATTTTTCGTTTCAGTTGAGCGCTTACTTGATCCCAAATTAATTGGGCAACCTGTTATAGTTGGCGGTAGCAGCGACAGAGGTGTTGTATCGGCTTGCAGTTATGAAACTAGGGTATTTGGTGTACGCTCTGCTATGCCCATTGCAACAGCTCGTAAACTTTGCCCCCAAGCTATCTTCATCAACGGCCACATGTCTGAGTACGGCAAATATTCCAGAATGGTAACAGATATTATTGCCGCAAGAGCACCTCTATTCGAAAAAGCCAGTATTGATGAACATTATGTAGACCTTACCGGTATGGACCAGTTTTTTGGTTGCCTCGAATGGGCAAAAACTACCCGACAAATCGTTATAAAAGAAACGGGATTGCCTATTTCTTTTGGACTATCGGTGAATAAAACAATTGCTAAAATAGCCACTGATGAGGCTAAACCTAATGGGGAATTGTTTATCCCTGCTGAAAAAGTCAGAGAGTTTCTTGACCCCTTACCCATTGAAAAGATGCCCTTTGTAGGAAAAAAACTAGCGGCACAATTATACATACTGGGTATTACCACCATTGGTAAAATGGCAACATGCGACCCACGCATGATTAAAAAAGAACTGGGTGATAACGGATTATTTATTCTTGAAAGGGCTAAAGGCATTGACAACAATCCTGTAGAACCTTATCACGAACGCAAAAGCATTAGCACCGAACATACCTTTGAGCAGGACATCAGCGACCATACTTATTTAAAAAATATTGTATCCGAAATGCTGGAAGGATTGTGTTTCCAATTGAGAAAGAAAAACAAAATGACAGCTTGTGTTACGGTTAAAATCAAATATCCCAATTTTGAAGTTCACAGTCAGCAGCGCACCATACAGCTCACTTCTTCCGATCACATGATACTGCCACATATCCATGAATTGCTCGACCAGATACACCCTACTGCAAAACCAATTCGCTTGATTGGCATCAGGTTATCACATCTCGATTATGGCATGGAACAAATCAGTTTGTTTGACAAAACACCTGAAAAGGTAAAGCTTTATCAGGCTATGGATAAAATAAAAATGAAGTTTGGGGAAGCCGCTTTAAAAAAGGGCAATACCTATTAAATTCCTGTTGTATACTCGCGAATCTTCGTTAATACTGTCGTAAAATCATCAGGTAATTCGCTATCGAAATCAAAGGCTTTTTTAGTATGTGGATGAATGAATCCAAGGGTTTTGGCATGTAATGCTTGTCGCGGCATAACACCAAAACAATTATCAATGAAATGTTCAAATTTGGGCAATTTCACTTGTTTTACAATTCTTAAACCGCCATACGATTCATCGGCAAACAAAGGATGTCCAATGTGTTTCATATGTGCTCTTATCTGGTGGGTACGGCCTGTTTCAAGTTTGCATTGAATGAGGGTACAGAAACCGAAACGTTCAAGCACAGTATAATGTGTGATGGCATGCTTCCCAATTGTTTCATCAAGATAAACGGTCATTAAGCGTCTGTCTTTTTGATCTCGGGCCAGATTACCGGTAACAGTCCCTTTATCTTCTTTCACATCGCCCCATACCAGCGCATGGTAGATACGGCTGATGCTGTGGTCATAAAATTGTTTGGCTAAATGCACCAAAGCTTCTTCTGTTTTGGCAATGATGATTAATCCGCTTGTGTCCTTGTCGATGCGATGTACAAGGCCCGGGCGCATTTCATCTGTGTAGACCGGTAATTGCTGAAAATGATAAAGTACAGCATTCACCAAAGTGCCTGTATAGTTGTTATAACCGGGGTGTACCACCATGCCTGCATTTTTATTGACAAGTATGAGATGGTCGTCTTCATAAACAATATTGATGGGTATATCTTCGGCTATCAGTTCTGTATTGCGAGGTGGATTGGGTAAAACCACTGTCACAACATCCATGGGTTTAACCTGATAATTGCTCTTAACAATTTTATCATTTACCAGAATTGTCCCAACTTCTATCGCTTTTTGAACTTTGGTACGGGTAGAATTTTCGATGCGATGAGTCACAAATTTATCGAGGCGCATCAACGATTGCCCTTTATCAGCGATTAATCGATAATGCTCATATAATTCTTGCTCCTCTTGTAGTTCATCCATAGAAAGTCGCAAAGGTATGTGTTATATAGATAAATATTTGTACTGAATAAATGCCAACTTTAATTATTTTTGTAGCTTATTATGGCTGAAATAACGCACGAAATTTCTTTAGAACAATTCAACCAGCAGATACAATACGCTATTAAACACTACCGTTCACACGGTCTTATTGCATCGCAATTTTCAAATATCATTATCGGAGGTTTAGGGGGTAGCGGTATCGGTGGCAGAATAGCAAAAGCCTATTTTGCAGACAAAGGAAGCATTCCTATTGAGGTATACAGCGACTATACTTTTCCACATTATACCTCAAAAAATACGTTGGTAATATTGAGTTCATACAGTGGCACAACAGAGGAAACACTGGCGATGTACGACCAGGCCAAAGCATTAGGTTGTCAGATTATCTGTATTTCATCAGGTGGCGAACTGCTTGACAAAGCTGTAACAGGCAACAATATGCTGTACAAAGTTGAAACAGGCTATCAGCCACGTATGGCTTTAGGATTTTCTTTGACCTATAACATTTTAATTTTAAGTGAGCTGTTTGGTATTGAAACAGCGATGGAATTGGAAAATACTGCTTCTATCTATGAAAATGGCAAGCATTATCAAGATGAAGCGTTGAAACACCTTGAATTATTTAATGGCAAGGAAAATCAGAAATTTGCTATTGTAACCGATAATCCAACTGAAGCTGTTGGTGTTCGTTTTTGCCAGCAATTGCAGGAGAATGCCAAATCAGAAGCATTTGTAAATGTATTGCCTGAAGCCAACCACAATGTATTTGAAACCTATTACGGCACTTTACCAACGAATTTTATTTTCATCAATAGTTTCACCAATGTGAGAAACAATGGTCGCTTTGCCTACCTCAAACAATTGCTAGAAAAGCAAGGCAATACGGTAGCGGAGATACAATTGGCCAATGCATCTATTTATGAATTGTACAAAAGCATTTATATCACTGATTGGATTTCTATTTACTTGGCCAATAAGAAAGGTGCTGATAAAATGCATGTACCCAATATTGCCGGACTTAAAAATTTCTTAAAGACATTTTAAACCATGAAACTTGTTACATTTAAAAACAATCAGAACCAGCAACGTTTGGGTATACTGATTAACCAAAAGATATACGACAGTCATTTACATTCTGATAAGTTGCCTGACAACATGCTGGCATTGTTACAAACCGGTGAAAGAGGAATGGATGCTATGCGTGAAGCTGAAAATGCCATTAAAGAAGGAAAAACTTCTGTTGAAGGTTTGGCTTACAACGACAGTATATTACTGGCACCTATCACCAATCCTACAAGTTGTAGAGATGGGTATGCTTTCAGACAACACGTTGCAGCAGCTAGAAGAAACAGAAATGTTCCAATGATTCCGGAATTTGACCAATACCCAATTTTTTATTTTACCAATCACAATGCGATTCAGGGACCGGGAGATATTTATTGCATGCCCGACCATTTCAATAAACTGGACTTTGAATTGGAAGTGGCAGTAGTATTAGGTAAAACTGGTCGTAATATTAAAGCAGAAAAGGCCGATGAATACATTGCGGGTTATACCATTATGAACGACATGAGTGCCCGTACTTTGCAAATGGAAGAGATGTTATTAAATCTTGGCCCGGCAAAAGGCAAAGATTTCTCAACTGTTATAGGCCCATATATGGTAACCCCTGACGAGTTGAAAGCCCATTTAACACCTGCTAAAACAAACCATACCGGCAACAGTCATGCACTGGATATGAAATGCTGGGTAAACGGCATTGAAGTGAGTAGCGGCAGTGTTGGTGATATGGACTGGACTTTTGCTGAGATTATAGAGCGTTGTGCTTATGGAGTAGATGTGATTGCAGGTGATGTAATAGGCAGCGGAACTGTAGGCACCGGTTGCTTTCTCGAACTTAACGGCACTGGTTTACTGAATGATAAAAACTTTCAACCTCAATGGTTACAAGCCAATGATGTGGTAGAAATGGAAATTACAGGTTTAGGACGTTTGAAAAACACTATCAAGGCTGTTGACACAGACTTCTCTATACTGGCTCTGAAAAAAGCCGCTGCAGTAGGACAATAGAATTTTCGATACCAATATTTTTAAAAAGCCGATTAATGATCGGTTTTTTTATTGTATGAAATTTTGGTTAACCACTATAAAAAGAAAAAGGGGAAGAGATCAATGATCTCCTCCCCTTTTATCAATAGATGACTTTTATTTTAGTGTTTTACAACAACTTTAGCGGTAAATGTTTTGCCGTCTTTAGTAACGTGCACCATATAAACACCTTCAGTATAATCTTCAGTATTTAATGCCGTATTGTTATTATCTAAAGTACCATTATCAACAATCTGACCAATAGCATTGTAAATCGTATAAGTAGCACCTTTCATTAACTCGGTTACTTCAATTGTAACATTGCTGCTTGCAGGATTAGGATATACATTGATAGCACCGTTGCTAATATTGTCAACAGATGATGGAATAACGCTTAAGTTTTTAGTACCACGGCACTCGCAACCGCCTGAGTTTTTAGCTATCAAGGTAACATCATAATTACCGTTGCTCGCATATTGGTATACCGGTGTTTTTTGTAATGAGTAACCACCTTCACCAAAATACCACTCATAGCTGCTATAGGTTCCATTCAATGGGGTAAATTTATAACCTCTGTTACCTGATATAAAGTAGCTTTCAAATTTGAAATCACAAATTGGCGTTTCAGTAACATTTAATACTTTTCTAACGGTATCATCGCAACCACCTACAACTTTAGTTAACAGTTCAACAGTAAATGTTGAAGATGAAGGAACGTTATATACGTGTGAAGGATTAGGCATTGTGCTATTAGGAGAAAGATCCCCAAAGTTCCAACTGTAATTGATGTCACCTTGAGATGCATATGATTTATTATAGAAGAATGCATCCTGACCGCTACATACATCACTGTAGGTAAAGTCGGCAACCGGTTGAACCAATACATCGAAATTTTTAGTTAGCTCTGCTTCACATCCGTTGCTCATGGTTGATTTTAATTTTACAGTTTTGCTACCTATTAAGTCCCATTGTTTTTTTACATTTTTAGTAGTAAAGTTTTCACCATCGCTAAACTCCCAGCTATAAACAGATATAGTGGCAGGGTACTCAGTAGAAAGGTTAGTAAAGTTAGACGGATCTAGACTACACAATCTGTCTACTGCAAAGTCAATTACCGGTGTAGGTTTAATTGTAACCTGTTTAGTGATAGAGTTCTCACAACCAAATTCTGAAACCATTTTCAATTTTACATTGTATAGACCTTGAGTTGGGTATTTGTGAACACCTTGGTATTCCGTTGAAATAGTGCCATCACTGTAATCCCAGAATGAACCCATATAACCTTGAGCTATTGTAGAGCTATTTGGCATTACAAATTGTGTTTCAGCACATACTGGAGCTGCCGGTGCTACAAAATCAGCAACAGGTGTAGCGAATAAATAAGCGCTTCTTACTAGTTCTGATACGCAACCGTTAGAAGAAGCTTTCAGTGTAACCAAATAAGACTGTGGCACATTGTACATATGCTGAGGGTCTTTTGCTGTGCTGTGCAATGAATTATCTCCAAAATCCCAATCATAGGTAATAGTACCTGTGCTGATGGTAGTTAGATTGGTAAATGTATTGTTACCGCCTTCACAAGAATTAAGCACTTTGAATTTCGCTTTAGGTACCTCATTAATGACTAATGAAAAACTTGTATCGCTTTCTATACCCCATGGTGAGCTTTTTGCTACCAATCTTACAGTATATGGACCTTTTGCATTGTATACGTGAACTGGCTGCTGTGAATCTGAGCTATCATTGTCACCAAAATACCACATGTAACTGAGGTTGCCGGCAAAAATACTTGATTTGTTGTCGAACAAAATTTCATCACCATCGCAAATAATTGAAGGGAAAGTAAAGTCAGGCTTAGGTGTAGGTGCAATGTGAATTGCTCTTATAACAGTTGTATCACAATAGTATGGGCCTAAATCTTTGTAATTAACTTTTACTAAAACTGTTTGATCCAATACAGAATTATCTGCTATAAAAGTCAGTAATCCATTATTTGAAGCTGTTGGATTAACGAAAGAGTACATTGAATTATTGATTGGTGTATTGCTCTCATCTGTAATTTCAACAGAATTGATATCCCAGGTAGTACCGTAATCAGCATTTGTATAGTTAGTTGGAGGTGTTAACTCGTATTCTAATCTTTTATCTACTTCAACGACATCCGGTTGCGAAGGAATACCTAATTTAAACAATCCTTTATAATCATTGCCTTTTGTCAATTCTGATCCCGAAGGTTTTGGATTAACTGTAATTTGAACAGGTTGTCTTGATGGTGATACGCAAGCTGTAGAATAGATAATTTCAGCATCCAGCATATAGTTGGAATAAACGCCTCTTGTACCAAAAAGACCTACTATCATTTTTCCACCCGACATTGTAATTTCCGGAGTAGAATATGAAGTATTGCCATAATTAATCCAAATATCTTCACCTGAAACAGGATCTGTTGTTATATAAACCCCATAACTAACACCCGGTTTTGGTGTAAAGTTCACAGGAATCGTATTCATGTTATCGCCCGAAGCTGATATGTAATCATTGAATACCAAAGTCCATTCGGTTGGATTACTTTCACTATTCACGTGCGTACCTTCTTTAACATATACGCGATAGAAAGGATTGGTATTACTAAACAGGGCCTGAACTTTAATGCCTTTAATATTTACAAGCTCGTTTGAGTTAAAGTCGAACATGGCTCCGTTAAATGTGCCCGGATCGTAGGTAACCATAGAGTAGTTATGGAAAGTAGTTGTCAGAGTATTGACAGAACTTTTGAATGCGTTTGCTTCTGCATAAATGGTCAATGATTCTTTTAAATAAGGTGTTGTGTAAGATTCACCCATTTTAAGCAAAGTACCACCTGTTGCATCAGAATACCACAAAATAGAATCTGAAGCACCTGAAGTTGCATTAACAGTCACCGAACCTCGGCCGCATCTTACTACATCAAGTGCAGTAGGGGTTGCCGGAGAACCTGTATGGGTGTATGTAAATTTAATTTCATCATTATCTGTAAAATCATCTGTTACACCATTTGGGTCATAGGTCCATATTTTAAAATCATAACTAGTACCAGGAGTAAATACATATGCAGAAGCAAAAACTACTTCCTGCAATTCTTCACTAGTAATAGTATTAGAAACATAAACAGGTGTTTGGGTAATTCCATCAATTGAATAACCGATATAATAACCTGTTACATCACTTAAACCAACATTCATAATTTTAACTTTCAAATCCTGAGTATTAGTACATTCGTCAGGCAATACAAATCCGTTGACAGCCAAGTTATTATTTTGGTAAAGTCTCAAAACATCCGCAATCATTGTTTGATTCGCATTTTGATAGTACCATTGGCAGGTTTCAGTGTTGATACCACCCCAGTTTGGAGAAGTCATGGCCGGGCGAATGGTATATGAAGTCCCACAGTTACAGGTGTATTGATTTGTTGTCAATTCAATATATTCACTTGGATCTCCACAATTTCCATCTGAACACCCGGTACCAACGGTCCATACATCATTCCCGCATTGTACGGAAAGATCGTAACCGTTGTAAAGAGCGTCAGCAATTTGACGGACAACATATTTGTCTGAACAGGTTTTTCCTGTCATGTCATATGTGCCTCGCATCGTAATACTCAACAATTTTTCGGTAGCGGTGTCGAGTTGTTGGCGAAAGCTCACCCAGTTGTCGTACTGAGGATCGCCCGGACAATAACCTGTGTAGTAATCAAAATACTCACTAAAGGTAATCGTCTGTTGTGCTTTTGTGACTAAAGAGAGAATAAAGCATAAAGGGATAAGGAATAGTTTTTTCATGTTTTTCAAATAAAGTTACAAATATATACATAAAAAAAACGATTTATAAATCTATTTTCTTACTAATCCAAACTATCATTAATTTATTGCATAATTATGATAATTATCAATAATAGCAACAAAGATTAGAAAACAAATATGTTATTGAAAACCAAGTAATTAAGAAATGTAGCTTAAATTAAGGTTAATAAAATCTAATATTTTTTAAACAAAAATTAATGTTCAAAAATATTTTTTTACAGAAAAATTACAATTTAATCATCTAACGCTTCATTTTCATGGCGTTCATGTTTTTCATCATTTTGCGCATATCGTTGAATTGGGTTAACAAGCGATTCAAATCCTGAATATTCTTGCCGCTGCCTTTAACAATTCTATTTTTGCGAGATGAAGATAAGATATCCGGATTCTTTCTTTCCTCCGGAGTCATAGAAAGTATAAGGGATTCAATGCCTTTGAATGCATTTTCATCAACATCCAAATCTTTAATTTTATTGCCTACACCGGGAATCATTCCCATCAAATCCTTGATATTCCCCATTTTCTTAATTTGTTGCAATTGATTAAGGAAGTCTTCAAAATCAAAATTATTTTTATTGATTTTTTTCTGCAATCGTGCAGCTTCTTCTTCATCAAATACTGATTGGGCTCTTTCTACTAAACTCACCACATCACCCATCCCCAATATTCTGCTTGCCATCCTGTCAGGATAGAAAATATCCAACGCATCTAATTTTTCACCATTACTGATGAATTTAATGGGCTTATTTACAACCGACTTAATAGATAAAGCAGCACCGCCTCGTGTATCACCATCCATTTTGGTTAATACAACACCATCGAAGTCCAATTTATCATTGAAGTTTTTAGCAGTATTGACAGCATCTTGTCCTGTCATGGCATCTACTACAAATAAAATTTCAGATGGCTTAACAGATTGCTTAATCTGGTAAATCTCTTCCATCATTTGCTCATCGATACTCAAACGACCGGCAGTATCGACAATCACAACATTGTGATTATTCTCTTTAGCAAATTTGATTGCATTCAAAGCGATATCAACAGGTTTCTTGTTGTCAACCTCTGTATATACAGAAACATCAATTGATTCACCCAACACTCTTAGCTGTTCAATTGCAGCAGGGCGGTATACATCGCAGGCAACTAACAAAGGATTGCGACCTTTAGACTTAATGTGTTTGGCTAATTTACCTGAGAAAGTGGTTTTACCCGACCCCTGTAATCCTGATATTAATATTACTGCAGGTGAGCCTGTAATATTAATATCCTCTTTATTGCCACCAAGCAATTCTACTAATTCATCGTTTACCACTTTGGTCAACAATTGACCCGGAGAAACACTGGTCAGTACATTTTGACCTAATGCTTTTATTTTAACCTGATCGGTAAACTCTTTTGCAACTTTAAAATTGACATCCGCATCAACAAGTGCTCTTCTGATTTCTTTTACAGTTTCAGCAACATTTATCTCAGAAATACGACCTTGCCCTTTCAGGTGTTTTATCGCCTTTTCAATCTTTAAACTTAAGTTTTCGAACATAGAAATTTACCTTTTTTAGAAAGTGCAAAGGTAACTCAATAATTGCTTAACGCAAAAGGGTAATTACACCATCGAGATTGAAATTTGAAACACCATCGAGACCAAGTGCTTTAATTCTGTACATATAAAATCCATCAGGAGCAGGTTTGCCCATATAACTTCCATCCCACCCTACATTTACATCCTGACTGTCAAACACTTTTTCCCCCCATCGATTGAAAATTTCCATGTGGTAATCGAGTATTACATTGCCTGTATTATTAAATATCAGAATGGCTTTTGGAATAAATACTTCGTTATTGCCATCTTTATTCGGAGTGAATACATTTGGCACCCATACCTGAGATTGGGCAATTAAACACCTTTCATTAGAATAACTGATAACACTTACAGTAGTATCTTTAATTGCTTTTACTTTAAAACAGATGGAATCATCGAGTTTAGTATCTACAAAATCATAATTAAAGGTCAACTGATTACCCGGCAATTGGGTAAGAATATTAAACTGATTCCCGGTTCTTAGGTATACCTCATACTGTTTTACACCACTGAACCATTTCTCATAAGGATTCCAATTCAGTTTGGCAACATAATTTTCGCTTGTACCAGACAATAAAATAGATTTGCTGACATTACCTTCAGGGGAAAAATTACCGCAATTATCTTCAACTCTTATATGGTATTCGTAAGCATTTAAATCTGTATTAACACTTGGAAATCTATCTATAAATCCGGTGCTATCTGTGGTTGCATAGTTAACTACATATCCTCCACCATTGTAGTAACGCGACACATGGTAGGTTTTAATATCTTTAATAAACTTATATGGGCGCCATGTTGTATATATCGCCTTAGATGGCAACACAGTAGTCACCACAGTTTCAATTGGGATAGAAGGTTTAATGAAAATAGGTGATTTGCAAGCCGTATTACTTTGTGAGCGCCATCTGCCATTTTTCTGAAGGGCTACAACATAATAACAATATGATTTATTACATAGCTTTTTATCTTCATACCGGGTATTCGCAGTTGAATCATGGATTTTAAACGGTCCACCATTTTCGCTTCTATAAATCAGGTATTTTGAAACACCTTTTTGTGAACCTTTATTCCAACCGGTGTAGGCCAGCCAATTCAACACCAGTTTATTAATTGAATCTGTAGCGGTAAGTAAAATGGTACAATGTGTTTCTGCAAAAGCGCCCTTGATATTACATTCATCAACCGTATTAATGGTATAGCAATAACTCAAATTATTGACATTAATTCCTGAATTGATTAATCGCAAGGTATCTTTTATATCTGAGGTATTATAAATCAGTGTTTTTGCTGAATTATCCCTGTATAAATTATAAGCTGTAAATCTTTGATACGCTGATTTTGACCAATTAATTACAATGTCGTTGCTATTTTGGACAGTTACAAAATTAATCGGTGAAGATACAGGACCGATTGTATCATTTACATAGATAAATTTATCATGAACATCCTTACAATTATGCAGGTCGGTCACTATTAATGACACTTGATTCAAACCTGCATTATTAAATGTAAACTCAGGATTCTGAGATAGTGATGTGTCTTTTGTAGAATTTGGATTGCCAAAATCCCACTTCCATTGTTTTATTTCAGAATTCGAAGGCAGACTATTGGCATTAAATTTCACCTTCCCATTGTAACATACTGTATCAAAATCGTTGGTATATGTAACATTTGGAGTTGGGTACACTTTAATGGCATACTTGTTTTTGAGTGTATCATCACAACCGTTCATGCTGCGAGCAATCAGTATCGGACTAAAATCACCGGCAGGGTAATTTCGTTGAGGGAACGGTGTAAATACATCCATGGTATTATCTCCCTCATAATCCCATCTATAACTGGCTGCTCCGGTTGACAAATTTCTGAATTGTACGGTAAAGTCAGCACAACCAGTGTCTTCACCTATGGTATAATTGGCTATTGGCGCTCTGAATACCTTAATAGTATCTGGTGATTCATATTCAGCAAGACAACCGAAAGAATCTAATAAATATAGCTTTGGAATAAAATTTTGCTGAGGTAAAGTACGGTCAAATATTTTGTAAATATGCGCATAGAAATTAACTGAGTCGAGGTATGAACCATCACCGTACTGCAAGTAAAACCTCTTGAAGTACTGACTCTGATTGGTATATTTAACATTCAATTTTTCACAACCCACATTATTGGTAATAGCGAACTTAGGTATTGGTCCAATGATTTTAATGAAATTATTCCTTACCATTGTATCACTGCATCCATAAGCATTTACGATAAGGGTAACAGGACTACCGTTAGGACCGGTATTGTATTTGTACAAATGACTGATTGAACTAGAACCAGTGGTAAAAATACCGGGTTCATTTCCAAACTTCCAATTATAGCTAATAATATATGGATGTACACCTGCGGTAAAAGTCGTAATAATAGGTGCACAATAATTCAGTGTGTCATTACTTGTAAAATCTGCTTTAATCTTATTAACAATAACACTCTGTATGACAGTATCAGAACACAATCCATTACCGTATGAAATAAGTTGCACTTTTAATACACCTGCTCTACCAAAGGTTAATATTGGATTTTTAGATGTATCACTGGGAAAAAATTTATGTGAATTAGCGGTATCAATCACCGACCATTTAAATCTAACAGCATCTGCATCAGAGGTATTTTTAATAATATAAGGTTTTCCTACACAACCGTAAACACTACTTTGAAATTGAGCTTTAACGCCTGAATTCACAACAAATGGAGAAAAAGAATCATTACAGCCTGAGGAAGGGTAAAAACTAAACCCTATATAATATCCACCTGCTTTTTTAAATAAAACAGAAGTAGTCAATTTCAGGCGATCCGCAAATTTCACCTGATTCGTATCAATGCCATTTGAAACCGACCAATAGGTTGTTGTTTTTTCAGGATTGCTATTTTCGAAATTATAGGACATCAGCTTTTTTGCATCGACTGTTGCCGTAAAAGGGTTACAGCCTTTTATAGCTGATATAGTTGTTTTATAACGTTGACCACTGATATAGAGAGTCGTTTTTAATTTAAAGGTATCATAACACGTATTAAGCTTAGAGAAAGTAATATAAGTGATGGAATACTTTCCCGGCCATAGTTTAGTGAGTACCACTGAATCTGCATTTATTCGAATATTGTATGATGCACTATCTAAATGTTGAATAATCCATGAATGCACATATTTTCTGTAATACATGGTATCATCATAAGTCATTTTGACTTTAACTGTGCCATTAACACATATTGTAGAATCTGAAACAGTAAATTTAGGATCTGGGCGTTTGATGATTATTTTTTTCAGGTAAGTAACAGAATCTTTACAACCTAGATTGTTATAAGCCAATAATTTAACTGTATATCTGCCGGTATCAGGATATGAAATCTTAGGATTATCTAAAGTATCCTTTTTCATTACAGAGTTATTGGCACTGAAAAATGTCCATTTGTATCTGTTTTTGTATTTACTTGCTGCTTGTGCGGTACCATTAATAAAATTAACCATTTCTCCCGGACACGATGGAATTGGTTCCCAGTTAAAAACAGGCTTTATTTTATCAATAATGATAGCCGAAGGTTGTATAAAAGTATCTTTACAACCATTACTTCCATTTGCAATCAGTCGTACTGTATACTTAGCTTTAGCAAAACCAAGTGCTCTAAATGTATCTGAAGTGCCTGTTTGTAAGCTGTTATTTGGGATAGAATCAAAATACAAATTCCATTTCAATCCAAACGAAATACCTACACTTCCCAATGTCGTGCTGGTACCAACAAAGGTATCAGGGGTTAAACAACTTCTGTTATCTTTAAAAGTAAACTGGGCCAATGGTCCATTAACCGTTATGTAATTCGGAAGATTTTTTTCAGACTTACATCCATTGTATTCATCTGAAATATAAAAAGAATATTTACCTAGAGTAGAGAACTTAATGACTTTAGCTTTTGCACTATCTTTAAGAAATGAATAACTAGATGGTGAAATATTGACAACCGGCTTGGGACTTCTTACATTTGGCAAAGACAGTTTCAACTGTTCACCACCACACATTGAAGTTTTTGAAAAGGTGGTTGTAAGAATAATACTGTCCGCAAATGTGAGGTGATTGTTCTTGCGAATTGAATATGAGCAACCGGTAGTAGTTGTTACCTTCAAAAGTACATCAAAGGAATCTGTTGAAGTATACCTGATATTTTTGGGATTATAAGCTAATGAACTTGAAGGTGTAGCGCCCGGGAAAGACCAATTCCACGAAGCGATATGGTTATTCAGGGTATCAGAATTATTGGTAAAATTGACAAAGATTGGCGTACAGCCTTTCATCTTATCTACTTCGAAATTCAATTTTACTGAGTCTGCAACATAAACGATGCTATCGATTGTTTTCTTAGCTTTACAACCAAATGAATCTTTTAGAAAAACGGTAACATCCTTGTAACCTGAAGGGTAGGTATATAGTACCTTGATATTGGGGGGGCCGTCTTTGTACAATGTATTGTCTACCAGCCAGTCGCGACTGTAAGTATACTGCGATACATCTGTAAGTACAACACTGTCGTTAAAATTACAAATAGCAGATAATGAAGAATTAACTTTTATAGTAGGTACCGGTTTAGCTTGAATAAAACCATTCTTAATGATGGTGCATTTTGAACCATCAGTGTATGTGAGACGAAGCGATATGGTATAGTTACCGGGATTATTGAATAAATAAGTAAAGGTGCTATCAGAAGACACGTAACCAGCGCCCATATTCCACTCAAAAGTTGTGCCTGCAGGGAAACTTCGCGCCTTGAACTTAACAATTTGTGGAGAACAAATTACAGTATCATCAGACACGACATATGTTGACCCGCATTGGCTGTAGCCTTTGCTAATACAACATAAAAAGAGAATAATCAAGTATATTCTATAGACAGTTTTCAAGGAAGTTTAAGCAAAAGTACTGAGATTTTGCAAGGAAAACAACATTTTTTTATTACGTTTGCCATTTCAAAATTTATTTCAATACAAATGATTAGACTATTTTTTTCCATTTTAGTTGCTTTAACAGTGTTTTCAGCCTGCTCTCCTGCTGCAAAAGAAGAGAAAAAAAACACCTGGCAGGAAGTATACCAGAATGTTACTAAAAATCACGATTATATTACCGCCATTGTTGCGCTTAACCAACTGATAATCAAAGACACTGCCAATGAACAACACTATGATTCTCTGGCTACCTTTTATCTAAAAAAGGTTCAAAACTATCAAGCAGGTAAAATAATGGTAGACAAGGGCTTAGCCTTAAATCCCAACAATTTCCAATTGATTGAATACAAAAGTCTTTTACTATTGGCTGATGGTAAATTCAGTGATGCAAGAGCCTTACTTCAAAAAGCTTACGATTTATCAAAGAAAAATAAATACAAGTACATGATTGCTACCACTTATGCCAATGAGAACAACAGAGTGGAGTTTGAAAAAATAATTGATGAGATGTTAAACAGCAATATGCCATCTGAAAAAGTTGAAGCCATGATAGATAACACGAGCTCTCAAATGGTTGAGTTAAAAGCCATGTGTTATTTAGGTAAAGCTAAGATTAGTTTGGATAAAACCACAATGTTGAAATACATCGACAGCACTTTAAAAATTCAACCTGACTATCAGGAAGCTTTCTATATATTAGATGAAATAAAGAAGCGATAAAAAGCTTTTAGAGTCTTGGTTTCCAAGGAACTTCAGCTATTTTTTGTTGAAAAGCAGTATACCTTCCCAATACAAACAAATAATCTGATAATCTATTCAGGTATTTAAGTACCTGTGGTTCTACATTATCATCCTCGCTTAACTGTACGGTTAGTCTTTCAGCCCTTCTACAGATACAACGGGCGACATGGCAATGCGCTACTTCTGCACTACCGGCAGGCAAAACAAATGATTTCAATTCCGGAAGTTCAGCATTCATCGCATCCATTTTCTGTTCCAGTAATTCAATATCCGCTTCGTGCAAATCAGGAACTATCATCTTACTGCCCGGTGCAGATGCCAGGAGACTACCCACGGTAAAAAGGCGGTCCTGAATTTCTGAAAGCACCTGAGGATTCATTGTATCCTTGACAAAGGATCTCAACAAACCAATATAAGAATTCAATTCGTCTACAGTTCCGTAAGATTCAATTCTGATATGGTGTTTGGCCACTCGGTCACCTCCGATAAGCGAGGTCTGGCCTTTATCTCCTTTTTTAGTATAGATTTTCATGGCTTAATTAAACAATAGCAGATATGTGTTTTTCGAATTGCTCGTTGATGATATCTGATTCCACCAAACCATCTCTAAGTCGCACAATTCGCTTCGCATTCAATGCAATATCCTCTTCGTGTGTTACTAAAATGATGGTATTGCCATTACTGTGAATATCTCTGAAAAGCGCCATAATTTCCACGGATGTTTTGGTATCTAGATTACCCGTAGGCTCATCAGCCAGAAGTATACTTGGGTGATTTACCAAGGCTCTTGCTATAGCAACCCTTTGACGCTGACCACCTGATAATTCATTGGGTTTATGAGTCATTCTGTCTTTTAAGCCAACTTGTATCAGCACTTCTTCGGCCCTGGCTAGTCTTTCTTTCTTTGAGAAACCGGCATACACCAATGGCAATGCAACATTCTCTAATGCGTCCATTCGTGGCAACAGGTTGAATGTCTGAAATACGAATCCAATTTCTTTATTGCGCACTTCTGCCAGCTGGTTTTCACTCATACTGCTGACATCTGTCCCATTTAAAATATATTTACCTGCTGAAAATGAATCAAGACAACCCAAGATATTCATCAAGGTTGATTTTCCTGACCCTGAAGGCCCCATTAATGCGACATACTGACCTTTATCAATATTTAAGTCGACATGTTTCAATGCCTGTACAATTTCCATACCTACTTTGTACTTTTTCTGAATCCCCTTAATATCAATAAGATGTTCCATATCAGGCTTGTTCAATTACTTTAGGCACTCTGAAATAATCAGAATCTTTTTTTGGGGCATTTTTCAATGCTTCCTCTTTGCCAATCATCCCTGACACTACATCCTCCCTTACTCGATTATTGGTATTGGTCATATAGATCAGAGGCTCTACTCCATCGGTATTGATGTCATTTAATTTCTCACAAAAACCAAGAATATTATGAAGATCCTTTTTGATGTTTTCCATTTCCTCTCCATTAAACTCGAGGCGGGCGAGATGGGCCAGTTGATTGATTTTTTCGTTGGTAATTTCCATATAATTTATGCCTTACCGGCTAATTCCTGTTCAATAATAGTGAAAATTTTATCTTTCAGAAAGTCGCTATCTGTTGGTTTTAGATGACTAGTAGGTTCTGCACGATGAATCTTCATTCTCAATGTTTGAGGGTTAAACTCAAATTTTTCATCGGGTAAAATTTTATAATTGTTATAAAATGTAATGGGCACTATTGGTATACCTGCCTCGATGGCTAGCTTGAATGCACCATTCTTAAACGGTTTGAGCTTGGGTGAATGTTGCCAGATAGTACCTTCTGGAAAAATTACGACACTATAGCCTTTTGCAATTCTCTCATTCGCTACCAGAAAGGCTTTATGGGCATCAATAACACTCTTGCGGTTGACGCCAATATCTACTGTTCTAAAGAAAATCCCAAAGAGCGGAATTTTACCCAATTCCATTTTTGCCATGAACGCAAATTTGGGAGGCATTATTAGCCCAAAAGCAATAATATCCCAATAAGAAGTATGATTGGATACATAGACAGCAGGCGCCTTTGGCAAATCTTCTTCTTTAATAATTTTAACGCGTATAAAAGTGATACAAACCAGAAACCAGGCCCAAACTTTGCGCAATCTATTGGCCTGGGGAAACCATTTTTCATTGCTGAGAAAAAGTGCAAAAAGTGGATACAGCAATAAAAAACTTACAGCAAACCAAAAGGCAATCCAAACTGCACCTATTTTACCTGCAAGTTTCAATTCGTCACCTTAGGCTTTTTAGGTTGCAATATGTAGGCAAAAATAGCACTGAGGAATAGGCCTCTTGCCGCACTGGCAAACAATTGACTAATAAATTGTTGAGATGTTGTATAAGCAAACTTGATATTCGCAATCATGTTATTTATTTCCTCTTGAGATTTATGTAACTCAGCTCCCTTTGATTTCGCATTATTGATACGGTAATTTATCAGTTCATTTATGAATGCCGGCTTAAATTGTATAAAATAGGAGATTAATAAAGAAACAGAACAACCTATCATGATGCTGACAAAAAAACCAAGAAAAACTGCTTTTCCAACTGTAAATTCTTCCGGCTTTTGGTCTCTGAAAGATTTTAAAAACAAGAAAATACCAATACCCGGGATAATAATCAGCTCAAGAAGAATGAAAAAAAGATTCATCATACTAGAATCTTTATAAATTGCAGATGCAGTGTAGATATAGTTTAAAGCACCGCAGGCACTACCAAATGCGAGCCCATAGATTAATATTTTTTTGCTCATATAAAATTGTTTACAAAACTATGACAAAAAGATTTGGGAATGCTTTGTTATTTTAAAAAAATACAGAAATTTGCACACAAATGGAATTTAAAGATATAGTAGCGATTGCGGGCATGCCCGGACTTTACAAAATTGTAGGACACAGACAAAACGGATTAATCGTTGAGGCGATGGATGGCAGCGGTAAAAAAACACCAACTTCTGCTAATACAAAAGTGTCAATTCTGGCTGATATCGCAATGTTTACTATGGAGGGTGAAGAAAGATTAGCCCAAATCCTGTTAAATATTTTCGATCAGGAAAAAGCAGGCTTAGCAGTTCCTGACAAAAAAGCCAATGATGATGCATACCCCCAGTTTTTAGGCAAGGTACTACCCAACTACGACAATGAGCGTATCTACCTTTCTGATATGAAAAAACTAGCCAACTGGTACAATATTTTAAAAGCTCAGTATGATTTTGAGGCTTTAAGAAAAGAATTGGATGAAATTAAAAAAGCAGAAGCTGAAGAAGGTGGTGTTGCCAGCGACAAACCTAAAGTAGAAAGCAAAGCAAAAACCGAAAAGGTCATTAAAACAGCTCAACCAAAAGGTGACTCTAAAAGTAAAGGCAAATCTGTTGGCACCATTCGCAAAATGGCTTAAGCAAATACCCCAAGATGATAATAAAAAAAGACAGTTTTTCAACTGTCTTTTTTTATGCTTAAATATTTTATAAGGCCGGGATTAGAAATGAAGTAGTTTAAGTGCTGTTACAGCTGCTTCTACACCTTTATTGCCATGCTTACCACCACTTCTGTCTTTAGCTTGCTCTAGATTATCAGTTGTCAATACGCCAAAAATTACCGGTAACCCTTTTTCAAGAGATACCTGCATAATGCCATGGGCTGTTGCATCACAAATAAAATCAAAATGCCTGGTTTCTCCTTGAATTACGCAACCTAAACAAATGACTGCATTGGTATTATTCGTTTCAATCATCCGCTTTGCACCGTAAGCCAATTCATAAGTGCCGGGCACCGATTTAATCACAATGCTTTCTTTCTTTGCCCCTGCCGACAGGAGTGTATCTAATGCGCCTTGTAATAATGCATTTGTAATTTCTGCATTCCATTCAGAAACGACAATGCCGAAGGTATAATCTTCGGCATTGGGTATTTCATTAGGATTAAATTCTGACAGGTTTTTTAAAACTGTAGCCATTGTCCTTTTAATATTGTCCAAGATTCGCTTCAGCTCTTGCGATATATTTATCTATATCAGCAGCACCTTCTGCATCTTTGTAATCTTTTTTAATTAATTGGTAAACCTCAAGCGCTTCTTTCCATTGCTGTTTTTTCTCCAAAACTCTTCCTGCTTTTTTGTACCAAATAACTGCAGAAAATTCTGTTTTTGAGCTCTTGGCTGCTTTTTGGTATTGACTTAAACCTTTGTCTAAATCTTTATTTTCAACATAAGCATCACCCAATAAACCAATCACCTGAGCGCTCATGATATTATCGTTAAAACTTACACCCTCAAGATATTCGATGGCTTTTTTAAAATCACCGGTATATAAAGCTGAAACACCTGCATAGTAAGAGGCAAGATTACCTGCTTTAGTACCGCTGTATTCATCTGCCAGTTTTGGTGCCATTTTAGCAACCAATGCAAAAGAATCGCTATCAAACAATTGTTGCATTTTGAAAATAGCGGCTTGTCCTTTCTTCTCTTTTGGCATTTTATAAAGGTACTGATACCCAAAATAGCCAAGAATACCAACCACTACAACAGTTACACCCAATACAAGTGTTTTGTTTTGATTGTTTAACCAGTTTTTAATTCTGTCGACAAATAAACTAACAGCTGAGGGGCCTTTAGGCGACTCATCCTGTTCATTGAATTCTTCCAATTGGTCTTCGTTTTGCTCGTTGATAGCTTCGTTGTTGCTCATTACTAATTGCTTGTTATTCTTTAAAAGAGTGCGAAAATAAATAATTTTATTGATTAATCCATTATGTATGGGTAATCTCCAACATAAACATCTGTAAATAGCTCAGATGGGTCAGGATATGGTGAGTTTTCAGCAAATTCAACTGAGGCGTTCACTTCTGCTATTATTTTTTCTTCAATGGCATCAAGTTCTGCTTCGGTTGCAAATTTATTTTCAAGAATTGTCGCTTTAGTAGTTTCAAGCGGATCTAGTGTCTTGTAATGTGCCACTTCATCTTTTGATCTGTATGTTGCAGGGTCGCTCATGCTATGTCCTCTGTAACGGTAGGTTTTAATTTCAAGGAAAGTAGGTCCATCACCTTTACGGGCTCTGTCTGCTGCTTCCTTAATTGCATCATGCACAGTTTCACATTTCATCCCGTCTACCTGAAATGATGGCATTTCATAAGCCGAACCTATTTTATAAATATCTAATACATTGGTTGTTCTTTCAACTGAAGTTCCCATGGCGTAATCATTGTTTTCGCAGATGAATATTACAGGGAGTTTCCACAGCATGGCCATGTTAAAGGCTTCGTGTAAAGCGCCTTGTCTTACAGCACCATCTCCCATAAAACATACACATAAATTCTTAGTTCCTAAATACTGCTCAGCAAAAGCAATACCGGCACCCAGAGGAATCTGGCCACCTACAATACCGTGTCCACCAAGAAAATTATGTTCCTTACTGAACATGTGCATACTACCGCCTTTACCTTTGGTACAACCGGTTGACTTGCCATAAAGTTCAGCCATTACTTCATTACTTGTAATTCCTAATGCCAAGGCATGTCCATGGTCGCGGTAAGCTGTAATAAACTTGTCATCTTTGGTAGTAGCACTCACCATTCCGGCAACAATTGCTTCCTGACCGATATACAAATGACAAAATCCTTTTATTTTTTGTTGTCCGTAAAGTTGTGCAGATTTTTCTTCAAATCTTCTCACCAACAACATTATTTCATACCATCTGAGGTAGGTTTCCTTATTAAAATTTATTTTTGCAGCCTTAGCCATACGTTTTAAAAAAATGAATGGCAAAAGTAATCATTTAAAATTACCATTACAAACAAGTGCACATAAACCATCTATCTTTATATAATTTCAAGAACCACAAGGAATTAAGCATCAAATTTGAAGCCGATATAACCTGCATAACAGGGAATAATGGTGCCGGCAAAACCAATATTCTGGATGCTGTGTACATGCTCAGCACCTGCAAAAGCTATTTTAATGCCATCGATTATCAGCTGATCAGACATGGTGAAACTACCAGTGCTATTAATGCTGTATTTGTAAATTCTCAGCAATACGACCTACAGCTATTGATGGAAACCGGCAAGAAAAAACGGTTGAAACGCAATGATAAATTTTACGATAAACTGATTGACCATATCGGTTTAATTAACGCAGTAATGATCAGTCCGGGCGATATTGAACTGATACAAGGCCACAGTGAAGAAAGAAGACGCTTTCTTGATATTTGTATTAGTCAGTGCGACAGGTTGTATCTCAATTGCCTAAGTGAATATAACAAAGTATTGGAACAGCGGAATAAGCAGCTCAAATTATTTGCCCAACACAGACACTTTGATGATGTACTTTTAGAAAGTTTCAACAGCAAACTGATACCACCCGGAAAATACATCTACGAAAAAAGACTGGAAGCGCTTGCCCGTTTGAATCGTTATTTCAACGATTATTACCCCATGATATCATCAGGTGTTGAAAAAGTGCGTTTCGTTTATGAATCTGATTTACTGCAGGGAGATTTCGAAACACTGCTTAAAGATGCTACAGATAAAGATCTTATTTTAGAAAGAACAAGTAAGGGCATACACAGAGATGATCTACAATTTGAAATTGATGGGCATCCATTGAAGAAATTCGGTTCACAGGGACAAAGTAAATCTTTTATTATCGCTCTTAAACTAGCCCAGTACCGCTTACTTGAAGATACTTTAAAGTCAGCCCCTATCCTATTACTTGATGACTTATTTGAAAAGATAGATGAGCAAAGAGCTCAACAATTAATCGATCTTCTTTGTAGCGAAAAATTCGGTCAGATTATTATAACAGATACTCATGAAGATAGGGTGAGAAAACATTTTGAAAATGCCCAAAAAAGTATCAACTTCGTAGCTCTATAAAAGCAGTTGTTTATGTCCAATAAACAGAACCATCAATTCACCATAGCAGAAGCTCTTCAAAGTTTATTAGGCGACAAACGCATGATAAAAGGCTTGACTGAAAGCACCATTAAAGATAAATGGGAGGAGATGATGGGCAAAGTAATTGCTAAACATACAACAGGCATGTATATCAAAGACAAAACTTTAATTGTATATTTTAATTCTTCTATTATTAAGAATGAGTTTACTTATAACAAGGAGAAAGCCATCCAAATTATCAATGAAGCTTTGGCATATGATGCTATTAATGATTTAATCATCAAATAACTTTTCATCGCAATCATTTGAAGAGATTTTCATTACATTAACAATGCCTGAAAAAATCAAACCACTAACAGCCGGCTGGATACTTTTTTCAATTTATGTTATTGGCATAGCCGGCCTTATTATACCTGCCACCCGACCATTATTGCAAAAACTTATCTGGGTAAACCTTTTGGTCACCATGATTGTATTGTTTAGTTACCATAAAAAGTGGAATAAGGAATTTGTATTTGCCATGTTATTAATTGGCTTTTCAGGTTTTTTAATAGAGGTTTTAGGCGTTCAAACCGGACGTATTTTTGGCTATTACAGATATGGGAGTGCGTTAGGGTTCCGCATATGGGATACACCCCTTATGATGATTGTGAACTGGATGGTAACTATTTATATTACCCGTCAAGTAGCAGAAATGCTTGCAAAGGATCCTTTTCTTGTTAGTTTACTGGCATCCGCATTAATGGTATTACTCGATTATTTTCTTGAGTTTTTTGCCATTAGATTTCAACTCTGGCAATGGAACCAGGGTTCGGTACCCTTTCATAACTATGTAGGTTGGTTTATTTGTGGTATGGTGTTACAATACTTGTTTCAGAAAGCTATTAAATTTCCACCTAATAAATTATCCTTGCCTGTTTATCTGATACAACTGGGCTTTTTTATGGTTCTGTATTTTCTCTTTAATTTATAAGGCCACTTTCCCCTCATTAATATTGCACTGCTAAGGATTCATACGGCTTCTAGTATCCAATAATCAGTTACAGTCTACTCAACTACTACTCTTATTATATTGTGACGGTTTAATCGCGTTACAAAAAGGCAAGGGCAAAAAAAATGCCTCCGACCAGCGGAGGCATTTTAAATATATTACTATTTGTTATTACTCAACGATTAATTTAGATGAAGATGTGAAATCTGCACCGGCTACGTTAATTAAGTACATACCTTTTGATAAAACATCAGTAGAGATAGTGATAGAATTGTTGCCATCTACTAATTCAGCACTGATAGTTTTGATTACTTTACCAGAAATGTCTGTTAAAGTTACTACTGCAGAAGCAGCTTTGGTTGAATTCAAAGTCAATACAACTTCTGAATTTTCTTTAGCAGGGTTAGGGTAAGCATTCAATACTTTAACTTCTTTGCTAGAATTTTTAACAGCAAGGTTTTCAGTAGTTACTTGGTAGTAAGCAAAAATGTTTTGGTGTTGGTAGTAAGCATTCCCAGGGATGAAAGTTGTCCAACCGTTAGTATTTACTGTTTGACCATATCTCAACGTTTTAGGCGTAAAGAATGAATTGTTAACTGCACCGAATTGTCTAACTTGGTTAGCATAAACATCTTCGTTTTGAGCGAAATAGAAAGACAAGTAGTTATTTTTGTTTACTACTAAATCATTGTCGCTGTCCTGGTGGAACAAAGTATCACCGAAAGCAGCTTGAACCATTGGTCTGAATACCATTGAATAACCAAATGAGCTATTAAGACCACCATTAGGGTTGATGGTAACACCAACCGGAATTTGGAAGAAAGTAGTTACCCAACCTGTAGTAGAGTCTCTTGTTGCTTCAGCTTTAGTCAACGGTAATTTGTAAGTGCCTGCTGCATTATTAGATCTCAAACCGGCAAGGTTGAAACTTGCTTTTACAGGATATGCAAAACTTTCGAAACCTGTGTTCTTATAAGAAGAGTAAGTTAATTGGTTGATGTTAAAGAATTGGAATTCAACAGTATCAACAACTTCAGTCATTACTGCATTAATCATAGCAGAATCTAAGTGTCTGTGGTAACCGATTCTAACACCCAATGAATCTACTGTGTATTTTGTGAATTTAGAAAAACTTGGAGCAGTTGGTGATTGGAATACAGAAATATTTGAATCTCTAGGATCAAATACGTTTCCAACTAAATGTTCGTAAACATTGAATTTACCTGTACCGGTAACGATAGCTGCTGTACTGTCCGGGTAAAGGAAATTTACATACGACTTCCAGATACCACCACCAGCTTCGATAAAGCCTACAAAATTCGTGTTAGGAATTGACATTGGATAAAACACATACGTTTCAGGAGTACCTCTTTTAAGATTTAATAAAGACTTCTTTGTAAAATCCGTAGATAGCTCATCTGCTTTAAACTTTTGAAGCTCAGCTTTAATTTGTACTTGTGCAAATACAGACACCACTGACATCAAAAACATTGTAAAAAATACTTTTTTCATGATAAAAATTAATAATTAATGTTCAAAGGTAAGAAAAAAATAACATTTCAATGGTTTTTTTCGAAAAAAAATTTATCACCAATCTGTCATAAATCTCCCTGCATTGGCCTTAACAGTATTTCTTCAATTACCATCTGTTGTCTATTTTCCCATGCAAACCAGATTATATCTGCAATATTTTCAGCCTTCATAAACCGCGATTCAGGCAATTCTGTTCCTGACCAACTATCTGTGAGAGTAGCCCCAGGCAAAACACTGCTAACAGCTACAGAATATGGCTTAAGCTCCTCTCGCAACACCTTAGAAAAACCTAAAATACCGTGCTTACTAATACAATAACTGCCTCCATTTAAATAAGGTACAATACTGGCAGTAGAACACATATTAAAAATATAGCTATCCTTACTTTGTGTCATTAATGGCAATAACTTACGGGTAAGGTGGTAAGGAGCTGCTACATTTAGCTGCATTTGCAACTCAAAACTCCCGTCCTCTTCGGTCGCAATCTGTCCCGGCATAAAAACACCGGCATTATTTACCAGTAAATCTACCTGCTTTATCGAATTAATAATGCTTTCGGCCAATTGAAATACACCCTCTTTTGTAGATAAGTCAACATTGAAAATTATGAGTTTATCTCCATAAATATCTTTTAAAGGTTGCAAATTTCCAATGGTTCTTGAACTACTGAATACCCTGAAACCCTTTTCCAATAATTTGTTGACGATGGCCAGTCCTATTCCTTTCGACCCTCCTGTTACTACTGCATTTTTTTGCATGCGTCAAAAATAAGATTCATTTGCAGTATATTTACACCCTTTTTTAGCATACATGAATTTTAGTTTCTTTTATCATTTCGGCAGATACATTATGTTTCTTAGGAGCATGCTGTACAAGCCCGAGAAATTCAAGGTTTTCATGAACCGCCTTTTTGACGAAATGAATAAAATAGGGATAGGCTCTTTGCCAATTGTCGCTATTACTTCACTTTTCATAGGTGCTGTTACAACCGTTCAAACAGCCTATCAATTAGTCAGCGGCCTGATAGCCAAATCTGTTATTGGCACTATCGTGTCAGACAGTACCATGCTGGAACTGGGACCAACAATTACCTGTCTTGTACTTTCAGGTAAAGTTGGGGCACACATTTCATCTGAAATAGGCAATATGCGTATCAGTGAGCAAATAGATGCCCTAGAAGTAATGGGTATCAATGCGCCAGGATATCTGGCCCTTCCTAAAATCATTGCGGGTCTTATTATGATTCCAATTCTCAATATTATAGCCATTACACTCAGTATATATGGCGGTTATATGGCAGGTGAATTATCGGGAATTTTGACTCATGACCAATTCATTACAGGTGCAAGGGCTACATTCAAAGGGTTCACGCTCTTCTTCAGTATGATCAAGGCATTTACTTTTGCTTTTATCATTACATCAGTGAGCAGCTATCAGGGTTATTACACCCAGGGTGGTGCGCTTGAAGTTGGCGAAAGCAGTACAAAGGCAGTAGTTTATAGTTCTGTTTTGATATTATTTTTTGATTATTTATTGGCAGAATTATTATTGTAACAGAAGGATATGATTGAATTAAAAAATGTCAATAAAAGTTTTGAAGACAAACAGGTATTGTTTGATATAAATGCCCAGTTTCTGAGCGGCAAAAACAATCTTATTATTGGCGCTAGTGGTGGTGGCAAAAGTGTGATGATGAAATGCATGGTAGGCTTATTGAAACCTGATAGCGGTCAGATTGAGTTTGACCAGCGCGATATGCTTTCATTGGATGAACAACAATTGCGCGAAGTAAGAAGAGAAATAGGTATGCTCTTTCAGGGTACAGCTTTATTCGATTCACTTACAGTAGAACAGAACATCGAATTCCCTCTTAAGATGTTTAGTAAAATGACACCTGCTCAAAGAAGAGAAAGGGTTAACTTTTGTTTAAAACGTGTGAATCTTGAGAACATCAATAAAAAATACCCGAGTGAAATAAGCGGAGGGATGAAAAAACGCGTTGGTATTGCAAGAGCAATCGCTTTGGATATTAAATATTTGTTTTGCGATGAACCCAATAGCGGCCTCGACCCAATTACATCACGCCTGATTGATGCTTTGATTGACGAGATAACCAAAGAATACGGTATTACAAATGTTATTAATAGTCATGACATGAAAACCGTTGCTGATATTGGCGACCATATTATTTTTGTGTACAAAGGTCAAAAATGGTGGGAAGGCAATAAAACAGATTTGAAACACGCCCAGCGTGAAATAAAGGAATTAGACAATTTTATAAAGGCCAGTTATTTTGAATAAACTTGCTGCAATATCAATCATTTCAATACTATCAGTTGGTTGCGTTTGCGATGCTTCATGCCCTACTATTACACTTCAGGATTTAAGTATTTCATCCCAATCAAAGCGAATATTTTCTGTTAATGAACCCATGCGTTTTGATTATACATTCCTCACCCACTCTTCAACGCCTAAAAAAAAATGGCATTGTGTAGGGACTAGAAAAGAACTTTGCCTGGGTAGTGTTAATGAAGCGGTATTCAATGATTCAACATCTTTAATCTGCAACAAAGACTTAAGCATCAATTCTACTACTTATAACGCGAATTCAAATTTGTTGCGCATACCCAATATTACGCAATCAATTATACAACCCGATCCTTTATTGTCTAGTAATGGTCGCTACCAACTCGACCTCAGTCAATTTACCTTCTCCCCATCAGATTTACAAAGCCCCTATGTTTTTTCAATTGCCGAAAAAACCAATAAACGCTATTACGCAGACACTATTATTATCACAATCAATCCCTAATTTCTATTATGTTTAAAACTAAATTATTCGCATTATTACTCCTCGCATTTGTACTTAAATCCCATAAGACAGATGAGGGAATGTTCCCACTGAGTCAACTTAATCAGGTAGATTTTAAAGCTGCCGGTTTTGCTATTTCTCAAACTGATATATACAATCCTAACGGCATTGCATTGACTGATGCATTGGTGAGACTAGGTGGTTGCACGGGCTCATTCGTTTCAAAAGAGGGTTTAATTGTCACCAACCATCATTGTGTTTTTGGCAGTGTTTCAGGGGTGAGCAGCAAAGAAAATGATTACCTTGAAAACGGTTTTTATGCTGCTGATAAAACTAAAGAACTTAAAATTGGCCTGACTTGTCGAATTACCAAAAGCTATGAAGATGTTAGCAGCAGAGTTTTGGATGGAGTAAAACCCACAATGCCTCCTTCGCAAAAAAATGATATCATCAGCAAAAATATAGCGACTATTACAAAAGAAGAGCAAGCAAAAAACACTGATATGACCATTGAAATCAGTGAAATGTTTGTCGGTTACAGCTATACCTTATTTCGTTATCAAACATTGAAAGATGTACGCCTGGTATATGTACCACCTCGCACTATTGGTGAATTTGGTGGTGAAACAGATAATTGGGAATGGCCGAAACATACAGGTGATTTTAGTTTTGTGAGAGCCTATGTCGGTAAAGACGGCAACCCTGCTGATTACAGTCCTGAAAATATTCCGTATGTCCCAAAAAAGCATTTGACCATCAATCCTAAAGGCACTAAAGAAAAAGATCTTGTATTTATTCTTGGTTACCCCGGTGCCACCTACAGACATGAGCCTTACCAATTTTTGGAATATCAACAGGATTTTGTGTTGCCGTTTATCAGCGAATGGTATGGCTGGCGCATGAACAAGATGGAAGAGTTGGGTAAAACTGATCGCAACCGCTATTTGAAAATGGCTGGTACAATTAAGAGCCTGGCTAATACCAAGAAAAATTTTGAAGGGAAATTATATGGTTTGAAACACACCGGTTTATTGCAATTAAAGAAAGATGAACAGGAAAAACTTCAAAACAAAATGATGAATACTGACAGGTCGGTTAACACACAGTTCTTTAATATCATTGACAGTATTTATACAAAGAAATTGATAACCGCTCAACACGATTTGTTATTGAATCGCTTTAATACTGATTGTGGCACTTTTACAGCTGCGCTTGTGCTTGAAAATGCCAAATTAGCAAATCCAAAACCACCTTCAAAAAAGGATACACTGTTTTGGAACAATTGGAAAAAGAATTTGAAAACCAATCTTAAACAGTTATATAGAATTGTTGATTACGACCTAGATAAAGCTATTCTCACTGAACTGATTACAAGAGGCAAAAAAATGCCGGCTGAGTCAAGAATAGTGTCATTGGGAAAGATTAAAAAAATTGACTCATGGGTTGAAGAAGCCTATAAGAAAAGTTATCTGGACGAACCGGCTGTTCTATTCAAAATGTTGGATAGTGTCCCTTGGGTTGTATACAAAAGCAAAGGATCGCTTCAGACACTTGCTAATAAAATGTTACCGGAATTACAGGCCATGGGAAAACAGCAGCAAGCTTACAACGACTTTCTCGATGATCAATTGCCTTTGTTACTCGAAGCCAAATTGAAATATTCAAATAAACAATTCATCCCCGATGCCAACAGCACTCTTAGATTTACCTATGGCTATATAACTGGCTACAAACAAGGATTGAATAAGCATACGGCACCCTTTACACACCGCAACGAAATATTTGAAAAGAATGCCACTGATAATGTTGACTATAGATTATCTCCACCTGTCAAAGAATTATTGAAAACTGAGCAAATAGCACCATCGCTATTAGATCCCGAGAACAATGATCTTGTGGTATGTATGCTTTACAATATGGATACTACAGGAGGCAACAGCGGCAGTCCGGTTATGGACGCCAATGGCAATCTGGTGGGTGTTAATTTTGACAGGGCTTATACCGCAACCCTTAACGATTACAGTTGGAATGCCGACTACAGCCGCAGTATAGCGGTCGACATCAGGTATGTGTTATTCACAATGAAATACCTGAACGGTGCTGACAATCTATTGAGTGAAATGGGGATACAACTGTAACCCTATTTACTTTTCAAATAAATAAGCTTTCAATTCAACTGCGTCCTCAGGCTTTAACTTTCCGGCCATAACAAGGCGTACTTGTCTTCTTCTGAGTGCACCATCGTATTTTTGTTTTTGAGCTTCTGTTTCAGGCTCCAGAACCGGCACAGGGATGGGGCGGTTGCGCGAGTCGAGGGCTACAAATGTATAATAGGCATCGTTGCATTTATATTTTTCGCCTTTGGGAATGTTGTGTGCAAATACTTCGATGTAAACTTCCATACTCGTATTAAATGCCCTGGTAACATAGGCTTCGAGTGTTACTACATCACCTAATCTAATGCTTTCCTTAAAAGATACACCATCAACACTGGCTGTAACTACAATGCAATTGCTGTGTTTTTGAGCCGTAATCGCAGCCACTATATCCATCCAGTGCAATAAACGACCTCCCATCAGATTATTCAGGGTATTGGTATCATTGGGCAGTACCAATTCATTCATAATGGTAAATGAATCGGAGGGTTTCTTAATTATCGTCATTGCTGCAAATTTAAGACAATTCCGGAGATGAAGGTGGGTGTTTTTTTATTGGTATATATTATCTTCGCGGCATGCCTTACAAAATAGCACCGAGTGTACTTTCTGCAGATTTCGGCAATCTGCAAAGAGATATTGAAATGATTAACAATAGCGCTGCCGATTGGTTTCACGTGGATATTATGGATGGTGTATTTGTGCCCAATATGTCATTTGGCTTTTCGGTTATGACTGCCTTAAAAAAACACGCAACAAAACCATTGGATGTCCATTTAATGATTGTTGACCCCGACCGCTACATTACCCGTTTTGCAGAGGCAGGTGCCGCAGTACTTTCAGTTCACATAGAAGCTTGCAACCATTTACACCGCAGTATTCAGGCGATTAAGGGCGCAGGCATGAAAGCAGGTGTTGCAGTTAACCCTCACACAAATGTTTCGCTGCTCGAAGATGTTGCCGGTGATATGGACCTTGTTTGCCTGATGAGTGTTAACCCGGGTTTTGGTGGACAATCCTTCATAGAAAACACTTACAGAAAAATAGAACAATTGAAAAATATCCAGGCTAGACTTGGTGTTAGTTTTGATATAGAAATAGATGGCGGTGTTACCCTTGCCAATTACAAAAAACTGATTGATACCGGTGCAACTGTGCTGGTTGCGGGCAATACTGTATTTGGTTCAGAAAACCCTTCTGCAACAATTTCATCACTCAAGCAATAAATAGACGCTTAAACCGTTCATCGAGCATATATATTTTTTGAAGACGCCATTACTATTTGCAACAATCCTGTTGTTAACTCTACAAAAGTTAACCGCTCAAAACTATATTACAGGCAAAGTAATCAATGATAGTGGTATAGTTCTCAAAAAAGTGAACATCACCTATCTGCAGACAAACAAGGTGTACGTTTCAGATAGTGCAGGCAATTTCTTCATTCCGTATAGAGAAGGGAATAGAAACATCTTGAGTTTTTCATATGTAGGCTATAAAGGGAGGGAATATCAGATACCAAAGCTTTATGAAAATGAAAACTATGAATTAAACATCGTATTAAGTACTACAACTTATATCATACAAGGTGGAACAGTAGTAGGAAGAAAAAATGAAGATCAAGGTATAATAATAAACATTAAGCCACTGTCAGGTGGACCGGGTGTTTCAGGTGATTTTATCGATCTTATCAAAACTTTACCGGGTGTTTCATCGGGAAACGAATTGAGTTCTCAGTACAATGTAAGGGGTGGAAGTTATGATGAAAACCTTATATACGTAAACGATATAGAGATATACCGACCGCAATTAATTAGAAGTGGTCAACAAGAAGGACTGAGCTTTATCAATGGCGATTTAGTCAACAATTTGAGCTTTTCTGCCGGGGGATTTGAAGCCAAATATGGCGATAAATTATCTTCAGTATTGGATGTCAACTACCGCACACCTAAAAAATTTAGTGCCGGTTTTCAGGGTGGTTTATTGGGTGGTTCCATCTTTGTAGAGGGCATAAAAAATGTAAGAGACAGTATTAGAAAAAAGGACATTCCTAAATTTACCTACCTGATTGGCGCAAGATACAGGGGCAATAAGAATGTATTGAACTCCTTAGATGCCGTTGGATTATATAAATCGCGCTTCAGTGATTTTCAATCGCTGTTTGTTTATCATCTCAACAGAAACAACCGCATAGAATTATTGGTGAATGTTGCTCAAAACAGATATAAACTTGAACCGGAGTATCAAGAAACCACTTTTGGCACTTTGCAAAATGCGCTGAGGCTGAGCATCAATTTCGAAGGGCAGGAAATCATGGATTACAACAGCGGTATGGGCGCATTGTCCTATATCTATTCAAATCGCACTACTGAATTAAAATTCATGGCAACAGGCTTTGTTTCACAGGAAAGCGAACATTACGATATACAGGGTCAATATGATATCAGCCAGGTGGATAACAATCTTGGTTCAACAGGATTTGGCAATGCCAAAAATTTATTAGGTCTGGGTTATTTCATTAACCATGCACGCAATGATTTATACTTTACTGTTGTGAATATTGCCCATCAGGGATTGAAAAAAATTGAAGTCAACAATAAAACAACCCGCTTATTATGGGGCATTAAATACCAGACTGAAATCATTGAGGATAAATTCAAAGAGTGGAAGTACAATGACTCAAGCGACTATAACATCAGTCCTTTTGGACAATCAGGCACTACACTTGAACTATCTGAATACATCAATTCAAAAACAAGTATAGTCAATCATAAGACATCCGGATTCATTCAATATCAAAAAGGATTTGGTGCTTTTAATCAAGTGAATATTACTGTAGGCAGTCGTTATCACTATTCAACACTGAACGAACAATCATTGATATCTCCACGCGTTCAGGTGTATTTCGAACCCAACAGAAAATTCAATGCAAGGATCATGACAGATAGTTTGATGAAGAAAAAAACGCTGATTCATTTAGCTTTTGGCTATTACTACCAACCACCCTTTTACAGGGAAATGAGAGATTTTAATGGTGTAATTAATACCGATTTAAAAGCGCAAAGAAGTGTACATACTGTTGGTGGGATTGAATTTGGATTTAAAGGCCTGGGTAAACGTCCGTTTAAATTCATGATTGAAAGCTATTATAAGCAAATGGATTATCTGGTTCCCTATATTTTGGATAACGTAAGAATCCGTTACTATGCCACCAACTCAGCAAAAGGCTATGCAACAGGATTTGACACCCGTATCAATGGACAATTCATTAAGGGACTTGAAAGCTGGTTCAGTTTAAGCGTTCTGAAAACAGATGAGAAAATTGCTTATTTGGAAAAGGGTAAAACAGTAGAATCGCCTTTTTTAAGAAGACCAACAGACAGAAGAGTTAGTGCTGCTATTATGTTTCAGGATGAATTGAGAAGTAATCCTAACTACAGGGTTCACTTAATGTTGAGCTATGGCAGTGGATTACCCTATTACCTTTCTGGTAATTTCCGGTATACAGAAGCATATACAATTCCGGCCTATAAACGAGTGGATATAGGATTTAGCAAGGTACTATTAGGAGGTACAGGCGATAAACAAAAGGCATTTACAAAGAAACACAAGGCAGCGGCAAAACTGGAAACACTTTGGCTGGAAGTAGATGTATTCAACCTCCTTCAAATCAACAATGTGATCAGTTATATATGGGTTAAAGACTTTAACAACAATACTTACGGAGTTCCAAATTACCTAACCGGCAGAAGACTTAACATAAAACTTGTCGGTAAATTTTAAATATCTAAGCACCAAGAATTGCCATGCGAAACACAAGCAAACAATTTTCAGCAATTCTAATCATCTGCTCTTTATACTGTATGGCCTGTAATGGTCAAAGCGCTTCAGATACAACTCAAGCCACTTCTACAAAAGACAGCATGAGCAGCAGTATCATTAATTACTACAATAAGAATAAAGGAAACGACCTTCCGAGTAAATCTCTGGGTACCACCGGCAATGGTAGTCTGATAAACGGCAAACTCATGCCTTTTGAAGGTTCAAATTTTCAATATTTTGACCAATGGAGTTATTTGCTTGGCAGAGGATTTGTACACCACAAAGTGAAACAATCTGTGCTGGATGCATATACTCTGCTAGATTCATTAGAACCATCAAGAAAGTTTTACATCATGGAATGTTCGCATGCTGATGGTGGTGAATTCTTTCCTCACCGCACCCATCAAAACGGAATGAGTGTTGATTTTATGATGCCTAAATTAAAAAATAGTAGTGCTTTTTATGGCCTTGACAGCCTGGGTACCTCCCATTATTTTCTCAATTTCAACAACGAGGGGCAATATACCAAAGACACTTCCATTACAATTGATTTTAATACGATTGCCCATCATATATTACTATTGGATAAGGCTGCAAGAAAACGAGGCTTAAAAATAAAAAAGGTGATTATAAAAACAGAACTTAAGGATGAATTATTCAGCACCTATTACGGCAAGAAATTAAAAACCAGTGATATTTATGTGGTGAAGAGTCTCACCCCTTTTGTCAATAACAGTCATGATGAACACTATCACATTGATTTTGAATTATTGAATTAGCAGGGTGTATCAAAAATTTAAATATCTTTGTCTTTGCTAAATAAAAAAAGGCGACTTAATGAGCATTGTCATTAATCAACTTTTAAGTCAGCCATCGCCATACTATTATGCGTAATTATTGCTTATTGATGATACTTCTTGCGTTATGCTCCAGAGCACATGCTACAGACAACGCATATAGCTCAGTCAATGGAATTGATTCGGGCAAAATAACCTTGTATGTATTTACCGGTTCTGACTGGTGTGCCAATTGCAAGCGGTTAGAAAAAAACATACTGACAGACAGTGTATTTTTAAGTTCAATTGATAGTCTCAAAATAGCCATTGTTTTTATTGACTTCCCTCAACGCAAAAAACAATCACAAGAGACCATTCAGAATAACACTTTATTGGCTGAGAGATTTGATTTCAATGGCACCTTCCCTACATTGGTACTCTCCTCTCCAACAACATCTAATTTCCTCTCATTTTACTACAAGGATGAAAATACATTAACGTTCATCCGTTTGATTATTGCTAAAAGTAAGTTGTTGCATGACTGAATTCAAAGTAACTGAACGATTGATGGGCTCACAATTTGAGTTAATCATTGATAGTGAAGATGAAGGTAAAGCCCAACAATTATTGCAATCGGGCATTGAAGAAATAAAGCGCATTGAAGATCTTTTTTCGGAATTCAGACCACATACAGATACTTCTAAAATCAATCAAAATGCGGGTATTACACCAATTACTACACACCCTGAAGTATTGGCATTAATTGAACGCAGTATAGCCATTTCAGCTTTAACCCAGGGGGCATTTGATATTAGCATGGGTCCCTTAAAAAAGATTTATAAATTTAAAAACGATACTTTTAATTTACCTGAACAACAAGCAATCAATCAGGCTCTATCACTTGTAGGATATAATAAAATAAAAATTAATAAAGAAAGTAGAGATGTATTTCTTCCAAAAGAAGGCATGGCGATTAGCTTTGCAGCTATTGGCAAAGGCTATGCTGCAGACTGTGTCAAGAAACAATGGATCAGCAAGGGAGTTACATCAGGTGTAATTAGTGCAAGTGGTGATTTAACAACCATAGGAAAAAAAGCAGATGGCAATAACTGGACAATAGGCATTGCCAACCCGGACAACAGAGCTGATATGTTATTTTATGTACCGGTCAATGATTCTTCAGTTGCTACTTCGGGCGACTATGAACAATACTTTATGTATGATGGCATTCGCTATTCGCATAATATTAATCCAATAACAGGCAAACCGGTTACCGGTATAAAAAGCGTGAGTGTATTCAGTCCTGCTGCTGAATTATCAGATGCATTAGCTACTGCCATTTACATTATGGGTATTGATGCTGGATTGCATTTAATTAATCAATTACCCGATACCCATTGCATTATTATCGATCATCAAAAGACTGTTACTCACTCTAAAAAAATGTCCTTTCATCATGAAAATTAATCATCTGTTTTACATTGCACTATTGCTATTGATATTCACTTCTTGTGCAGGTTTAAAGCCACACGACATGGTGTATCAAAACGACCCTGAAATGCAAATGGGCAACTCATCAGGGAAAAGCTATGAGTTATATATACAAAGTATCAGGGAAGGTGCTTCGACAACGGGAGGTTCAAAATCCAGTGGCGGTTGTGGCTGCAATTAAATAAGTCAATGAAAAAAAAGTTCATTCTGGCGGGTCTGCTCTCTTTATTTTTTTCGCTGAAAGGCCAAAGAAAGGATACAGTATTCAGAAAAGACACTGTCAGTAAATTTGACATTGAAGCCATGTATGGCCACTATATTCAAGATGGCAATAACTCCGCTGTTACAGGAGGTATCGGTACTGAAAAACTCAGTGTATATTCTCCCTCATTTAAAATTAAACGAACCGGAACTTCAGGCAATATACTCTCCTTAAAAACGGGTGTTGATATTATCACATCTGCATCAACAGATAAAATAGATTACATTGTTTCTTCAGCATCAATAGTAGATGCTAGAACTTATGCCAATATTGCTTTCACTACAAGAGAAAACAAACAATTACAATGGACATTTGGTACCGGGTTTTCCATTGAATCCGATTATTTTTCATTGCCATTTAATATTGGTGTTTCCCATCAAAGTAAAAATAGAATGCGTACCTTAACATCAGAAATACAAATGTATTCTGATGATTTAAGATGGGGTCGTCTTAATGCTCAGGCCAAGCATCATCCTGTTAAACTTATCTACCCATCAGAACTGAGATATCAGCAATGGCATGAAACAAGCAGGCGACAATCCTTAAATTTAAAAACAAGCTGGCAACAGATCATTAATAAACGTAGTCGTATGGGTCTATTTCCTGAACTTACTTATCAAAACGGACTACTCGCAACACCTTTTCACAGGGTTTATTTCACTGATAATTCATTGAGAGTAGAGAATCTTCCATCGCAAAGAATAAAGGGTTTACTTGGGCTAAAGTTTTATCGCTTTGCAGGTGGTCGTACCATTTTAAAAAATACAATTGATTTATATGCAGACGATTTTGGGATATTGGCTATAGGACTTGAGAATGAAACGGCTATCAAATTGAATTATGCATTAACACTATCTCCCTATTTTAGAGTTTATTTCCAAAAGGGTTCCAAGTATTTTGCGCCTTATGCCCAGCATTTAATTAGCGACAAGTATTATACTTCTGACTTCGACCTGTCAGATTTCACATCATATAAAGCAGGTATAGGATTGCGTTATGCACCCTATCAACATCTATCCAGGAAAAGCACCTTTAACGATATACAATTGCGTTACGCTTTTTATTCCCGTTCGAATGGTTTGCATGCTCATGCACTTACTTGTGTGATAAACGGACTTCTATCTAAACATAAAAAGTAAAGACAGTTAATGCAACAAAAAAGCCCCCCATAACGGGAGGCTCTTTTTAAATATTAATAAAATCGACTGATTATTCTGCTCCTCCACCAAAGAAATAAAACATACCAAAAGAAAAGCCTATTGTATTCAGATTCAAATTAATTCCGCTACTTGTTTCTTTTGATTCTGTTCCACCATTATTTGTTGTATAGGTAGATGAATTCCATCCCAAACCTGCGAGACCTGCGTGTAAGCCAAATTTAGGTGTTGGAAAAAACGCAATACCTCCCTCTAGACCAATATTAGTGCTACTACCATCTCTTTTAACAACTGTTGTTGCGTTACCGTTGTTAAATACTGTTTCTGTTTCATTTTTAGATGGACCCATTCCTACTCCTAACCCGGCATATAATCCAAAAGTGGTAGTAGGCATAAAGTATTTTCGGGCAAAAATACGGAAGGCTGTGGTGTTGTATTTATAAGTTCTCTCACTCACAGTTGGAGAAGGATTTTTATAAACTGTTTTATTATTATCTACACCGACCATTAAACCCACAACGAGATTATCTGCAACAAAATACCCGAAAGTTGGCATCAAACCAAAACTGGATGATTTGTATTCATAATCTGTAACGGTAACATTTCCTGTTGTTGATGTTCCTTTGTAATTATTGGAACTAATATTAAAAGTACCACCCAGCATCATACTGCCTTTACCTGTTTGAGCCGTAGCCATTAAGCTGCTTAATGTTGCTACTGATAGAATAATTAATTTTTTCATAATGTATATGTTTTAAACTTAAGACAAAGTAAGTCTGATTTTTAATACCTTATGACATAAATTAAAAAAAGTTATACCCAAGCATACATTTAAAAAGCAAAATAAACATAATTCATTATATATCAAATTATTATAAAGCAAAAAGTGTTCAATTTAAAATACTAAAAACAGTTGGTAAATTACCCCAAAAATTAATCATTCCTCCTATATACCCTTACCCAATCTACAACAAATTCATTTCGTTTAAACCCTGGCGGCAGATATTGAAGGTAACGGTGATCAAAACTATTATTGATGATCAACACCATTTCATCATTCAGCCATTTGCGCAATCGCTTGTTGACCCTGATATAGCGCACCAATTTACCATCCGTATAAAATTTAATAAATTGAGGGTTCCATTCACAACCGTAAACATGAAAAACAGTATCTGTATTATTGGGAAGATTAATTTTTTTTGTCAAATACCCACGAGATTTTTTTCCGGCTTTACCCCAATGTATGGTTGCATATTGATTATGAATAGTGCCTGCTCCTTTCTTGCCATACATTTCAAATATGTCAATTTCAGGTGGCCATCGATGGGCCCCTGTCAACCAAAATGCCGGCCAGGTTGCTGCTCCCATTGGATTCTTTGAACGTATTTCAAAATATCCATATTTCTGACTGAAAGAAATATCAGAATTGATAATGCCGACAGCATAAGGTATGGTATAGGATGTCGTATCATTTTTTACAAATGTTTTCGGGCTGTATGCACCTCCCAGATATAAATACCCTCCTTTGGTTTGTATCTCTGCAGATGAATAATATTGATGCAAATAATCTGGATGGAACTCTCCCCATGCCTGCCCTTTTCGCCATTTTTTAGTGTCTAAAGAATCAAAGTTGTCAAAAAAAGTAAGGGTCCATCCATTTCTGAACGGCAGAGTATCTGCGGATTTAATTTCAGACTTATGCATTGAATAACCGGTTTGCAAAACAGCATTCCGCACACTTAAACTATTTTTGAAGAAATATGTTTTAATGGGCTTTTTGTTCTCTTTCAGCGAATCAACAGACTGCCCCATTAATGAGCATCCTACTGAACAGCCAACCAATACGTATAAAAATCTTAGAACAGCCATATACCAAATCGCAAAGAAAACACCGGCCCAATTCCGGTAAACCCATAATCAACATTAGAATAATGATAATTGCGGTGAGCCTCCAAATCAGCCGGAATCCGAGAATTATAATACGCTATCCCCGCGCCAAACTCCCCGAAAATATTAGATTGATCATAAGCCAACACCAATTGCCCATCAAGGGAAACTCTTTTAAAACTGCTTTTATATTCTTTTGTTGTGTAATGATAATAGCCATCATTTTCCTGCACATATTCATTTTCAAAAAAATTGATTTTGTATTGATAGATATTGCTTCCGATATTCACCATCAACCGAAAAGGAGATCCTTCTCTTTGTGAAATTGATTTTCTAAATGCTAAACCATAACCCATGCCATTTATTAAATCATCTGTTCCTTTCATGTATCGTTTATCAAATGTATTGACATTGCGCATTTGAGTCCCATTGGTACTGGCAGCTGTAAAATTAAGTGCACCTATCAATTGGTATTGCTTATCAGTGCTTGCTATATGGGCATTGACCTCATAGCATTGGTAGAACAATTGAGCAAAATTAAATGACAATGCCGCTTTAACAGGTTTTTGAGAATATAAAGCATGGCAAAAAAAAACGCAAAACAATAAACAAAAATTTCTCATTTGATTTCTATAAAATTACTAAGTGTTGAGTTGGTAAATGAGGTGTGGTAAAACTTATCCCCTGAAACAACATACAATTGGTTCCCTATGCAATAACTGTAGGTATTGATATCAGGCAGCCCTTTAGCATAAGTCAGGGTAGTTTTCAGACTTTTCAAATTCAGACATTGCACACCATTAAACGTATAAAATAAAAGGCTGTCATTCATTACAGCCATTGAGCTTGCTTGTACAGGCATGAAAGGTTGAGGTTTTAATTCACTGATACTATTATTGGCTTTGTTATATTTCACCATTTGAATATTCCCATATTCACTTTGTGGGTAATACTGAGAAGATGTGTATGTAGTTGCTCCTTTGCTAAATATCACCAGCATAGAATCTATTACCAGTATTTCAGAAGGCAGACTTGAAGGATTGATATTAGAAGTATTGACAGTTTCAAGATTAAGTGATTGATTCAATTTATAAATCAAGCCCAGTCTTTTGGATAAATAAACAAAAGAATCACTCACCCCCATCATTTGATAATTGTATCTGTTATAAGTCTCCAGTATCTTAACCTGCGTTCCGTTCAATTGATAAAGGGTAACATCATTTACCTTGTTTAAAAACAGATAATTGTCATTTAACCCTATGAGTCCACCATTCATTGCAGTCAAGTTATCCTCTACCTTCAGATTTTGATAATCATCCTTGCCACAAGCCTGTACAATTAAAACGATTATGATACCAATAAAATACTTCTTCATATTTTTTCGTAACTAATGATGACAGTACCTTCAGGAATCACCGATAATTTACTGTAGACTTCCAGGCCATCAGGTGTTTTAACAGACACATCAAATGCGTTTAATTCTCTTTTAATAATGACAGGTTGATTGATATTGGCAAAATCAATCATGATAAAATCCCGATAGTTATTGGCGTATACAATATTTCCTTTTACCTCAAAATCGATACAGGCAGGAATTTTATAAAATCCTTTCTTTGAAAGATTAGCTGAATCAGATGCATCCATGATATGTATGCCGGTGCCATAATCAAGCACCAATAAATATTGGCCCATTTTACGCATTTGACCTAAAGTTTTATTAGGTTGAGCTGCCACCAATCCTAACTCTGTAGTAACTTTACTTTTTTCCATTAACACAGGCTTATAAGCTGAATAAATACTCCTATCAGAAGTATTTCTTGTACACCCTAATAGCGTTGCTAAACCGATATATAAAAGCAAATATTTCACTGACTTGTAATTCAAAATTACGACCTCAACATTTTCAGGTACTGCTTCACTTTATCAGGATTATTTTTTACCAAATGCTGTTGTTGACTGTATAAATCGACATGGAACAATGAAATGAGCACATAGCAATCGAGGAAACCTTTTTCCTGCATTTCGCGGGCAAATGCAAACTCATCCGCACTTCTATTCTTTGACAATAATTGCTCCCAACTGTACTCTTCCAGGTATTTTGATTTTGTCAATGTGTTTTCCTTAATAATGACACCGGTAGTATCGCAGAATGACTTAATTTCTTCCAACGCATCGCGGTATACACCCCAAACAGGGTCAGCAATTGCCTCATGCTTGCCTTTTATGGTATTAATTTCATAATTTCTGGACATCCAATGTCTATTGAAATTGAAATTCAGTTCGCTGTTAATGAATTTAAGTTTATCAAACATATTGGCATCCGGAAAACGCATAATGCCATCAATACAGGCATCATATGCATCATCGTATGATTTTTGTCCGATAAAGGCATCGGTAAGATATTTCTGTGGTTCCAGTAAATAAGGATTTTGTGTTGCTGCCAAAGAATAATATTCTATTGCCTTGCCATATTTACCCAAATGATACAATGCATCACCTAAATACATGGTTGCTTTATAATACTCAGGTTCTATATCCAAAGCAGCTCTGTAATACTCAGCGGCCTGGCTGTAGCTCCCTTTCACAAAGGCATCTTCGGCTTTATTAAATTGTTTTTTTGCGGCAGGACTAATTGAGGTGTCCACAGGGTACAATTTGTCTACAAAATGATTGCGGGCATATATCTGTGCCATTAAATTGTCGCCACACATAAGCATGCATCTTCTCAAAGCATCATAATAAACCAGTCCTGGCTTATTCATTATATCTCTTAACACATCAGCAAGACCTCCATCATCACCCCCTGAAGTAGTAATGGTAAAGCTTAGGTTTCCAAAAATTCTGCTTTTGTTATAGTAATATGTAAGGGCTACATCCCAAACCTCTGATTCCGTTTTATGTGCCAATAAAACAGGTTCGAAAATAGCTATCGCCTCATCATACGTCCCTTTTTTATTATACTTTTCGGCTTTCTTGTAAGCCTTTTTTTCTTTCTTGTTAAATGTGGCTATCTGAGCATTAACAGTAGCAAATAACACTGTCAGAAAAACGATGATTGATAGTATCTTTTTCATTGCAATTTTTATGCAATATAGAATTTATTCTAATAAAAAAAGTCAGGTTGAAAAAAACAACCTGACTTTCATTCAATATTATATTTAAAAATTTATTCTTTGCCTATTAAACTAGCCGAATAGAATTCACGGTTCATTTTAGCAATATTACCCAGGCTAATCCCTTTAGGACATTCAGCACTACAAGCACCTGTGTTTGTGCAGCTACCGAAACCTTCTGCATCCATCTGATTCACCATCGCCAATACGCGTTTTCTGGCTTCAGGTTGGCCCTGAGGTAATAAAGACAACTGATTAACCTTAGCCGAAACAAACAACATTGCACTTGCATTTTTACATGCTGCAACGCAGGCTCCGCAACCGATACAAGCTGCACTCATGAACGCTTCATCAGCATCCTCTTTTGATATAGGTAAACTATTGGCATCTTGTGCATTTCCTGTATTGACTGAAACATACCCGCCTGCTGCCATTATACGGTCGAAAGCAGAGCGGTTAGTTGACAAATCTTTGATAACAGGGAAAGCTTTTGCACGCCAAGGCTCTACAACAATTGTATCACCGTCATTGAATGAACGCATGTGCAATTGACAGGTTGTTACACCTTGCAAAGGTCCGTGTGGCTGACCATTGATGTGCATACTGCACATGCCGCAAATCCCTTCACGACAGTCGTGGTCAAAAGCTATTGGCTCATCACCTTTCGTAATCAAATCTTCATTCAATACATCGAACATTTCAAGGAAAGACATATCCGGAGACACATGGTCTACGTTATAGGTTTTAAACTCACCTTTTGTGTTGGTATTCTTTTGTCTCCAAACCTTCAGGTTTATTTTCATATTTTCATTACTCATAGGGTTATTTTGATTATTTGTAACTACGTTGTGCTATTTTAATATTTTCGAACTTCAATTCTTCTTTGTGTAATTCCCAGTCGTTGCCTTTCATTTCCCATGCAGCTACGTAGGCATACTTCTCGTCATCTCTCATGGCTTCACCTTCTTCAGTCTGGAATTCTTCTCTGAAGTGACCACCACAACTTTCATTTCTCTCTAAAGCATCTTTGCACATCAATTCACCTAACTCGATGAAATCTGCTACACGACCCGCTTTTTCCAATTCCTGATTAAACTCATTGGCTTCACCAGGTACACGCAAGTCGCTCCAGAATTCTTTTTTCAATTGCTGAATATCGCTGATGGCTTGTTTCAAACCTTCAGCATTGCGCGCCATACCGCACTTATCCCACATAATCTTACCTAAGCGTTTGTGGAAGAAGTCAACTGATTTAGTTCCTTTGATATTCAATAATTTATGCAATTGCTCTGTTACCTGCTTTTCGGCTTCAACAAATGCCTCGTGAGTAGTAGGAATAGCTTTGGTTCTGATTTCATTTGACAGGTAAGCACCAATAGTATATGGTATTACAAAATAACCATCAGCCAAACCTTGCATCAAAGCAGAAGCACCCAATCTGTTTGCACCGTGATCACTGAAGTTGGCTTCACCCATAGCGTAAAGGCCCGGAATATTTGTCATGAGATTATAATCCACCCATAAGCCACCCATTGTATAGTGAACCGCAGGATAAATTTGCATTGGCTCTTCGTAAGGATCAACACCCGTGATTTGTTTGTACATATCAAACAAGTTGCCATACTTTTCTTTGATTACATCTTTACCAAACGATTTCAATTGTTCAGCACTTGGATTTTCAATGCCTTTTTTAGTGGCTTCCATTCTGCCATATTTCTCAGTCATATTAAAGAAGAAATCAAGGAATACCGCTTCACCGGTGCTATTTACACCATAACCGGCATCACATCTTTCTTTTGCAGCACGACTGGCTACGTCTCTTGGCACTAAGTTACCAAAAGCAGGGTAACGCCTTTCCAAATAATAATCTCTATCATCTTCAGCAATTGCTGATGGTCTGAGTGTTCCCTTTCTCAAGGCCTCAGCATCTTCTTTTTTCTTTGGCACCCAAATACGACCGTCATTTCTCAACGATTCAGACATCAACGTCAATTTTGACTGATGATCACCTGAACGCGGAATACAAGTCGGGTGAATTTGTGTGTAGCAAGGATTGGCCATGTAAGCGCCTTTTTTATGGGCTTTCCAGGCTGCTGTAACATTACTGCCCATGGCGTTAGTAGACAAGTAAAATACGTTACCGTATCCGCCAGTACCCAGCAAAACTGCATGACCGAAATGTTTCTCAATTTTACCAGTTACAAGGTCGCGGGCAATAATCCCCCTTGCTTTGCCATCAATAACTACTACATCCAGCATTTCGTGGCGAGAGTACATTTGTACCTGACCTGAACCTACCTGACGCTCAAGAGCACTATAGGCACCAAGCAATAATTGTTGTCCGGTTTGACCGGCCGCATAAAAAGTTCTTTGAACCTGAGTACCACCAAATGAACGGTTACTCAAAAGTCCACCATATTCACGAGCGAAAGGCACACCCTGAGCGACACATTGGTCGATGATGTTACCACTTACCTCTGCTAAGCGGTGAACATTGCCTTCACGGGCACGGTAGTCACCCCCTTTAATTGTATCATAAAATAAACGGTAAACACTATCACCATCATTTTGATAGTTTTTAGCTGCATTGATACCACCTTGTGCTGCAATACTATGCGCGCGTCTTGGTGAATCCTGAAAACAAAAACACTTTACCTTGTAACCCATTTCAGCTAAAGTTGCTGCTGCAGCTGAACCTGCTAATCCTGAACCTACAACAATCACTTCGATGCTGCGTTTATTGGCCGGATTTACAAGGGCTACCGATGATTTATACTTGGTCCATTTTTCGGCCAGGTTGCCTTCGGGTATTTTGGAATCTAACATACGTTATATTTGAAATATTAAAGATTAAATAAAAAGAAAATAAACCGGCATTGCTGCAAAAAGTATTGGAATAACTACTCCAAAAATACCAATGCCTATGAATTTGATAAGTCCGTTGTACTTTGAATGATTAAAGCCAAGTGTTTGAAATGCACTGCTAAAACCATGTACCAGGTGGAAAGAGATGGCAGCCATTGAGATAACATATAACAATACAATCCACCATGATTTGAATGCATCGGCTACAACAAAATAGAGGTCTTTGATAATGGTTACTTCTGTACCATTCTCAATGTATTGTACTTTCTTAACATCTATTTCACTTTCGTAAGCAGCATAGCTCAATTCGCCTGTTGTAAGATTTTCCTCATACTGGGTATATGGTGTAAAGCCAAATTTGTATTGTCCCCAGAAACCTGACATGTGAAAAATGATGAATGCCAGAATGATAGTTCCCAGCACACCCATCCAACGGCTGGTCCAATTGCTGTTTGCATTTCCTTTGTAAGCGCCATACTGCACAGGACGTGCTTTTTTATTTTCGAATACCAGGTACAAGCCCCAGAATGCGTGAAATAGAATGGTAGCGTACAATCCATAAGAAATGAACTTAATGAATGGATTAGAGGTCATAAATACTGCATACTGGTTAAAGGCTAAACCTCCGTCATCCTTAAACAATTGCAGATTACCTGACAGGTGAACAATTAAAAATGAGCACAGGAACAAGCCTGTTAGCGACATTAATAGTTTTTTTCCAATGCTGGATTTTAAAAATGTGGTGATCCAATTCATGCTTATTGCTTACTAAAATTTTGCTGCAAATTTATCCTTTTATTATAAATAACATTCATTTAATCTACTATTTAAATTCATTTTAATTAACAATTAATTATTTGTTTTGGTTCGGTCTATTGCTGAACTTTGCACAATTCATTCATTCTTAAAATCTAAATGTTTTACCTGATTCGTTATTTTCTTTTCATGATGTCGGCTGAAAGGGCCCATTATGTCACCCTCAACCTGTTGCAATTTTTGATTAAAATACCAGGGATTTCTTGGATCTTGCGTCAACTTTACACCGGTAAAAACCAGAAAGGTGCAACCGTTTTTGGCATTCAATTTCCAAATAAAGTAGGTTTAGCTGCCGGGTTTGATAAAAATGCAAAGTATTTAGACGTCATGAAGACCTTAGGATTTGGGCATGTTGAAATAGGCACTGTTACACCAAAAGGACAGCCCGGAAATGACAAACCGCGATTATTTAGATTGGTAAAAGACGAAGCCGTTATCAATCGCATGGGCTTTAACAACGATGGCGCAGATATTATTGCAGAAAGATTAAAGAGTCGCCCAAAGGGGCTCATAGTTGGCGGCAACATTGGAAAAAACAAAGTAACACCAAATGAAGAGGCCATTAATGATTATAAAATCTGTTTCGAAAAACTATATCCCTTTGTAGATTATTTCACTGTGAATGTAAGCAGCCCCAATACACCGGGACTGAGAGAATTACAGGATAAAAAACCGCTTATGGAAATTTTAAATGCATTAATCGCAATGCGCAAAGGCTATACTGCAAAGGGAATGCCTGTTCTACCAATATTACTTAAAATAGCCCCTGATTTAACAGACGAGCAATTGGATGATATCGTCAGTTTAACATTGGAAACAGGAATTGACGGACTAGTAGCCACCAATACAACCATCAGTCGTGAGGGCTTAACAACAGATGCAAAAACAATTGAAGCTATTGGAATGGGTGGATTAAGCGGTAAACCGGTTAAAGAAAAATCAACTTATGTCTTAAACTATCTTAGTAAAAAATTAAATGGTAGAGTTCCAATTATAGGTGTAGGTGGCATACACAGTGCAGCTGATGCCCAGGAAAAATTAGCCAATGGCGCTGCACTGGTGCAATTATATACGGGCTTTATCTATGAAGGTCCGGGTCTGACAAAAAGTATTAATTAGTAGTTTATTTTCCCCTCTGTATTTTTTTGAAGTCTAAGAATTAATTAAGGCACTTTAAACCATTCCCATTTCCCATCGTCATATGATTGAAACAAATTTCTAACCATATGAAAAAATTAATTTTTACATTATTCGCACTGGCCATTGCCGGCAGCGGATTTGCAAACGACAGTACTAAACAGAAAAAAACACCTGAACAGGTTGCTACAAAAAAAGCAGATAAACTAAAAACTGAATTGAGTCTTTCAGATGACCAGCGCAGTAAGGTGTACAACGCCCTGCTCGACCGCGAAACAAAGGTGAGAGCTGTTAAAGCGAAATATCCCACGGATAAAAAAGCAGCTAGAAAAGAAATCAAACCCATTAATGAAGCCTGTAATACAACCATTACAAGTGCTTTAACACCTGAACAAGCGACAAAATGGGAACAAATGAAAAAGGACAAAAAAGAGAAACACAAGCAAAATAAAACCAAAAAACGAAATAGCACTCCTTAATTTCTATTATCCTTAAATTTGTAAAACAGCCGTTATGTAAAGTAACGGCTGTTTTATTTAGCGGATTTTCGCATCATATTTAACCGGTAATCGAGGCGTTTGACTAATTCTTTAAAATCAATTTTTGCATTGGCTGCGAAAAGAATACCTTTGCACCCTTAAAATTTAACGCAAGAATGGACCGCAATTCAACGATTGGATTATCCCTTATATTTTTACTACTCATCGGATATTACTTCCTTAACCGCCCCAATGAGGCGGAAATGGCTAAACAACAAAAATTCAATGATTCCGTTGCACTTGTTGAAAAAACCAAATTAGCGACCCTTGAAAAAAACACGCAACAAAACTCGCGTCAACAAGACAGCATACAACAATCTTTCTTAAACGATAGCAACGCGCTTACTCAAAAATTTGGTGGATTTGCAGGCCAGGTAAAAGGAGAAGCTCAAACACTGGTTTTAGAAAACAAAGACATCCGATTGTCATTAAATACTAAGGGTGGTAAAATCAGTCAGGTTCAATTGAAACAATTCAAAAGAGCAGATTCAACTGCACTATTGATGATGAGCAACCAGAACGAGCATCAGCTGGTTTTCCAATCTCAAAATACGACAATCGAAACAGGAGATTTTTACTGGACCGTTGTCAGCAATGACGCCAAACAGGTGACCATGCGACTGAACTATGGTTCTGAATCTTATCTGGAACACAGTTACAGCATCGACAATGAAGGCTACAATGTTCATCACAGCATAAAAACAAAAGGACTTAACTCATTTTTAAAATCAGGTAGTCCGGTACGACTTATATGGAATAACGATGTACCACTTCAGGAATACGAACAGGAGAAAGAACGCAATCTAACAGCCATCTACTTTAAGTATCCTGAAGAAAAAGTGGATTATATGGGTGAAACTAAATTTGAAGACACCAAAACTGTATCCCCTATTGATTGGTTAAGTTTCAAACAACAATTTTTCAATACCTCTATTATGCCTAAACAGGCCTTTTTGAAGGAAAGTGAACTAAAGTCTGAAGAGCCTATTGACCAAAAGAATGTAGAACACCTGAAAGCCTCATTGCTATTACCTATCAACAACAGCAATGATCAGCAACTCGATATTAAATTTTATTTCGGTCCAAATAAATATCAATTATTAAAAGATCAGAATGTAGGGCTTGAAAAAATCATTCCATTGGGATGGGGAATTTTTGGATGGATCAACAGATTCATGATTATCCCAATTTTCAATTTCCTGAGCAGCATGATGAGTAACTATGGTATCATTATTTTATTACTTACCCTGATTGTCAAAACCATTTTATTACCGTTGGTATACCGCTCTTATAAGTCTACAGCTAAAATGCGTATACTGAAACCGGAGATTGATGCCATTAAGGAAAAATTTAAAGACAATATGCAGGGCGCTCAAATGGAAAACCTGAAATTGTACAAGCAAGCCGGTGTAAATCCTTTGGGTGGTTGCCTACCATTACTATTGCAAATGCCAATACTTGTAGCCGTTTTCCAATTTGTACCATCAGCTTTTGAATTCAGACAACAATCTTTCCTTTGGGCAACCGACCTTTCTCACTTCGATTCAATTTTAGATTTCCCTAAATACCCTATCCTCGACCGTATTTATGGCAGCCATATCAGTTTATTTACATTATTAATGACCATTTCAACCCTTATTTACACACGTATGAATAATCAAGTGACAGGTGTAAACGAACAGATGAAATGGATCAGCTACTTAATGCCTGTTATGTTCCTTGGATTCTTCAACTCGTATGCTGCAGCACTTTCATATTATTATTTTCTGAGTAACTGTGTGACCTTTACACAACAATGGGCTATTAAGAAATTTGTTGATGAAGGAAAATTAATCGCTCAGATTAATGATGCTAAAAACAAAAAGGGTGATGACAAAAAATCAGCGTTCCAAAAACGCTTAGAGGAAATGTCGAAAGCCAAAGGCATTAACACCGGGTCATCCAACAAGGGTAAAAAGAATTAAATTTCTGCGCTGTGCAACTATTCTATACTTCACATATAGCGGATAATGTTGCCATTTTAAGTGAGGAGGAAAGCCGTCATTTAAGGGTTTTAAGAAAGACCCAGGATGATGTATTGCAGTTAACAGATGGCAAGGGTTACTTGTATGAAGGGCGCTTACAAAGCGCATTAACAAAAAGCAGTCAACCCATTGTGCTAGATATTATCTCATCTCGGCTACAGCCCAAGAACCGCAATTATAATTTGCAACTCGTAATTGCACCTACTAAGCAAAATGAACGCATAGAATGGATGTTGGAGAAAGCAGTTGAAGTAGGAATAGACAGCATTACCTTCATTACCACAGATCATTCCGAAAAAAGCAGAATAAACATTGGTCGACTTGAGAAAATTGTATTGTCGGCCATGAAACAAAGTGGTGAATATTACTTGCCTCAGATAAATGACAATCAAACATTTCAGTCGTTGCTTACTTCAGGATTTATGCAAGGCGCTTATTTGGCACATTGTAATAACACCTTTGAAAAATCGCCTTTAAAAACATATTTATCCGTTCATAAAAGTAATGATCCTATTAAAATCCTAATTGGACCTGAAGGTGATTTTTCTACAAAAGAAATTGAATCTGCCTACCAATCAGGTGCCCTTGGCTTGAGTCTTGGCAACACCAGATTAAGGACAGAAACAGCAGGTTTGTTGGCCTGTATGGCTTGTAGCGTTTTGTTGAAATAATTTTCCAATTAATCAACACGGTATCACAACTGCCTGATTAACTGATTGCTATAATTTTGCAAAGTGTTTGATTCTTTCACCTGCTTTACTACCTTTGGCAAGTATATGAATATAGATGGGTAAAAGTATTTTACTGATCATATCGTTTTGGTTTTTCGGACAGGAGTTAATTGCGCAAAAAGAGGCTAACACATGGTATTTTGGCAATAATGCCGGCATCGATTTTAACAAGGGCTACCCACAAAGTATTACCAATGGGAAACTTATATCTCCTGAAGGGTGTGCATCTTACAGCACACCGGATGGCCGACTTTTATTTTATACGGATGGTGTCAATGTTTGGGACAGTACCCACAAATTAATGCCGAATGGTACAGGACTGAAAGGTGACCCGTCCGCAACTCAATCTTCTATTATTATTCCAAAGCCATTTAGTTTCACCAGTTATTACATCTTTACAGTTGATAAGGTTGCAGGAGCTAACGGTGTACGTTATACTGAAGTAAACATGGCTTTTAATGCAGGTAAGGGCGATGTTGTGCCCTGGCGCAAAAATTTACTCATATTGTCATCCGGTTGTGAGAAAATTACAGCCATGAAACATGCAGATGGCATCAACTATTGGGTATTGATGCACAAGTTTAACTCCGACATCATTTACTCTTATATGGTTACTTTTTTCGGGGTCAGTTACTTTCCTGTAAAAAGTTATACGGGTATTAAAATTGCCAATTATTATTCAAATACCTTGGGTGCAATGAAGTTTTCGCCTGATGGCAGAAAAATAGCTTATGCAAATCACACAATGGATACTTCTGTTATTGCAGATTTTGATGCATTGACGGGACGTGTTTCAAAAGTATGGGCCTTCCCTATTGACGATGCGTATGGTTTGGAGTTTTCATCAAAAGGCCAATATCTGTATGTCAGTGAAATGAATAACAGAAAAGTTTATCAGTACAATGTTAAATCGAATTCAATTGGTGACTTTATCGCTTCGAAACGCCTAATAGACAGCAACTACAATAATTTTGCCGGTGCATTGCAGATGGGACCAGACAACAAAATTTACATCAGTGTTACAGGTAGCCAATACCTTCATGTCATTAATGCACCTGACTCTGCCGCAGATAAAACCCGACCTCAAAAAGATGCAATTTATCTTGGTGGTAAAATTACCCAACTAGGATTACCCAACTTCAATCAGTCGATCTTCAATAAAGTGTACATCATTGTAACTAGAAATTGTATCAATGACTCCACCCAATTCAGTATTTCAAATACCAACACGATTGATTCTGTGAAATGGGATTTTGGAGAACCGGCTGCTATGGCCGACAATATTTCCAATAAAATGTCTGATGTATCGCATGTCTATAAATACACTGGCTATTACACTGCAAGGCTTTTATACTACTCAAGACGCTATATACATTTCACCTGGAACAAGTTTTATATAAAGGACCCTAAACCTCGCATTGGCAATGATACCATATTCTGTGGCGCTTTTTCACTCGATTTGAAACCACACAAAACTTACATCAACTATCAGTGGAATAACAACAGTTTGCTCAATCATATTACTGTTAAAAGTAAAGGGCAGTATTCCATAAGGGTTAAAGATAGCGTGGGCTGTTTTAGCGGAGACACAATAAATATTATTAACCCAACTATAAAACCAGCTATAGATGCAAAAGATTCCATTCTGTGTTTGAAAAACAATCTTTTAACACTCAAGGATCTCACTGATTATGACGGTGATTCCAGAAAGTCTGTCAAATGGTATTTTGGTGACGGTACAAATATGGAAGATTCAATTGTAAAAAAAGAATATCCCGGCACAGGTACTTTCAAGGTAAAGCTAATCGTCAGCGGTATCAGCGAGTGTACTGATAGTGTAGAAAAAACATTTAAGGTATTGCACCACCCTGTAGCAAAATTCTCATTTAACAGCCCGTGCTTCCCAGATCCTGTTCAATTTAAGAATGAATCGACAATTGAAGAAGGTAAAATCACTGAATACAGTTGGCAATTTGGTGATTATTCAACTTCAAAAGCAGTCAATCCTTTAAAATCATACGATGAATCAGGTAAATACACTGTAACTTTAATAGTAAAATCAGATAAAGGTTGTGTTGATTCAATGGTAAAACAGAGAGGTATTACTGTTAAACAAAAACCAAATGCGTTCTTTGATTTTAAGGAAGTTTCTATTGCACCTACCTATAAGCGCACAATCCTCTTCAACAATTTATCATCGACTGATGTGACGACTTATAACTGGGATTTTGGCAACAATAAAAAGAGTACTTTAAAAAATCCAACTCTGGATTATCTCGATTCAGGTATGAATATTTTCACCTTATGGGTAACCAATCAGGATAATTGTACGGATTCATTCAGCCTATCGACTTATCAGAAATTTTATTTCTATTTACCAAATGTATTCTCTCCTGATGCAAACAACATCAACGAAACCCTTGTTCCGGTTGCCAGTGTATACATCAAATACTACACCATGGAAATCTACAACATGTGGGGAGAGAAACTATTTGAAACAAATGACATTAAAACCGGCTGGGATGGCAACTATCAAGACAAGCCTTGTCAGGATGGCATATACATTTGCAAAATTCATTTTACACCTTTCAATGGCTTACTAGAGCACTATGAACAGCCCATACGCTTAATGCGTTAGAGATTATTAATTGATTGGAGAAGCAATTAACCCCAAACCGAATTTGGCCGGGAATTAATCTGCGATTTCAGTGATTTCAGCATCGCCCCAAAGCTCTTCAATGCCATAGAAAGCGCGTTTTTCTTCTTTGAAAACGTGAACCACAACATCAAAATAATCCAATAGGATCCATTCTGATTGTTCAGCACCCTCAACATGCCAGGGTTTTTCACCTGTTTGTTTTCTCACTATTTCTTCGACACTATCTGCAATTGCATTCACCTGCTTATCGCTCACAGCATGACAAATTACAAAATAATCCGCCATTGACGATTTTAACTTTCTCAAATCAAGGATAGTAATCTTGTTCGCTTTTTTTTCCTGCATGCCCAATACGATGGCATCCTTCAAATCTATTTTGGCAATTTTCTTTTTTGGCATTAACCTTGTAACTTAAATTGATCTTTATTGTGTTTGCAAAAATAAAACCAAATACCCATATTATTGGTCAAAACATTGTTTATTTTCAAAGAGTTGATTCTACCAACACTCTGGCGCTTGATTTGCTTAAAAATAAGCTCTCAGAACACGGCACTGTCGTTATTGCTGACCACCAAACCAGTGGAAGGGGTCAAAGAAACAATGAATGGACCAGCCATCCCAATGAAAATCTAACATTTTCCGTCATTTTACATGCTGTAACTAATACGCGCACGCATCCGTTCAATCTCAATAAATGCATTACATTGGGATTACACCATTTCATAACAAACGCCTTACCTAACCACGAAGTTAAAATCAAATGGCCCAATGATATTTATGTCAATAATGAAAAAATTGCAGGCATCCTGATTGAGAACAACTATATGGGTCAACAGTTGCAAGCCAGTGTGGTTGGCATTGGATTAAATGTCAATCAATCGTTTCAAAACCTCAGTCATCTTAAGGCTACTTCCTTTAAGGACTTACAGGGTTTTGACTACGATCGACCGCTTGTTTTCAGATTATTGCTTGAAGCGCTTGATAATTATTTTTTGAAATTAGATGCAGATCAAACCGAAGCCATTAACAATCTTTTTAACTCAAATTTACTAGGTTATGGTGTTGAAAATGCTTTTACAGACAATGCTTTAACAGAAAAATATATCATAAAAGGTTGTGATGAAGAAGGACGCATACTGCTTGAAAAAGATGGCGCAACAAAGGCCTACTTACACGGAGAACTTAAACAAGTAATCGCATGACAGTAAAGGGTGTAATAGACAATGGCAATACACGTTGCAAGGCAGGACTATTCAAAGATGGTGATTTAATAGTAGTTAAACATTTTAGCAATCTGCAAGAAGCGTTCGAATGGTTAAAAGACAATGGAGTTACACAGGTAATGGTATCATCCGTAAGAGCTGATCAAACTTTTAACACAACTCTTGAGTATTACACTGTTAACAAAGACCTCAAATTGCCTTTTGTCAACCTTTATAAAACACCTGAGACCTTAGGTGCCGACCGCATAGCAGCAATGGCTGCTGCTGCAGTTTTATATCCTGATAACACCAGTTTAGTATTTGACATCGGCACCTGCATGACCATCGACTTTCTGAATGAGCGAAAAGAATACAATGGGGGCAATATATCACCCGGATTGAATATGCGATTAAAAGCCATGAACCAAATGACCGGTCGACTTCCTTTAAGCTCAGTGGATGAAATACAATTACCAATGGGCAATAGCACACTTTCGGCCTTAGCCAATGGGGCTATGCTTGGATTACAATATGAAATTGACGGATATATTCAGAGTACTTTGGAAAAGAATCCGGATACCTGCATCGTATTGTGCGGAGGCGATGCCCATTATTTTGAGAAACCATTAAAATACAAGATATTTGCAAACCCAAACCTTGTTTTGCAAGGCTTATACCACCTGTTAATACTCAATGCTAAATCATAAAAAGTCAGTTCTCCTGTTACTTGTTTTTTCATTTGCCATCTTCAGTTATGCGCAAAACAACACCCATTCCCCCTATTCAGCTCGTGGGTTTGGCGAATTAGAACCCTTCAATACTGCCTATAATAAATCATTGGGAGGAGTAAGCAATGGCATTAGAAGCAGCCGATTTATTTCCCTGTCAAATCCGGCTTCTCTTGGCGGATTAAGTCTGGTAACATTCGACTTTGGTTTTAAAGGAGAAAGCGGTGTATCATCAACCACCAATGCCAAACAAAGCTATTTTAACGGTAATTTCAATTATATCGTGCTTGGCTTTCCTATTTGGCAAAAAGAAATATTGAAAGACACAGGTGTAAAAAAAGGGTCATCTTCAGGTAAAAACAATCTGATTAAGGTTTATAAAACGCTTTGGTGTTCATCCATAGGCTTAACCCCATACTCTAATCTTGGCTCATCCTACTATAAATTAACAGATACTACATATGGTCAAATTGCCAACTTTTATTCAAAAACAGGGGGTCTTAGCCGTTTGTTTGTGATGAATGCCGTGAATGTTACAAAAAATGTTTCACTTGGACTAAACGCCTCTTATGTATTTGGCCAATTGAGAAACAATCAGGCATTTTTCGTGCAGGACAGTGGTGTTAGCAGAGCGCTGTATGACGAAAGCATCCACCATTTAAAAGGATTTTCATTTGATTTTGGATTTCAATCAAATCACCGCGACACATTAGTGGTTGAGAAAACAGAAATAAATGACAAAAACGAAATTATAAGGAAAATCAAACGCATCCCTTTGAGATTTGTATTTGGTGCCACATTAACCAATCAATCGCAACTCAACTATACATTGAGCCGCCTTGCTGTGAATAAAAACAACTACTACACTTTTGGCACGATAGACACACTTGTTAATGAAAACAATGTTAGAGGTAAAACCTATTTACCACAGGCATTTTCAGCCGGTTTTTCATTTACTTACAACAATTTGTGGTTAGTTGCTTTCGATTATTCAGGTGCAATGTGGGGCAGTGTTAAGCAAACACTGTTTACCGATAAATTTTCCAACAGATCGCAAATGTCAATTGGTATCGCCTATCGCCCTGACTTAGACCCAATCATCAATAAGTCTATTACCGGCAAAAAATTCGGAAAACCCAATCTTGAATATCGTTTTGGTTTCCGCACATTGAATACCGGCTATAATTTTAAGGATAATACAGGTGTTATTTCCCCTTTAAAAGAATACGGCATTAGTTTTGGTATAGGTATCCCGAAAACAAGACAAATGCTTTATCCTCGTCAATACATCAAATCGATGGTTAACCTTACTGCTGAATACATACACAGAGGTACCACTAAAAATGGCATGGTTGAGGAACACTTACTCAGCTTAACAATCGGTATTACTTTAGGTGATGTTTGGTTTACAAAACGCAAATTCAATTAACAACAGTATGAATAACAAGCAAAAAATAATCCTATTGGCACTTGTACTCATTGGTAATTTTACTTTTCTGGCAACTGCCAAAAACGAGCCAATGTATAATAATGACGCAACAGAATTAAATAAAATTGATACTTCGGTAAGTTCAGAAAAGAAGACCAAGAGCGACAATTGTCGTTTTGAGTGCGATTTCTATAAGAAGCATTAATCACTTAGATGAAAGCTCTGTTATTAATTATCCCAACGATTTACCTGCTTGTTGGTTGCAGCAGTGAAAAGGCTAAGGAAAATGTGGCTAAATCTATTAAAGCAGATACGTTATTATTCACCCAGGAGGGCCGCAATGTTACCATACGCTATACTGACTCAGGATTATTAAGAGCCGAGATATTTGCCCCTACCCTGGTTGGTTTTAAGCAAGAAGGCAATGAAATCGTTAAAATGCCAAATGGTGTAAAGGGTGATTTCTTCAATCCATCGGGCGAAAAAGAAAGCGCCTTAACTGCTGAAAAGGGCATTTCGTATCAATCAAAAAAGATAACCGAAGTATGGCAAAATGTCATTGTTACAAATGCCAAGGGCGAACGGCTAAATACAGAAAAATTGATTTGGAATCAGAATACTCAAAAAATTTATACCGATAAATTTGTGCGCATTACTACCAAAGATGAAATATTAACTGGTGAAGGCATGGAGGCCAAACAAGATTTTTCGGAATGGGTAATATTGAAACCAAGGGGAACCATCTCCATTAAAAACGACAGTACAGCAAATGAATAAAAAAAGTTTAATCGGCTCACAGATATCTATTATTCTATGGCAATTATTTGCTGCCATTACTGCGATAGAAGCCTATAATCAATTCTTGAAAGGTGGATTAAGCAGTTGGAAAGGCTACTTCTTTAGCCTACTATTTATTGTATGTGTTGTGATGTTCTTCATCAGAAGAAAAGCGCGAATTCAGACTAATAAGCAGTCTTAGGTTTTTCCCAGATTCTATCCCACAGCTGACCCAATGCCTTACTGAACTCACCTTCTTTAAAGTCAGGGCGCACTGCAGTCATTATAATATTCCCCTTTTGCAATGGATCTTTTTTCAACTGATAGTAAAATCTGAAAGTTTGATCAGGAATGCGCTGTGACAAATCCATCCTACCCCACTTTACAACATAAAAATTCAGGGTAGCACTGTCTTTCTTTTCCAGCAAATACATGCCTTGACTGAACCATTTAAGCGTTTCTAATTCTTTACCTGCAAATTCACCTTCAAGTTCTAAGTGTCTTGGATAGGTAATGAAATCAATGTGTCTGTCGCTTTGGAACACTGAATACTCCCCAAAGGTAATTGTTGAATCATTATAAGCGATGCCACTCCACAGTGCATTGTTGAGAATAGCCGGTGAAGTACTCAAGTGTTCGTATGAAACATTGGCCGCATTCATTTGCCGACTGAATGTTGAGTGGATATAACCCTTGACAGCAAATGTAAGCGCCATGTAGGCTGAACTGATATAGATAGACCGCCATGCCCATTTGAATCTATTGGGATTACTGCGTTTCAAAAATAGGCAGTAAATCAAAATAAACATGAAAGGCAGCGTATACAATGGATCGATAACCGAGATATTATTAAAGCCTACCATATAATTGGTAAAAGGCATAAACAGTTGCGTACCGTAAGTTGTAAATGAATCGAGAATGGCATGGGTTGCAAATCCTAAAAACCACAACAGATACCATTCCTTAAAAGTCTGTTGTCTTTTAAAAAGTCTATGTGTTAGCCATGCAAATGGAATAGCCAGTAAAATATGAACAAACAAAGCATGTGAATAGCTGCGGTGAATCACAATTTCAGCCAATGGATCATTCAAATACCAGGTGACTAGTACATCTAAATCAGGTATTGTACCGGCAATAGCGCCAAATAATTGTGCTTTATTTCCAATTTTTTTCCCAAGTACCACTTCGCCTACTGCAGCACCTAAAACTATTTGTGTAACTGAATCCATGTTAAATTATGAAGGGCAAAGGTAAAATTTAAAAACACTTTTCATTTAAAATCAGATAAAACACTTCTTCTACCCTTCCAATCTGTTTGACCGGTAAGTGCATACAATAATACAACACCTATATACATCTGGTAAAATGGTATAATAAGAATCGCCAAAGTATTAAATTTCAATACTTTTTTTAAGGGCCATGCTACTAAAAAATCTGATAGGTATTTAACGCATATAATGAATAATGTACCCCATGAAAAACTTATTAAAAGAAAAATTAATAAAAAATAAAATGCGATTAAATGTAGGCTGACCATTAGTTGTAAGACATTGTTCCATGGCAACCTGTATTGATTACTTTTAGTGAGCCAGCGGCTGCGCTGTTTTAAAAAACCTAAAAACGTTTCAGCAGGGGCTGTATACACCGTTGCAAAAGGGTGAAAACAATACCGAACTTTATTCCCAAATCGTTTATAAAATTCATGCATCAGCAAGTCATCATCACCTGTTGCTAAATGCTTATGACCGCTGTAACCACCTGATTCATAAAAACTTTGTTTGCTAAACATGAGGTTGGCGCCATTGCATGTGGCGGGCAAACCACTGTTGAGCATAGCGGCACTTATTCCTACTATTGCTGCAGATTCTGTTTGTTGAAGCGTTCCAAACAACCCATTCCCTTCAGTAAAATTCACTAAACCACATATCATTTTAAATTGATTGTTATGAAAATCATTGACCATCGTTTCCAAACATTGGGGGTGTAATGTACAATCAGCATCAACTGTATAAATAATATCAAACTGCGCTTGCTGTATACCTGCTTCGATGGCGCTTTTCTTACCGGGCAATTGACTGTTAATGACTTTAAATTTAACTGTTGAATGTAGACTGTTAAGTTTTTTTAATGTCTCATCATTTGAATCATCATTCACAACAATGATTTCATAATAATCTGCAGCAAGCGATTGTGCTGCGATTGAATTCAAACAATGCGCAATTGTATTTTCCTCATTTCTGCATGGAATAATAATACTAACATTTGGAACAGATTGGCTTCCGGCAATGTGTTTCACTTTAGTTCTTGCAAAAACAAAAAACATAAAAGCTGCGTATAACAATACTGATGCTATGGCTATAATGAGTAACATTATGTCGTTCTGTATTTTGAAAACATTACGATGATTGTACCGGTCAACATTGGGAATGCTACATTGAATATATATACAATCATACCCGGCACATAATCCATAGTTGAATTATCCGGATTCATATGACTAAATACAATAACAGGAATTGTTAAGCGCAAAGCAATATCGGTGAAGATAAAATTAGGTGTCACTGTTTGCATAAAAAAGATGCAGCTTACCGCAAAAAAATGATAGTATAGCGATGCCTGATCTGCTAGGCCAAAATGCCATGACAACAATGCATAAGGCAATAAAAATGACAAGTAACGCAGTAAAGAAATAGACATCACACTCAGTAATTTTTTTCTTGATATGAGTGTAAGTGCGGTTTGTATCCGTTTAGTCCATTGATAGGAGAACCTGATTTTTGGTAAAAACCAGTAGAATAACAAACCGGCAACTATCAACAATGACAAGGATACTATAAAATGATTAGCGTAATCTATGGGTTTAACAATAATAAAACCCGCCATACCAAATACAAGGGTAATAAGTAACTGACTGTAGCTTCCTACAATGGACAGTAACCCTGCATTAATTCTGTGTTGCTCTTTTACAAACATCAATCGTCCTAAATACTCCCCTGTTTTATAGGGTAACAACTGCGATACAGCAACTCCTGAAAGCACTGATGCCCATGCTTTGCGATATGTTAAAGGATTAAAAGTTTTGATCAACAATTGCCATTTTTTAGTCTCCAACCCCCAGTTGATAAGTGAGCAAACACATAATAAAACATACCATTGTAAGGGCAACTCCTTTAATTGTTGTTGAAAATGAGACAATGAGAATGTCGGACTTCTGAAAAATTTCTTGTATAACACCAAACAAATAAAAACAGGTATGACCCATTGGGCTATTCGGAAAATTGTACGCCAGATGGATTTATCTTGTATCTTTGTTTTGTTTTGCAAAGGGTGGAATTAAGTAATTTTGATAAAATCGTATTGGGCATTGACCCGGGTACAAATATAATGGGTTATGGTGTTGTTGGCATCAATGGCAAACAACAATCCTTGATTAGCATCGGCATTATTAAGTTAGATAAATTGGAAGACCATGCGCTAAAGCTCAAACATATTTTCGAAAGAGTTACCGGCATTATTGACAGTTATAAACCGGATGAACTAGCCATTGAGGCTCCATTTTTCGGTAAAAATGTTCAATCAATGTTAAAGTTAGGAAGAGCTCAGGGCGTTGCCATTGCTGCTGCTTTAATGAGGGATATACCCATTTATGAATACCAACCGCGTAAGATTAAGTTGAGTATTACAGGGAGTGGCAATTCATCTAAGGAACAAGTTGCGGCCATGTTGCAAACGCTTTTAAAATTTGAGGAAATGCCCAAACACCTTGATGCTACGGATGCATTAGGTGCTGCCATGTGTCATATATTTCAAAATACACCACGTGGTTTTGGTTTAAAAACAGGAAAGAAAGCCGGTACGGGCTGGGAAAAATTTGTTTCAGAAAATAAGGGTCGGATTAAATAGCTTTCGACTATTATTTCAAAATAAGTTTCTTTCTCACTTTACCACTTTTTTCAATCAGAAACCAAAATCCATTGGTTTTACCTTTCCCCACAAAACAATCTGCACATTCTTCGATGGTAAGGTTGCTGAATTTGGCCACCATTTTTTCTGCAAGTTCTAATTCATCAAACTCTAACAAACGCACACGCTCTCCGGTTGTATTAATGGCAATGGTAGTGTACAAGCCTGGTATTTTCGCATCGCCTTTATACAAAGTTGCTATTCCATTTTTAAATGTACTGGCTTTATTCAGTTCCTTGTTACAACTGGCCAATCCGGTTTTAATCTTTACTCGTCCGAGTGTATCGATGTACACTATCTGACTATCTATAGCAACGGCACACAATCCTTCAGAAAACTCGGGTTCAAAAGCACATGGTAATTGAAACCCTGAACCAATTTTAACATCAAATAAGGTATCAGTGAATACGAACTTCCCACAATACAATGTATCTGATGGTGCCATATTCTCCATTTGATAAGGCCCACATTCATAATACAACAACATTCTATTATCCTTGTGTGGGCGCATTTTTAGTAACATCGCTGCTTCCTCAGGTTTAACATGGTATTTATTTTTCACCAACACCCTGGGCAAATCAAATACAGGTGTACGAAAAGTATCCTGAGGTTTTACAGGATCTTTCACTACCACTATAATGATGGGTTTGTCTTTGATCTTAACTTTTACAAAAGCAGGTGTTTTCAATCGCTTACCAAGTTTATTGATATAATAGACTTCTGTATAGGATTTATTGCCTGTACTCCCTTTCAAAACTCTGGATTTGCCATTCTTAAATGGGCTTACTCTATTGCGTTGAGGTGAGCAGGCTACTAATCCTGTGTTAATTTGAGGCTTACCAAAGGTATCTATAAATACAATTTGATTATTGATATTAACCGCACATAGACCTTCACTAAATTTGGGTTCAAATGCGCAAGGTATTTCAAATACCGGGCGTATTTTTACTTCAAAATTTCTATTGACAAAAACGTATTTACCACACATTGACGTATCGCTTTTGGCAATTTTTGCTACAAAAAACGGGTCGCAGTAAAATGGAATACACAATAAATTTTCACTAAAGGGATAGCGGGCTATGTACGCTTCTTTCAAAGTGCTATCCAGATATAATTTTGTCTGTCCTTTTAATAAGGACGAGCACAAAATCATGAGATATAGCAATAGTTTTTTCAAGGTAAAAATTTTGATGTGTAACGTTCATCAGGTAGCCAACAAACTTCTTTTTTGCCAAACCACTTGTAGCGTTTTGAAGCAACAATATCGTATATATAATTTCTTATAAACGCAGGTATGACCAAAAATATTACGAAACAGTTCAAAGGAAATGCCAATTGTGAGGCTATTTTTAAAACTGCTGTACTTTTAGTGTAAATTTTGCCATTATTGAACATTATGATTGAATCAATACCGGGATTGGCTATTAAAAAATCTTTTAACAAATCGGCAGCAGTAGTGCCTTGTAGAGAAGCAAATACAAACTTGTTCCCTTTATCATATTTCAGAATTGTTTGAACACTGCTAGAACACAGATTACATAAACCGTCAAAAAAGACAATTTTCTTTTGCTCCATTAAAACACAGGGGTTCCTTCTTTAACCATTACTCCAATGCTTGCTACACCATTTACAACACTGTCTCTCATATTTTGTTCAATCGCTATGAAATATTTCCCAGCCTTGTTAAAGCGTTTCTCGTTGGGAATCGGCATTTGATAGGTGATTGTATTACCACTCACACTGCCACCTTTTGGATTGCCATTCTCATCGGTCAGTTTAAAATTTGCACGCTGGGTGGTTATTTTACCATCAGCATCTTTTATGTGGGTGAGCAAATAGATATTTTCATAAGGATATGTTTTCAATATCTTCAGATTCAAATAAAATTCATAATTAATTTGAGTATTGGTAACATCAAACATAAAATCAGGAATCTGATCGTAGGCCCAAACTGCATTGGGTATATCGCGCATTTCATCCACTAATTTTTTTTCATTACTGCAAGCCGCAAGCAAAACAATCGACAATAAAGCGCAATACTTAATCATAAGGCAAAAATACTTTAAAAATATCTAATACCGAATACAAAAAATATTGAACAGGCTCGCAGTATCTTTCTTTACTGTGTCATGCATTCTTAATTATTATCGATGCAATTTTTCATCCCCAAAACAGACATTAAGAAATCGTTATGCACCCTGTTTAAAATATTGATTTACAATTATATATCGTACAAATTGGTTCATTCCGGTAGATAACTTTGCTTATCTGTCCAATGATTTACATACCCCCCACCTCTATTTTTGTATTCAAATCAACCTGTTATGTTAGCCGAAAGTGAATTAAAAGCATTAGTCGTATTGCTCGAAGACAACGATGAAAATGTCTGGCAAATAGCTTATTCAGCACTCAGCAATTCAGACATTGAACAAGTGGACATGCTCAATCAATTATTATTTGAAGAAGTGAATACTGATGAGCAACGCAACCGACTCGAAGAAGTCATAGAAAATGTAAAAACGGGTCACCTATCCAATAAACTGATGCAATGGAAAGCAGATGGTGGTAAAAATCTACTTGAAGCCATTACCTACATTACGCAGTTCAGATATCCGGATGTTACCGAACATTATTTGACTGAAAAGCTTGAAAGCTTAAGGCTGGATGCATGGCTAGAGTTTCACTACGATTTAACCTCGTTTGAAAAGGTGAAGATTTTGAATTATATCCTTTTTCAACTGCATGGTTTTAGGGGAAACGAAGCCAATTTCTTGCACCCTGACAACAGTTTTATCAATAGGGTACTCGACACAAAGACAGGCAATCCAATTTCATTGTCAATCATCTATATGCTGGTGGCACAGCGCTTAAATGTGCCTGTATATGGCATTAATTTGCCTCGCCATTTTATTATGGCTTACGTAGAAAATGATGAAACCGAAACGCTTCAAAACTTTGGTGGCAAACAAGAGATTACAGAAAATGCAGAAGGTGAGATTAAATTTTACATCAATGCCTATAATGGCGGTGGTGTGTTTAACTATGAACAGTTGCAAAAAACACTGAAGGAAATGCAATTGGAAGAAAAACCTGAGTACATCAATCCATGCACAAACATTGACATCGTCAGAAGGGTATTGATGAATTTATACAACAGTTATATTCACATGAATATGCGCGAAGCTTTGACCATCAATAAGATAATCCAGCTTTACAACTGATTAATTTTTTACAAACTTGATGCAGGATCCATCTTCGAAAGTTAACAGATACATGCCGGCATCCAACATTCCAATATCGATTGTGTGATTATCAGACAACTGATCAATCGTTAACAATTTTCTCCCGGTAATATCTGTAATAGATACTTTTCCAATTGCATCATTCGGCTTATTGAATGACAAGTGAATAACTCCGCCTGCAGGATTAGGAGACAATACAACTCCTGAACTAATTTTAATGGTATTAACAGAAACAACACCTGTTGGTTTTTCAGCAAGGCCGACAGCATACCAAGCCATTTGTACTTGTTTAGTTATTTGAGATTCAGGTCCATATAAATTAGCTGCTACTATCTGCGAAAACTCACTTGCTTCTACAAAATCTGAAAAAGGACTGAGATAATCTCTGAGTGTTAAATACGCAACTTGTGTAGCCTTGTCCCAACCAATAGGTGACACTAAAAAAGATTCACTATCAGACTCGCGTCTACCACTTCCTCCATTGCACAATAAATAGAACCAGTAATTTTGTATACTGCTGTTAACATGAACACCGCCATTATCAAAATTGGTGCCCGGAGTTATAAAAAAAGTACCGCCATAAAACTTAGGATGCTGTTTTAAATGAGGGTTACTCATGCTTCTCATATAATTTCCTTTCACATAAATTTGCCTTGCCAGATCCCATGAAAAACTATCAGGCACGGCATAATGTTCAATGCATTTGCCAAAAATATCAGAAAAAGACTCATTCAATCCACCGGATTCATCCTTGTATATCAATTTAGCGGTCTTGCCGGTTAAACCATGACTTATTTCATGCCCACAAACATCTAGTGATGTTAGTGGTTTATAGGTAATACCATCGCCATCACCAAAAGAGGCATAACGACCATTCCAATTGGCATTATTATAATTATTACCGACATGGGCCAATCCTATGAGTCGAAAACCTGAATCATTAATACTATTGATTCCCAATACTTCTTTATAGAAATCATAAGTTTTCTCGATACCCCAATGAATATCTATCGCTACTTCGTCTTGTGCGGGATTTTTGAGATTCCAAAAAGTATTATCGTTGTAAAATTGCAATGAAGAATCCAGTTTAATTTTCACATTAGCATCATATGTTTCTATGCCATTGCCTCTGCTGTAGTCGCGCAAATAAAAAGTGTCTGGTGCTAGACTATCGCAGGTAAAATTTACAATACCATTGTATTTTGAATACCCTGAAGCAGGTCTTTCTGTAGTATGCAACAGTGTTTCTGAAAACAATATTTCACCATTAATCGCATCGACAAATACATTCTCTCTTTCTAAAGGTTGACTTACATAAATATTGAATTTATAAGCCAATCTGAAATCATCTTTCAATTGGGAATGATTTTTAGAAATGATGACTAACTCAGCTTTCGGGAAATTAGTGGCATGTGGGTTATTTTCTATTCGTTTGATAAGATTTTCTTCATTTTTATTTTCCCAAGCAAACTCCACATTGCCAAATTTCTGTTTTGCCAATTGCAATGCCTGATTTTCATTTATTACAGGGGTTATATCAACATCGAGCCAGGGATAGTAATAACCGTTCATACTGATTATTTTATTCGATTTGTAGTGTGTGTGCATCATGCTCCCTTCAACCGGTATTTGCTTATAATACTGTTGATATCGGTAATGCTGCATTCCTGATTGATCCTTAGCACTATTCATCAAAATCAACTTAAAATCACTATTGGCATTCAAATTACTTTTAAACCACGATGTCATATTTTCACCGTTTGGAACATTGGTGTGTCCTGCTTTAAAAAGGAAATTTAAAGGGAGTTGATTTTTCTTATTAATACGAATGGTATCATAAGATGGAGATTGTGCTGAAACTTTTAAACAAATAAAAAAAACTGCTGCAAGAACAAGTACTTTGGTTTTGATTGAAGCCATTAACAAATATAATAAAAACGAATGAAAATTTAATCCTGATGAATCAAATGATCCGCAATATCTTCATTTTCAATAGGTAATCGGTTTTGAAACCATCTGTAATAAATATTAACCAAGGCCGTATAAGCAAAACCATAAAACACACTTGTAAACAACAATGCAAAAATTGTCTTGAAATAAAACCAATAGGGTACTTCAAAATACTTACCCAAATTTAAAACACTAAAGAATACCACATTAACAATACTAGAGAGCACATACACCAATAATGCCAGTAAACATTTTTTATTTTTCATTATTAAACGGCTGAACTTATAGCCTCGCTTTAAAGTGCCATCATAAAGCGCTATATAGGGAAATATCAGTATGTATCGCATTAAAAGAAACACTGTAACAAGGGAACTTAGCGCAAATGTATCCATATGAAAATTATCTCTGTTATTAATAAAAATATCCAATATCAAATCAAACAACCAGATCAAACAATAGAATCCAATTAAAAAAGACATGGTCAGATACAAATACCTGAAATAAACAATTGAAAAAGATGCATATATCGCATCTAACGGATTCGTTAGTGGCGCTTCTTCCATCAACCTAAGTCTGAAATAGATGAAATTAACTGTAAATATCCAGGCCACAAGTATTATGTATATCACAAATCCTACGATATGTTCTGGTGTTTTAAATATAGCAGTGAGTGTAGTGGTAAACATATAATGGCTAGCCGATTGGGTAGCAATTAAAACATTGAAATTAGAAGCAGGAGAATTCATCATTACATCAATAGTAAACTCCTCCATAAAGAAAAGGGCGTATATATTTAGCGCAATAGCAACGACTGCATTAGCAATAAAATTAACTATCAATAATCCTAGGAAATTCTTCCTAAAAAATCTGAATATATGAAAATCAAAATTGGGGTGCATGTCTATCAGACAAATGTTTTCAAATCAAAAACAGCATCTGTAATAAACTGACCTTTTTCATTCTTCTTTACTGTGCAACACTCTCGAGAAGGATCGTGTTCAAAAAATAACACATAATTATTGGCAAGTGCATCATCAAGCAGTACCTGATGGTCGCGCATACTTTCCAAAGGTTTAATATCGTAAGCCATTACATAATTGACCGGTAAATGGCACATAGAGGGGATTAAATCAGCGCAAAAAACCAGGGTTTGACCTCTGAAATTAATTTCAGGCAACATCATGGCTTCAGTATGTCCGTATACAGTTCTTAGATTAATAAATGGCGCGATATCACTTGGAGATTTCACAAATTTTAATTGTCCGCTTTCCATAATTGGGACAATATTTTCAGTAAGGAAACTCGGTTTCTCTCTTGGATTGCTGTTTAATGCGTGGTTCCAGTGTGTTTCATTCGACCAATAAGTTGCGTTTTTAAAAGCCGTTTGATATTTTGTTCGGTCATTATTCCACTCAATACTTCCACCACAGTGGTCGAAGTGCAGATGGGTAAGAATAACATCTGTGATATCATCTCTGTGAAAACCCAATTGTTTTAGTGATTGATCTAGTGTATCTGTCCCGTGCAAGTAATAAAATCCAAAAAACTTTTCACTTTGTTTATTACCTATGCCATTATCTATCAATATAAGCCGATTGCCATCTTCAATCAGCAAACAGCGCATGGCCCAGCTGCACATATTGTTGTCATCTGCAGGATTTAATTTTTGCCAAAGGCTTTTCGGCACAACACCGAACATAGCGCCTCCATCTAGTTTAAAATGGCCGGTATTAATTGTATATAAATGCATGTATCAGCGGGTTAAAATGATGTATTCAGAAACTACTTTATTGAGAAATTTTATTTTATTATCCGTATGGTTAAGATTAGGGCTAATCTCCAGTATTTCACAAATGCGATTTACCAGTGTATCTAGCGCATCAGCATGCGCGGTATTAGAGAATTGCCTGTACCTAAAAACAGTGTTTTTAATCAGTATCACGTCTTTTTCATTCAACAAACGGGCATTTGGATATTCAAAAGCATACTCTTCTTTATTATTTTCATTCAGTTTAAGGATATCGCTCAGTCTAAAGCCAAAAGTGCTTTTTCTTTTTATAACTGTTGTGCCTGAAATAATGTCTCCCATTCTTTGACCTGCTTTGTTACTCGATATCAGCAACATTGCAACTGTTCCTATTGACAAATAAATATCAAACAATCTGACAGACCATCTTGAAAAAAAATCATAAAACTCCATTTCATCGCCATTGAGTTTCACCACTTTAATTCCAAGTGCCCTTTTTCCAATGGTTTGTCCATTCCCTATTATCTCACTAAATAAGGTATAAAACCATACCCAGATGATCATGATCCCGTAAAACACGTAAGTCATGAAGTTACTTTCATTAAAATCCATTAGTAACAATCCAAAGGCCAATATCAAGTAGACAACAGAAATAATGATGAAATCGAGGGCAAAAGCGAATATCCTTTGCCAGATAGAGGCCAGTTGATATTCTATTTTTACGTTTTGCGAGGTGTTGATTTCAACTTGCTGCATTTGTTCTACAATTTTATAGAACTTTTGATACAAAAAAAAATATGATTCACATTGAATGAAACCGCAAAAAAATATTTATCATTGCCTAGCAGATGCGCGAAAGTATTTTTGTTAAGCAAAATCAGGAAAAATGGGCCCGTTTTGAGAAGGAACTCTCCTCTCCAGATAAAAACCCGGATAGTCTGAGAAAACAACTCATAGAGACCACTGATGATTTGTCCTATGCGCGTACTTTCTATAAAAACAGATCGGTAAGGGTATATCTCAATGATTTAGCTCAAAAAATCTATATCAATATTTACAAGAATAAGCGCAACTTCAGATCATCACTTGCTTATTTTTTCAGAGACGAAATCCCTGCAATTGCCTGGCAAAATCGCAAAACAATATTAATTTCATTTTTATTATTGATTTTTTCTGTGACTATTGGTGCATTCTCTAGTGCCAAAGATGAACAGTTCGCACGCTCTATTTTATCAGATGAATATGTGAATTACACAATTGAGAATATAGAGAAAGGTAATCCTTTTGGAATTTACAAGGAAACCAGTCCCTTCAAAATGTTTATTCAAATTGCCACAAACAATCTTCAGGTTTCTCTCATCGTTTTCATTGCCGGCATTTTAGCTTGTTATGGTTCCGCTGTGATTATGGTTAAAAATGGTATCATGCTAGGTGTTTTTATTTACTTTTTTTATTCCAGAGGTTTAGCCACTGAATTCAATTACACGGTATGGTTGCATGGCACAATTGAAATTCTGACGCTAGTGATAGAAACCACTGCAGGGATGTTGCTGGGTAGAGGACTTATATATCCGGGTACACTTACCCGCTACAAGGCATTCAGTATTTATGGCCGAAAAGGCGCATTACTGTTTTTATCAACAGTTCCATTTATAATTTTCGCAGCTTTCATTGAATCTTTTTTAACACGATATACTGAAATGCCCAATATCATTAGAGGAGGCATTATTTTAGGTTCGCTTATTATCATGGTCTATTACTTTGTCATATATCCGTGGCTCAAATTCAGAGGGGTAGAAGAAACAAGTGATAGAACACCTGACTTAAAACCTGACACACTTATAGAATTTAATTCAGCTACTATTTATTCCAATGCTCAGATTTTTGTAAAATCTATTCAGTTTTTCGTTGCGAATACCGGGAAAATTTTTCGATATACATTTTTTAGTTGCCTTACCTATTTTGCACTATTGGCTATCTTTTACTTTAAATCTTCTATCGGCCGTTTTGAATTGATTGACCTTGATTTGCTTCAGGATTTTGTTTTTGTTGTATTTACACGCAATATTGGGAAATTTTTTGACATGTATCAGAATGTGAGCTTATTGTTTAATTCCAATGAATCACTTTCGATGTACCTCTTCTCTTCGCTGTGGATTGGGATTTGTTGTAGTTTTGGATTATTTATTTGCATCAAACACTTCCACAAAAACAAATTAAAATGGGGACGTATCATTCTTTCGAGTCTGTTATTTTCATATGTTCTAAATCTATTGATGTTCATTGATCATCCATTAGCAGTATTGGCATATGTTATAGCTGCGCCATTATTTATCGTTCCGTTGATTAAATACAATTCCATTACATACGACATTGAAGAATCTGCACTTTTTAACAATATTTTTTCAGGATTTTGGCGAATGATAGGCATTATTGGTTTAGAACTTCTGATTACTTTCATGGGCTTTATTTTTATATTATCTCCATTCACCTACTTTATCATTGCAATGATGGAGATGAATATTGAATTGAATGATAATACATATACAATGGTTTTACAATCCATCATGATGTTTGCTTTCATGTTTATCGTTACAATATGTTTGATTTTCTTTATCATTAAAATGTATTTTCTATCCCATACACTTCATGAAATACGATCTGCAACAGGTCTAAAACAAAGTATAGAAGACATCGGCATTATCCATAAATCTTACGGCATTGAAACAGAATAGATTCCTTACATGTTTACTGCTCTTGTCGTGTATGTGGCTAAATAAGGCTACAGCACAGGACGACATGCCATCATCTTCACCTGAAATAACTGAGGAAGTACAGCCAAGTGATGTATACCAGGAGAGTTATTATGAGGGCTACAATTACAGCGACTCCGACCAGGCTAAATACAATCAAAAACAGTTGCATCCAAAATTTGACCGTTCCTACTGGGAGAAAGAATCGGGCAATATGTCTTTTGAAGAAGTTTCCAAAAAGAAGAACAAGCAACCTAATAAAAAGAAAGACACACTCCAAAAAAAAACCAATATTGAACTTGGAAAAAATGAAGGGTCTGTTATTGATAATTTTAGATATATTTTTATTGCAATTGCATTTATTGTCATTGGATTAATTATCTTTTTACTAATTCGAAAAAGTGGCACCCGCAACCGAAGGGTGGACAGCAGTATTCTCATCAATTTTGATGAAATGGATGAGCAGACATTAAAGGATGCCAAATTGAATACTCCTCTCGAATTATCTATAAAAAATGGTGATTATAAAACAGCTTATCGCATTCGCTATCTTCAGGTTTTGCAAATGTTGATTATACGAAATATGATTTTTTACAGAAAAGAAAAAACAAATTATGAGTATTTGATGGAATTAAGCGGCAAGGAAATTTATGAACCTTTCCGTATGCTTACTTTTAATTTCGATGGTATTTGGTATGGTGAACTGATGATAGATGCTCAAAAATACGAATCGCTTTTACCTCATTTTGCAGCCTTTGAATTATTCCTTAAAAACGAAGCATGAAAAAGAACACCGTCATAGTAATTATTGTAGCTCTAGTCGCAACAGCGGCTATAGTTTATTTTACTGTGGTAAATCTGGGTTCTGATAAAAAAGGTACCTACATATGGGAACCTACATTTAATGAAGGGACAAAACAGCCCTATGATTTTGGATTAATTCAAAAATTGGTTCAAAATGGGACGACAGGAAATTTTAAAATTGTTGATTCTAAATTATCGCCTGACTTGAAAGATCAACAAGAAAGTGACAGTACCGGTTATTTATTTATCGGCCAGTATTGTTACCTCAATACTGAGGAAATAGAAGAGCTTCTGAAATTTGCTTACAGCGGACACCAGGTATTCATTGTTGCCGAGCAGGTACCAGACACCTTACTTGAAGTATTGCAATTTTATGGCAAGCCTTTCAGAATTGATAATTTCTTTTTGCCCGATGTCCATACGACACTCAACAATACATCAACGCCTTATGATAGTTTCCATTTTCGCTACCGTCATTTCGAACAAAAATTTGATCATTCTGTCAATTGGAATTATATCTCAGAAGAAAAACAACTGAGCTATTATTATGAAGACGTGGCTTCACGCTATCTTGAACTTGGCCGGATTAACGGCAAGCTGAATTTTGCAAAATTTAAACATGGGCAAGGTGAAATTTATCTGCATACCAACCCTTTGTTGTTTACCAATTATTTTCTGCTTTCAGATTCCGGATTTGCGCATGCCAATTATGTATTTTCTGAACTTCAGACAAAAAACATCTTATATGACATTGGTTCTAGAAACTACAAACCCGATAGCAAAAAAATTGCCACTAAATCCAAATCAGCTTTAAGTTATATTTTATCAAAACCTGCATTGAAATGGGCCTGGTACCTGCTGCTTACTGCTATTGTATTGTTCTTTTTATTCAAGGCTAAAAGAGAACAACGCGTTATAACAGTGATAGAAAAACGCAGAAACTCAACACTTAGTTTTATCGATACCATTGCAGGATTGTATTTTAATCACAAAGACCACAAGCAAATGGCTGTCATCAAAATGCAGTTGTTTACCGGATTTATTCGCCACAAACTGGGCTTATCAACTACCGACTTGTCTGCTGAAAACATTGCTATGATAGCCTCCAAGGCCAATGTCCCTTTACAACATACAAGCATTATCTTTGAATATTACGAACAGGTTATAAAAGCAAATACTGAAATACACGACATTGATTTAATCAATTTTAACCAATACATCGAAACTTTTTACCAATACTACAACGCAAAAAAATAATCATATGACAGATATTAATGAACTTCCAATTGAATCGGACAATTCAGCAACTACTAACAATGTTGTTGCTGCAGAACGCCCTTTGCTGAATCTTAAACCATTGAGACTGAGTGTAGAAAAAATCAGAAATGAAATACACAAAGTAGTCGTTGGACAGGATGAGATGATCAACTTGCTGATAGCAGGTTTGTTGTCGCGTGGTCATGTATTAATAGAAGGTGTGCCCGGCATTGCCAAAACACTGACCATTAACCTCATTGCCAAGACGCTGAATCTCAATTTTAAAAGGATACAGTTTACACCCGATTTGATGCCGGCTGATGTAACGGGAACCAGTGTATTCAATGTTAAAAACAGCGATTTTGAATTCCGCATGGGACCTATCTTTTCAAACATTGTATTGATAGATGAAATCAACCGCTCACCAGCTAAAACACAAGCCGCTTTATTTGAAGTAATGGAAGAGTTACAGGTAACCATTGACGGCAAAACCCATCGCATGCAGGAACCGTTTATGGTGATGGCCACACAAAACCCAATTGAACAGGAAGGCACATATAAATTACCTGAAGCACAACAGGACCGTTTTCTATTCCGCATCAAAATTAATTACCCAACCTTACAGGAGGAGATTCAGATACTCAACAAATTTGAAGGCGATTTTGAACAAAAAGTCATCGGTGATGTAAAAGCTGTTATTTCATCTAAAGAAATTGAAGAATGCCGCCAATTAGTACAAAAAGTATACATCAAACAGGAGTTAATAGAATATGTTGCTAAGATAATTGACCATACCCGTCACACACGCGACTTATTCCTTGGCGCATCACCAAGAGCATCACTGGCAATTGTAAAGACTGCTAAAGCAATCGCAGCTATGCAAGGTCGCGATTTTGTAACCCCTGATGATATCCAATACGTAGCATATCCTGTATTGAATCACAGAATCATTCTTGCGCCAGATAAAGAAATGGAAGGCTTTGAAATCAAAGAAGTATTAAAAGATATATTTCAAAAAATAGAAGTGCCGAGATAAGCCATGCTCAAAATACTCAAACAACTTTACCTCAATTCGATTTTCTTTTATGCCATCTCATTGCTGGTGATATTGTTTTGTATTGCCTTTTTTGTACCGAAAATATTTCTTGTTTGTATCTATGCCACCATTGCTTTAGCCGCTTTGACATTGATTGATGGTTTGTGGTTGTTCATTCAACGTATACTGATAAAAGCGAATCGCATTACACCTACACTATTCTCTTTATCAGACGAGAATAAAGTTGAATTGCTTTTGCGCAACTTAAGTAACAGAAAATGGCATCTCGAGATAGTAGATGAATTACCTGAGCAATTCCAAAAAAGAGATTTTAAAATCAAACAATCTATTGAATCACGGGGTAATCTGAGTTGCCATTATTTTTTAAGACCCTTGCAAAGAGGTGAATACCATTTTGGCAAACTCAATATTTTTGTAATGAGTAACCTGAGACTGGTACGCAGAAGAATCAGTATTCCAATTGAACAAATGGTGCCGGTTTATCCGAGTATCATTCAAATGAAAAATTTCGAATTGTATACGCTTTCAAAAATTGCAACTATACACGGAATTAAAAAAATGAGGCGCATAGGCTTGAGTTATGAATTCGAACAGATTAAAAACTATGTGAGGGGTGATGATGTCAGACAAATTAACTGGAAAGCATCAGGCAAACATCAATCATTGATGATCAATCAATTTGAAGATGAAAGGTCACAACCTATTTATTCCATTATTGATAAAAGCCGTATAATGCTCATGCCTTTCAACGGTTTGAGTTTGATGGATTACGCTATAAATGCCAGTTTAGTAATCAGTAATGTTGCATTGAGAAAACGCGACAAGGCCGGTCTAATTACCTATTCAGATAAGATAGGAACAGCTATTAAAGCGGATAACAAACACGGTCAGTTACAACTCATTCTCAATAAATTATACAATCAGAAAGAACGTGATTTTGAAGCAAATTACGAATTGCTTTATTATGGAGTCAAGAACATGATCAAAACCCGCAGTTTGTTGTTTTTGTACACCAATTTTGAAAGTATATTTGGCTTGCAAAGGGTGATGCCAATTCTGCGCAGCATTAATAAACAACATTTACTCGTAGTTGTATTTTTCGAGAACAGTGAATTGGAAAAAGTAAGCAATCAACCGGTTAAAGATCTGAAGGGTATCTATACCAATATACTTGCTGCACAGGCCTTGAATGAAAAGAAAATTATTGCTCAGGAACTTAATAATGTAGGCATACAAACAATTTTGACAAAGCCCGAGGATCTGTCTATCAATTCAGTAAATAAGTATTTGGAAATAAAAGCCAGAGGCTTGATTTAAGCTTAATTCAATTTGTAATTAGCTGCTCATGATACTGCCGCAATTGATATCCATTACCTGTCCGGTAATAGCAGATTGTTTCAAAAGGTAATGTACCAAATCAGCTATCTCTTCGGGTTCAGCCATTCGCCCCAATGGTACGCTTTGCATCGCTAATTTATGAAACTCTTCAGGTTCAATACCGAAGCCTTTCGCAATTCCTTCCATGCCCTCTTTGGCCATATTGGTATTTACCCAACCCGGACTGATGGCATTCACCAAAATATTTTCTTCAGCCAACTCCATTGCCCAACTGCGCATAAGTCCTAATAAACCTGCTTTTGAAGCGCAATAAGCCGAATAATGTTTTACACCCAAACGGGCTAATACGCTAGAGGTTAATAAAATATGTTTTTGCTTGCTTTTGCTTTCTTTCAGTTGTGGCAAAAACGAATTGACAAACCAATAAGTACCACTCAAATTGGTATCGATGATTTCATTCCAACGGTCGTCTTCTCCAAAATGATTTTCACCACCCACACCTGCATTCGCAATGATGCCATCTAAATGCATACCGCTTAAAATATTGGAAACTTGCTGACAATTGTCTTTCTGACGAATATCTGTAGCTACTACCAGGTGATTCCCTTTAGGCAACATTTTTAAAGTTTCCTCTAGTTTCTGTTCATTTCTACCGGCAAGAATAATGCCTGCACCTTCATTAGCCAGCTTTATTGCTATCGCTCTGCCAATTCCACTACCTGCTCCGCTTAAGATATATCGTCTGTCTTGCATAAATTAAAGCGTGCAATATAATAGAATAATTGAATGATGAAGAAATATTTCGATTTTTTTTAAAAATTTAAGTTTCAATAAATCAATTTACTATCAAAAATTAAGGCAAGCTCACTAAATGGTAGGTCACTAATCTTTCAATAGGTTGTCGGATTATGGTTTTTATTTCAGCTCCATAGTTTTTTGCAACTGCCTTTAATTGATCACTGAATACATAAGCAATGGATCCCACAAAGTTGACAGGTACAGACTGGTAGGAATATTTAAGAATATGTGTTTTGAAAAATGTATCAAAACATTCCATCACCATTTCATTAATAAACGGATGGGCAATATGCTTTGCAACAAATTCAGAAAACCCTGCAATGAATACATTGGCACCAGGTTTCAAATAAGTATGCTCAACGATGACATCTTTATTCAATCCTGTTTGAAGCAATTCATTTCTGAGTTCCTGTGGCAATTCATTGTATAAAAATTTGCGTAACAGAGTTTTACCAAGATGACTCCCACTGCCATCGTCACCCAATATATAACCCATGCCAAAAACGGGTATTTGTTCCTTTATTTTATGTCCGTCCCAATGGCAAACGTTACTTCCGGTTCCTAATATACAAGCAATTCCTTCATCGTTGCCGCAGGTGGCTATTGCACTTCCTTCCAAATCATGAGAAATTTTAATCTCAGCATTTTTTAAAAGGCGGGCCATTGCATTTTTAACGATATCTCTACTTTCATCAGTACTGCATCCAGCGCCATAAAAAAATAAATGGGTAACGGTATCAGTTGCTAATGTTTTAAAAACGGGCGATAGGATTGTTACAATTTCTACTTCAGAAACATAATTAGGATTCAATCCTGCTGTTTTAAAGGCAATGGGTGCCTGTTGCCCATCTGTTAATACCCAATCGCATTTTGAACTTCCGCTGTCTGCTACTAATATCATTTGCTTGCTTACTGTTAGTGATGCAAACTAAAGAAAATTGCATTTAATATCCCACTTTATTTACCCCCATACCAAAGAGCGCAAAATCGTATTTAACAGGATCTGATTTATCAAATGCTTTTAATTTCTCAGTTAGCAATACAGCCGTTTTCCAGTCGCCTTTTGCATTTTTTAATAGCCCTAGTCCGGTGGCTACATTTAGCACATGTATATCCAAAGGACAAATTAATTGCGAGGGTTTAATCGCTTGCCACAGACCAAAATCAACCCCGTTGGTATCTTTCCTTACCATCCACCTCAGAAACATATTAATGCGCTTACACGCACTTCCGCCTGCCGGATAAGCGATGTGCTTTACCGTGCGTTTGATATAGCTTTCAGAATGTTCATATTGCATTCTAAAACCATTAATGGCTTTTTCAACATTGGCATCATGTGAACCAAGATGTGCAGTAAATGCCTGTTCCATTGAATCGTATTGATTGTATATTTCCTGAAGAAACCCAATGATGGAAAGTAGGTCTGTATCATTGAAAGTGCGATGCACAAAACCCTGACTTTTCTTCAAATCGTTTGGCTGATGATTTTTAATAAAATCGTAAGGTACATTGTTAAATATATTGATGAGTTTATGACAGTTATTGATTATAGTAACGCGCTGTCCCCAAGCCAATATAGCTGCGAAAAAGCCCATAATCTCAATATCCTGCTTTGTTGTAAACAGATGGGGAATCTGTACAGGATCATTGGTTATAAAACCGGGGTGGTTGTATTGCTTATAATAATAGTCGAGTTGCTCTTTTAATTTCATAGGCAATACATAAGTTTGGCAACATTAAAAACTAAGGTGCATAAACAGCAGGCATTTCTGTTACTTTATTGATATCAAAATAGCGATGCTTACCACCTTTATAGCGGATTACTATTCCGGTAGCTGATGTAACCGGTGTTTTTCGCGTAGGGCTACTTTCAAATTTACTAGGAAAATCAAGACTTCCAAAATCAGTGGCAGTAGTAATATCAAATACAATTGTAATAACCTTTCCTTTATTAATATATAGCGAATCAACTGTCGAAAAATCTTTTTTCTGGACAGTAAACTTATCTATTTTTTCTTCAGCATAAGCACTGTCAGCTACAAATTTAAAACTTCTGAGAGGCTTAATTTTTACAACATAACGGGTTACAACAGGACTGCCTGCCACACCACCATAGCTGGTTTGTTTCTGGGCAGAAATCAATACAAAATCGCATTTAACTGCTTTTTTTTGAGAAGCCGAAAGCGATATGATACCCAGCAATATAAAAAAATAAGTGACAAATTGTTTCATAATAGAATATTAAACAAATGTAATACCAATATCCCCTGTTACAATAACTAATGGTGGTAACCGGTATTTTTAATGATTGTAAATGCTCTGAAAATTTGCTCAGCTAATATCAGGCGTACCATTTGGTGATTGAAGGTCATGGCTGATAGTGCAATGCTCTCCCCTTTTTCCTTAACCGACTCATGCAATCCATACGAACCTCCGATAACAAACACCAGTTTTGAGGCATCCGTTATTTTTTTATTTAAGTAAATTGCAAATTGATTGGAATTAAACTGCTTTCCAATCTCGTCCATGAACAATACCATCGCCTTGGGTGGTAAAGCATTCAAAATCAATTCTGCTTCTACCTCTTTTAATTTATCAGGAGGGAGTTTGTTGCCATTTTTAGCATCAGATAATTCTACAATATCAAACTTTGCGTATTTAGAAAGCAGTGTGTTGTACTTTTCCAATCCCTGTTTGACGTAAGCCTCATTGGTTTTACCGATACAAAGAATGGTAATGGATAACACAGCAAACAGTATTAGTTATTGCCGTTAAGAATATTCAGCAATTCATCCAATTTTGGTGTCAGGATAATTTCTGTTCTTCTGTTCTTTGCTCTTGCTTCAGGGGTATTAGCCGGATCGATGGGAAAGTATTCGCCTCTACCTGCTGATGTGATACGTCTTGCATCTACAGCGCCTTTGGTTGTAAGAATTCTTGTGATAGAAGTAGCGCGCAAAACACTGAGGTCTAAATTATCTTTGATCGTAGGACTTTTCATCGGTACATTGTCCGTATGACCTTCAACAAGGATTGTTACATCGTTGTTTTGATTCAATGCTTTTGCCAATTCTAACAAAGCGCTTTCACCTTTAGGATCAACAGCAATACTACCTGACTTAAACAATAATTTTTCTTCCATACTCACATATACCTTGCCATTGCGCGTTTCTACTGTTAAACCTTGATTTTGGAAACCCAGTAATGCCTTTTGTATTTTCTCTTTCAATGCCAATACTGCACTGTCTTTTGCTTTTAAAATTCTTTCTAGTTCTAGCACTCTGGCCTCTCTCTTCTTTAAATTTTCAGCTGTAAGGGCTAAATTGCTACTCAAATCGCGGTTCTTATTTTGTGATTCCATCAACTTGGCCTCTTTCTCATTCAATTCAAGTTCCTTTTGTTTCAATGCTTCGTTTTTGGCATTCAGATCATTTGATAATTTTTCATTCTCATAGCGATTATTGTTGATTATCTTTTGTGACAAGGATTCTGATTGCGCATACAAATTTTTGGTTTTTTCCAGTTCAGTAAAACACTCCAATGAATCAGAGCGCAACTCTACTATTTTAGCTTTCATTGCACTGTTTTCGGTATTGCAATCGCTTAGTTTTTGTGCGGAATTGACAAGATTCTGGTCGCATTCTGTTTTAGATTTCTGACAAGAATCATATTTTACCTGAAGCTCATCAAGTTTGCGTTGTGGCACACAGGCACACAATAAAAGAGAAATGGCTAGGGCTTTATAAGATTTATGTTTCATACCATCAAAAGTAGTATGAAATAAGCTATAGACTATTGTTTTGTTTTAAACACCCAAACTGCGCTGTACTAAATTACACACAAACCTTATACTACTCGTTTCGACCGATGTAAAACACACGGGAGATATTGAATCCAAAATGGATTTGATTTTTCATCCAACTATTGCTTGTTTCAGCTATAAATCCCTTTTCGTTCATTGAAGTACTATTGGTAAAGTGCAACTGAAATACGTGTCCACCTGTTTCGATATCACATCCTACTGAGAATGAGTTGTGATAGGTAAATGATGAAATTTGATTAGGTAACACGTAAAAATATTCGGAGGTAATGGCAAATTTGCGGGTCAGTTTATATCTTACTGCAGCGCCAATATTGATAACAGTATTCTTGTATTTTGATGAGTCGATGAAATTGCGATGAACAATGCCCGGCATTAACTGCACTGATAATTTTTCATTGAATTTTCTGGCAATCAATACCTGATGGGTGTAATACAACCTGTTTGAAAAATAGTAAGGTGCGTAGCTGGGATTGGTGTTTTTAAGTGTTTTAACCGCCATATTTCCAACATATACAATACTTAACGGTCGTTTTTTATCCCCTTTTGCCTGACGCATTACTTTCCATTTAATAGTACCATCATACATTTTTTCAAACGAACTTCTGCCTATTTCTATATTCAATAAATCAGTCAATCCAAATGTAAAACTCATTCGCTGATAAGCGATGTCCATACCGTATAAATCATAAGCACCCTGGTCCAATGTTCCAAAACGGTGAGAGATGCGATAATCCATATTTGCTTTCCCTAGCATTTCTATACTTTGAGAATTGATAACCCTGGTTCCTTTAAAAGTATTTTGTTCAAAGTCTGGCTCATCCTCAGTTTCCAAACCATCTAATAAACTGCCTTTCTGTGTTGTATCTGCCACTAGCCCAGGAATATCGGATACGACAGTTGGAAGAATTTTAACAGTATCTATTACGATACCGGGTGTATCTATCTGAGCAAATAAGTTAGCAGATGTGAGTAATAACAGGATTAAACAGGTTTTTCTCATTTTTTAGTGTAGGTCATTGCAATGTCAACAGTCAGTTCTTCCGCAATGCTTTTTTCAGCAATAGCAGGAATTTTAAAATTGTAGTCTTTCGGCTTAATCTTAATCTGTGATGTAGCGGTTATTTTACCTCCCTTAACGACAATAGTGGCGGTTGTCGTAATATCTTTAGTAACATCTTTGATGGTTAGTTTACCGGTAATATTCACTTTATAAGTGCCATCTTTTGAAAAATTCACTTTGCTTCTGTCAGAAATTGCACCTTTAAACGTGGCTTTAGGAAATTTATCACTTTCAGCATAACTCTCGTTAAAATGTTGCTCCATCACATCATTTGTAAAATCGAATGCTTTCATAAGTAAAGAGAATTCAAGCGCCCCTGTCGTTGAATCTATAGCACTGACAACTTTTCTGTTTTCAGCTTTAATCGTTTCTTTATCTGTTTTAGAGTAAAACTTGATATTCCCTGTTTTAGTTTGATACTTTTGGGCATTGACAGTTAAAGTCAATACGGTTGCGAATAATAATACACTTAATTTTTTCATCGGTTAATTCTTTAAAATGACGCCTTCTAATTTGCATCTGTCTAATGATACATCAATATTGATGCCATTACAGAATCCTACAATATTAACGTTGGTTCCTTCAGTCATATGGCGAACTGTGGCATTCTCGGTAGTATCCATCTCACAGCTGATGGCTCCTGAGCTATCTTTGCTGTCTAAATAAATTGTATAGCGGTTTTCATTTAATTCCAGACTGGTGATTTGTCCGGTAACACTGATCACTTTTGAAAGATATAAGGCATTAGCACTGTCCTCGTGCTCAGTAAAGTATTTGTATAATTCAGGTGCATTGATATACACTTTATCCTTGGATTTCAAAGGGTCTTCATGCCCTGCTGCAAATTTGAATACATATAAATACGCTCCGACAGCACCAAGTATACCTATAGTGATAATAATCAGAATAATTTTTTTCATAGTTTAGTTTTCCGGGCTACCCCTTTTAATCCAGGCTTCAATTTTTGCAATATCGCAATCACTTAATTTAGCTGCGCCCTTTGGCATAAAACTAACTCCTTGATCATGCTTAATAGATCTCAATAGCTTGTTATTGTTATTAACGGCTATTAACGTGCCGGCATAATCCTCCAAAATGTATCCACCGCCTTTATCTGTAGAGTTATGACAGGAAGAACCCAGACAATTATTGACAAGTATGGGTTTTATGCTGTTGTAATTCAGATTAGCAGTATCACAGGCCACTTTTGCCGGATATAATTCTTCTGCATTATCAGATTTACATCCAAATAAGAAACTGACTAGCAGAAGAACAGGAAGTGAAATAAACAGGTTACGCTTCATTAATGTTATTACAACAAATATTGTTACTGCAATTATATGCTTATAAAAGCAAAACCCCGATTTTTCAACCGGGGTTTTGTATTTTTTTGACCGAAAAATGATATTAGTTAGTCAATTTCAGTTCTTCAATAATATTAGTTGCACCACCTACTTTTTCAATTAACCATAGCAAATATCTCACATCCAGACAGATGGTTCTTTGCTTGGCAGCATCATAGCTGATGTTACCGCTCATGGCTTCCCAGTTTCCGTCAAATGCCAGTCCGATTAAGCGACCTTGGGCATCCAAAATACCACTACCGCTGTTTCCGCCTGTTATATCATTATTAGTTAGGAAACATACAGGTAATTTACCTGTTTTGTCTTTGTATGAACCGAAATCTTTAGCATTGTACAAATCAACCAATTTGGTTGGAATATCAAACTCTACATTATCTTTATTTAGATTGTGTTTTACTATCACTTCATCCAAGTAAGTAATCAATGGGAAGTTCATATACGTTTGTACCTGACCGTAGGTCATTCTGATTGATGAATTAGCATCAGGGTAATACTTGGTTTTAGGATTCATCAACATTAAGCCTTTAATATACAAACGACCTAAGTCTGTGATTTGAGCTGAAAACTCATCTACTTTCGGTTTAAAGTTGGTATTGTAATTATCTTTAAATGCTTTGATGTGCAAGTACATTGGATCGTTTTGTAATAGACCTAAACGTGGATTTTTTGCCCATGCAATAGCAGTACCTTTATCAGTAAATATACTGGTTGAGTATAAATAATCCGTGTATTTCTTAATGGCATTTGCCGGATTTGACGCATCGTATTTAGCAATCATATCCTTGAAATACTGTGGCTGTAAATCAGCCGGCACATTGTTGTAATAGTACAACATTGAGCTATCGAATACGCGCTTGTCAGCTCTCACGATTTCAGGATCGTAATGCATTTTGGTCAGGTATTCTTCAACACTTTTAGAACCTTTCGCAATTGTAGCTGAATCACCTTTAACAATAGCAGCCTCTAATGACATACAATTATTGGTAATTTTTGATGCATAAGGAGAAAGAATGCACTCACTGTAAAAAGTTGTTTGTGTTGCATACGGTTTATATGCCGCAAATGCTTTGTTGACGTTAGTTAGTACATCTTTAAACTCAGGTTTATCTGCCGACCATTTAGCAAATGCTGCTTCCTGTTTGGCCTTAATATCAAACACCTTATTATTCTTTAATTGTTCTGCCTCTCCTCTGAAAAATTTCCAGTAATTGGCAACATTTGCAAAAT
>JAZKEQ010000004.1:0-52405 GCA_040386935.1 Bacteroidota bacterium | reverse complement strand
GGAATTACGTCTATATTAAAAACAGAAGATTTTCACTATCTTCGCTTTGTTATTGTGCTGAAATTCTGCCATACGGTGTTGCTATGCTGTTGTTGCCTTTTTTTTGTAAATAAGTCAATGGCTCAGGTGCGCTTTACCGAGAACAAGGGGCAATGGCAATCCTCAATCAAATTTAAGGCAGATTTAAAAGGCGCAACACTTTTTTTCTCAGAGGGGAAACTCACGTATCTTTTTTATAACAGCGAGCAATTACACGATGCGCAGCACAACAGTGACTTTAAGCCTATTGATGCGCATGCGGTAGAAGTTGCTTTTATCGGTTATAATCCGGCAGCTGTTTATAAGGGTGTTCATGCTTACAGCGACTATGCGAATTACTTTAGAGGCAATAATCCCGCTACATGGAAAGGCAATGTGCTGCATTATCAAAAAGTATACATTGAAAATATTTACCCCAATATCGATTTTGAGATTTATGAGTCGGGTGAGGGATTGAAGTACAACTTTATTGTAAAGCCCAACGGCAATCCAGCCTTAGTGCGCTTACAGTATAAGGGCGCTGACTCCATTTATCTGCAGGAAGGCAATTTGAAAATTATTACTTCTGTCAATAATATTACGGAAATGAGGCCGCTTGTTTTCACTGAATCAAAAGGTGAAAAGCAAGTAATCACTTCAGCTTATACGCTTGAGAACGATGTACTTTCATTCAGTATTGATGCCAAAAGAAATAAAAAGGATGTAATGGTCATCGACCCGTCACTTGTGTTTTCAAGTTTCAGTGGTTCAACAGCAGATAATTTTGGGTACACAGCCACTTATGATGATTCGGGCTATGCCTATAGCGGTGGTACTGTTTTTAGTTTTGGATTTCCTACTACAGTTGGTGCCTTTCAAATGGTATTTGCAGGCGGGAATGTTGAGGATGAATCGATTGGTTATTACGAAAGGGATTGCGGTATTTTAAAGTATGCACCCGATGGTAAAAAGTTGGTATATGCAACCTATGTAGGCGGTACTTTTAGCAATGAACAGCCACACAGTATGGTGGTTAATAAAAAATTCCAACTATTGATTATGGGTTCAACCAAATCTATGGATTTTCCTTTAACCGAAGGCGATGGGTATGATATCACACAAAATGGGAATTCAGATATATTTGTAATTACACTTTCAAATCGCGGAGATAAGTTGCTGAATGGCACATTTATAGGGGGTACCGGTCATGATGGCTTAAATGGCGACAGACCTTCAGGAGCAATTAGTCCATTGTTATACAATTATGCAGATGATTTCAGAGGTGAGATTATTGTTGATGAAAACGATTACATCTATGTAGCATCAAGTACCAATTCTGCAAATTTTCCGGTTGTGTCAGCTTTTGATGCCAGTTATAGCGGCAGGCAGGAGGGTTGTTTCTTTAAATTGAGCCCTATGTGCGATTCCTTGTTGCTCAGTAGCTACATCGGAGGAACAGGCGATGATGCGGCTTATGGTCTTGATTTGGGGAATTTTAATGATGTTTATATAACAGGTGGTACTACAACCATAAACTTTGGTTATGCCGCAAACGGGTTTCAAAAAAACAATTATGGCGGAAGGTCAGATGGATATCTGATACGGGTTGATAAAAATGATGGCTCATTAATGGCCGCCACCATGATCGGTACCAATAATTACGACCAATGCTATTTTGTAAAAACAGATAAATACGGCAAGCCTTTTATTTACGGACAATCAATGGGAGTAAATGGGGTTTCACCCAATGTATATTCCAATACAGGCGCCAAGCAATTTATTAAAAAATTGAATAAAGAATGCACAGCCATAGAACTTGAAACAATATTTGGTGCAGCTGGCAAATTGCGTCCCGATATTTCTCCCACAGCATTTCTTGTTGATGAGTGCGAACGTATTTTTATTTCAGGATGGGGTTCAGCTAATTTAGGTGGATTCTTGGGCGGTGGTACAGGTGGTATGCCCATTACTTCAGATGCCATTCAAAAAAAGACAGATGGTGGCGATTTTTATTTGGCGGTGTTCAGCAAGAATTTAAGGGAGTTACTATTCTCGACATATTTTGGGGGACAAGGTAATTTCAACGTTGAATCAGATGAGCACGTAGATGGAGGTACCAGCCGATTTGACAAACGCGGAGTTATCTATCAATCTGTTTGTGGCGGTTGTCGCGGGCAGAGCTTATTTCCTACAACGACAGATGCATGGAGCAGGGTCAACAGATCATCAAACTGTAACAATGCCATCTTTAAAATTGATTTTGAAAACCTCAATAGAAAGCCGGTGGTGAATGATGCGATATATGAAGTTTTTGTTACAGATTCACTCGATTTTGCTATTGATATTTCCGATCCTGATGTCGAAGATTCATTGAGGATTTTTTTAAGTGGAGGTCCATTTGCAGATTCAAAATTTCCTACGCCATTGCCTTTTATTTCGACTATGGTGAAAGACCCTACATTAAATAAATACAAAGTGAATATCAGTTGGCGCCCCGGTTGTCAACACGAAGGAATCGATACAGTGAAATTTTATGTGTGGGTTTATGACAGAGGGTGTCCGACTCAGGATAGCAATAAAGCCTTGATTCAGATTGTTGTAAAACAAATACCACTGACGATAACGCCTGAAACATTCTGTTTGAACTTCAGGGATGATGGCACTATGAAACTCAGCTGGAAAACTTTCCCAATCAATAAATACTTTAAGCATGTATTGCTGTACAGGCAAAATCCAAATGGGCAGGTGAAATTGGTGGATACATTGAAAACCAATAACCCGGGTGAATTTTCGGAAAAATTAAATCCTGATCCACGAAGCAGTAATTACACGTATTATATGGAAGGCATCAATAAGTGCAATAAAATATTTGTAGGCGGGTTGAAAATTAATACGTTAAAGGAATTTAATACCCCTATTGATTCTACGTATCTTAATTTTGCAACGGTCGTAGATAACAGTAAAATTAAAGTGTCGTGGTTTAAAAGTAAGGAAGATGATTTCGGAAGCTATGATATTTTTAGGGCCGATAATATAAACAATGTCTCAGGAGGCTATAGAAAAATATATTCTGCTAATGGTAGCGTTGATGATACCATCTTTATAGACAATAATGTGAAAGTAAGTGAAAAGAGCTATTGCTATAAAATAGGGGTGAATGATAGATGCGGGCATGTAAGCTTGCCAAGTAACGAGGCCTGTAACATTGTTTTGCGTGGCGATGTAGGCCATTTATATTTTGATTTAAACTGGAGCCCTTACCGCTATTGGGTAGGAGGCGTGAATAATTATGAATTGGTTCGCAAAGTTGATACAGGTGTCCTGAGATTTATTGCGAATACCAATTTAATGCGGGTGTATCACGATGATGATTTGGATTTGTGGTGGGGCGCATATTTTTACCAGGTAAAAGCCATAGAAGGCGTGAATAACAATAATCAGGGATATAATGCTTTCAGTGAATCCAATTCCATTCGTTTGATTCAACCGCCTATGGTATTTGTACCCAATGCATTTTCTCCTAATGATGATGGCAGCAATGATGTATGGGGTGTGTCACACGCATTTGTGAGGGACTTTGAAATGAAAGTTTTTAACAGATGGGGACAAAAAGTGTGGCAGAATGATTTCAAAGGCACTCAATGGGATGGCAAAGTTAACGGAGCCATTGCAGGCAATGATGTTTACATCTGGATAGTGACCTATAAAGGATGGGACAATAAATTCTACACCCAAAAGGGTACCGTTACAGTAATGCAATAAATTTTAGTATACTTGCACCATTATTAATACAAGTATATGAAGAAAATATTTCTACTCTTTTTTATTGCAATTTCTTTTAGTGCACAGTCGCAGTTAGATTACACTTTTGCCAAGTCGACCGGTACTTATACAGAGCTTAGTTCGCCAACTATTGCAACCAAGGCCTGGCCCATGACTTTTCATATCAAAATGCCTTTTCAATTCAAGTTTTTCAACAAGAATTACGACAGTTTGAAAATAACACCTAACAGTATTTCTTTTACGTCAAACAAAGCTGATTTTATTTCTATGGGGCAGGAAAATTATTACTATACAAATACAACATATCCTCCCGGTTCTGAAATATCTTATGCCATAACTGGGTCAGCTCCAAACAGAATAATAAAAGTTCAATTCAAAAATTTGAGAGCGGCTACTATAGATACAGCCGACCGATATATTGTCAACAATCAAATATGGATTTACGAAACCACCAATGTGATTCAAATGCATGTTGGGCCTAATAACATTACAGATCTTAATTTTGAGACCTATTATTTCACGATGCTTGATTATGACAATTCACCTTATTTAGCGATTTCAGGAAGTGCAGCATCTCCAACTTTTGTACAGGTAATGAATGCCGGCACATTTAAAGGAATTAATTCACACCCTGCTGATGGCACCATTTATACATTTACACCGAATACCGGTACAGGAATCAGATCAGTTGATAAACCTTATGTATTCAGTCATGTAGCTGAGGGCTTTACAGTAGCCGGAAGAGCTGATGCAACCATCTCAATGTTCGATATTACAGGAAAAGAAATAGTAGCGGGCACTATTGATGAAACAGGATTGTTTCACTACGCTTTCAATGATTTAACAGCAGGTGTTTATCTCGTTAATATTCAACAAGGCGATCAAATATTCACTGAAAAAGTGTTGGTTCATTAATACTTTTTCTTTAAACAATCATAATTTTACTACAAATTATTTTAACTTTATATTAAGCAAATAATCAGTAACATATAAAATTTATATAGAATAATTCTAAATTAAATTTATGTGTATAAAATATTTTAACATTGAGATATTCATTGATATATTTGCGGACTCATTAGAAATGTCATTTTTCAGTCATAAACACATGGTTAAAAACCGAAATAAAAGTCACATGCAAGTAAAATCTTTCCTTATTGCTTTTTTACTTTTTCTGAATCTCAATTTATCCGCTCAGCCGGCAGGCAAACCATTGGGACCAGAGGCTTCCAAGGGTGAAGCACTATTCAAAGCCAATTGTACTTCATGTCACAGCATGAGTTCCAAAGGTGTTGGTCCTGCTTTACAAGGCGTTGTTGGTAGACACAGCAGCGAAGAATGGTTGGTAAAGTGGATTAGAAACAACGAAAAGCTGAGAGCTAGCGGAGATAAAGAAGCGATTGCTGTTTTCAATAATAATGGTCAAGCGTCAATGAACGTATTTGAAAACCTGAGTGAAGCTGAAGTAAAAACCATCATCACTTATTTCAAAGAATGGACACCTGCAGCTCCACCAACACCACCAGTGGGTGGTACACCTCAAGGTGGTTTCTTTACCGACAGCACACTTTATATCTTGTTGTTCCTAATTGTTGTTTTGATTGTTGTATTATTGATTTTAAGAAAAACTAAGAATTCATTAAAAGCAACGGCCAATGCATTAGACGAACCGGAAGAAGCTGAAGAGCCTACCAATTTCCAAAAGAAAATTGCTGAATTAAAGAAAAGAAGTAACCCTACTATTGTTAAATTATTGCTTACAGTACTGATTCTAGGTGGTTTAGCAACTTATGGCTTTATATTCGGTGTAACTGAAATTGCTGTTCAACAAGGTTACGCACCTGAGCAGCCAATTAAATTCTCTCACAAAATTCACGCAGGTGAGTACAAAATCGATTGTAAATATTGCCATACCACAACTGAAAAGTCAAAACAGGCAAGTATTCCTGGTCTTAATACCTGTATGAATTGTCATAAAGGCGTTCAGGCAAGAGATAAATATAATGGTGAAATTTCACCTGAAATCAAAAAGATATACGCTGCTATGGATTACGATCCGGAAAAACCAAACGGTGAGCAATACGGTCCAAATCCTCAACCAATTAAATGGGTGCGTATTCACAACCTGCCGGATCATGCGGTATTTAATCACAGTATGCACGTTAAAGGTGCGCAATTAAGCTGTCAAACCTGTCACGGTCCTATTCAGGAAATGGCAGTAGTTGAACAATACTCAACCCTGCAAATGGGCTGGTGTATCAATTGCCACAGAGAAAGCAATATCGATGTAGAAAATAATCCTTACTACGAAGAGTTACACGCTAAAATCAAAGCTGAAAAAGGCAATGCAAATTCACCTTACAGCAAGTACTACACTAAAGAAGGTAAAATCAATGTCACTGCCGCACAAAACGGTGCGCTTGAATGTTCTAAATGTCACTATTAATCAATTAAAATCAGGCTAACAAATACAAATGGCGAATAAACAATTATATTGGAAAGGCGAAGAGGAGTTACTGAGAACTAAAGAATTTCTTGCTGCTCAAAAGAATGAATTCAATGAGGCCCTTCCTTTGGACGAAGTGTTTGCAGAAAACGAAACTTTAGGATTAAGTTCTAATAGAAGAGATTTTCTGAAGTTTTTCGGATTTAGCGTTGCTGCAGTTTCATTGGCTGCATGTAATAAAACTCCGGTTAGAAACGTAATTCCTTACCTGGTAAAACCGGAAGAGATTACACCTGGTGTTGCCAACTACTATAACTCTACTTGCGGTATCTGCTCAGTAGGTTGCGGTATTAATGTAAAAACAAGAGAAGGTCGCCCGATTAAAATTGACGGCAATTACCATTCACCGGTATCTAAAGGCGCATTGTGTGCTACAGGTCAGGCTTCAGTATTAAGTCTTTATGACACTGAAAGATTGGCCGGTCCAGCACGTCCTAATAAAGATTCAAAAGAAAAATTTGATATCCTTGAGTGGTCTAAAATAGATGCAGAGGTTACAAAAAAATTAACTGAAATTCAGGCAGCAGGTGGTAAAATAGCAATTGTTACACCTACTATTCACAGCCCTTCATCATTGTCAGTTATCAATGATTTCAAAACAAAATACACCAATACCGTTCACGTTACTCAGGATGCAGTAAGCTACAGTGGTATACTACAAGCTAACCGCGATTCATTCGGTAAACAGGTAGTACCTACTTACCGTTTCGAGAAAGCGATGGTTGTTGTAAGTTTTGGCGCTGACTATCTGGGTACTTGGTTATCATCAACTGAATACACAAACGGTTGGGCTGCCGCTAGAAAAGTAGAAGGCAACAATAAAATGTCAAGAACCATTCAGTTTGAGAGCAATCTTTCACTGTCAGGTACTAATGCAGATTACAGATTCCCGATGAAATCTTCTCAGGAAGCTATTTATGTAACTGCTTTATATAACGCATTGGCTCAAAAAGCAGGTGTTGCGCAATTGCCGATGGTACAAACCGGAGAATTAGCCGGTGGTGCTATTAAACAATCTGCTGATGCATTGTGGAACGAGAAAGGAAGCAGCTTGGTTATTTCAGGTTCAAACGATCCTAAAATACAAACTGTTATCAATGGTATCAATATATTGTTGACCAACTATGGCACAACAATCGATTTAGATAATCATTCTAACCAATACAAAGGCATCGATGCTGAGTTCGCTCAGTTCACGACCGACTTGAGCAATGGCGCTTACCAAGGTGTTATTTTCTGGAATACTAATCCGGTTTATAACTCAGCTTCATCAGCAGCAATTGCAGCAGGTATTAAGAAAACAAAATTGTCAGTATCGTTTGCTACTACTGCAGATGAAACAGCTTTAGAATGTCAGTACATTGCTACTGATAATCACTACCTGGAATCATGGGGAGATTCAGAACCTTTAGCAGGTTCTTATCACTTCATGCAACCAACAATCACTCCTGTATTTGATACCCGTCAGGCTCAGGAATCATTATTGGTTTGGGCAGGTGTAGTGGTTGATAAATCAAAAGATCCATTTACCAATAAAGAAATATTGAATCAGAACAAAGATGTAGACATGTACTACTTGTATATGCGCAATCTTTGGGCTGCTATGGGTATTGTTGGTGATGAGGCATTCAATAAAGTATTGCATGATGGTGTTCACATTATGCCAAGTAAAGCCACTACAGTTCCGGCATTCAGTGTTGCATTGAATTCAATTGTAGCTGATCTTGAAAAAACAATTGGCAAAAAAGATGCAATGGATTTGATCCTGTATCAAAACATTTCAGTAAAAGATGGTGCATTGAACAACAACCCTTGGGTTCAGGAAATGCCTGATCCAATGAGTAAAGTAACTTGGGATAACTATGTGTCATTGCCTAAAGCTTTTGCAATGAGTCAAGGAATTGAAAACGGTGATACAGTAAATGTAACAGTTGGTAACAACACATTGAAAGATATGCCGGTTTACATTCAACCGGGTCAAAGCAATATGACCGCAGGAATTGCATTGGGTTATGGCCGTAAAGGTAAATTGGGTCAGAAAGGTTTGTTTGAGTCAATCGGACAAAACGCATTCCCATTTGTATCAACTCAAAACGGTACACAAAACCTGGTTATCAATGGTGTTAAAATAGTAAAATCAGAAGCTAAATATGTATTGGCTCAAACTCAGACTCACCATTCAATTGAAGGCAGAGATCTGGTAAGAGAAACTACTTTTGATAAATATCACAAAGACCCTACAGCCGGTAATAATAAACCTGCGCCACACTTATATACTTTATGGGAAACCAAAGAGTACAAAAAAGAAGGTGCACCGAATCATCACTGGGCTATGGCCATCGACTTAAACTCATGTACCGGTTGCGGATCATGTGTGGTAAGTTGCAGTATCGAAAACAACGTGCCTGTAGTTGGTCGTGAAGAAGTGCGCAGAAGAAGAGAAATGCACTGGATTCGTATTGACAGATATTTCACTTTCGAAAACCGCAACAATGTGGATTACACGAAAGAATTATTCCTGTCAAGAGACTATGAAGGTAAAAACATTACCAAAGAAACAGGTCTTGAAGCAGTAGATAAACTGGAAGCTAAAAATAAAGATGCACAATTCCTGCACTGGGAAAATGTGAAAGTGGTTCACCAGCCGATGATGTGTCAACATTGCGGTCAAGCACCATGCGAAACAGTTTGTCCGGTATTGGCCACTACTCACAGTAGCGAAGGTATCAACCAAATGACTTACAACCGTTGTATCGGTACTAAATATTGCGCAAACAACTGCCCTTATAAAGTAAGAAGATTCAACTGGTTCCGTTATAACGACAACGATAAATTTGATTTCCACTTCAACAATGATTTGGGTAAAATGGTCATCAATCCTGATGTAACTGTTCGTACCAGAGGGGTAATGGAAAAATGCAGTATGTGTGTTCAAAGCATTCAGTCTGCTAAAATCAAAGCTAAAAGAGAGCGCAAACAATTAGGTGGTAATGATGTGAAAACTGCTTGTCAGCGTTCATGCCCTGCAGGTGCTATCGTATTCGGTGATGTAAACGATCCTAACAGTGAAATTGCAAAACTGTTTAAAAATGAGCGTTCTTACCGTGTATTGGAAGAATTGAATACTCAAACAGCCGTTAAATACCTGACTAAAGTAAGAAACGTAGAAGAAACAACAGCATAATTTAACCTCAACTTATAAAATAACCATAATGATTCACGATTCAATTATAAGGCCACAACTGGTAACAGGCGACAAGACCCTTCACGATGTTACTACCGAAATTTGCCGTCCTATTGAAAACAAACCAACAACTTCATGGAAGGTTGGTTTCACATTAGCGGCCATTTTTCTTGGAATATTGGCATTAACACTTACCATCACCATGTTATTTGGTATTGGTACCTGGGGTTTAAATAAAACAGTACAATGGGGTTGGGATATCACCAACTTCGTATTTTGGGTAGGTATCGGTCACGCTGGTACTTTGATTTCTGCGATCTTGTTATTGTTCCGTCAGAAATGGAGGATGTCAATCAACCGTTCAGCAGAAGCGATGACAATTTTTGCGGTAATGTGCGCAGCGATATTTCCATTGTTCCACATGGGTCGTTTATGGGTAGGTATGTATTGGGCTTTGCCTCTGCCAAACGCCTTCGGTTCATTGTGGTTGAATTTCCACTCACCGTTATTGTGGGACGTATTCGCGATTTCAACATATTTCTCTGTATCATTGGTATTCTGGTATCTTGGTTTAATTCCGGATATTGCAACAGTAAGAGACAGAGCAACAACAGCCGGAAGAAAATTCTGGTATAATTTCTTTTCAATGGGATGGACAGGTTCAGTAAGAACCTGGAACAGATACGAAGTTGTATCGTTAGTATTGGCAGGTATTTCTACTCCGCTGGTATTATCGGTTCACACGATTGTATCTATGGACTTTGCTACTTCGGTTGTACCGGGTTGGCACACCACCATCTTCCCTCCGTATTTCGTTGCGGGTGCTATCTTCTCAGGTTTCGGTATGGTATTGACACTGTTGGTTATTGCCCGTAAGGTGATGAACTATCAGGACTTTATTACCATTGGTCACCTGGAGGCAATGTGTAAAGTAGTCATGTTGACAGGTACCATGGTTGGTCTTGCATACATTACTGAGTTTTTCGTAGCAGCTTACTCAGGTGTTGAATACGAGCAATACGCTTTCATCAACAGAGCAACAGGTCCATACTGGTGGGCTTACTGGAGTATGATGACTTGTAACCTGATTGCACCTCAGGTATTCTGGTTCAAGTGGGCCAGAACTACACCGTGGTTCATCTTCATGTTATCAATCGTTGTAAACGTTGGTATGTGGTTCGAGCGTTTTGTAATTATCGTTACATCATTGCACAGAGAATATCTGCCATCAGGTTGGGTTATGTACTCACCAACAATTGTAGAGATCGGTATATTCCTTGGTACATTCGGTTTGTTCTTTACTTGCTTCTTCCTGTTCAGCAAGTTCCTTCCGGTAATCAATATGTCAGAGGTTAAGAGTATTTTGAAAAACAGGGAATAATCAATTTTAAAACGAATTCAATGCTAGATAAAAATTTATTATTAGACAGAAACAAAACAGTAATGTTCGGGATTTTCGAAAATCCTGACAAGTTTCTGGAAACCGTAGCAAAGGTGAATGCAAAAGGTGCAAAAATCATCGATTGTTATTCTCCATTTCCAATTCACGGTATAGAAAAAGCCATGGGATTAAAGCGTTCGTTGTTGCCGGTTGGTGCATTTATTTGCGGCTGTATCGGTTTTTCACTGGCCATCTCTATGGAGTATTACATGATGGTGTACGATTGGCCGATGATTATCGGTAACAAACCTCAAATCGGGGTGAGTTGGGTGCCTGTAATATTTGAATTAAGCGTATTGTGCACTGCTTTTGGTATCGCCATCCTATTCTTTATAAGAAACAGAATGATTCATGGTAAATTACCTGCTCAGAGAGTTGACTTGCGTCAAACGGATGACAGAATGGTAATCGCCATCGCTACCGACAATGATATTGTCAACAAAGGTGAACTAAGTGGCATGCTGTACAACGGTGGTGCTGTAGAAGTAAAAGAAAGAACCAATCACGGTTACGAAGATTTCGAAGATGTAGTGATAGGACAGGCAAATAAAGTTGAAGCATAAAAAACATTTAAATACGTCAATGAAGCAAAATATATTTATAGTAATGGGTGCCGCGGTTGTAACCTGTCTTTCATCTTGCTGGTGGAAATCAGGCGGAAATGATACCGGTATTGAGTATGCACCTGATATGTACTATTCAAAAGGGTACGAACCATTTACCCAGTTTTCTGATAGCAATAAATACCGCTATAATCCTTATTTCATGTCGATGCGTGAACCTGCTACAGGTTCAGTTGCAGAAGGTCAATTGGATTATAAATACGCATTTGATAACACACCTGAAGGATATGAAGCAGCCGGAGCGGCACTTCAGATGCCAACTGATTTATCTTTTGCTGAACAAGCAGAAGGTCAAAGATTATACGGCATTTACTGTGCAGTATGTCACGGTGAAAATGGTGGTAATGATGGTTCAGTATCATCTAAACAATCAACATTAAAACCAAGCTGGGCGAATTACCAAGATAAATATGTGAAAGACTTGCCTGTAGGTAAAATCTACCACGTAATAACTTACGGTAAAAACAATATGGGTAGTTATGCATCAGCATTAACCCCACGCGACAGATGGGCCGTTATTTCATACGTAAAACGTTTGAGCATGATGGATAGTTTGAACAATATCCCTGCAGCTGTAGCTCCGGTTGAAAAACCAGCAGCAACAGAAGCAGTAGCAGCAACTCCTGTAGTTGCACCCGAAGTAGTAAAAGAAGGAAAAAAGGAAAAAGAGAATCACACACATTCAAAATAATCAATCAACATGGGTCACGGACACGAAATACATATTCACCAGGAACAATACACCTTTGCATCTAAAACAAAGAAACTTTGTTATGCATTGATTGTTGTAGGGGTTATCTTGACAATCATTGGTATTGTAATGATTCCTAAAGATGCTCATCACCATGATGCGCACGGAGCAAATAAACACACTGAAGCTCAGTCAGGCGAAGTAGCAACTCATGCTACAGATACTGCAACTATGCATACAATGGAATCAACTGAAGCTCACCACGAAGCAGCGGCCGAAGGGTTACATGAAAATCATGACGACCACGCCATTGCTCATAGCAGCATGACATTGGTTGGTGTTGATACTTTACACAATAACGAACTAATGCATCCGGTAGTTGAAGAACACGCTAAACCGTGGTATACCAGAATATATGTGAACCTATTATTGAACGGTTACTTTGTGCTGTTAATTGCTATTTGCGGATTGTTTTTCTTTGCTTTACAATACATTGCTAATGCAGGTTGGGCCACTCAGTTATTGCGTATCCCGCAAGCAATGAGTACATTCATTCCAGTAGGTGCAGTTGTTATATTAATTGTATTTATTTTGAGCGGTAAAGACATTTACCATTGGATGAATTATGAAAGTTTACATTTGAAAAAAGGGGATGCCGGTTTTGATGCCATATTGGATAACAAAAGCTGGTTCCTAAACTCTAAAATGGCTTATGGTTTCTTAATCTCTATTCCGATTATCTGGTATTTGTTTGGAAGAAAATTAAGAGGAATGTCATATAAAGAAGATACCGAAGGTGGATTAACATTCTTTAATAAATCTATCCGTTATTCAGCAGCATTTACCTTTGTTTTCGGTTTCTCATTATCAATCTTATCGTGGGTTGTTACCATGGCAGTAGATGCACACTGGTACAGTACCATCTTCTCTATCTATAACTTCGCTACAGGTTGGGTAAGTTGTATTTCAATCATTGCATTGTTTGTATTGTACCTGAAACGCAATGGTTACCTGCAACACGTAACAGATGAACACGTACATGACTTAGGTAAATTCATGTTTGCATTCTCTATTTTCTGGACTTACCTGTGGGTGTCTCAGTTCTTATTGATCTGGTATGCAAATATTCCTGAAGAATCTATTTACTACTACAAGCGTTGGGAAATGCCATTCAAGATTAATTTCTTTGTAAACTTGGTGTTGAACTTCCTGATCCCTTTCCTTGTATTGATGACAAGAAACAACAAACGCAATCCGAAAGTATTAACCTTCGTAGCCATTGTTATTCTGATTGGTCACTGGAACGATTTGTATCTAATGTTTATGCCGGGTACTATCGATAAAAGTGCCGGTATCGGTCCATTAGAAATCGGTATGACACTTACATTTGCAGGTATCTTTATTTATTGGGTACTGACAGCATTGAGTAAACGCGGTTTAATACCGGTGAAACATCCTTATCTTGAAGAAAGTGCTCACCACGATGTTGGTGTGTAATCATCAAATGATCTAATATTTAAAAGCATCCCATACTTAGGGATGCTTTTTTTATGCAATAACTTTGTATTGGCTTGTAAGAAGGGTATTCTGGAAATAAAGAATTGGCTATAAGGAGAAGATGCTAACTAACAGCAGATGTAGGTGTATGGAATAATACAGTGATAATGGTAAGAGAAGGGTAAAAAATAAAAGGTATTAAGCTGTAAGCTCAAGCACCTGAGGTTCAAATTCCTCAATGATGTCTTTGGCATTGGCCAGATAATTCAACTTAGCAAGGTTTTCTATTACCATTTCAAGTCTCAGTTTATCTTTGTTTTTATAAGCAAGAAGGTATAATAAAGCCTCTGAGCTTAATAATAATAGTTTTTTGATATCAGTGTGCCAGTTGATGTAATTGATGAATGGCTCGTTGTTGCTTTCAAAATGGTGAGATACCAAAATAAAACCAACTTTTTTATAACCTTCGCGTCTCAGTTCCTTGCAATAATCGTTAATGGATTCTTTCAATGCTCGGTCGTCTGTATTTTCAAAATAACCTTTGCTGCTGGTATTGGCATCAATGATAAATGCCACATTTTCCTCTCTCGATTTAATAATGGCATAAGGATTCTTTCTTTTGTTTTGTTGCAATATTTCAGCTTCAAAATCAAGTTGTCTGAAAGATTCTATGACAATATTTCTATAAGTTTCCTGAGTGCTTTCCTGTTCCTCATTTTCAGTGATATTTAATAAGCGAGAAACTTTAGGAATCAAATAATCATTGAGGTCGAAAGTTGCTACAACCGGAACACTTTGGTACTCTTGTTGTTTAACTGCAGTCGCCTGGCTGTTAGCATCCTCCATTTTAGGCACATAGAAATTTTCGCTTGTAAAAGAGCTGCCGGTAGAAATAGTAAAAGGCGTAGAGTATTTATAATTCCAGTAAACGTGTTCTATATCCCAGTTCGAAACCTCAATACCTTTTGATTCTTTAATTAAATCGCGGATAATGTTATTTGAGGTAAAAAACTGCTCGTAGTTTTCCTTTTGGGTTTTAAGTTCTTTCCACAAACCAAGCTCTCTGAAAGCATTGATAAGTGAGCTGTACATAATCGGCCATTTTTTATTGTCGTGTACTTGCCAGAAATAAGAAAGAAAGTAACCAACGCTACCGGGGTAAGGTACTTTTCTTTTGTCTTCAGCTTTTGCATAAATAGCATTGGTGTATTTTTCCAATTCTGCTATTTTTTGCAGGGCATCTTTTAAGTCAGCAGGCTCCGAAATAACTTTTTTTAGCAGGGTGGCCAATTGATCGATGTCATTTTCTCCTGATTTCAATAACTGATTGAAATACATTTGACCCATTTTGGCACTAAAATTCCAAAGGTTATGGTGTCTGTTAATCATATCCATTGCACCTTTAAATTCCTGTAGGGCAATGTCTTGGTTAAGGAAATCGCGAATAATGACTTTTATCACCTCTATAGAGTCAAGGCGATTGCTATCGATGTTATTCATCGTTACACCATTCTCGTCAATTTTTATTTCATTGGCAAGAACATGGTTGTCCCAAATCTCAACTATCAGCTTTTTTGAAAAATCTTCCATTGTTGTAACATTAAATTTTTAGTTGGCGTGAGAGTTATAGAATTTGGTACTGTATAGGTTGTAGTTTTTAATGAGTTGGCGTGACGCACGACAACGCAATTGTGTCTGACATTGGAAGGGAAGAATAAAAAACCAAAACCAAAGCCATTTCGTATATCAATACGGTTAAAAAGAATAAATAGGGGGATAAATAACTTCGGAATTCCAAAGTTAATGGTGATCTTTTTTCCGCTGCTTGAAAAAAGGTCAAAACTAGACTTGCTAGTAGATGACAAAAGATTAATAAGCGTTTCCAATTTTAGTTTCGGTACAAATATGTGGAAAAAAATTGAGTATAACATACTACTTTATTCACATTTGTGTAAAAATCTAGTATTATTTACTCGATTTAGGTATAGTTGCAATTAAGCTCTAATACTTACTGTTGTAAGCCTTTAGGTTGAGCTAAGTGTATAATTAGCAGAGTGTTTACGTGTTGATAATTGCAAATGCGTAATTATACTTATTGATTGTTAAAATACTGAAAATCAATCAAATAAATTTTAAGTTGATTTTAATCTGAAAATAAGCTAAAAAATGCAAATAAAAGAAAATCAGTCGATTGCTAATTTGTTGTTAATTGTTTAGCAAACGACTGATTATTAAAAGAAATGTAAAAAAGGAAATTATAACCCGCTGTTGAGGGTAAAACAATGATTGATTTAACTAAATGTAGTTATATGGATTATTTCTGCTCTTTTAATACCATGTCGATGGTAATAGCGGCTGATAATAATACCATCTTGTGCTCGTTTTCCTGATAATCAGGATGTATAGATACATTGTATTTGTCGGCACTTGTGAAAAGTTCTTTAGCAATACCGGCCCATTTTTTTGAAATAGTACCCACTTGTTCACCACTGGTATTGGTGATGCTGAAATTCCAAGCTCTCCAGTCGCCACTGATTTTTCCAATTAACTGTTCGTTGGTATCCAGCAGATTGAATTCAGGTTTAAGAAATTTGAATTTCTGTTTGATAAATCCAATTGTTGTATCATTTGAATCCGATATTTCAATTTTTGACATCCAGAAAACCCAACCACGTTTTATGTTTACAAGGGTATTGCCTTCCATATCAACTATCCGCATGTGAAAAGGCAGCATTGATTTGTTCAATAACAGTCTCAGTACTTTTTGACCCGCAGTTAACTTCTGACCGATAAACCCGATTTGAGCACCTTCATTGTTGAATACTTTGTATTCGTTTTCAAACTTCATGAATTGAACTTTCTCGTCAATGAAAAAATCGTTGTGATGGAAAAAAGATGGTATCATATTATATGTTATATTTAAAGGGGGCAATTATAAGAAAGTTATGGCAATAGTTTATATTAATAATCTGATATATAGATGAGAAGGTGGCTTTAATGATAGTATGCCATATCGTCAGCCTATAAATCGGAATAAATTTTGTAACCTATATATTATGTTTAAGAAAATTTGGAGTTATATCACATTTAAAAAACAACCTGAATATGGTAAAGAGGGTGAAAATAAAAGTTATCTAAAAATGATGCACGGCATCAATAGGATTTCTATACTCATGTTTCTGGTTGGCATCATCATTGTCATTGTTAAAATATTAAGCAAATAAAACTATGATTGGGTTTTTGTTAATAGGGTTGGTCGTTATGGTCATCAGCTTAGTAGTGAGTAGTAAGCTGAAACGCAAGTTCAAACAGTATTCTCAAATTAGTCTGAGAAATAATATGAGTGGAGCGGAAATTGCAGCACGCATGCTGTCTGATCACGGTATTAGTGATGTTAAAATTACACATGTAGATGGTGAATTAACCGACCATTATAATCCATTGACTAAAACAGTGAACCTAAGCAGTGCTGTATACAGTCAGCGCAATGCTGCAGCCGCTGCCGTTGCGGCTCACGAATGCGGACATGCTGTTCAACATGCTGAAGCCTATGCATGGTTGGGCTTAAGGAGTAAACTAGTGCCATTAGTCAATATTTCTTCAACCATCATGAGTTTTGCTAATATGATCATGCTGATGACGGGCGGATTTCTACTCTTTAGTGGCAATGCGTTAGGCATGACATTGTTGATGATACTGATAGTTGCCAATATCTTTATTACATTATTCGCCATGATTACCCTGCCGGTTGAAATAGATGCAAGCAGACGCGCTTTGGCATGGATGCAGGAAAAAGGCATTGTTACTCAGGGTGAGTATGACGGGTCGAAAGATGCACTTAAATGGGCGGCATTGACCTATGTTGTTAGCGCTTTAGGAGCCCTTGCCAATTTACTTTACTTTATATCAATTTTTTTAAGACGAAACGATTAACCTTGAAGCCTATCAAACAGTTATTAATTGCTGCAACATTTATATTGTCACATGTTGCATTAACCGCACAAACAGAAAGAGTGAATTTGCCTCATCAGGCCAATGATGAGAAGGCAAGAAAATTGCAGGCCATTATAGCTGTTTACCACTACACCGGGCAGCCTTTTGAAGATCCTGTCTTGAATGGTCTTGAAACCAAGTCGAAGCCTAATTATTTCACAGCAAAACTTCCAAATTTGCATGGTGTGCAAGATACAGATTACGCTTATTTCTTTTTTGGAGGGGTGGCCAATCATTCGCAATTGCCCGGATACATGATGGCCATTGTTACCAATAATACACGAAATGATAGACCTTGCCACTTGTGGTTCGATAAGAATTACAACCTCGATTTTACAGATGACGGAGCACCTGATACTTTTTATTTCAATACCAAATATAAAGATATTAAAATGATGAATCCTAACCATCCGGGAGCAACCTACACTGTGCGCATCAGTCGCTTTCCCTTTAATTACAATACAAAATACTTGGCCATGCTCGATGATTATTATGCGGAAAGTAGTGGTAAGAAAAAATTTGCAGGTGCATTTTTCTCATTTAAAGAAGAAAGACTAAATGTAAAGGCCGGTGATTATAAAAATGGGAATGACAGTTTCAGGTTGGCTATAAAAGATGCCAATTGCAATGGCTTATATGATGATAATGGCACCGATGCCCTGATTTTAGGCGATTATAAAAAAGATATATTACCCGATAATAAATTGACTGTGATGAAAGGTAGTAAGTCTTTCTATTTTGAGAAAAATGGCAAGCACTACGATATCAAATCAATTGATCCGCTTGGTAATTTTATCGACCTGAGCTATAACCCCGATGCTAAAATTAAAAATGCTTTAGTCGTAGGGGCAAAACTGAAGAAATTTAAGTTCAATACAACTGAAAAAGATAAGAAGCCCATTAGCATCAGGAAATTCAAAAAGAAACCGACTTACATCTATGTTTGGCGTTTTGGTGAAGCAGGTTTTGCTGAAGATACAGCAGCGCTCCGCACCATTCAGGATTCATTTGGAAATAAGATCAATCTGATAACGCTGAACTACGGTGAAAAACCCAAACAATTGCAGATTATGAAACGCAACAGCGATATATCATGGCTCATTGGTTTCTCGACTGCTAAAATCAATGAGGCACTTTTTATAGAGCGTTATCCAACCGGTATTTTAACCAAAAAACGACTCAGAGTAAAGCAAATTGGTATAAGTCCGTCAGAATTATTAAGTTTGCTACGCAATAACTTGCTGTAACATTACTTATTATGGAAGAACTAAACACCGAACCTGTAAAACAAAAATCAAAGGGTAGAGCTGTAGTGCTTGTGCTCTTATGCCTTCTGCTTGGAGGGTCAGCAGCCGCCAATTTCTGGCTGTGGAACAAAGAAAAAACCGCTACTGCTATAGCCACCAGCAAACTGGATTCATTGAAATCAGTGAATTTGCTTAAAGATAGTTTGTACAACATGCTGGCCGCAGAGGAAGCCAGTATTGCTTCTCTAAGAACTGAAATAGCCCTTTATCAATCTGAAAACGACAGTCTGAAACAAATTCTGGCTGAAAAAGAAAGTAAAATAGCCTCATTGCGCGCTCAGATAGGCGGTGGAGGCGGGTCTAAGAAACTGCGAGCTCTGAAAGATAGCATCAGTCGCATGGCCATGGAAAATACCGAATTCAAAAGTAAATTGCAGACACTGTTACTTGAGAATGAAGAATACAGAAAGCAACTGGCTTTGAAAGAAGAAACAATTAATAGTTTGAGTTCTTCAAATGAGCAGTTAACTAATAAAGTAACGATAGGAGCAGAGCCAAGTGTCGGGCCGGTTTCTGTGGTGCCCATGTATACCAAAAAAGGCATTCAAACGCCAATTTACAAAGCTAAAAAAGTTGAAAAATTAGTGATATCATTTGATGTCCTTGACAACAAACTCACCGATAAAAAAATCGAGAAAACCTATACTGTTCGCGTCATAGATCCTGATAAAATAGTATTGAGTAAGGATACCAAAACACTGCGCAATAGTGAAGATGTATTTACTATTGAAGAAAAGGTCACTTTTGATGGCACGGCAAAAAATATCAAGAAAAATTATACCCAGGAAGGTGGTTTTAAAAAAGGGAAATACAATGTTGAGCTGAAGGATGGTGATGAAGTGAAACACAAGTTTTCTTTCGATTTACTTTAAGAGTATTGTAAAATATTGACAACCCCGATTAGAAATAATCGGGGTTTTTATTGTTATTTAAATATATTTGAAGAATTAATTTCCAAGTTCTCATGAAAAAAATCTTTCAAATTAGTAGTTGGAGACATTTTTGTCTTACCCTGCTAGCGCTATGTCTGTCACTTCATTCACAAGCTCAGGATTTAAATCCCAATGAATGGCCCCATTTGAAAGGGTATTGGAAGTTTCAGGATAAAAATAATTTAACAAAAGCGACTGTTGGTTATCCACTTTCGCTTATTGGTACCCATCAAAGGGTAACAGGTCCTGCTTATGGCGACACAGCTATACGAATGACAATAGGGAATTATTACAAATGCAATCATAACATGGCCCCTAATGGGGGAGGTGATTCTGTTAATCGCTATACGTTGATGTTTGATTTTAAGGTATTGAGTTTCAAAAAATGGCATACCTTTTTTCAAACTGATTCATTGAATACAAATGATGGGGAATGTTTTATTCGACCGGCTGATGGATCAAATCCCGGTAGGATAGGTGTGGCTGCTACAAGTTATACCAAGGATTCAATTGCACCTAATAAGTGGTATCGCTTGGTTATTTCTGTTAATAACGGACATTTTTACAGATATTATATCAACGGAACATTGGTGTTAGAAGGTGATACACAAGATATAGATGACCGTTTTGCCTTAACACCTAAAATATTGTTTTTTGCAGATGACAATCAGGAGGATGATACCATTGATATTGCATCTGTTGCTGTATTTGATACTTGTTTGTCATCATCAGATATCGAGCGAATTGGTACTATTGAGCCTTGTATCGCCAATCCGCCAACAGTGAGTCTTGGGAGAGATACAATATTATGTGCGGATCAAGCCTATTTGAAATATGCTCAATTCACAGGCTTGGTTACAAAATTCCAATGGTCGACCGGTGCAACTGTTGGTTATGCCAATCTTACGTATAAAAATCCTGGAATGGGAAAGCGAAATGTATGGGTTAAAATGACAGATGTCAATAACTGCATAGCGACAGATACAATGAAGATAACATTTAATGTCACACCTAAGGTTTTTGAATTGGGGCCCAGTCAAACTTTTTGTAAAGGTGATACATTTGCTACACTGATTGCAGGCACAGATACAGCGCTTAAATATGAATGGAGGAGGGTTGGAAAAGCAAAAGTGTTTTATAATAAATCTGTGTATGTTACTGATTCTTCAGGATACTATATTGGTACTGTTATTAATTCATATGGTTGTAAAAACAGTGATACTGTACTTATAACTGCATTTAATAAACCGGCTAAACCGATTATTAAAGCGAGTACCGGAACTAATGAAATTTGTAAAGGACAAATTATTGTACTTAATGGTCCATTTTTCGTCAATGGCTATTTGTGGTCGAATGGTGTTAAACAGCAGACAGTTTATACAGATAAAGCGGAGTTGTTATTGTTGCAGGTGACTGATGGTAATTGCTATAGTATTCCTTCCGATACTTTTAAAGTCATTGTTCATCCATTACCACCTAAACCACTGTTGAATTATTCCGGCAACACACCAATCTGTTCAGGGGATAGCATCATTTTAAAATCAATAGTGAATTATAAATCTTATCTGTGGAACGATTTTAATATCTCAAATCCACGTACAATAAATGCATCAGGAAATTTTTCATTACAAGTAATCGATAGTAATAATTGCACAAGCCCACCATCTGATATAGTTAATACAATACTTCAGATGAAACCTGCCCGCCCTGCCCTGAATATTACAGGCAGTGTTTCTATTTGCAAGGGGCAGCTATTAGTGCTAACAGCTTTGGATGATATGTCATTTTATAGGTGGTCTGACAGTGTAGCCACTAAATCAGATACGATACTAAAAAGTGGGAATTATCGTGTAAGGGTAGCCGGTACTGCAAATTGTTACAGCGATTGGTCAGCTATAACAAATGTTACTGTAAAGCCGGTGCCCGATAAACCTCAAGTATTAAATATGGGGGGAGATGTTTTGAAGTGCAGTATCAGTGCGCAACAATATCGTTGGTACCGGAATCAGGTTTTGTTAAATGAAACAACCCAAACAATATCATTTAAGCCAAGTGGTTATTATAAAGTACAGGCCGGTGATGATAATTGTTGGTCGGCACTTTCTGATTCTCTACTTTTTCAAAATTCAGGTGTTTATTCTCCGTTAGCCTTACCTTCTACAATTATAGCTTACCCCAATCCATTTACCCAAAATCTGACAATCGATTTAAAAACTGATATATCAGAAACTGTTAAAGTAATAATTACAGACATAACAGGAAAGGTGGTATTTGAAAAAATGACAACTGCAACAGAAGGTGAATTAACGATTGCTGGGCTCGATTATCTGGGTAAAGGTGTGTATGTGCTGCAAATCGAAAGCAGTCAGCAACGCTTTACAGGAAGGGTTCAGAAACTATAAGTTAATTAACATTTACAGTGTTTCTTGTCGATGTACACTTTTATTTTTTTCTTTGTTTTAAGATAAAAGCATCCGCCTTTTTCACCTTTGTAAATGTTGTGCCCCTGAAATTTACCACATGGAATGGGCTTTGAATTAGGGCTAGTAAAAGCGGTTAGGGAAAAAACGGTTGTAAGAAGCAGGACGATGTTTTTCATTGAACAAATTTAATATTAATTCGGATGATTAATTAAAACGGTAATTAATGCCTACCTGATGGATGCCTGAAAGAACTGACATTATTCGCGACAGGTAAATATTGAAGCCGTAATTTATATCTATCTTCTTATAGGTGTAGCCCAACGATGCACCGCCTGTTTTTTCACCATACAATTCACTCGAAGTGTAATTGATGCCAACTTTTAACTGGTTGTTATATTGCATGGCATAATCTGCAGATACAACGGGACCACCATTGTACATCATGCATATGGCATTAATGTGAGATTGTAGTTTTTCATTGTGCTTAATGATTTTGCCTGCAGAAATATTGAAAATAGTAGCAGGGTAGATGTTGAGCAATAATTGATCTTTGATATAAATTGTAGTAGGTAGTTTGGTGTACAGATTATTGATGCCAATACCTGCATAAAAATGTTTGTCTTTGTTGATATAAGCGATACCCACTTGACTCGTTAAAAAATTATTTTTATAAATCTTGTCAAATTTTGGGGTGTCAATGGTTTGATTCAATCTGTCGCCACTGAATGTGTTCATAAATAAAGTGCCACCTAATCCTATGCTGAGGTACCCTTCTTTTAATGGAATATGCATGGCCTCATTCAGTTGAAATTGTTGTCGCGATTCATATTTGCTCTCGTGATTATTAAAAAGTAAGGAGATGCCCAGTTGTGATTTTTTGACGGTGAATGCGGTTTGTCCGCTCAGTTGTATATTGTTGAAATTGCTGGAAATAGAAGGCCGTGGGTAGTTGCTATTGTTAGGGTAATATTCAAATCGATTTCGGCTATCCGGACCATTGTGTTGGAAATTGCCAAGTAAAGTAACAGATGATTTTCGTTCGAAACCCGCATAGGCTGAATTGAAAATAGCTTTATTAAAAAGGTAATTTGTATAAAATGGAATCTCTACATAAGTTGAGGTGTTCCCATTGTATGCTTTTGCATTGATCAGATAAAAGCATATAAGTAAAGTTGTAAGAATTTTTGCCATACAATGGCAAGTTATGCTAAATAAAGGGTTATGCTTTTTTTACTCCACTAACTTTTTCAACTCGTGTAGCTTCATTAGGGCATCTATAGGTGTCAGTGCATTTACTTCCAGTGCTTTTAGTTGCTTGTGTAAATCTTCCAGACGTGGGTCGTTTACACCAAACATGGTGAGTTGATACTGGGGTACTTTGATGTTTTTCAAAGTATCTCTGCCGCTTATTTGTGCACGGTCTTTTTCCAACTCCTGTAATATCTGTTCAGCCCTGTCCAATACTGTTTTTGGTACTCCGGCCATTTTTGCCACATGTATACCAAAGCTGTGTTCGCTACCACCTTTCACCAGTTTGCGCAAAAATAAAATCTTATCTTTGGTTTCTTTTATTGAGATATGGAAATTGCATATGCCAGGCACATTTTTTTCTAATTCATTCAACTCGTGGTAGTGTGTTGCAAAAATAGTTTTAGGGGTATAAGGGTGTTTGCCTAAAAATTCAGCAATGGCCCATGCCAGTGATACACCGTCAAAAGTGCTGGTACCTCGGCCAATTTCATCCAGCAGGATTAAACTTCTTTCACTGATGTTATTCAGGATACCGGCCGTTTCTATCATCTCTACCATAAAGGTACTCTCACCACCTGATATGTTATCGCTGGCACCTACACGGGTGTAGATTCTGTCAACTAGGCCGAATTCTGCGGTATCTGCTGCAACAAAACAACCAATCTGCCCCATTAGTACAGCCAAAGCAGTTTGACGCAGTACAGCGCTTTTACCACTCATGTTAGGTCCTGTTAAAATAACAATGCGTTGCTTGTCTTTATCCAGAAAAATATCATTAGGAATGTAGGCATCATCAATTTTCAACTGTTGTTCAATAACAGGATGTCTGCAGTTTTTTAAATTTAATTCATACCCTTCGTTGATGATGGGTTTGGTGTATTGGTATTGTTGCGATACCTGAGCAAAACTGACTAAACAGTCGATACGCGCCAATAGCTGACTATTCAACTGAACTGCTGTTATATAGCCGGTCATGTATTGCAGCAATTCGCTGTACAACCTGTTTTCTATTTCAAAAATTCTACTTTCCGCAGTCAATATTTTTTCTTCATAGGTTTTCAGTTCCTGTGTAATATAGCGCTCAGCATTGGTGAGTGTTTGTTTGCGAATCCAGTCGCCAGGCACCTTGTCTTTATGGGTATTGGTTACTTCGAGGTAATAACCGAATACACTGTTAAAGGCTATTTTGAGTGATGAAATACCGGTGCGTTCAGTTTCTCTTTTTTGAATGCCCAATAAATAATCTTTACCGCTAAATGCCAATGCACGCAATTCATCCAACTCTTCATCCACACCATCGTTAATAACGCCACCTTTATTCACCAATAGGGGAGAATCCACTTTTATTTCTCTGTTAATTTTATCAATGAGGGTCTGGCATGGATTCAACTGTTCGCTCAATATCAGCATTTCGCTGCCGGGCAATTTTTGAGTAATCGAACGGATGTTCTTAACACAATCCAAAGCTTTTGCAAGTTGTAAAACCTCTCTTGGATTGGCTCTCAATAAAGATATTTTTGAAATGATGCGTTCTACGTCACCACATTGTTTCAGTTGGTTGCCAATGTTGTCAAAAGCCTCCTGATGTTGCAGTAATATTTCAACAGTATTCAGTCGGTTATTGATCTCGTGCAATTCTTTCAGAGGTAATACCATCCATTTTTTCAGCATGCGACTGCCCATGGGTGTCATGGTTTTGTCGAGTATATCTACTAAACATTTTCCACCCTGATAAGTTGGATATAAAATTTCAAGATTGCGAATGGTAAACTGATCAAACCATACATAATTATCCTCGTCAATACGACTGATGGTATTGATGTGATTGATATTGCTTTGTTGGTTGTGCTCGAGATAGTAAAGCGAACTGCCGGCAGCAATAATGGCATTCTCAAGATGGCTGATACCAAAACCTTTCAATGTTGAAGTGCCGAAGTGCGACAGTAATTTCTCCTGTGTGTAGTCTGATTGAAATACCCAGTCATCTATTGTGAATTGATAAAATTTATCACCCGTCAGTTGTTTGAAAAGCGCTGCTTGTTGTTTGCTCAGAATAACTTCTGAGGGTCTTAAACTGTTCAGCAATTTATCAATGTAGTCTAGCGAACCTTCTGCTACTAAAAATTCACCTGTTGAAATATCTAAAAAAGAACAACCCGCTATAGGGCCGTTGAAGTAAATAGCGGCTAAATAATTGTTGGTTCTTGTATCAAGTACTTTGTCGTTATAAACAACTCCGGGAGTTACCAGTTCTGTTACACCGCGTTTTACGATGCCCTTGGCTGTTTTAGGGTCTTCGAGTTGGTCGCATATTGCCACCCGTTGACCTGCTCTTACTAATTTTGGCAAATAATTGTCGAGTGAGTGGTGAGGAAAACCAGCTAATTCTATTTCACTGCTACTACCCGCGCCACGTTTGGTAAGTACTATGCCCAATATTTGTGAAGCGGCTATGGCATCTTCACCGAATGTTTCATAAAAATCGCCCACTCTAAAAAGCAATAAAGCACCCGGGTATTTTTGTTTAAACCCGAAATATTGCTTCATCAGCGGTGTCTGATTATCTGTTATCTTTGCACTCATATTAAGTTTTTAGGCTTCCTTCTTCACAATTTTTATCATCCATTAATACCCTCAGAAAATGTTCCGCAAGTTAAGCATGCACCAATTGAACCGATTAACAATTTATCAATACCAATCAACAGAAAAGCGCCCATTTGTTTTGGTGCTAGATAATGTGAGAAGTTTGAATAATGTTGGCAGTATTTTTCGCAGTGCTGATGGGTTTGGACTGTCACATATTTATTTAGGTGGTATTACCGGCACACCACCGCACCGCGATATTCATAAAACAGCTTTAGGGGCTGAAAATAGCATACCCTGGACTCATGCAGCAGATACAGCCGCTATATGTAAACAATTAAAAGCAGATGGTTATACTTTAATTGCTGTTGAGCAGGTTGAAGGCAGCACAATGCTTCAGGATTTCAAAGCCGATAAAACACAAAAAACAGCTATTGTGTTTGGCAACGAAGTGGATGGCGTAAACGAAGATGTACTTGCCTTGTGCGACCATTGCATAGAAATTCCCCAATTTGGCACCAAGCATTCATTCAATGTGTCGGTATGTGCCGGTATTATTTTATGGGAGTTGTTGAAATAGCGTGTTTATTATTTACCTGCAAGTAAGTTGATGTTGAAGCATAAGCCCGCCAACAATGTGAAGTTTATAAATGGGATGGCGTTTACATACTCATCCGAATTTAAACCGTGTTGCAGCCCTATTTGCGCTTGAAATTTAAGCTGTTCGCCACCTATTCTAAAAGTGAACGCATGTTCAAACATGCCATAATTAGGTCTTCTTTTTAGGCGCTCTAAATCATTTTTCCAAAATGCTGAATCATTGTACTTGTCGTTTGCAAACGCAATACTGCTAAGACGTATCGAATAGCCAAAGTGCAAATCATTTTCTGAACTGGTATAGCCAATGTTGGGCATAATGCCTATTCTGATAAAATTGCCGTTTAAATATCTCAGTGGACCGTTGCCTGAATAACTGTTGCGGTAGTTGCCAATGGCCATGTCGCCAAATATTTCAAAGCGGAACTCCTCACTGGACTTTCTGTTCAAAAAATACCCCATACCCATATTAAACATATTGCCGGCATATTTACTTTTCTCTTTGGTATTATTGATGCTGTCAGTTGATGTGTTTGAAAGTGTAGAGCCGCCATAACCCGCATAAAGCCCCAAATTGTCAGTAAGTGCATAACCACCTGTTAGATCAATACGGGTTGCTAAATTAGTACTGGCATTTGCAAAAAAATCACCCTTTTCTCTGAACAAGGGCATAGGATGGTGATTGGGGGTGTAAAATCGGGCTCTGCATGATCCCAGCAATACTATTGTCAGCGCTAAAGCTTGAATGTAAAGTAATGTTTTTTTCATAAAGATATGATTTATGATACTGCAATTAAGGCATAATTATCAAATATTGTACACCGTTGTAAAAAAATATTTTGAAAGTTGGCCTGTTTTAGGTCATTTTGCCGTGTATTACAATTGTGGTACTGTTTTTGAAAAATAACCTATAACCATTGATTAATAAAATACTGATAGCAATTGCAGTTGCATGCATTTCCACGGCAGCATCGGCTCAAAGGGCCCAACCTATTAAGCCGGATTACACCAAACTCATTGATGATGAGCAGGTGCGTATTGATAAATTAGATGGCAGCGAGGATAAAAGTATTGCCATTGGCAATCATCAGCAGAATCAGGTAGCCAACCATATTTATTTTGATTTAGTAGATAAGTTGCAACTTGAAATAGCCCAATTAAATCCTACAGTATTAGAAGCTAATCGCAAAGCATTGGTAGAGATGCTGAAAACCATTCAACATCAATCTGTGTATCACCTTACGGCCAATCAACACGCATTTGATTTGGTATATAAAATTATAAAATTAGGAAATGATAAAAAAGAATTGGAATTGCTGAAAACGGATTTGAAATCAGGGATTGTTATTTCAGATTTCATCAATCTTAAAACCTATGCCCGCGAATACTGGCAGCATGTGGCAGTGTTTTATCCAACAGACTTGCTCAATAAATTTAAAAATTTGGTATACAGCCCTCTGGGAACAGATGTCGTAAACGCTGTAGCTAAGTCGGACCCCAATGCTGTTAAGCAGTATTTCGGCACCAATCACCTCATCGATAGGGCACTTAAGAGTTCAAAGGACACTATCGTTCAGCTGATTTATAACATTTACAAAACCTATGGTATGCAGTCTAAGGCATTTGCATTGTTGCACCCTATTTACTATAAACGCATTGATATGAAAAAAGCTGAGACCATCAGCAAAGATCCTGTATTGTTTTACAAAGCGCTTATTGATTTGCGTAAAACCACAAATATACTAGCTAACTACACTGTCGATAAGGAATTGCAAACCCTTAGCATGGAACGCGTAGTAGAAATTAATATGCGTCACGAGGATAAAGAGCCGGTTAGGTTTGCCCCAATTGATAAAGACAATGCAGTTGAAATTTATACAGCCATCGTTTACAGTCCTGAAGAAATATTTACCTCTTCATTTTTGGGCATGTACAAGCGCATGATGGAAAAGCGCAAAGAAACATCAGGCTATTATTTTTTAGAAAAAAGCAATTTCAATCGTTTTCGAATATTCATTAAACAATGTGCAGGCTACAACAAGCTTGATGATTTTTTCAGTACCATGAATGATAGTCAGGCCACTGCCATTATTACTCGCTTTGCAGGTGGTTTATATAATTATGGAGGCAATCTTGGTCCTGCAGTTGATGTGGCAGATACTTACGGCAGTTTAGAGAATGAGAAAATAAAAAATCTGTTTAAATCCGTTATTGAAAGTGAGTATAGAAACACCTTGCTTACAGGTAATGATCACGGTATTAAAATTTACGGTTTGCTGTTAAAACTAACAGGTGGGACACCCGAAACTTTCAGCAGTACTTACTCATTCGACATTCCAAACCTCGACCGTGTGAGCAGTGCAGAATTATTCCCTGACAGTTTGCATGTACAACAACATTTTTTCTTTGACGATGAAGACGGGCAAGCAGCCTTCAATGCATGGTTGGGTCTATATCCTGCTACATTGTACAAACGCGAAGATTTTCCTACTTATGTTATTTTCAAATCCATAAAGGGCAAGCGAATGGAAATATATGCCAATAAGCCGGCTACTGAAATTACAGGACGCGAGGACTTGCATCGCCTGTTCGAAAAGAAGAAACGTTTCCCTGACTTTGTTGTGCACCGCGGTCATAGTTACTACATTGAAAATACTTTAGCCAACATGACCAATAGCAATCGTGTGGCCATATTAGGGAGTTGTGGTGGTTATCAGAATATTAGCAAGGCCATGGAAAATGCCATGGATGTGCAAATCATCAGTACTAAACAAGTGGGTACAATGGCAGTAAATTCTGTATTGATACAAGAAATTACAGAGACCATACGACTGGGTAAAGACATAGTATGGGTAGATGTATGGAAACAAATTACAACGCGGTTAAAAGACAATCCGCAATTCAAGGATTACATACCACCCTATAAAAATTTAGGTGCGCGATTCATCAAGGCGTATAATGCTTTGTAGACACTGTTCATAGGATCTATTGCCATTTCACATTATCTGTTTGGATATAATCAGGTAACAAGTTTTTTGCTTTTACGATTCCGCTACTATCATTAATGATCCACAATTGTATGTGCAGTCCTTTTTTATGCAACAATTCAATTTGCTCTGCACTTAAATTGCCATCCTGATATTTAAATGAAATGCCATTAAAGTTTCCTTTTAGTGCTCTGTAAGTGCCTTTGTCAAAATCGCCAAAAGTGGTTAAAAAAGTTTGTATGCTTGCATCTTTTTCTTCCAATCTTTTTAGGCATGTGGCGTTTTCGCATTCAGCTAAAAGGCGATTGCCACAATTGTATTTTTTAGCCAATGCGCCAATCGCATCAGCCACTTCTACTAAGTAACCCTGCGTATTTGAAAATCGCGTTGGTAGCCATGATTTAATGTCCAAAGATATTTTTTCTGTGTTGTTATATGCCGTTTGCCATTCCAATATTTCTTCGAGGGTATTGAGGGTCAATTGGCGATGTTTCATGATGGCTTTAATTTCATTGTCAGTAAGGCCGGGTATTCTTTTGTCTTTTCCATCGCTGTTTTCAATCACCTCATCGTGGTACAGCCACAGTGTGCCATCTCTGCTTTTCTGAATGTCTACTTCTATGCCATCCAAATGAGAAAAGCCGTAAATAGCAGCCTGCAATGTGTTTTCCTGATAGGGGTTGTTACCTCCGCCACCGGCTTTATGCGCCAATATTGCGACACCTTGCTGCGCTGCAGGCTTGTCAGGGTATATGGTAGCATCTTTGCGACAAGCGACAAAAATTGTTGCTACAATAATGGATAGTATAAGGTGTCGCATATCCTTAATACAATTTTTTGTGTGATAGCCCCTAAAGACGGTGTAGATATAATGCAATAAAAGCCCTGCAAATGCGGGGCGCAATCTGTATTTAGCTGGTAAAATTAGCAATCGTCAATATTCTGCAATGGCTGAGCCATTATTTTTTTTGGCCCGAGGGGCTGCACCCCTCGGTAGGATATTGCGCCCGCATAAGCGGGCTAAAATTTCGAATCATTCACTCGCTACTCTATAACCAGATATATCTTTCATCATAATCAACCTTATATTTTTTAAGGAATCCGAGAAATTCAGTCTGAAAGGTTTTCTTGCTATGGTGGGCATGTTGATTAGCAATGTATGCAGTGACAATATCGACCTGTGCAGGATTGACAGAGAATGCCCCATAGCCATCTTGCCAATAAAAATTGCTATAGGCTTTGCCCTGGGTTTTAATCCATTTTGATGAATGTGATTTTACCTCTTCCATTAATTTCATCAATGGGATTTTTGAGGAGAGCATGCAGAGAATATGAATATGGTCGGTATAGCCACCAACTTTAATGGTTGTGCAATCTAATTTATTGCAAATGCCTCCCAAATAAATATGAAGTTCTTCTTCTACCGGAGGTTGTATAAGCGGCTGTCTGTATTTAGTGCTGAATACAAGATGTACGTAATTTTGTACGAGCGATTGTCCCATAATTTTTTTTCACTATTGAAAATACTTATATGAAGGTTTACTTATGTGTGAGATCACCTAAGGTAGATGTAATACCCAAACAATTGGCATTGTAATACGCTGGGTTAACGAAGCGATGCATAATAACAGATGAGTCACAAAATCTCAGGTGCAATGTGACCGATATAATGAGTTGTGTTTTTGAATGTGTTGGTTGAGTCATAGTTTTTAGTTTGATTGAAATTGATATTCTAATATTTTAATTTTAGCTAATCGCAACTAACTAAAAACCGTTGAATATTCCAATTTTTTTTTATATAGACTTGCTTGAAATTTTAAAATGATAGTTTTGTTATACTTTTCATTCTATTGGGATAGGTACTTTTTGATGTAGGTGATTATCTGCTCTATATTTTCAAAAAACATCTTTCTCAAATCCTTAACATTCCCTAACATTTAAAGCAATGTTGGCAACTGATTTTTGCAGTAGAATCTAAAACTAGTTGTCTCTAATGGATACCCATACCCAAAATTACCTGAACATGTGCAGAAGGGTAAGTTATTTTTATACAGCCAATGAACAAGCACTGGCTGAAGCACAAAAATTGAGCGCTTGTTTCAAAGAATTCATAACCATGGTGCGCCAATTCAAATTTGAATTCGAAAAATCCATCGCCTATGTGAATCAATACACCATCGAAAGGGCCCAAAAGCGCTCTGACCTCGAAGCAGATTGCCTGAATCTTTGCCGTTTGTTACACGATCAGGGAATAGATGATGAGAGTTTGAAATACAGATGCACTGAGGCTTCTATCATTCAATTGGATGAAGAAGAGTTGATTGATTATGCATCAACAATTCACCGATTGTCGGGCTTGTCGCAAGTACAAAAAGTTGTGGGAGCTACCGCTCAGCCATTGATAGAAAATCTGAGTAAACATCTGATGTTATTTGTATTGACATTGCCACAACACCGCATGAATATAGAATTGCGGAAAACCTTTGCAGTGGCAGCTCTTAAGAGCAAAGAAAAGATAGATGATTTTGTGGGTTTTACTTTGGATAAAGAAATAGGGATAATCAGAAATTCAAATCCTAATCTTTATAAATTGTATTACAATGCCAGAGTTGTGATCGACTTTAATTTATCTACTACACCACATTTTGAAGGTGTTGTTAATGGAGCCGGTATACATCACATTACTTCATTGCCATTTAATCCTTATCGCGAATTCAGGGTGCAGGTGTGCGAGGGTAATGCCATTTGGGGACTGAGCGACCATAAGGAAGAAATAACATATTGTCGTCCGATAACAGTACTCGACAATCTGAGCATAAGAAGTGGTATCATTGGTGCAGGTGGCGACCATTTGTTAATACAAGCCGTTAGTGCCGACAAACCTTTGTATTATAAAGTTTGGATGAGTGTTTAGCTTTTTGCCTTTTCAGTTTTTAAAAACATAAAATACATTAGGCAAATCACACTTGTAATTCCGGTAATCATAAATGTAGTGGTTGATCCAAATCGGTACCAAATAATACCGGCCATACTACTGGCCAACAGAGTACACAAACTTTGCAGTCCTGCATAGCTGCCGATGGCAGTGGCGGTTTCGCTTTTAGGTACTGCATTGCTCAGCCAAGCTTTGGCTATACCTTCAGTAGCCGCTGAATAGGCGCCATATACAAACATAAGCACTAGAAAAATGAGCCAGTGCGATGAAAATGCAAATCCAAAATAGACAATTGCAAACAGCCCTAAACCCATTATGAATACTTGACGCAAGCCCAGTTTGTCAGCCAGTACACCAAGCGGAAAAGCCAAAATAGCATACACCAGATTGTAAAATATATAGGTGCCTATAATATTTGTGTCAGTGAGTCCGGCTTGTTTTAATTGTAACAATAAAAATACATCGGAACTATTGAACAAGGTAAAAAATAAAAGGCCTGTAACAATTTTTTTATAAGTAGAAGGAGCAGATTTTAAATAGGTAAAACTTGTAAAAAATGAATGCGGTTTTTTTGATGTTGTACTTTTGCTTTTAACAGATTCCTTTAATAAAAATGAACTGATCAATGCAAGCATTCCGGGTATAAAAGCGATATAAAATAACAAGGTGTATTGTCCGGGATAAAGCCATAAAAATAACAAGGCTAATGTAGGACCTATGGCAGCGCCCAAAGTATCCATGGCTCGGTGAAATCCAAATATTTTGCCTTTGGTTTCGGGTGTGGCCTCATCACTCAATAAAGCATCGCGGGCCCCTGTTCGAATGCCTTTGCCAAGTCGGTCGATAGTGCGAACAAAAAACACCCAAACCGGATGTATAAAAAATGCCATCAAGGGTTTAGATATGCCACTGAGCGCATATCCAATTTGTACAAAAGGTACACGTCTGCCCATGCTATCAGACAGTTTTCCGAAATAGCCTTTGCTCAGTCCTGCAGCAGCTTCTGCCAGACCTTCGAGTACGCCAATGAGTACGATTGAAAAGCCAATGCTTTTGAGGTAAATGGGCATTACCGGGTACAGCATTTCGCTAGCCACATCGGTGAATAAACTCACCAGAGAAAGTATCCAGACTGTTTTAGAAATGTACTTGAGCAATGAGAATCTAAAGGGTTAATTAAAATGTAAAGTTTTCCGTTACCTGGGGTTCGCCATTAATAAAAATGATATACTCATATTCACCCGGCAATATATCGGCATCGCTTATCCAATAACTGTCGTTGTACGCTCCCGGTCCTTTTTTAATGGGGTTCAGTATGTTCAATTTCATGTTGCCGGCTTTGTCGTACAACAGTATTTTAACCTTGGCTGAGTCTTTGAGATTGTAACTGATATTGAGTCGTTGGCTGATATGTCCGGTTGAATATTCTTTTGGTACAGGTACTTTTTGAATGCCACATATCAGTTTTACCAATGGCGTTGCTTTGGTCTTATCAGTGCAATAAAAAGTGAGATCTGAAACTGCCGCATTATCTGTAATACACCAAACACCGTATTGTCCCATCATGTTTTGAGCGTTCAATTTCACTATTTCATCAACTGCCTTTTGTAGGGGCTCGTTGCACATATCGCCAACAGTGAACTGAGCCTGAGGTGTGGGTGCCGACTTCGACATTTCGGCACAAAGGGCATATATCCCAGTACTTACTTCTTTTTTAGGGGGTACTGTAATATGTTGCGTTTTAGAAATCACCATGTTCTGAATGTTTTTATCGCTGCTTTTGAGTATGCGACCGGCTTGTAATTGTACAATGATGGGCTTGTCGGTCAGGTTTTTTAGTTTGGCTTTTATGCAAAGTCCGTAGTGCATGGTGGAGCCTTTGGGGATGGGGTCATTACCTGTAATAGTAGCTAAGATCTGTTTTTTAGAAATCGCATCACTTAACTTCAGCGTGTCTGTTGCATGGCTAGTAAAACCAATGAGCAGGCAAATAATTAAAATTAGTCGATTTTTAGTCATAAGCTGTAATGTTTTTAACAAAACTAAATGAAATTGTGTTTAATTGACTTTTTATTTTGAAAGGGGTAAACTTTTAAAACATTTTTATCGTAATTATTGTTATGACAACTATTAAATCATTTTCTATCATAGTGGCACTTTCAGTGGTATTTACCATGAGTCAGTGCAGCAATACATCCGTTACCAAAGGTGGTGGAAATGAAAGCATGCGTGTAGGTACACCAAACGACAGCATCAAAAAAGACAGTATGAAAGTAGTAAAAACAGAAGAAGAGTGGAAAAAACAGTTGACACCTGAAGAGTACAGAGTGTTGAGAGAAAAGGGGACCGAGCGCGCATTTTCTGGCGAATATGAAGGTCACTGGGATAGCGGGATTTATGTATGTAAAGCCTGTGGTACTGAGCTTTTTAGAAGCGAAACAAAGTTTGATGCGGGTTGTGGATGGCCCAGTTTTTACAAAGGTATAGATTCTTCAAAAATCATAGAAAAAGCAGACATAAGTTATGGTATGAATAGGGTAGAAGTATTGTGTGCAAATTGTGGGGGGCATTTGGGGCATGTGTTCACAGATGGACATGGAACTCCCACAGGCTTAAGGTATTGCATTAATTCTGTGAGCCTTGGATTTAAGAAAAAAGAATAATGTTCATAAAAATTCCGAAAAAAAGCGTTATTTAGCATCTTTAAAATCTAATTCTTATGTTAAAACTATTAATAAGTTTTTTGACACTATGTACGGTCTGTTTTCAAGGGTTTTCACAGGCAGTGAAGGTCAAATTAACGGAGCATACGGCCAATATAGAAGCCATTGCTTTTTCATCAAACGGTCAATATTTTGTGTCAAGTGGTTGGGATGGCGCTGTTAATCTTTATACCATTGACTCAGTAGGCGTTCCCCAATTTAAATATGTTTTTTTAGGTCATTTGGGCGCAGTAACATCGCTTAATTTTTCAAAAAATAATAAATACATCATCAGTTGCGGCAAAGACTATTCGGCCCGTATTTGGAACATTGATACACCTGCTAATTCAAAAGTTTACAGCATGCATTTCGAGCCTGTCACTTCGGCATTTTTAGATGGCAGTGGAAAAAATATTATTACATCTAGTACCGATGGGACCATTCGTTTTACCAATGTAGCTGATTCACGCAAATCAAAAATTATTAAAGTTGGTAAATCCATTTCTGATGTATTGATGAGCAAAGACAATAAATTTTATTATGCAGCTGTTAAAGGCGGGACCATTGCAAAAATTGAAGTGGGTTCAACCAAAACAATTGAAGAAATGGTGGGGCACAAAGATGAAATCAATGCCTTGGATATTTCTACAGACGGTCGTGTATTGGCCAGTGCCGGCAGTGATAAGATGATTATATTGTGGGATTTAACCACAGGCAAAGAGTTGAAACGTCTCATGGGTTTTGAATGGAAAGTAACTTCTGTTGAATTCAGTAGCGATGGTAAATACGTAGTAGGCGGTTGCAATGAGGGAACTACCAAGTTGTTTGATGTTGAAACCGGCAAACTAATTTCAGACTTTAAAGAAGCAAGCAAAAATGTGAGGGATGTGGCTTTTAATGCCAATGCTTCACAGATAGCCATAGCCACTAATTCAGAGGGTGATAAATTCGGTGCGGTAATATACAGCAGCGGAGTATTAGTTTCTAAACCTGAGCCGGCCAATAAGCCTAAAGCAGGTGCTCAACCGGGTGTTAAACAAACAGCCAAACCTGTAGCAAAACCAAAATCTCCAACAGCAAGTAAGTAATGAGCGATCATAGTATAGAATCCGGTAAAGCGCCCGAACCGGTAGGGCTGTACCCACATGCCAGAAAAGTGGGTAATCTTTTATTTTTAAGCGGTGTTGGTCCTCGCGAAAAGGGAACAAAAAAAATACCCGGAGTGGAATTGGATGAGAATGGTAAAATTGTGAGTTATGATATAGCGGCACAATGCCACAGTGTGTTCAGAAACATTCGTTATATACTAGAAGATTCAGGCAGTAGCTGGGATAAAATAATAGATGTAACTGTATACCTCACCAATATGAAAGACGACTTTCCGATTTACAATAAGCTGTGGGCAGAGTATTTTGCTGAAAATCCTCCTTGTCGTACAACGCTTGAAATCAATTGTCTGCCTACACCTATTGCGATAGAGTTAAAGGTGATTGCTACGGTCTGACTTCGGCAAGCTCAGTCTGACCTAGGCAAGCTCCACTTCGACATGCTCCACTTCGTCAAGCTCCACTTCGACATGCTCAGTGGGTGCACTGAAGGGTTAAGATTAAAGACAAGGATACATTCAAATCAATCCCGAAGAATCGGGACTAAAGAATCTAAAATCTTCAACCTAAAATAGATTGTTTTACCACATGAAACTTTCTTCAAGCCACCATTTATCTTGAATCTTTAGGGTTTTTTCGATGATGTCGCGAACACATCCTTTGCCTCCGTTAATAGGGGACACGTAATGGCAAATGCCTTTTATGTCAATAGCAGCATCAGCAGGGCAGCAAGCCACACCAACAATTTTCAATAAAGGGTAATCGGGCAAATCATCACCCATGTAAATAATGTCCTGAGGGGTTAAACTGTAATTGGCTAAAAATTGATTGAATGCTTCTTGTTTGTGTTGCTGGCCCACATAAATATCTTTGACACCCAGTTGTTCAAATCGTCTTATAACGCCTTTACTGTTGCCACCTGAAATGATGGCAATGGGGTAACCGGCCTTTACAGCATGCTGAAGGGCATAACCATCTTTGATGTTGAAGTTTCTTAGAAATTCACCGGCCTCTGTAGCGATTACCGAACCATCGGTCATTACGCCATCTACATCAAATACAAATGCTTTGGCTGTTATTAATTTATCGTGGATTAATTGCACTGTGCAAGTTTAATATATTCAGTCGGGATATACTATTTGATGATGTCTTTCGCTTCAAAGAATATTTTATCAGCCACTATTTCAGCGCCTTCGTTGGTCATATGGAACCCATCATAGAAAAAACGGGAGTCCTTAGGTAATTGTGCTGAAAGATTAACAAATGGAATGCGATTGGCTTCTGCCAATTCAAAGGTTGTTTTGTTGTATTGTTTCAAAAGTAATCCTTCCGTTTTGCCATTGATGTCGCCTATTTTTATTTTACCCAAATCAATATTTGTGACAAGATCGGTTTCATCTCCAAACAAGATAACCTGCGATACCAGTATCAGTTTTATTTTGTTTTCCTTACAAATGTCGATGATGTTTTGCAGACGTTTTTTGTAATTAACCAGCAATGGTTGTTCACGGGCAATGCGTTGTAAAATCTGGGTGTCACTCATTTCAAGCTGTTCCGCAGTCTGAATGTCGAGGTATTGATGATTCAGACTTGCCTGTTTGGCTTTATCAGAATTGATGAGATTGTTGATGGTAGCAGGTATCTCAAGGAAGTTGTAAGCTTTTTTTAACCAGTTATTGTCGTTGTAGTCGTATTTGCCGGGTGCATCTAGACCAATGTCATTGAGTCCACACATCAGGATAATGTAATCAGGTTTTAATTGAAGGATATGCTGCTGCAGCATCACAAGATTGCCATAGGCACTTTGTCCGTCCATGCCGGCATTGTTCAACCATATACCCGAATCTTTTGCTTGAAGTTTACGGCCAAGGGCATTGGGCCAGTCTTTGCCATCGCTCAGGTAAAAGCATTCCGTGGTGCTGCCACCCATACAAATTACTTTTTTGATATTAGAGTCACCGGGCATTTCAGGACCTCTGAAACCAAGACTGTTTTTTGTGTGGATCAGGTCTTTGTCAAGTCCAGGAATCTGTATGTCCTTTACTTCATACTTCTCGTTGATGGGCAATACAATATTGCCGCTTTTAACCCGCCCTGAAAATGGGTTGTAAAAATGCAGGAATATTTCCAAAGCAATCAAAACAAAGAGGATAGGACGAATGAATTTCCAGACACGTTTCATTGATACAAAATTAGTGTTTTTGCCGACTTTAAATCAGCCTGTAAAACGAAGGATATGAACAATGTGTTTAATTTGGCCAAAAAAAAGTATATTTTTGCAACCATGAAGTATAAAAGAATATTGCTGAAATTGAGTGGTGAGGCGTTGATGGGAAAACAGGAATACGGAATAGATCCTGCAGTATTGGAGGCCTATGCAACAGAGATAAAAGCAACTGTTGAATTAGGTGTTCAAGTGGCGATTGTGATAGGAGGAGGCAATATTTTTAGAGGTGTTGAAGGTGTGCAGGGTGGCGTGGTAGACAGAGCTCAGGGCGATTACATGGGGATGCTGGCAACAGTTATCAACGCCATGGCATTGCAGGGTGCATTAGAGAAAATGTCGGTTAAAACAAGATTGCAATCGGCTATAAAAATGGAACAAATTTGCGAACCTTTTATTCGCAGAAGAGCTGTACGTCACTTGGAAAAAGGACGTGTGGTAATATTCGGGGCAGGTACGGGTAATCCTTACTTTACTACAGATACCGCAGCATCATTAAGAGCTGTTGAAATTGAAGCAGACGTTATTTTAAAAGGAACTAGAGTTGACGGTGTTTACACTGCCGATCCTGAAAAACACAGCGATGCCAAAAAGTTTGATGTGGTAAGCTATTCTGAAGTATACGAACGCGGTTTGAATATTATGGACTTAACAGCCATTACATTGTGTCAGGAAAACAATTTGCCAATCATAGTGTTTGACATGAACAAACAGTGGAACTTGAAACGCCTGATGGAAGGCGAAAAGGTTGGTACTTTAGTGAGATAATCTAATTTTATACCATGTCATATTGTGCTTTTGCTGCTACTCTCGAGAACAATCATGTTCACCGCATTTATCACGATACAGCTTATGGTTTTCCCATTGATGATGACAATGAATTGTTTGAACGTCTGGTGTTGGAAATCAATCAGGCGGGCCTGAGCTGGACCACCATACTCAATAAACAACAAAATTTTAAAAAGGCATTTCATAACTTTAATATCAAAAAAGTAGCCAAGTATGATGAAGCTGAAAGAGCGCGTTTACTCAGCGATGCCGGTATTATCCGCAATCGTTTAAAAGTAAATGCAGCCATTGTGAATGCACAACGCATATTGGTGTTGCAAAAAGAATATGGGTCGTTTAAAAAATGGATTGATGCTCATCATCCACAACCTAAAGAGGCCTGGGTCAAATTATTTAAGAAAACATTTTTGTTTACCGGAGGCGAAATCGTGAACGAATTTTTGATGAGTACCGGTTATTTGCCGGGAGCACATGTAGCAGATTGCCCCATATACAAACAATTAAATAAACAGAAAAAAGGGTGATGCCTGTTAATTTGTTGCCGCAAGACGGGGAGGTATTGTATTATCCCGATTGTATTCCTGCTGAATCATGCGACCAACTTTTCAATGAATTGATACAAAATATTCCATGGCAACAAGATGCTATGGAGATATATGGGCGTAAAGTAGATTTTCCGCGCTTAACAGCTTGGATTGGCGATGATGGGAGGGTGTATGCTTATTCAGGTATTACAAATGAACCCAAGCCTTGGACACCGGCTTTGTTGCAAATCAAACAAATTGTTGAAAAGCTTTCGGGTCGTACATTCAATTCAGCCTTATTGAATTATTACCGCTCAGGCAATGATAGCATGGGATGGCACAGCGACAATGAAAAAGAGTTAGGGGTAAATCCTTGCATAGCTTCGGTGTCATTAGGTCAGGCGCGCAAGTTCAGCTTAAAACACAAAGCAGTAAAAGGGTTGATCATTCACAAAGTGTTAAGTAATGGCAGTTTGTTGCTGATGCAAGGCGAAACTCAACATCATTGGTTGCATCAGGTGCCGAAAACAAAACAGTTGGTTGATGCTAGAATAAACATCACTTTCAGGGAGATTCTATGAGAATGCCACAAGGGCGAGTTTAATGCCTATCCCAATAAAAATAAGTCCTGATATTTGATTGATGCGCTTTAAAATTAATGGTGTAATCCATCGTTTGATTTTTGATGCACCCACTGCTATCAGTATTTCAACAGCGAATATGCTGACCAGGCTTGCTCCGAAAAAATAACTTTTGTCTACTATGGTGAAATTAAAACGTATGGTTAGCATGGTACTGATGGCCAGCCAGCTGAAAAAGTTAACAGGATTCAGCAGGTTGAGTAAAAAGCCATTGAAGAAATAATACCAACTGCTTTTCGCTTCAATCAGATTGCCTTCAGACATGGTTTTAGGAGCGGCTTTAATAAACATGATAAGACCCATAATAACCAGAATACAACCACCAATTACGGAAAGGGTAACCTGATAGGTTTTAAGAAATAGAGCAAATTGATGGCTGAGCAATGCTAATGCAATGAACATTATATCGCAAACAATAACGCCTGATGCAATGTAGAAGCCTGTTTTGTAGCCGTATTGCAGACTGTTTCGTAACAATGAGAAAAAAACGGTGCCCAGCATTAAACTCAATGCAGCCCCTGTTAGAAGCCCTTCTCCTATGACGTGAAACAGATGCATGTATTATTTGAAAATAAATTGAAAAACACGGGTTGCAAATTATAACTTTGTAGCGGATTTTTATGAGTACAAGAACAGAAAAGTTTAACAAGGAAATGCAGCGCGAGCTGGGCGTTATTTTTCAGTCGCGAACACACGACTGGTTTGAAGGCGCTTTTATTACCGTTACTGAGGTAGCCGCAAGTCCTGACCTTGGCTATCTTAAAGTGTATCTCAGTTTATACAATACCAAGAACAGAGAAGCCACCATGCAAGTGGTGAGTCTTTACAATAAGCACATCAGAAAAGAGCTGGCAGGAAAAATTAAAAACTCTGTGCGCATCATACCAGAACTCGCTTTTTTTGAAGATAATAGTCTAGACAATGTCAATAAATTTGAAAAGATTTTTGATCAATTGAAAAAAGAAAGAGAAGACAGAGAATCAAAAGACGAAAGCAAGAATTAATTAAATTTCATCATCGGAAATGCCCGGGACACCTACCTCAGAGAGTTTTGCCAATATTCTTGGAAAGCATTCATGGGTTAGGAGATTATACATTTGGCTCACCAATCACCTGGTGTTAAAAAGTATCACCATTAGGCAAGAGGTGTTACGTTGGAGTTTAAAACGCAAAGGCGCTACCCATGTTTTGGATGCCGGATTTGGATTCGGTCAGTTAATGAGCATGTTCATCAATCGCCATCAGTGTTTTAATGTGATGGGGATAGACAAAAATAGCCGTATGGTAGCAGATGCCACAGCTTTTTTTAAGGAGAAGAACATCAATAATATGTATTTCAGGACAGCAGATGCTCAGGTGTTCAAACAGCCTGATGCGTTCGATTTATGTCTTTGTATTAACTTGCTGAATTACATTGAAGATGATACAAAGATGTTGTGCAATATGTTCGAGTCACTGCGCAAGCCCGGCATGTTATTTATTTTCAATTCCAGTAATTACATGGATGAGAGAGATAGACGATTGAGAGAAGGTACCCATGGTGATATGGTTTACAGAGAGGGGTACAGTGTAACAGATATTAAAAAGAAATTAATGGATGCAGGGTTCACAAGAATTAAAGCGCGCTATTCATATGGCAAGCCGGGCATGTGGAGTTGGCGTTTAACAACTGGATGGCCTACCTGGATGATTAAAAAATCATCTGTCTTTTATTTTATATTGCCGCTTTATGTTGTTATTTGCATTCCTGTTATTCTTGTTTTGAATTACATGGATACGCATACCCAGCACAAAGAAGGGAAGTGCATCGTTGTAAAAGCCTTTAAATAAAACAGACCATTCATGAAAGCCCAATATTTTATTGCCATGCGTTATCTTTTCGCCAAGAAAAAACGCAATGCGATCAATATTATTTCAAGCATTGCTATGCTGGCTTTTGCTGTGTGTACAGCTGCTTTAATCATTATTCTGAGTACGATGAACGGGTTCGAGGACCTGATATTTTCCATGTACAATAAATTCAATCCCGAAATAAAAATCACATTGAATGAAGGTAAGGTCTTTAACGAACAGGCCATACTTTCAAAAATAAAAAACATGCCTGCTGTTAAATTTATAACACCTGTGTTGGAAGACAATGCTGTCATAAGGCATGGTGATTATCAAACAGTATGCACCATTAAGGGTGTTGACTCAGCCTATTTTCACAAAACAAATTTAAAATCTCGTATCACAGAAGGTGAGGCCCTGATTGAGAATGGCGAGCAAAACTACACGATACTGGGTGCCGGAATAGGGCAAAAAATAAATGCCAATATCAATGGCCCCTTCAGTATAGTTTCCTTTATTACCCCTAAAAGAGGAGACTACAGTGCCAGCGATCCGGATGCCATCAATCAAATGGAAATAGAACCTTCGGGTGCCATTACGATGGATGAAACAATCAATAACCGTTATGCATTTGTGCCATTGCGCTTTGCCCGAGAATTGTTTGAGCGACCCGGAATGGTTTCAGCTCTTGAAGTGGAATTGAAAGATCCAAAACAATCAGATGCTGTTATTGAAGAATTACAAACCATTTTGGGTCCTTCATTTAAAATTCAAAACCGAATGCAGCAGCAAGCCTCCTTGTACAAAATGTTTAAGAGCGAAAAATGGGCGAGTTATGCCATACTCTCATTCATCTTATTGATTGCAGCTTTTAATGCATTGGGGAGTTTAACGATGCTGGTAATTGAGAAGCAGGAGGATATCAAAACACTTACGGGTATGGGAGCAAGCCAATCATTTATACGCACCATATTTTTCAGCAATGGATTGTTAATCGCCATGATAGGTTGTGTGGTGGGGCTGGTATTTGGTGTGGGACTGGTGGTGTTGCAAGACCATTACGGCTGGATAAAATTACAGGGAGCTATTATTGAAAGTTATCCTGTGAAATTATTGGCAGGTGATGTAGTATTAGTGGTACTTACATGTGTGGGGCTGGGATTGTTCACAGGTATTTATCCGGCCATTAAATCTGTGAAGCAGGTCAATTAAGCGAATACTTGCATTGATAATATTGATAGTCTGTTAAAAGTTAATTCGGTAAATTTGCATTCAATAACGTGATAGAAGAAATTCAAAATAAAGTCGCTCAAAGTGGTATTCTTACTTTCAATTTAGAAGAATTGCTTGACAATACAACTGTGTATGAATTGGACATAAAAGAACAATTGTACATGGGGTTGATGTTGAAGGAAAAAGATTTCAGGGATTTTGTAAAAGCCAATGACTGGAACCAATATGCCGGGGGTAATGTGGCTGTTTTCTGTTCTACAGATGCCATTGTGCCCACTTGGGCCTATATGCTCATTGCCAATAAACTAAGTGGTATTGCGAATGAAGTTGTATTCGGTTCTAAGGAGTTTTTGCTTCAGCAATTATTTGAGAGAAAACTATCGCAAATGGATTTATCGGCTTACAAAGACCAGCGTGTTGTAATCAAAGGATGCAGCGATAAACCTGTGCCTGTGAATGCTTACGTGTCCATTACCTCAAAACTGACGCCATTGGTAAAGTCACTGATGTTCGGTGAACCTTGCAGTACCGTGCCTATTTACAAAAGGCCTTAATAAATTAATAAGTACTCTGAATAAAGGTCTTATTCAGTTTCTTCAACTACACCCATCGCGCTGAATTTCTCAATGCGCTCATTGATCAGGGTATCAGTATCCTTGTCTTTCAAAGATTTGTATTGACGTTTAATCTCTTTTCGCAATGTCTCAATCATGCCGGGAATATTGGTGTGAGCACCACCCAATGGCTCCTCTATAATGCCGTCTATCAGACCGTTTTTCAACATGTCGTCAGCGGTTAATTTAAGCGCATCGGCTGCTTTTTCTTTCATGTCCCAGGTGCGCCATAAAATAGATGAACAGCTTTCAGGAGAGATAACAGAATACCAGGTGTTTTGCATCATTAATACTCTGTCGCCTACACCAATGCCTAAAGCACCACCGCTGGCGCCTTCACCTATGATGATACAAATAATTGGCACCTTCATAACGGACATCTCCAGCAGGTTCTTGGCAATTGCTTCACCCTGACCTCTTTCTTCGGCCTCAAGTCCCGGAGAAGCGCCCGGAGTATCTATTAATGTAATGATAGGGCGATTGAATTTCTCAGCCAGTTTCATTAAACGCAAAGCTTTTCTATAGCCTTCAGGATTTGGCATTCCGAAATTGCGGTATTGTCTTTCTTTGGTATTACGACCTTTTTGTTGTCCAATGAACAAATATGATTGTCCGTCAATGCTGCCAAAACCACCAATCATGGCTTTATCGTCTTTCACATTTCTGTCGCCATGTATTTCAATAAAGTCGGGGGCAAGGCCATTGATATAATCCAGTGCATAAGGTCTGTCGGGGTGGCGCGAAATCTGTACTTTCTGCCAACCGGTCAAACTGCTGTAAATGCCTTTCTTTGTTTCTTCTATTTTTTCAGTCAATGAGGCAATTGTATCGCTCATGTCAACCTTGCCTTTGGCATGGGTTTCATTGGCTTTGTCAAGTTGCTCTGTCAGTTCCTGTATGGGTTTTTCAAAATCAAAAAACATAGTGTTAATGGTTAATTTAATGCTGCGAAAATATGAAAATTATGTGAAAGCCCGCCTATCTATTTCTCCATGGTAATGGTGACAGGGCCATCGTTTATTAATTGAATTTGCATGTCGGCACCAAATACACCTGTTGCAATCTCTTTGCCGGTAATGGTTTTAAGTTTGGTGATGAAGTATTCGTAAAGTGGAATGGCGGTTTCGGGTCTGGCCGTTGTAATGTATGAGGGGCGGTTGCCTTTGGCAGTGTCGGCATACAGCGTAAACTGGCTCACTACCATTATATTGCCATTAATATCAGCACAGGATAGATTCATTTTACCCTCAGCATCACTGAATATGCGCAAGTCAGCAATTTTTTTACAGAGATAGTCGGCCTGCGTTTCAGTGTCTTCGGTGTGAATGCCCAGTAAAATCATTAAACCCTTGTCGATACGGCTATGTTGTTTGCCATCAATATTGACACTTGCTTCAAGTACTCTTTGAATCACAATCCTCATAAGGCAGCTTTTGCTTTTTCAGGTTTAATCACAATGCCTACTTCAAGGGCCAAGCTATAGAGATGATGCCTTTCCTTGCTGTAATTAGCGCTGAATGCCGGTATATACAGGGTGGGTTGTACAAAAATGTAAGTGCGTTTATTGTCAAGTAAATTTTCGAGTCTAAAACCTGTTTGAAAATTGATGTTGAAGAATGATGGGTTGTCGACTTCGTTGTCAATAATAAAAACTTTTTTGCCATAAGCAGAAAATCCATGCAGTACTGCTCTTATATCATGATTGATTAAGCCTGAAAGTGAGCCGCCAATGGTCCAATGGAAGGATGAGCTTTTAAACTGTTTTGCCTTTAAGTGTTTTGAATACAGAAAGGGAATAGACAAGTATTGATAGCGGTAATTGAAATTGATGTAATTACCTCCTGTTTGTGATTTGTCAAACATAATACCTATACCTGGTAAAGTATCTAAAAAGCGGTAATTTTCTCTTTTTCGGGTGAATCCAAAATTGTGGTATTGCAAGCCGATTTGAAAAAAATCCTTGTTGCGCATTTCGAATCCAAATAGCAAACTGGCTCCAATAGACGGTCGCCAGCGGTCGAGTTTGTTCAGTGAGTCCTTGTAGTTATCGGATATATTGTTTTTATAAGAGGTGATGGCATTGCCGGCTGTGGGCATAATACTTAAATACCAATTGCCTTTCAGTTTTTGAGCATTTGAAATAAGGCAACAAAAAAAGAATAAGCCAGAAAAGACAACAATTTTTTTCATGCGATTGACACTAACGAATCTAGTGCATAAGAAGGAGAAATAAAAATAAATTAGGCTTTGTAGGCAACAGCTTTTGCTGCATCAACAATTTTCTGAACACTTGGCAGGAATGCATCTACAAGGGTAGGGGCATAAGGAAGCGGTGTGTCTTGAGTGGTGATTCTGCGGATAGGGGCATCCAGGTAGTCGAAGCCATGGCGTTGAACCATATAGCTGATTTCACTTGAAATTGAAGCCAATGGCCATGCCTCTTCAACAATCACCAATCTGTTGGTTTTTTTGATTGAGTTGATGATGGTATCGTAGTCGATAGGGCGAACTGTTCTCAAATCGATTACTTCTGCATTGATGCCTTGTTCTTCGAGTGCTTTTACAGCTTCGTTAACGCGCAACATCATTTTACCGAACGATACGATGGTAACATCTGTGCCTTCTTTGGCGATGTGGGCTTTTCCCAATTCCAAAATATATTCTTCTTCAGGTACTTCACCTTTCAGTCCGTACATCTGTTCGCTTTCCATGAAAATAATAGGGTTGCCGTCTCTGATAGAGGCTTTTAACAAACCTTTTGCTTCGTATGGGTTCGAAGGTACAACTACTTTTAAACCGGGAGTGTTGGCGTACCAGTTTTCAAAATTCTGAGAGTGTTGAGCGCCCAATTGACCGGCACTGCCTGTTGGTCCGCGAAATACCATGTGGCATTTGTACTGACCGCCTGACATGCTGTTCATTTTAGCAGCGCTGTTAATTACCTGATCAATCGCCACCAATGAGAAGTTGAAAGTCATGAACTCAACGATAGGCACCAGTCCGTTCATGGCAGCACCAACTGCGATACCGGCAAAACCCAATTCAGCAATAGGTGTGTCAATCACTCTTTTTGCACCGAATTCGGCCAGCATGCCCTGACTCACTTTGTATGCTCCGTTGTATTCTGCAACTTCTTCACCTATTAGGAAAATGCGGCTGTCTTTGCGCATTTCTTCGTTCATGGCTTCTCTCAATGCTTCGCGAAATTGTATCTCTCTCATGGGTTACTTTAGTAATAAAGGGCAAAAATAAGTATTCTGAATGAAATATTTAGTGTCGTTAATTTATTGGTGCTATTTCACCTCAAATTCAAATCCACCGGCATTTACAGGGTTCAACCATTCAATAGAGTCAATTGTAAACTTATCTCTCATGTAGCCGTCACACTGAAATTGGTAGTTGCCTGGTGGTAGTCCTTTGGATTTGAAAGTGAAATTGTTGTTGTCAATGAGATTTGACGCGATAAGTTTTTCGCCTTTGTATAGTTTGCAGTTGGTGATGTAAGGCGAATTCTGTATTTGACAGCAAAATATTGCAAATCTGAATTTCTCTCCTGATTTAATGGAGCCATTTTTTTCAGGGATGAATATATACCCATAATCTTTAGAACTATTGGATAAGGTTTGAATGTAGGCAGCTATCGACTCTTGTAGTTGTAAAGTAAAACCCGCAACTTTTGATTTAAATATCAAATACCCCATACTATCATTAACAGGTTCGAATTTGGGAATAGTGGGCTTTTTTGATAAAAATTTTGAAATTTTCTTATTACTTACAAGTGAATCTAAAATCAATGAAATTGAATCGCAATAAGAGGCGTTCCTCTTGTTGTTTAATGAGATATTATTAACGTGTTTTGTAAGATTGATGTGCCAATCATTGCATCTTTTTAATTCAGTTTTATATGGGGAGTGTTCAAGTTGAGCTAAATTTTTTTCGTGAATAGAATTCGCATAGTTATTCATAAATAAAAGGTTACTTGATAAGATTGCCATTTGCTCCCTTTCGTTTTTGCTATTTGTATTAGCACAACCGGATAAGAGGATAATAATAACACTGGTTAAAAGTAAATTGATGTGTAATTTAAAATTCATTAAGTGATTTGTTTGAGAGAAATTATCAACGACTATACACCCTCAAACACATCATCCACTGCAATCTTCATCTCAGGGAAAAGTGGACTTGTGATAATTTGTCCTTCAGTAAGAGGTTGTAAGCCGATGTATTTTTCATTTATCAATGTGTAAATAAATATCGCTTTGTCATTGTGCTCTACCAGCCAGTATTCTTTGACTCCGCTTTCTTCGTACAATGAAAATTTAGTATTGATTTCATGTTTGGTATTCCCGGGAGAAAGAATTTCAATAATTAAATCAGGAGCCCCATTGCAGCCTCTCAAATCATTGAGTTTTGACAAATCACAAATAATGCATAAGTCGGGTTGAACGACTGTCGTGTCTTTTTGTGCAGATGGAATAGGGAGTCTAACATCAAATGGAGCAGCAAAACATTGACATGGTTGATTTTTAAAGATATTGTAAAGTATGCCGGTAATATTATAAGAAATTTTTTGATGAAGTATGCTAGGGGTCGGACTCATCTTTCTTATTTTGCCTTTAATCAACTCAACACGTTCCTTGAATTGCCAACGCAAATAGTCGGTATAAGTATATGTGCCATCTAAATCCAATTGGGCATATTCCAATATCGATTCATTCACCTCTTCCATGCTAAAGCAAATATAATTAATGTAAATAAAAAAAGAGCACTGAAAAGCGCTCTTTTTTTTAAAATATTATTTTAGAAATTATCCTAAATATGTTTTCAGGATTTTGCTTTTCGAAGATTTTCTCAATCTGCGAAGCGCTTTTTCTTTGATCTGACGAACGCGTTCGCGGGTAAGACCAACTTTTTCTGAAATATCTTCTAAAGTGTGAGCCGGGCCGCCATCTAAGCCATAGTAAAAACGCAATACATCGCGTTCTTTTTCGCTAAGGGTTGATATAACACGGTTAATTTCTTTTTGTAATGACTCGTTCATCAACGGCATGTCAGGATTTGGCTCATCGTTGTTGTCCAAAACGCCTAACAGGGTATTATCTTCACCTTCTGTCAATGGTGCATCAATAGACAGGTGTCTACCGCTTGATTTCATAGCGTTTTCTACTTCTATCAATGGAATTTCCAATACTGTTGCTATTTCTTCAGCAGTTGGTTCACGTTCAAACTCTTGCTCAAGTTTTGCAGCTGCAGCGCTGATACGGCCTATAGAGCCTACTTTGTTCAATGGCAAACGCACAATCCTTGACTGATCAGCCAAAGCCTGAAGAATAGACTGACGGATCCACCATACTGCGTAAGAGATGAATTTAAAACCACGGGTTTCATCAAAACGTTTAGCGGCTTTAATCAGACCTAGGTTGCCCTCGTTGATTAAGTCACCCAGTGTTAAACCCTGGTTCTGATATTGTTTACTAACGGATACCACAAAACGCAAGTTAGCGTTTACCAGTCTTTCCAATGCGGCTTGGTCGCCCTCTCTGATTCTTCTTGCAAGTTCTACTTCTTCTTGTGCATCAATCATTTGCACTTTTGAAATTTCATTTAAATACTTGTCAAGCGACTTGTTTTCGCGATTGGTAAACTGTTTGGATATCTTAAGTTGTCTCATTTATTTTTCGGAATTATACAGGACTTATAAAGTCAGTGGATTTTTTAAAAGGTTGCAAATATACAATAAACTCTCTAAAAAGCTAAAAAATTGAGGGGTTTGCAACTTCTCTTTAAGCAGCAAAAATCCTGCCAAATTTGGGTTTTGTCAGGTTTTTTTAAGGATTCCTGTAAAATGATTCGGGGTTAAAAATTGACAAAGAATTGTTGGCTATTGATGCCTCCAAATACACCATACCCATTCTTAATATTGTTTGAAATAGGTGTTGGTTCCGAAAATGGGTCATCTTGGTTTTCCTGCTGTAATGCCAGGCGTTTCATGTACTCAAATGCCGCACTGCTGCAAGATGTAACAGTAATAACATGGTAGAATGTGTTGCCGTTCTTTCTAAGGGAACCCGAATTTCGCCATTTTAAATTTATTCGGTTGACACCATTCGTATTTTCAACATACAAACGATTGGCAATAAAATTTGATTCATTTGAAGAATTTAAATCTGTTAAATCTTCCATATAACCGTAATACCCATAAACAGAACCTTTCCAATTGTATGGCAGTATATCAATATCAATGACCAGATATGGATTTTTAGTAAGAAGGGATTTAAAATCGAGATTGAGATTTGTGTAATATTCGCCCGTTAGCATTGTGTCTGTATCGTAATAAACATTAAATACTGTGTAAAATCCTTTGGCGTTTGTTACAGCTAGAGTGTCGGGTAAAAAATCTTCTGCAGTTACAACACCAAAACCGGGATAATTACATTCAAAGCGATAAGTGTTGCCGGCTTTAGGTGTCTTTGCTTTGGCGCCAAAGAAACCATAATTGAATTGAGAAAGTGCTTGATATCTAAAGGAATCAAATAATGTATTGTTTTCAAATACTTTAATGTAGGCGCTGCTGTTATTCATGTTGCGATAGGGCGCATTGTCTATGGGAGATAAGCTCTTTGAGAGTTTAAATATAAAACAGGTGTCGGGGCGAAAGAAGCAATTGGTCACCAGTTTGCCTTCGTGTTTTGGAAAGTTCTCAACCTTTTCAGTTTTTTCACAGGCTGAAACAGCTATCAGCAATGTTAGAAATAATAAATATCTGTAGTTCATGTCTATAACAATTAAATTTTAAAACCAATATTAAGTGAAGGTAAAATAGGGAAGAGGCCAACGCGTTTTATTTGCTTGTTTCCCCTGTCGTCATAGCCGATTTTGTAGTAAAAAGGATTGATACGGCTATAAGAGTTGTATATGCTGAAATTGATGTCAATCAAGCCCCATTTCTTTTTAATGTGGCGGGTGATGCTCAGGTCGAGGCGATGGTAGTTGGCAAATCTGAAATTATTGCGACCGTTGTATGAAAAAACCGGGAGAGAGGTGTTTTGGAAGAAAGAGCTCGAATATGAAGGATAGGCAGCGGTTGCCAATGTGGTAGCATTACCTGTTCTGAATACCCACACCAAACCGTAATCCCATTTTTCATTCTCTTTGTAATTCAATACAAATGATATGTCGTGGCGGCTGTCGTATTTGTAGTAAAACTCCTTGCCAAAATTAACTTCAGGTACTGTGCGTTTAATCCAGGATAGCGTATAACCAATCCAGCCTGTAACTGCGCCTGATTTTTTTTGTAGCAGCCATTCAAATCCATACCCTCTTCCTTTGCCTGAAGCCACCTTGTTTTCCCAACTGTTGTTGACATTCAGGAATGAAGCCCCTTCTTTAAACTCAATGATATTATTCATTGTTTTGTAATATGTTTCAAAAGTGAATTCGTACATATCGTCAAAAGATTTGGCAACCCCTGCCGCCACTTGATTAGATGACATCGGTTTAATAATATTGGTAGCAGGCACCCATAAGTCATTGGGTAAGCCCAGGTTGTTGTTGGTAAGCAGGTGAATATTCTGACGCATGTTGGAGTACGACCCTTTCACAGACCATGTTTTGGAGAGTAAATAACGCGCAGCAAATCGTGGCTGTATTGAAGGATAATAGCTTTTTTTGTAATTGTAAAGATTGATGTGAATGCCGTAATTGAATTTAAGTCTTTTGGAATATTCAAAATCATCCTCACCATATACCGAGCTTTCAAGCGAACTTGTTTGGTCGCTGCCAAATGATGTATCAACACTGCGTTGGCCTGTTTCTCTGTATTTGATTTCAATTCTACCCGGAATAAAAGTGTGAGAGATGACACTTAATCCTGTTCGGATATAGTGATGGCCGCGATTAATCTCAGCATCACTTCTCAGTGTTATGTCGCGTATGCTGCTGGTAAAGCCACTGTAATTCATCTGCTCAATTGTAGCAGTATCATTGGCCTC
>JAZKEQ010000003.1:0-17085 GCA_040386935.1 Bacteroidota bacterium | reverse complement strand
ACCGTATTAAATTATTTCAAATCATAGTCAATGAAGATAGCAGTAGTAGGAACAGGTTATGTTGGTCTGGTAACAGGCACTTGTTTTGCCGAAGTAGGTATCAATGTCGTTTGTATCGATATTGATGTCAATAAAATAGAAAATCTAAAAAAAGGCATATTGCCTATTTATGAACCGGGTCTAGAAGAAATGGTAAGTCGCAATTATGAAAAGGGACGCTTGCAATTTTCAAGTTCTTTAAAAGACAGTATTGAGGGTTGTGAGGCCGCCTTTATTGCAGTGGGAACCCCACCTGATGAAGACGGAAGTGCTGATCTGAAATATGTTTTAGGTGTTGCCGGTGAAATTGGTACTTATATGAATGAATACATGGTTGTAATTACTAAAAGTACGGTGCCTGTAGGTACTGCGCAAAAAGTAAAACAAGCATTGAATGATGCATTGTCAAAACGCGGTGTAGACATTAAGTTTGATGTTGCAAGTAATCCTGAATTTTTAAAGGAAGGTGCAGCAATTGATGATTTCATGAAACCCGATCGTATTGTAATAGGTGTTGAGTCACCGAAATCAGAAGAAGTAATGACGCGCTTGTACAAACCTTTTCTGCTCAATGGACATCCGTGTATTTTTATGGATATTCCTAGTGCTGAAATGACCAAATATGCGGCAAATAGTATGTTAGCAACCAAAATTAGCTTTATGAATGATATTGCTAACTTGTGTGAAATAATGGGGGCCGATGTGAACATGGTGCGCAAAGGCATAGGCAGCGATAGCAGAATAGGACATAAATTTATTTATCCGGGCATTGGTTATGGTGGCAGTTGCTTTCCAAAAGATGTAAAAGCATTAATAAAAACAGCCGGTGAAAACGGTTATCAAATGCGCGTTTTGCAGGCAGTTGAAGAAGTGAATGATTTGCAAAAACATCGCATGTTTGAAAAGTTGAGCCGTTATTTCAAAACTTTACAAGGCAAAAAAATTGCATTGTGGGGCTTGTCGTTTAAACCAAAAACAGATGATATGCGTGAGGCGCCAAGTTTGGTGCTGATAGAACAATTGTTGGCTGCCGGTGCTACTGTTTCTGCGTATGACCCTGTTGCATTACATGAAGCACACCGCATTATTGGTGATACAATTACATATTGTGAAAATCAATACCAGGCAGTTGAAAATGCAGATGCATTGGTAATCGTAACAGAATGGCCTGAGTTCCGTTCACCTGATTTTGATAAAATAAGTGAAGGCTTGAATCAAAAAGCCGTATTTGATGGAAGAAATATTTATGAACCTTCGGAAATGAGCGCTTTAGGCTATCATTACGAATGTATAGGCAGAGAAATAGTAGAATAATAGTATGACAAAAAAACGAGTTTTAATTACAGGAGCTGCAGGCTTTTTAGGCTCTCACCTATGCGATAGATTCATTAAAGAAGGCTATCATGTAATAGGGATGGATAATCTGATTACAGGTGATCTGCACAATATTGAACACTTGTTTAAGCTGCAGGATTTTGAATTCTATCATCACGATGTGTCCAAGTTCGTTCACGTACCGGGTGAATTGGCTTATATTTTACATTTTGCCTCACCGGCCAGCCCTATCGATTATTTAAAAATACCTATACAGACTTTAAAAGTAGGATCACTGGGTATTCATAATTTATTGGGATTGGCGAAAAATAAAAACGCCCGTATTTTAATTGCATCAACAAGCGAAGTTTATGGCGACCCTCAGGTGCACCCTCAAAATGAAGATTATTGGGGAAATGTGAACCCAGTTGGGCCACGTGGTGTATATGATGAGGCCAAACGTTTTCAGGAAGCTATGACCATGGCCTATCACACCTTTCACGGACTCGAAACCCGAATAGTAAGAATCTTTAATACCTACGGTCCCCGTATGCGTTTAAATGACGGCAGAGTGCTGCCTGCATTCATCGGACAAGCGCTAAGAGGTGAGGATTTAACAGCATTTGGAGATGGGTCACAAACCCGTTCTTTTTGTTATGTCGATGATTTGGTTGAGGGTATTTACAGATTGTTGCTCAGCGATTGTGCGGATCCTGTAAATATTGGCAATCCAGATGAAATCACCATTAAAGATTTTGCTGAAGAAATTATTAAGCTGACAGGCACCCAACAGAAAATTATTTTCAAACCACTGCCTACTGACGACCCGAAACAAAGACAACCAGATATCACCAAAGCAAGAGCATTGTTGGGATGGGAACCTAAGGTTGCAAGAGCTGAGGGCTTGAAAATCACCTACGACTATTTCAAATCTCTGAGTCAGGAAAAATTGTATGAGGACCCACATGGTCGCAGTTTTCCTTTAGGAGGCAAGAAATAAATTCAGATTGATTAATTTAGCCCATCGTTTGATAGCCGCTACAACGGCTTATCTTCTACTCCATATTGGTAAGTAATAAAATCAAAATAGCGCATCTCAGTTCTGTCCATTTCGCATTGGATACACGAATATTTTATAGGATGTGCAGGTCGTTGTCGGCCGATTATGATGTTACACTTATTGCCATTCATTCGAAAGAAGAAATAAGAGAAAATGTTTCGATTATTCCTTTCAGACGATTCCACAACAGGGGATTCAGAGTGTTTTTTGGTTGGATCATCATGTTTTTTAAAGCGGTGAAGGTTAATGCTAAAATTTACCACCTTCACGATCCTGAATTAATACCCTGTGGTTTGTTGTTAAAACTCATGGGCAAGCAAGTAATTTGGGATGTTCATGAAAATATAGCTGAGGATATTTTTGACAAACCTTGGATAAGACATCAGAAACGCGCTTATGCCATTTTTCATTTTTTTGAGAAAATGGCCTGTCGTTATTTTTATATTATACTGGCTGAAAAATCTTATGAGAAGAGGTATAAGTCTTTGGCAAAGCATCCTGTAACGGTCCTTAATTTTTGTGATGTCGATTTCTTTAAACCTTTAGCAATAAATAGTAAGGAAAATGCCAAAGGACTATTTTATATAGGCATTATTTTAGAGAACAGAGGGATATTGCAAATCATTGATGCCATTCATATTGGGTATAAAAATGGCGAAATAATTGATTTTCATTGCGTTGGCGAATTGTATACTGATTTAGAGAATAAAATTAAGGCATTGCCTTATTATAAAGAGATAGAGCATCAATTGCATTTTTATGGCCGTTTACCGCTTGATGAGGGTTATAAAATTGCGTCTAAATGTTCGATAGGTATGTGCATCATCTGGCCTATGAAAAACTCAATAGACAGTTATCCCACCAAATTGTTTGAATATATGGCCATAGGATTGCCGATAATCACCTCAAATTTCCCTTTGTATAGATCGGTAGTGGAGGGGCATAATTGTGGGCTTTGTGTCGATCCTTTTTCGCCAAATGAAATTTATAATGCAGTTACTGCCATCCACAGGGATGTCGAAAAAAGTGAACATATGACAAAAGAGGGCAAAATGGCAGTAGAAAAATATTTCAATTGGGCGACTGAAAAATTAGTGCTATCAAAGGTTTACGAAGAAATCGCCCACCCGGTCAAATAAAATCTCGAATAGTGTTTGGTATTTCGGGAAGTATTATCTAATTTTGCAACCCTTAATTTTTATCAACATAGTAAAGTCGTGGATTCAATAAGTTTTAAAACCGTTTATGCCAACAAAGCAACCATTCAGAAGAATTGGTATGTGGTAGATGCTAGTGAAAAAGTGCTTGGTCGCTTATCCACTCAAATAGCAGCTGCATTAATTGGCAAGAATAAGACAGATTATACCCCTAATACAGATAATGGCGATTGCGTTATCGTTATTAATGCGGGTAAAGTAAAGTTGTCTGGCTCTAAGCTGGCAACCAAAGAGTATATCACTTATTCGGGTTTCCCGGGTGGACAGAAAAGAATTTCTGCTTCGGACCTGGTAAACAAAAAACCTATCGCTCTTATTGAAGAAGCGGTAAAAGGCATGTTGCCAAAAACCCGTCTTGGTAGAAAGATGTATGGTAACCTGTTCGTTTACGACAGCGATGTACATCCTCACGAAGCACAACAACCAAAAGAATTAAAAATTAAATTATAATCCATAACAATAACATGGAAGTTACAAATACATCAGGTAGAAGAAAAACCTCAGTAGCACGTATTTATATGAAACCGGGTAGCGGTTCTATAACTATCAACAACAAGCCTTACGATGCTTACTTTACAACACTTGTTAATCAGTTTAAAGTGGTTCAACCACTTCAGGTAACTGACAATGTTGGTAAATTTGACATCAAAATTAATGTTGATGGCGGTGGTGTTACCGGACAGGCAGAAGCCATCCGTTTGGCCATTTCTAAATCACTTTGCGAAGTGAATGCAGAAAACCGTTTGGCTTTAAAACCATTGGGCTTACTTACAAGAGATGACAGAATGGTTGAAAGAAAAAAACCGGGTCAAAAGAAAGCAAGAAAAAGATTTCAATTCAGCAAACGTTAATATTTATTACAAATGTCTTCAGTATCACAAGAACAATTATTGGAAGCAGGCTGTCACTTCGGACACCTTACCCGCAAATGGAATCCAAAAATGGCACCATACATTTTCATGGAGCAGGACGGGATCCATATCATAGATTTACATAAAACATCTGTAAAACTAGAAGAAGCGGGCGCTGCTATCAAAAACATGGTAAAATCAGGTCGCAAAATTTTGTTCGTAGCAACAAAAAAACAAGCGAAAGATATTATCCGTGAAGCGGCTGCGCAAACAACTATGCCGTATGCAGTTGAAAGATGGTTAGGCGGTATGCTTACCAACTTTGCGACAGTGCGTAAATCAATCAAAAAAATGCAGACCATTGATAAAATGGCTGTAGACGGAACATATGCAAACATCAACAAAAAAGAAAAATTGATGTTGGAACGTGAAAAAGCAAAATTATCTAAAGTATTAGGTGGTATCGCTGATATGTCACGTCTTCCATCTGCATTGTTTATCGTTGATGTTAAGAGAGAGCACCTTGCTGTATCTGAAGCATTGAAATTAAACATGCCAACTATCGCTATGGTTGATACCAACAGCGATCCAACAAATATCGATTTCCCTATCCCTTGTAATGACGATTCATCTAAATCAATCAAATTGGTTGTTGACTATATCGTAGCTGCAATCGAAGAAGGAATGGCTGAAAGAAAGAAAGACAAAGATTCAGCTGAAATCGAAAAATCAAAATCAGAAAAAGAAACCGCAGAAGCATAATTATTGTATTTTAAATGAGCAGTATGACCACTATTAGTGCAGCAGATGTGAACAGATTACGCCAAATGACTGGCGCAGGTATGATGGATTGCAAAAAAGCCCTTGTTGAAACAAACGGTGATTTTGAAGCAGCTATCGACTTTTTAAGAAAAAAAGGACAAAAAATTTCTCTGAACAGAGCAGACAGAGCAGCTAAAGAAGGTGCAGTAATTGCAGTAACTACAGCTGATAGCAAAACAGGTATCATCATTGAATTGAATTGCGAAACAGATTTCGTTGCTAAAAACGAAGACTTCGTAAAATTTGCCAATGAAGTTGCCCAGTTAGCATTGACTGAACAACCGGCTAATATTGAAGCTTTGAAAGCTTTGAACATTGGCAGTTTGAGTCTTGAACAAAGATTATTGGATGAAATGGGTAAAACCGGTGAAAAAATGGATGTATCTAAATACGAAATCATCAAAGGTGATAACGTAGTAGCGTATATTCATGCCGGCAACAGAATGGGCGTATTGGTTGAATTAAACAATGCACCAAGCGAAGCAAATATTGCTGCAGGTAAAGATACAGCTATGCAAATTGCTGCTATGAACCCAATTGCATTGAACGAAAGTGAAGTGCCTGCTGAAACCATCAACAGAGAAATTGAAGTAGGTAAAGAACAAGCTATTGCTGAGGGCAAACCGGCAGAAATGGCTGAGAAAATTGCTCAGGGTCGCCTGAACAAATTCTATAAAGAATATACTCTGGTAAATCAGGAATTCGTTAAAGACAGTAGCAAAACTATCGCTAAGATGTTAGCCGATACTGAAGCAGGTTTAGTTGTAAAAAGTTTCAAAAGGGTTGCTTTAGGGGCCTAATCCAACACAACAGCGAATACAGCATTGAAAATCCCGTTCCGCATTTTGCAGAACGGGATTTTTTTATGAATAAGCCATTACGTCAGCCCTTTACTGGTCTTGTAAATTTGGCAAACTCATTGCATGCTTCATGTAATAAAATCAAGTAAATTAATATCTTTGTACCTTTATGTTAAATTCCATTCTTAAAAGCATCACCAAACTGTTGGGCGGCAGCAAAAGCGAGAAAGACGTGCAGCAAATGTTGCCTACCATTGCTTTAATAAATCAATTTTATGAAGAATATCATTCATTGACCAATGATCAGCTCAGAGCTAAGACCATTGAATTCAAAACCAGAATTGCTGAGCAACTGAAATCTGTTAATGACAATATTAGCGCCATAAAGGCAGAAATAGAGGCATTGCCTGTTGATGATGTCATGGAAAAAGATAAATTGTTTTCTGAAATTGATGCCCTTGAAAAAGAAAGTGATGCCATGCTTGAAAAAGCATTGTTGGAAATATTACCCGAAGCGTTCGCAGTAATAAAGCAAACAGCAAAAAGATTAAGCGAAAACGAAACGTTGGAAGTTACTGCCACTGAAATGGACAGAGAACTTGCCAAATACAACGACTTTGTTACTGTTCAAAATGATAAAGCGTTATATGCCAATCAATGGGATGCAGCAGGTGGTCTGGTAAAATGGAACATGGTACATTACGATGTACAGTTGATAGGTGGTATGGTATTGCACCAGGGTAAAATAGCAGAGATGGGTACAGGTGAGGGTAAAACCCTTGTATCCACATTGCCGGCTTACTTGAACGCATTGGGCGGTAAAGGTGTACACATTGTAACTGTGAACGATTACCTTGCACGAAGAGACTGTGAATGGAATGGTCCTTTGTTCCAATTCCATGGATTGACAGTTGATTGTATTGATTACCACAGACCGAATAGCGATGAAAGAAGAAAAGCCTATGCTTCAGATATCGTTTACGGGACCAATAATGAATTTGGTTTCGATTATCTGAGAGATAACATGACCCACTCACCTGAAGAATTGGTGCAACGCAAGCACCACTTTGCAATGGTCGATGAGGTCGATTCAGTTTTAATTGATGATGCGAGAACACCATTGATTATATCCGGTCCGGTACCAAGAGGCGATATACAGGAATATACAGCATTAAAGTCGCGCATTGAACGCCTTGTTGAAGCACAAAAGAAAGCGGTAAACGGTTTCTTGAACGAAGCAAAAAGACAAATAGAAGCAGGCAATACTGGTGAAAAAGATGGCGGAGGCGGGCTTGCATTATTGAGAGCTTACAGAGGTTTGCCAAAAAGCAAAGCTTTGATAAAATTCTTAAGTGAACAAGGTATGAAAGCCTTATTGCAAAAAACAGAAAACTATTATTTGCAGGATCAACAAAGAGAAATGCCTAAAGCTGATGCAGAGTTGTATTTTGTTATTGATGAAAAAAATAATCAGGTTGAATTGACTGATAAGGGTATCGAAATGATTACCCAATCCGATGAAGAAAAAGATTTCTTTATTATTCCTGATGTTGGCGGTGAAATAGCCGATATAGAAAAACTGAGTTTAGATACAGCAGAGAAAGCTGAGCGCAAGGAAGAATTGATGCGTAATTTCTCTATCAAATCTGAACGCATTCACTCTATCAACCAATTGTTAAAAGCATACACTTTATTCGAAAAAGATATTGAATACATCATTGCTGAAGGCAAGGTAAAAATTGTAGATGAGCAAACAGGTCGTGTGCTGGAAGGCAGACGATACAGCGATGGGTTACACCAGGCAATAGAAGCAAAAGAAAATGTAAAAGTAGAAGCCGCTTCACAAACATTTGCGACCATTACACTTCAAAATTATTTCAGAATGTATCACAAACTTGCCGGTATGACCGGTACTGCTGAAACTGAAGCAGGTGAGTTCTGGGAAATTTACAAACTGGATGTTGTTGTAATACCAACAAATAAACCAATTTCACGTAAAGATTTTGAAGACCAGATCTACAAAACCAAACGCGAAAAATACAATGCCGTTATCGAAGAAGTTGTTCGTCTAACAGGTGAAGGACGTCCGGTACTGGTAGGTACTACCTCGGTTGAAATTTCAGAATTGCTGTCGCGTATGTTGAAATTGCGCAACATCAAACACAATGTGTTGAACGCAAAACAAAATCAACGTGAAGCTGAAGTAGTAGCTGAAGCAGGTAACACAGCAGCAGTAACCATAGCAACTAACATGGCCGGTAGGGGAACTGATATCAAGATTGGTGCAGATGTTAAAAAAGCAGGAGGTTTAGCCATCGTAGGTACCGAAAGACACGATTCAAGAAGGGTAGACAGGCAGTTACGTGGTCGTTCTGGTCGTCAGGGTGATCCGGGTTCATCTATGTTCTTCGTATCACTCGAAGATGATTTGATGCGTAAATTTGGTAGCGACAGAGCTTCTAAATTGATGGACCGTTTCGGTTATAAAGAAGGTGAAGTGATTCAACATTCACTGATGAGCAAAACGATTGAGAGAAGTCAGAAGAAAGTAGAACAAAATAATTTCGGTATGCGTAAACGCTTGCTGGAGTATGATGACGTAATGAACAAGCAGCGTACTGTTATCTACAAACGCAGACGCAATGCCTTGTTTGGAGATCGTTTGGCACTTGATTTGCAAAATATCTTATCAGACTGGTGCGATGATAAAGTGGGATTAGCAAAAGATGGAGATGATTATGAAGGATTAAAACTGGAACTAGCATTGACATTCGCTATTGAAGCGCCATTCAGCGAAAGCGACTTCAAATTGATGAAGACACCTGAATTAGCGGATATTTTATACGATCAGTTGCAGGCAGTATATGCAGAGCGTCAACAACATTTGAGAGATAAGACAATGGGAAGACTCAATGAAATGTATGCGAAACTGGGAGAAAGGGCACAATATGTGGTTATGACTTTTACGGATGGTTTACGCCAATTTGATATTCCTGTAAATCTCAAAAAGGTAGTCGATTCAAAAGGTCAGATGCTGACACTTGAATACGAAAAAAATATTTGTCTCGAAACCCTGGACGATGAGTGGAAAGATCATTTACGTGAATTGGATGAACTGAAGCAATCAGCCAATAATGCTACATACGAACAGAAAGATCCTTTGTTGATTTATAAAATTGAATCGTTTAAATTGTATTCAACAATGATTGGTAGAATGAACGAAAAGATTTTGGCCATGTTGTTCAAAGCTCAGGTGATTGATGGTCAGAATACAGCACAAGTACAGCAAATTCAGCAGCCGGTAAAAACTGATATGAGCAAAATGAAAACAACCAGAACGGATGGTTTACCTGAAGGAATGCCTGAATTACCAAGCTTTGGCGGTGGAGATGAAGGTCCAAAAGTAAGCAGAGCAGATAGACGCAAACAGGAAAGAGATCAAAAAAAACAACGCTAAATATGAAAGCAATAATTTTAGGAGTGGTGCTGATGGCAGGATTTGTTTCTGCTAAAGCTCAGGGAAATATTACAGTAAATAAACCCTTTGCACTTGAAAATTTAATTAACGGAAGAAGTGCAACCAGAAAGAACCCGGATGCGAAAATTGAAGGGTACCATATCCTTATTTTCAGAGGAGATAACAGGAATAAAGCAGAAGCACAAAAAGCAAAGTTCGATGCCGCTCATAAAGCGTATAGTGAAGTAGTGTGGGAAGAACCTAATTTTAAAGTATATGTAGGTCTTTTTAAAACCAGAATGGAATGCATGCATTTATTCAGTGAGATTAAAGACAAATTTCAAACTGCTATTATTATCAAGGACAAGATCATGTATCCACCTTTGAACTAAATAAAGTTATTATAAAAAAAATCCCCGTCTCGCGACAGGGATTTTTTTTGTTCGACCAAATAAACAATTCTATCATTACATCTTGGGAAGAACTACGGTGTCAATAGAGTGAATCACTCCATTGGATTGCATTACATCGTAAACAATGATGTTCGATGTGCTGCCGTTTTCATCAGTTATTAATATGTTGTGAGTACCATTCATGGTAAAGGTTAGAGAGCCGCCACTTACAGTAGGCAATGTTGCTTTTCCGTTTCCTTTTTTTATCAATTTAGTTAAATCATCAAAAGTGTATTTGCCTGATACAACATGGTAAGTCAATACTTTTGTAAGAGTTGCTTTATTCTCAGGTTTTAATAGGTTTTCTACTGTTCCGGCAGGTAAGTTTTCGAAAGCATCATTGGTTGGAGCAAAAACAGTGAATGGTCCTGCACCTTTTAATGTGGCAACAAGATCGGCTGCTTTTACAGCTGCTACCAGCGTTGTGTGAACTTTAGAATTCACAGCATTATCAATTATGTCTTTTTTGGGAAGCATGGCTTCACCACCTACTTGTACTGTTTGGGCATTCACAGATGTTAGACTTGCTGTAAGGGCTATCGCTAATGCAGCAAATGATAGTTTTAAATTTTTCATATTATTTTATGTTTGATATAATACTATTTACGAGTACGGGTTGAGTTTGGATTTTAAAAAAGAAAAAATTTATTTTTCAGGCAAATCACTTTACCTTCGTTATGCAAATTATTATGGCCCACAATGCAAAACTGGAACTCGACAATATATTTATTGTCACCACTAAATTGAGGCGTAAGCTCGATGCACAGATAGAAGCAGAGCTACATTACATGGGGTATAAAAATTTCAAATCATCTTATCTACCCATTCTTATTATGTTGTATAAAGAGGGTAATTCTGTTGTAAATATTGCTTACGAATATGGTATCAGCAAGCAAGCCATCAGTAAATTAACTGCTGAAATGATGGGAGAAAGCTTGCTTAAAACACTGGTAAATAAGGAAGATAGACGCTCCGTTACAATTGTATTATCTGCCAAGGGAAAACGCATGGCAGCAGAAGCCAGAAAATGTGTGAGCAAGTTGATTGAAAATTATAAGACCCTTATAGGAAAGCATAAATACGAAATTATGCAGGACTCATTATTGTCCTTATTTGCCTTCCACGATTAAAGTTATTTTTACTAATTTCTAAATACAATTGGCATAAAAGCCATCCATTCATACTTTTTCCTATTTTTGTTCCATGGATTTTGGAAATGGAGTAGCCGCTCACAGAGGCAATATGTCGGAGTTTCCTGAAAATACTTTTGAAGCATTTGAAAGCGCCATTGCTATGGGATGCAGTTGGTTGGAGTTGGATATTCAATCTACTTCTGATGGTCAGTTGGTAGTAACCCACGATGCCGATACCTATCGCGTAACGGGCGAGAGAAGTATGGTCGCTAATACTTCTTACAAAGCATTATCTGGATTTAATTTCGGACACTACTTTAATAATGGGAAACAATACCGTCTACCCTTGTTGTCTGAAGTATTAGAAATGGCCAAATGGAGTGCCACGTGTATTTCTATTCAGCCTAAACAATATGGACTAGTGAGGAAGGCTTATGCATTGGTTAAAGCACATAATATGACAGGGCGAATTGGCTTCAACGATGTGAATTGTGAATACCTGATAGAAGCCAAAACGATAGACGCTAAAGTGCCGGTTTTCTGGGACCGCCCACCCCATACTGATTTTGATACGGATGTGCAGATTGCACGAAAATTTGGATTTGATACCCTCATGTATGAATGGCCCGGTATTACACAGCAAAAAATTGATACAATTAAACAATACAACATGCGTTTTGGCGCCTGTGTAGTGAATGAAGTAAGTGAGATGAAAAAATATCTCGACATGGGTGTTCAGCATTTTTATACCGATTATCCTAAACAACTGTTAGACCTATTATGAAAATTATTATACCAATGACAGGTCAGGGGAGTCGGTTTGTAAAAGCCGGTTTTTCGACCTATAAGGCTCTTATTCATATGCACGGCATGCCGATTATAGAGTATGTTGCTAATTTGTTTCCGGGTGAAACAGATGTCATTTTTATTTGCCGTAACGATATGTTGGAGAATAGTGATTTAAAGTCAACCTTGTTGACTATTTCTCCGAATGCACAAGTTGTTGGAATTGATTCACATAAGCTGGGCCCTGTATTTACAGTGGCTCAGGTATTTGATTTGATAGGCGATGATGAACAAGTAATTTGCAACTATTGCGATTTCTTTATGGAATGGGATTATTCTGATTTTAAAAAATCTGTTGAAGGGCATCGTTATGCAGGAGCCATTCCTTGTTACACCGGATTTCATCCACACTTGTTGCACCCTCAGAATTTATATGCCGGTTGCCAGGTTGATGAGCAGATGCGATTAACAGAAATAAAAGAAAAATTCAGTTTCGAAGCTGATAAGGCAAAAGGCTACCACTCAGCAGGGACTTATTATTTTGATAAGGGAAGTTATGTCAAGAAATATTTTCAGCAACTCATGGATGAGCAAATCATGCTGAATGGCGAGTATTACATCAGTTTGGTGTACAATCTGATGTTACGCGATGGGTTAGATGTTTTGGTTTACGATAAAATTCCCCATTTTTGCCAATGGGGTACCCCCGAAGACATGACGGAATATAACAACTGGTCCTCTATATTTGAAGCATACAGCAAATGATTAAACTAATACCAATGGCCGGAGCCGGCAGCAGATTTACGGAAAAAGGGTATACCACCCCAAAGCCGTTATTGCCAATCATGCAATTGCCCATGGTGGTGCAAGCTAGCAAAGCATTGCCTGAAGCAGAAAAAAATATTTTCATACTCCGCGACTTCCATGTCTCGGAATATAAAATCAGCAATCGCATTTTAGAGTATTTTCCCAATGCGGAAATTATTGTGCTCGAACAATTAACCGAAGGTCAGGCAGTCACCTGTTTAATGGCCAAGCAATTCATCAATACAGATGAAGAGTTGGTAATAGGTGCCAGCGACAATGGAATGGTGTATGACGACAATGCATTTGAAGCAGCTAAGGCCGATGCAGATGCGATTGTGTTTACGTTTCGCAACAATCCGACAGTATTGGTCAATCCAAAAGCATACGGTTGGGTGGTGGTTGACGGACAGAATACCGTTACAGAAGCCAAGGTGAAATACGATATGCCACAACCGTTGGAAAGTCACGCCATTGTTGGTGCTTTCTGGTTTAAGAAAGGCAGTGATTTTGTTTCAGCTGCTGAGCAAATGATACAACAGAACAGAAGAATTAATAATGAATTTTATGTAGATGAATGCATCAATGATTTAATTGCTTCGGGAAAAAAAGTGAAAGCGTTTGAAGTGAAACACTATATCTGTTGGGGAACACCGGCTGATTATGAAACATTCAATTACTGGGAAGATTATTTTAAAAAATTGCCTCAACACCAATACGGTAAATAAACTGCCATGCAATTATCCGTTGTCATTCCGTGCTATAACGAAGAAAAAAATATTCCGCACATTGTTGCGAAATTAAAAGCATTGCTTCGGGATAAGCCGCATGATGAATGTGAAATAGTATTGGTGGATAATGGCTCTACTGATGGTTCTGCAAAAGTGTTTGCTGATCAGTTAAATGGCATCGAAGAGCATATTCGCATGGTAAAGGTCGATAAGAATCAGGGTTACGGTTATGGTATTTTATATGGATTAACTCAGGCAAAAGGCGATTTTCTGGCCTGGACCCATGCCGATTTACAAACTGATCCTGCTGATGTTTTCAAGGCATTGGATATGTACGTTGTGGCCAAAGAAAAACCGGTATTGGTAAAAGGCTATCGCAGAAACAGAAAACTAAGCGAAACATTTTTCAGTTGGTGCATGGCACTTTTATGCAGTGTTGTTTTAAAAACAAGGTTGACCGAAATTAATGCGCAACCCAAATTATTTCACCGTCAATTTTATGAAGCGATAAAATCTGATGCGCCATTAGATTTCTCATTGGATTTATATTTTCTGTTCAAAGCAAAGAAACAAGGGGTGATTCTGGATTTTCCGGTTTTCTTTTTACCTCGCTTATATGGTGAGGCAAAAGGAGGGAGCGGGTCTTCATTCAAAGTGCGTTTTAAGTTGATTAAACGCACATTTCGCTATATTTTCGAACTCAGTAAAAAGCTCAAATAATTTAAATGAAACAACATGTTTTCAAACTCCTTTTGCTGTTTTGGTTTGCCATCACGGCAGGTCTAAACACGTATCAGACAGAGGGTGTTTGCGGTCACAACGACCGCTTTTCGCAATTCGATGAATTAATAGCCATAGGGAATGTGCATGCAATGCTGACACCGGAAAGTGTGAAACATTTTGTGTTTCAAAGCATCAATGGCAATACTTTAATGTACGGTCGTTTAGTGTTTTATGTTGATGCAATTGTGTCTTTTATTCCCTATAAAATAGCAGGACTTAAAGGGCAGATCATTGCTACGCGATTGGCGCATACTGCTGCTTTGCTGTGGGCGTTCTATTTATTGATCATTGTTTTTATAAGTAAGGAAAAGCCATGGTTACGCGCTGCATTGGCCTTGTTGTTGTGCATGATGCCCTACACATTGTATTTTAGTGTTGTGCCTAAGCCCGAGCCTTATCAGTTATTGTGCATTGCCTTGTTCTGTTATTTCTCTTTCAAACACAGTCATCAGAAATTCTGGCCATTTATTTTTCTTGGACTTGCCTTTGCTACTAAAATTTCTACGCTCGGTTTATTGCCGGTGTTTGGTTTATACTTCCTTGTAAAAAATAAAGCAACACTGTTTAAGAAAATTGCAATGCCGATTGTGTTCTTCGCAACAGGTGTAATTATAGGTGTGCCAACGCTTTTGTTGGGATTGGTTAAGCGACTGTATTTAGAAACCTATATCGATCACACGTTTGGAGCCATCGACCAATCATTTGACGATTCGAGTGTAACGCTTTGGCGGTGGATGAAATACATGGCTTCAGAATACTTTGTTTTGAATGGATGGGTATTGGTGTCAATTGTGCTGGCCGGATTGATTTACGGAGCTTATAGGGCGTTTAAATCAAAACAATTGCCCTTTGAGCAACTGGTGATGTTGGCAGGACTGATTTTGTTAGTTCTGGTTGCAGCCGGTACCAAGCGTCTGTGGCCTCACTATTTATACATCGGTTGGGTATTGTTGTTAGTAGGTGCAGTTGGTAGTATTCACAGAATGCGAATAGCCTGGGTGGCTTGTATTGCTTTGGTGATAATGGCCTTACCTGAAACCGGTTATATCAAGGACAGTATGAAATATTTGGTATCGCGTGAAAAAGATGCCGACTACCTGAAAGCAAAAGATGCAGGAACCAAAGCGCTAGCTTATCTATCTGCTAAAGATGGGGTAACACCCATATCAGGTGATTTGTCCATGTATGTGCCGAATTCGTTTTTTGTAAAAGCCTGCAGATATCAGCCATTTAGCAGCGACAAAAAAGAAGGGGATCTGCGGTTTGATTACATCAATAATTACGGACAGGGTTTGTATGACAACAGCAAGACCATTGTTTTTTATAAAAATAATCCCCGCACCAGGGTTATTGAAGACAACAGGGCGGGCAGGGGTCAGATAATTCCTGAAGATCAAATTAACGGGCTGAAAACATTCACTGCCAATGTGCCGTCATTGTACAGTCGCGACACGGCTTTTGGTGAATTAGAGATATACATCAAGGATTAGTTTTTTAAAATTAAGAAAAAATAGTACTTTTGTGTCCCTTTTTAAATAACCTAAGGGTTTTAAAAAGGCAATCAGTTCTATAGATTATGGGGGATTAGCTCAGCTGGTCCTGACGATTTGCCGAGCAAATGTCAGGATACAGACAATCAAAGATTCGTCTGTACTAGAGCAGTTACTTCTTAGTTCTTATAAATAAATTGGGGGATTAGCTCAGCTGGCTAGAGCGTTTGCATGGCATGCAAAAGGTCATCGGTTCGACTCCGATATTCTCCACAAGACCAATCTAAGTGCCGCCTGTAAGGGCGGCATTTTTTGTTTCGCGGCAGCGTCAAAAGCCCAGCTTTTGTAAGATGACAAGAAACAAAAAATGACAGGCGCAGACTGGTACTTAGATTGGGCTTGTAAGGCCCCCCACCAAGGAGCTTTGCCGCAGGCAAAACCAAAAAAAATCATAAAAAATTGTTTTTTTTAAGGTTTTTACGACACATTGTGAAGCAAACGATAAACGAATTTTTACGTTGATTTTAATTACCCCTCTAACAAAATTTTAAGCCAATTTTTTGACTTGGTTTAAACATGGTTTAAACATTTTAAAGTGAAAATCGCCAAAATATAATTTCTTTGTGTGATGAAAAATGAAGTTATATTCGATAAATTCTATGTGGGATTATTTGTTTGTTTTCTAATTTTGATGGGCATTATTTTAAATATGTTTCATGAAAATTCAAAAAGAGTTGAAGAAAGTATGGCACTTTTTGAAAAGATGGATTGCAATGGGATAATAGTAAGTATAGGAAACCTTAATAGAGGGGATTACAGTTTCGAAATAAAAGCAAATGATTCAATAATTGAAATAACAAAATTAACTCTAATGGGCAATCTTAAAGAATATAATATTAGTGTTAAGGATAGTATAAGTAAAATTGCTAATAGTAATATTGTAAATTTCTATAAAAAAAAGGATAGTATTTATTATAAAATTTACGAGCATCAATTCTAGATGTTTTGTAAGCACCGCCCAAAAAAATAGTACGTTTAGAAATTTCACAAAAATATTAATGTGCACTAAAATAACAAGAAACAAAAAATGACAGGCGCAGCCTGGCACTTAGATTGGGCTTGTAAGGCCCCCACCCAAGGAGCTTTGCCGGAGGCAAAACCAGAATAGCTTGCATGTATCTATACAATTTGAAATTTTTGAAGAATGATTACACTTGCCAAGGGGGCACTACAATTAATGAGATAAAATTGAATAAAAGAGTCCGGTATTTGATAAAATCCGTAATAAATAAGGATTTAGCCTCCGCTGGTTTCGCAATCTTCTAACGTCTTTAAAATTACTTTTA
>JAZKEQ010000002.1:0-21550 GCA_040386935.1 Bacteroidota bacterium | reverse complement strand
ATTAAAGCCAAAGTGCCACTTTCAGAAATGTTCGGTTATGTAACCAGTTTACGTACCATCACATCGGGAAGAGCAACTTCAACAATGGAATTCGACCATTATGAAGAAGTACCACGTTCAATGGCTGAAGAAGTTATTAAGAAAGTAAAAGGTCAAAAAGCAAACGCATAAATATAATGGTAACACAAAAAATTAGAATCAAGTTGCGTTCACACGATCATAATCTGATTGACAAGTCAGCAGAGAAGATTGTTAAGTCTGTTAAAGCAACAGGTGCCGTAGTTAGCGGTCCCATTCCTTTGCCAACTAACAAAAAGATCTTCACTGTATTAAGATCGCCACACGTAAACAAAAAAGCGAGAGAGCAGTTCCAGTTGTGCTCATACAAGCGTCTTTTAGATATTCACAGTTCAACTGCTAAAACAGTAGAAGCACTAATGAAATTAGAACTTCCAAGTGGTGTAGATGTTGAAATTAAAGTATAACAGAAATGGTAGGATTAATAGGAAAAAAAATCGGAATGACTAGCATCATTGATGCTAACGGTGCCAAGATTGCTTGCACAGTAATTCAAGCAGCACCAAATGTAATCTCTCAAATCAAGACCACAGAAAAAGAAGGGTATAACGCTCTACAAATTTCTGCTTTTGAAGTGAAAGAAAAACATTCGAATGCACCTGCCATTGGTCACTATGCTAAAGCTAGTTCTAAACCAATGCATTACTCACACGAATTCAGAGTTGACACTGTTGTTGGCGCATTAGGCGACAAAGTAGATGTTACTATCTTCGGTGAAGGCGACTTCGTTGATATTATCGGAACCACTAAGGGTAAAGGTTTTCAGGGTGTTGTTAAAAGACACAACTTTAACGGTGTCGGTCCTGCTACCCACGGTCAGCACGACAGACAAAGAGCTCCGGGTTCTGTAGGTTCATCATCTTATCCGTCAAAAGTATTCAAAGGTCTGAGAATGGCCGGTAGAATGGGTGGCAAAAGAATGAAGAACATCAATTCAAAAATTTTAAAAGTTGTTCCTGAACAAAATCTTTTAGTAGTAAAAGGTGCCGTTAGTGGACATAATGGTTCAATCGTAGTAATAGAGAAATAAGATGGAAATTAAAGTATTTTCAAGCAAAGGTGTAGATACAGGCAAAACAGTTAGTTTGCCTTCTGAAATCTTCGGTGTTACTCCGAATGATCATGCGATATATCTGGATGTAAAACAGTACCTGGCTAACCAAAGACAAGGTAATCACAAAACAAAAGTGAAAGCTGAAGTACATTACAGTACACGTAAAATCAAAAAGCAAAAAGGTACCGGTGGTGCCCGTGCTGGTAGCATCAAGTCAGGTGTGTTCGTAGGTGGAGGTAGAATCCACGGTCCACAACCAAGAGACTACAGCTTTAAGCTGAACAAAAAATTAAAAAGAGTAGCCCGTGTATCTGCGCTATCATATAAAGCTTCAACCAATAAAATTATTGCCCTTGAAACACTTTCATATGAAAAACCAAACACTAAGCAGTTCATCGAATTGATGAATAACTTACAAGTAGGTAACGAACGCGTATTACTGGTAACTCCAGAAAACAACACCAATTTGTACCTAAGCGGTAGAAACTTGGATAAAGCAAAAACATTACCTGTTTCTGAATTGAACACTTATCAAATATTGAAGGCTAAAACCTTAGTATTGGTTGATGGATCAATTGAAGCAATCAAACAAACATTGAATTAAGCTTATGTCAGTATTAATAAAACCATTGATCACCGAAAAATTAACCATGCTTACTGATAAAAGAAAGCAATATGGTTTTGTTTGTCAGCGTTCAGCTTCAAAATTGGAAATCAAATCTGAAATTGAAAAGGTGTACGGAGTAGAAGTAGATTGGATCAACACCATGGTAACTTCACCTAAGCGCAAGAGAAACAGACGAACTGGTCAAACAACCGGTAAGACAAACATTTATAAGAAAGCAATTTGTAAGTTGAAAGAAGGTCAATCCATTGACTTTTACGAAAATATTTAAAGAAAATGCCAGTTAAAAGACTTAGACCGATAACCCCGGGCACTCGTTTCAGAGTTGCTAACACTTATGCAGAGCTTACTGCGTCAAAACCTGAAAAGAGTTTGACAGAAGCTATCAGTAAGTCGGGTGGAAGAAACAATCAGGGTAAAATGACCATGCGCTACATCGGTGGTGGTCACAAGAGAAAATATAGAATAGTAGATTTTCGCAGAGATAAAGTTGGTGTAGTAGCCGAAGTTAAAACTGTGGAGTATGATCCAAACCGTTCTGCATTCATATCTCTTGTGGAATATACTGATGGCGAAAAACGCTACATCATTTGTCCTAATGGCCTGAAAGTAGGCTCAAAGATTAAATCAGGAACAGGAGCAACCCCAGATTTGGGTAACACGCTTCCTTTGGCTGAAATTCCACTCGGTTCAATTATTCACAATATTGAAATGGCACCGGGTCAGGGCGCAAAAATCTGCAGAAGTGCAGGTTCTTATGCTCAGCTGGCTGCCCGTGATGGAAAATATGTAGTTGTAAAACTGCCAAGTGGTGAAACCAGAATGATTTTAGGAACTTGTTCAGCAACCATCGGTTCTGTATCAAATCCTGACCATAGCCTTGAAGTAAAAGGTAAAGCAGGTAGAAGCAGATGGTTAGGAAGAAGACCTAGAACACGTCCTGCAGCAATGAACCCTGTGGATCACCCGATGGGTGGTGGTGAGGGTCGTTCTAAAGGCGGTCAACCAAGATCACGTAACGGTATCTACTCACAAGGTCAAAAAACCCGTGATACCAACAAGAGCTCAAATAAATTAATCATTGAACGCAGAAAAGGTAAAAGAAATAAATAATGGCTAGATCACTAAAAAAAGGACCTTTTATAGATTGGAAACTTGACGCAAAAGTTACCACTATGAACGAAACAAAGAAAAAATCGGTTATCAAAACATGGAGCAGAAAATCCATGATAGCACCTGATTTTGTTGGTCATACTTTTGCCGTTCACAATGGCAATAAGTTCATCCCTGTATATGTAACTGAAAACATGGTAGGTCATAAACTGGGTGAGTTTGCTCCAACAAGAACATTTAAAGGCCACGGAGGTAACAGTAAATAATTAAACGAATGGAAGCAGTAGCAATATTAAGAAATTGTCCCTTATCTCCTCAAAAAATGAGATTGGTAATTGATCAGATTCGCGGTCAGAAAGTAGAAAAAGCATTGAACATTCTACAATTCAGTCAGCGTAAATACTATGCAGTATACGTAGAAAAACTGTTAAAGTCTGCGATCAGCAACTGGGAACAAAAAAATAGCGGTAGCAAAGCTGACGAGAACAACCTGGTTGTATCATCAGTATTCGTTGACGGTGCATTTGTTGCAAAGAGAATGAGAACAGCCCCACAAGGCCGTGCTTACAGAATCAGAAAACGCTACAATCACATCACGATTAAAGTAGATAGTATCAATAAAAAAGAATCACAAATAGCTGAAGCATAATTAATGGGACAAAAAATAAATCCGATAGCGCTTAGACTTGGCATCATCAGAGGATGGGAAAGTAACTGGTATGGCGGCAAACATTTTGCAGATAAACTGGTGGAAGACGAAAAAATCCGCAAATACTTATTTGTAAGGATTCCACGCGGTGGCATGTCTAAAATTGTCATCGAAAGAACCATCAAACGTATCATCATTACCATCCATACTGCAAAACCGGGTATTGTGATTGGAAAAGGCGGTGCAGAGGTTGATAAAATCAAAGAAGAGATCAAGAAAATCACTAAGAAAGATGTTCAGATCAATATCTTCGAAATCAAAAGACCTGAACTTGATGCAAAACTAGTAGCAGAAACCATCTGTCAACAGATTGAAGGTCGTGTAAGCTACAAGAGAGCTTTGAAACAAGCCTTGGCAAATACCATGAGAATGGGTGCTGCAGGTATCAAAGTAAGTGTATCAGGACGTTTGAACGGAGCAGAAATAGCACGTTCTGAAAAATATAAAGAAGGAAGAACACCATTGCACACACTGCGTTCTGATATTGACTATGCTTTAGGCGAAGCCCTAACAGTATACGGCAAAATAGGCGTGAAAGTGTGGATATGCAGAGGCGAGATATATGGTAAACGCGATTTGTCTCTGAACGCAGGTTCAGACAGAGGCCCAAGACCGGAAGGTGGAGGCAGCAACGATAGAGGCGGTGACAGAAGAGGCGGCCCTAGAGGTGGCGGAAACGACAGAAGAAGATCAGGTGGCCCTGACAGAAGAGACGGTGGTGCCCCAAGAGGTGGTAACGACAGAAGAAACAAATAAAAGTAGAAAATTGACATGTTAAGTCCTAAAAGAACCAAATTCAGAAAGCAACATAAAGGTAGAGTCAAAGGATTGGCTACCAGAGGTCACCGTTTAAGTTTCGGAACCTTCGGTTTGAAAAGTATGGAACCATCTTGGATAACCGCCAGACAAATTGAAGCTGCAAGGGTGGCTTTGACCAGATTCATGAAAAGAGAAGGTCAGGTTTGGATCAGAATATTCCCTGATAAACCTATCACTAAAAAACCGGCTGAAGTACGTATGGGTAAAGGTAAAGGTGCCCCAGAATATTGGGTAGCAATCGTAAAACCTGGTACCATTATGTTCGAAGTAACCGGTGTTCCATTAGCGATAGCACAAGAGGGTATGGCATTAGCAGCACAAAAATTACCGGTAGCAACTAAATTTGTAGTTAAACCTGATTATACAGAATAATATGAAAAGCAGGGATATTAAAGATCTTCCAACCAAAGAATTGGTGGAGAGATTCAAAGAAGAAAAATTGAGACTCACTAAAGTGAAGTTCAATAATGCGGTTTCAAAAATTGAGCAGCCGCATACAATTAAGGAATCACGCAAGTTAGTAGCAAAACTGCTTACTGAAATGAATTCCCGCAGAATCGATAACGAATTAAAAGCAGCTGAAAAAAGCGAAAATTAAAAATGGAAGTAGTAACCAGAAACGCAAGAAAAGAAATAATTGGTCGTGTTAGCAGCAGCGCCATGAACAAGTCTATCGTGGTAGAACTTGAAACCAAGGTGAAGCACCCGAAATACGGTAAGTATTTCAAAAAGACCAAAAAGTTTTACGCTCATGATGAAAAGAATGAGTGCAAACAAAATGATATTGTTAAAATTATGGAAACAAGACCCATGAGCAAATTGAAATGCTGGAGACTTGTTGAAATTATAGAAAAAGCCAAGTAAGATGATACAAACAGAAAGTCGTTTAAAAGTAGCAGATAACAGCGGTGCCAAAGAAGTTCTTTGCATTCGTGTACTGGGCGGAACAAAAAGACGTTATGCTTCCGTTGGAGATAAAATTGTAGTGGCCATTAAATCAGCATTACCTTCAGGTGGTGTGAAAGCCGGTTCAGTTTCTAAAGCGGTAATCGTACGCGTTAAAAAGGAAATCAGAAGACCTGATGGATCTTATATCCGCTTCGATGAGAATTCATGTGTGTTGCTGAATGCAGCAGATGAACCAAGAGGTACAAGGATATTTGGACCAGTTGCACGTGAACTGCGTGATAAACAATTCATGAAAATCGTTTCATTAGCACCAGAAGTATTATAATATTAAGATGAGCACATATAAAAATTCACATATCACCAATAAAATTCACATTAAAAAAGGTGACAACGTTAAAATGTTGTCTGGTAAAGTGATTGATGGAAAGAATACCGGTAAAGTGTTAAGGGTGTATCCTAAAACCTATAAGGCGATCGTTGAAGGTTTAAACCTTATTTCTCGTCACACAAAACCGAATTCTGCCTATCCTAATGGTGGTATTATAAAGAAAGAAGCCCCAATCCATATTTCAAATCTGATGCTTTTGGAAAATGGCGCTACTACGAGAGTAGGAAGAAAAGAAAATGATAAGGGAAAATTACAAAGGTATTCCGTTAAATCCGGAGAATTTATTAAATAAAAACAGAAGATGTCGTATACAGCCAATTTAAGAAAAAAATACGCTGAAGAAGTTATTTCTCACATGCAGGCAAAATTTGCTTATGGCAATGTGATGGAAATTCCAAAACTGGTAAAAATATGTTTGAACCAGGGTGTGGGTGATGCAGTTAATGATAAAAAATTAATTGATGCAGCAGTCGATGAAATGAGCCGTATTTCAGGGCAAAAAGCTCAGGCAACCATGTCAAAGAAAGCGATCAGTAACTTTAAACTGAGAGAAAAAATGCCAATTGGTGCAAGAGTAACTTTGCGTCAGGATACCATGTATGAATTTTTACACCGCCTGATCTCTATCGCCATGCCAAGGGTGAGAGACTTCCAGGGATTACCTGTTAAAGGTTTTGACGGTCGTGGAAACTACACCATGGGTATCACCGAGCAGATTATCTTCCCGGAGATCGATATCGACAAAACAAACAAGATTTCAGGTATGGACATCACTTTTGTAACAACTGCAAAAACTGATGAAGAGTGTTTGGAATTATTAAAAGCATTTGGTTTACCATTCAAAAAGAACTAATAAAATAAAATGGCAAGAGAAGCAATAAAAGCCCGCGAGCTGAAAAAAGAAAGACTGATCGCAAAGTATGCTGATAGACGTAAAGCTTTAAAAGAAGCTGGCGATTTAATCGGTTTGCAAAAATTACCGCGCAGTTCATCACCGGTACGTTTGCGTAACAGATGCAAACTAACTGGAAAACCACGTGGTTATATCAGAATCTTTGGTGTCTGCAGAAATCAGTTCCGTGAACTGGCTTCACACGGTAAAATTCCGGGCGTAACCAAAGCAAGTTGGTAAGAGTATTAGAATAAAAACAAGATAATTTACAATTGAATTGTTCAATTTGTAAACATCAAAAAATAAAAAATAAATAAAATGACAGATCCAATAGCAGATTACTTAACACGTTTAAGAAACGCTTTAGCTGCAAAACACAGAATCGTTGAGATTCCGGCTTCTAACATTAAGAAAGCCATGACCAAAGTATTGTTCGAAAAAGGATACATCCTGAACTATAAATTTGAAGAAACTGAAAATAAGCAAGGTGTTATCAAAGTTGCATTGAAATACGATGCAGTTACAAAACAACCGGCCATCAGAGATATTAAAAGAGTAAGTAAACCGGGTTTGCGTAAATACGCACCGGCTGATAACCTGCCAAGAGTAATCAACGGTTTAGGTATCGCTATCATCTCTACTTCTCATGGTGTTATTACAGATAAAGAAGCAAAAACATTGAACGTAGGTGGTGAAGTATTGTGTTACGTTTCATAATTAAAATTAACAAGAGAAAATGTCAAGAATAGGAAAAGCCCCGATAAAAGTTCCGGCAGGAGTTGAAGTTAAAGTCTCTTCAGAAAATGTTGTGACTGTTAAAGGTCCAAAAGGAGAGTTACATCAACCAATTCACCCAGGTTTCAAAATTGAATTGAACGAAGGTGTGTTGACAGTAATTCGTCCAAACGAAGAAAAACAAAACAGAGCCTTGCACGGTCTTTACCGTTCACTCCTCAATAATAATGTGATAGGTGTGAAAGATGGTCACAGTACAAAACAAGAACTGGTAGGTGTAGGTTACAAAGCCTCTAACTCAGGTCAAATTTTGGATTTGTCACTTGGATACTCACACAGAATCATGTTGGAAATTCCAAAAGAAGTGAAATTGACGACTGTAACTGAAAAAGGTCAGAACCCTACCATTATCATGGAAAGTGCTGACAAACAATTACTGGGTCAGATGGCAGCTAAAATCAGATCATTCCGCAAGCCTGAGCCGTACAAAGGAAAAGGTATCCGTTTCAGTGGTGAACAATTAAGAAGAAAAGCAGGTAAGTCTGCATCTAAAAAATAATTAGATTTAAAATGAGCAACGTAAAAGAAAAAAGAAGATTAAAAATTAAACGCAGAGTAGCAGGTGCTATCATAACATCAGCAGAACGCCCTCGTTTAGTAGTTTTCCGCAGCAATAATGAAATCTATGCGCAGATAGTAGACATTACCAATAAAACGGTATGTGCCGCTTCAACCCGTGAGAAAGACTTAGCTGATACAAAAGAAACCAAAACAGCGAAAGCTTCATTGGTTGGAAAGAAAATAGCTGAAAAAGCAAAAGCATTGGGAATTGAGAAAGTTGTGTTCGACAGAAACGGTTTTCTTTACCACGGCCGCGTGAAAAGTTTAGCTGAAGGTGCCAGAGAAGGAGGACTTCAATTTTAATAACAAAAGATAATCATGACAAATAGCAATATAAAACGCGTAAGACAATCAGAGCTTGAATTGAAAGAAAAAGTAGTGGCTATCAACCGTGTTGCGAAAGTAACAAAAGGTGGTCGTACATTCAGCTTCACTGCAATTGTGGTTGTTGGCGATGGCAATGGTATAGTTGGTAATGGTCTTGGAAAAGCAGGTGAGGTAACCGATGCTATCACCAAAGCAATTGAAGATGCAAAGAAAAACCTTATGAAGGTTCCTGTGTTGAAAGGCACTATCCCTCATGAGCAATATGGTAAATTTGGCGGTGGAAACGTATTCATCAAGCCGGCTTCAAGTGGTACAGGTGTAATTGCAGGTGGTGCAATGCGTGCTGTACTTGAAAGCGCTGGTATCCATGACGTATTGGCTAAATCTAAAGGATCATCTAACCCTCACAACGTTGTGAAGGCTACCCTTGATGCCTTGTCAAAACTTAGAGATCCATACAGTATCTCTAAACAGAGAAACCTCAATTTAAAACAAGTTTTTAACGGATAATTACCATGGCTAAGATCAAAATTACAAAGATAAAAAGCACTATTGGCCAGTCAGAAAGAGTAGAGAGAAATCTTGAAGCCCTAGGATTGAGAAAAATCAATAGCACCAATGAGGTTGAAGTTACACCTCAAATATTGGGTATCATCAGAAAAGTCAACCATTTAATAAAAGTAGAAAATATTTAAGATGGATTTAAGTTCACTAAAACCTGCAGAAGGTTCAACAAAAAGCGAAAAGAGAATTGGCAGAGGCCAAGGTTCAGGCCGTGGTGGTACATCTACCAGAGGTCATAAGGGTGCTCAAAGCAGAAGCGGTTACTCACGTAAAAAAGGTTTTGAAGGCGGTCAAATGCCATTGCAAAGACGTATACCTAAAGGAGGATTCAAAAACTTCAATAGAATTGAATACGCATCAATCAATCTTGATGTATTGCAAAGACTTGCAGACGCTAACAGCCTTACCGTGATTAACCACGAAACACTTATAGCCAATCACCTGGTAACTAAACGCGAAGTTTATAAAATATTGGGTAGAGGAGAGCTGAAAGCAAAACTTGAAGTTCATGCTCACCGTTTCTCTGAAACAGCTAAGAAAGCAATTGAAAATAATGGTGGCAGCGCAACCCTTATAGGAAAATAAAACAACATAAGTTCCCCGCAACCAAATGAAGAAATTTATCCAAAAATTAAAGGAAATCTGGAGCATCGAAGAGCTAAGAAGAAAGATCATTAACACGCTCATTTTTCTTTTAGTCTACCGTATAGGTACATTTATTATCCTTCCGGGTATTGATGGTAGTACCTTGATGGGAGCTTTACAGAAACAAACAGACGGTATCTTAGGTCTGGTAAATATTTTTGCCGGTGGTGCATTTGGAAGAGGGGCTATTTTTGCATTGGGTATCATGCCGTATATATCGGCATCTATCGTTGTGCAGTTGTTGAGTATCGCTGTTCCTTACTTCCAGAGATTACAAAAACAGGAAGGTGAAGACGGCAGAAGAAAAATTAATCAGTATACAAGAGTTCTGACTATCGCTATTACAGCAGTTCAGGCAGTTGGTTACCTTTATAACATTACATCTAAACAAGACAACTGGGGCGCGCTTCTGTTCCACACAGATCCAACAGCGATGACCGAGTTTATGTTTATGCTTGTTAACGTTACATTACTGGTAGCCGGTACAATGTTTACAATGTGGCTGGGTGAAAAAATCACTGACAAAGGTCTTGGAAACGGTATATCACTCATCATTATGATTGGTATCATCGACAGATTACCTGAAGCATTGGGTTTTGAACTCGACCAAAGATTCCAAAAAGGCGGTTTACCACTTTTCATTATTGAAATTATATTCTGGTTAATCGTTATCGTATCTACCATTCTCCTTATCCAAGGTGTAAGAAAGATATCTGTTAATTACGCAAAACGTATTGAAGGTAACAGAATGTCGGGTGGAGCAAGACAGTATATCCCTCTAAAAGTGAATGCAGCAGGTGTTATGCCTATTATCTTCGCTCAGGCTATCATGTTCCTGCCTCCAACCATTGCACAAAGCATGCAAAGCCCTCCGGGTTCTTTCCTAAATGCTTTGAGCGATTACGGATCATTCGCCTACAATGCTGTATTTGCCATTTTAATTATCGCATTCACTTATTTCTATACCGCTATCACGATTAACCCTAATCAAATGGCAGAAGACATGAAGAAAAACGGTGGCTTTATTCCGGGTGTTAAACCGGGTAAACAAACCAGTGAGTATATTGACAATGTGATGTCAAGAATTACCTTCCCGGGTTCATTATTCCTGGCAGGTATCGCAATTCTACCATCCATTGCCATGTTGTTTGGTATCAGCCAGAACTTCGCACAGTTCTTCGGTGGTACATCCCTACTGATTATGGTAGGTGTTGTATTGGATACACTGCAACAAATAGAAAGTTACCTGCTAATGCGCCATTACGATGGTTTGATGAAATCAGGCAGGATAAAAGGAAGGTCAGGAGCATTACAACAACAATCAATTTGATAATATAAAATATTTTAATTATTTTTGCACCCCGCTAAAAAATGGCTAAACAAAGTTCGATAAAACAAGATGGTATCATAGAGGAGGCTCTCTCTAATGCTATGTTTAGAGTAAAATTGGCAAATGGTCACGAAATAATAGCCACGATTTCAGGCAAAATGAGAATGAATTACATTCGTATTTTACCGGGAGACAAGGTTCAAGTTGAGATGAGTCCGTACGATTTAACAAGAGGCAGAATAGCCTACAGATATAAATAACCAACAGTATGAAAGTTAGAACTTCAGTAAAAAAGCGCAGCGTTGACTGCAAATTGGTAAAACGCAAAGGAAAACTCTTTGTAGTTAACAAAAAGAACCCAAAATTTAAACAAAGACAAGGATAATGGCAAGAATAGCTGGTATTGATTTACCTAAAAACAAAAGAGGTGTTGTAGGTTTAACCTACATTTTCGGTATTGGTCCAAGCAGGGCTAGTAACATTTTGACTAAAGCCGAAATCGATCACGATAAAAAAGTGGGTGAGTGGAATGACGATGAATTAACTGCAATCAGAAATTTCATTTCTTCTTCTTTCAAAACTGAAGGTGAATTGCGCTCTGAGGTTCAATTGAACATCAAACGTTTAATGGACATCGGTTGCTATAGAGGAACCCGTCACCGTAAAGGATTGCCTTTACGCGGTCAAAGCACAAAAAATAACGCACGTACCAGAAAAGGTAAACGTAAAACAGTGGCTAATAAGAAAAAAGTTACCAAATAATCAAAAATGAGCACAGCTAAAAGTAAAAAGAAAGTAAAGGTTGACCCTATCGGTCAGGTTCACATCAGAGCCTCTTTCAACAACATTATAGTATCTGTAACCAATGTTAATGGTGAGGTTATATCATGGTCGTCAGCCGGTAAAATGGGTTTCAAAGGTTCAAAGAAAAATACACCTTATGCAGCTCAGTTAGCCAGTCAGGATTGCGGTAAAGTAGCTTATGATCTGGGTTTAAGAAAAGTTGACGTATTCGTTAAAGGACCTGGTTCAGGTAGAGATTCTGCTATCAGAAATCTTGCAGCAATCGGCCTTGAAGTTATGTCAATCATTGATAACACTCCGCTTCCGCACAACGGTTGCAGACCTCCTAAACGCAGACGTATATAATAATTAGAGAAATAATAAAATGGCAAGATACACAGGTCCCAAATCAAAAATTGCACGTAGATTTCGTGAAGCTATTTTCGGCCCGGATAAAGCTCTGGAAAAGAAAAACTACGGCCCAGGTATGCATGGTAACTCACGCAGAAGAGGCAAGCAATCAGAATATGCTATTCAGTTAGCTGAAAAACAAAAAGCAAAATATACTTACGGCTTACTGGAACGTCAGTTCGCTCGTACTTTCAAAATAGCAGCTGCAAAACGCGGTGTTACTGGTGAAAACTTATTGAAATTCTTAGAATCACGTTTAGATAACGTAGTTTACAGAATGGGTGTTTCTCCAACAAGAAGTGGCGCACGCCAATTGGTATTGCACAAACACATCCTGGTAAATGGTGAAATCGTTAACATCCCATCTTACCACCTGAGAGCCGGTGATAAAATCGCTGTAAGAGAAAAATCAAAATCAATGGAAGCAATTACCAGTTCTTTAGGTTCAGGTCACAAACGCTTCGGATGGATCGAGTGGAACGACAAAGAAATGTCAGGTACATTCGTAAACATGCCGGATAGAGCGGATATCCCTGAAAATATCAAAGAACAATTGATCGTTGAATTGTATTCAAAATAACCCTTAATTAAAAAAAAAGAAAAATGCCAATATTAGCTTTCCAAAAACCCGAAAGAGTTATAATGCACAAAGACACAGACTTTTATGGTCTGTTTGAATTCAGCCCGCTTGAAAAAGGCTACGGTATCACCATTGGAAATTCATTGCGCAGAATTCTGCTTTCATCTTTAGAAGGTTACGCCATTACTTCAGTTAGAATTCAAGGTGTTGACCACGAATTCTCTACTATCAAAGGAGTTGTTGAAGACGTGACCGAAATCGTATTGAACCTGAAACAGGTGAGATTCAAAAAACTAGCGAAAGCTGATGATAATGAGAAAATATTTATCAGCATTAAAGGTAAAGAAAATTTCACTGCAGGCGATATCTCTAGATACACCAATACATTTGAAATTCTTAACCCTGAACATATTATCTGCAACATGGAACCATTCGTTAACCTCGAATTGGAAATCACCATCGATAAAGGCAGAGGCTATGTTCCGGCTGATGAAAATAAACCAAAAGATGCTCAAATCGGTCTTATTCCGATTGATGCTATCTATACACCAATCAAAAATGTAAAATATACAGTTGAGGATTTCAGGGTTGAACAAAAAACCGACTATGAAAAACTTATCATTGAATTGCAAACCGATGGATCTATCCACCCGGAAAATGCATTGAAAGAAGCTGCAAATATTTTGATCCAACACTTTATCCTTTTCAGCGATGAAAATATACTGTTGGATAGCCAGGTGAAAAAACCTGCTCAGGAAGTTGACGAAAACTTCTTGCACATGAGAAAAATTCTTAAAACCAATCTTGCTGACCTCGACCTATCAGTTAGGGCTTACAACTGCTTGAAAGCAGCTGAAATCCGTACACTGGGCGAATTAGTAAGTTTTGATATTGATGATTTGTTGAAATTTAGAAATTTCGGTAAAAAATCATTGTCAGAGTTAGAAGAGTTTGTAAGAGAAAAAGGAATGAATTTCGGTATGGATGTATCTAAATATCACCTAGACGAAGATTAATTTTAAAGTAAGTAGTAATGAGACACGGAAACAAAGTCAATAAATTAGGCAGAACAGCATCGCACAGACGTGCATTAATGGCCAACTTAACCATATCATTGATTAAGCACAAACGCGTTACAACAACTGTAGCAAAGGCTAAAGCCCTGCGCATGTATGTTGAACCAATCATCACCAAATCAAAAAGTGATACCATGCACTCACGTAGAACCGTGTTTGCTTACCTGAGAGATAAAGACAGTATCAAAGAATTATTTAGCACTATCGCTGAAAAAGTTGCAACTCGTCCGGGTGGATACACAAGAATTTTGAAACTTGGTACTCGTATCGGTGATAACGCTGAAATGGCAATGATTGAATTAGTGGATTTCAACGAATACACTGATGCTATCGGCAAAAAAGATAAAGCCGCTAAAGGAAAAACAAGAAGAAGCAGAACAAGTGCGAAATCAGCCGCTAAAGCTGAAGCGCCTGCAGCAGTTGAAACCGTTGTTGAGGAAACACCGGCAGCTGACGAAACTCCTGAAGCATAATATTATTAATAGAATACAGCTAAAACGCATGTCAAAAGGCATGCGTTTTTTGTTTTATAATCAAATTGAAATCAATGAGTGAAAATTATCAAATGATCGCCAAAACTATTTTTGGTTTTGAAGAATTATTGGAAGATGAATTGAAAAAACTGGGCGCTATCAATGTTCAAAGAGGTATGCGCATGGTGAGCTTCGAAGGCGATAAAGGGTTTATGTATAAAGTAAACCTTGCAGCCCGTACAGCCATCAAAATTTTAAAACCAATCCACCAGTTTGAAGCACTCAATGAGCATGAACTGTATGCCGGTATCCGTGAAATTAACTGGTCGAATTACCTGGGTGTTCAACAAACCCTGGCCATTGATGCAGCAGTGTTTTCAGACTTCTTTACCCACTCTCTCTATGTTTCACAAAAAGTAAAAGATGCCATAGCTGATCAGTTCAGAGATAAATACAATGAAAGACCAAGTGTCGACCTCAGCTCTCCGGATCTCAGAATCAATATTCACATCCACCACAATAAAGTATCTGTAGCGCTCGACAGCTCAGGCGAATCACTGCATAAACGCGGGTACAGAAAGGTGACCAATGAAGCGCCTATTAATGAAGTACTGGCAGCAGGACTCGTTATTTTGTCAGGATGGGATGGTCAGTGCGATTTTCTAGACCCTATGTGTGGTAGTGGTACTATTTTAGCTGAAGCCGCCATGATAGCCCACAATATTCCGGCTAATATCAACAGAAGAGAATTTGGTTTTGAAAGATGGCGCGACTGGGATGCTAATCTTTTTAATGTTGTGAAAGAATCAATGCTGAAAAAGACCAAGCCATTCACTTTCACCATCACAGGTTTTGATAAAGACATTGAATCAGTCAATAAAGCCAAAGAAAATCTTCAGAATGCTGGACTCGATCAGTATATCACAGTCTCTCAAAACGATTTCTTCAAGTCTTCAAAAACAACTACCGGTCCTCTGCATATTTTGTTTAATCCGCCCTATGATGAACGGATAACAATTGATACAGAAACGTTTTATAAGTCGATAGGCGACACATTGAAGAAAAACTACCCTGGTACCAATGCATGGTTTATTACTGCTAATCTAGAGGCTTTGAAATATGTGGGCCTAAAAGCATCGCGTAGAAAAGAAGTGGCCAATGGCGCTTTAGATGCCAGATTAGTAAAATACGAAATGTATGAGGGAACGCGTAGAACAAACTTCAAAAACAAAGAGGATTAAACCATTATTGTTTTGTTCTGCGAACAATCAATTCGGCAGTCCGCTCACTTGCTCCCGGACCACCCACTTTATTTTTTAATGCCACATAGCTGAGGGTCATATTTTTGCGACCATCGCCTTCCAATATAACATTCAGTTCATTGATGATATTATCCGTGCTCAATTCATTCTGAATCAATTCAGTCACTACTTTTTTATTCATGATCAGATTAACCAGTGATATAAACTTAATCTTAATCACCAATTTGCCTATCTGATAACTAAGGTTACTGAATCTGTAGCAAACCACCTGGGGGCAATTCAATAAAGCCGTTTCCAATGTTGCGGTTCCGCTGCACACCAAAGCTGCATGGGCATTTTTTATAACATCATACGTTTGATTTTTGATTACCCTTACCGGTATCTCTTTTAAATATGACTGATACACTTCATCATCAATGGCGTGTGTACCGGCCAGAATAAATTCATAGTCTTTAAATTTGTCAACGACTGATAACATGGATGGTAAAACATACCTGAGTTCAGCCAGTCGGCTGCCGGGTAACAATGCAATCACCGGTTTAGTAAATCCATTGGCTTCTTTGAAGTCGGGATTGAAATTGAATTGCTGAATGGCATCGCAAATCGGGTTGCCAACATAATCTATTTTCATGCCGTATTGCTTGTAAAAATCGACTTCAAAAGGCAAAATGGAATACAGATAATTGATGTCGCGTTTAATTTTATGGACCCTACTTGTGTTCCATGCCCACACCTTCGGACTGATATAATAATGCACCACAATGCCATGTTGACGGGCAAATTTGGCTATTTTCATATTGAATCCGGGATAGTCAACCAGTATCAAGGCATCCGGTTTGTTAGCCATCAAATCTTTTTTACATTGTTTAATAAATCCAAGAATTTTTCCGAGGTTTTTAATAACCTCACTAATGCCCATAAAAGCCCTTTCCTTATAGTGATTGACTAATGTTCCACCTTGGGCTAACATTAAATCACCACCCCAAAAACGGAATGATGCCTCGGGGTCGAGGGTCTTAATGGTTTTCATCAGGTTAGCGCCATGCAGGTCGCCACTGGCTTCCCCCGCTATCAGGTAGTATTTCATTACAGGATGCAAAGTAAAGGTAGTTTTTCGAATATCGGGTGGAGGAACGCTGTATTTGCCTAAAATTACGACTATAGTTTATATCAATAGGCGATTCACATAAATGACTACCAATGAGAGGGAAAAAATGCTATTTTTGCAAAACTTTTAAAAAAATCAAACATGTCTAAAGAAGTTTATATCGTTTCAGCAGTGCGTACAGCAATGGGTAGTTTCATGGGTACTTTGTCAGGCGTACCTGCAACTAAATTAGGTGCAGCAGCCATCAAAGGTGCTTTGGATAAAATTAACCTTAACCCTGAAGAAGTTCAGGAAGTGTATTTTGGTTCGGTATTACAGGCAGGTTTGGGTCAGGCGCCAGCACGCCAGGCTGCAAAATATGCGGGTTTACCAAATACAGTTCAATGTACAACTGTCAATAAAGTATGCGCCAGCGGAATGAAATCAATTTCTTTGGGTGCCCAACAAATTATGACCGGTTTAGCAGATGTTGTAGTAGCAGGTGGAATGGAAAATATGAGCGCTGTACCTCATTACATGATGGGCAGTCGCAATGGTTATAAATATGGCAATGTAAACATGGTTGATGGTTTAGCCAATGACGGTTTAATGGATGCTTACAATCACCAAATGATGGGATGGTGTGCCGACCTTTGTGCAACAGAATATAAATTTACCAGAGAGCAACAGGATGAGTTTGCTATTAATTCATATAAAAAAGCGGCTCAGGCCTGGGCTGATGGTAAATTCAGCGATGAAGTAGTAGGTGTTGAAATGACTGATAAGAAAGGCAATGTCACAGTATTTAATCACGATGAAGAGTATAAAGCTGTTAACTTTGATAAAATTCCAACTTTAAGACCAGCTTTCAGTAAAGAAGGGACAGTAACTGCAGCCAATGCAAGTACCATGAACGATGGAGCAGCTGCAGTAATATTGATGAGCAAAGAGAAAGCAGATGCACTGGGAATTAAACCAATTGCAAAAATTCGCGGTTTCGCTGATGCAGAACACGAACCTGAATGGTTTACAACTGCACCGAGTAAAGCGTTGCCAAAAGCAGCTGCTCAAGCAGGAATCAGTGTAAGTGATATCGATTTTTATGAGTTCAATGAAGCCTTTTCTGTAGTTGGATTAGTGAATAATCAATTGTTGAAATTAGATGCATCAAAAGTGAATGTAAACGGTGGTGCAGTAGCACTTGGTCACCCTTTGGGAGCCAGTGGCGCACGTATCATTGTAACATTGATCAACGTACTGAAACAAAATGGCGGCAAAGTTGGTGGTGCTGCTATTTGTAACGGTGGCGGTGGTGCCAGCGCTATGGTGATAGAGCTGGTATAAGCGCTATTTAAAAGTCAGGAGTGTGTTGAACACTTCATCTATTACTTTACCCATGCGATAGATATCAAGTGTTTCCATGATATCTGTTTCTTCATGATAATTTTTATTTCTAAAAAAAGAGGTGTCTGTAATCATCATGGCACTATATCCAAAATGCCAATAGTTTAGATGGTCGGATAGGTCAATACCAAATGCAGGTACGCCCGAAAATTTCTTTGCCTTAATGGACGAATTGTGCTTATAGCGTCTCGAAAATTTTCGTGAAAATTTACCTGCCCCTATTTTTTTAACCAATGTGATGTAATTGCCTTTATTGCCATAAAATAACGACAAAATACCAATGGGGTAAGTCTGCGATTTTTTTTTGTCATTAAAAAAGCCAATCATTTCCAATGAAATCATGCCATAGACATTCACCTTGTTGTCGGACAAGGATTTAGCATGGATATAACTGCCCATGTCTTTGGTGTCAAAATAGGGAGGTTCCTCTAAGCTGTATGCCACTAATTCGAGGCGGTAGGGAATAGTCTTGCCTTTCATTAATCGCGCCAACTCTAAAAGTCCCACGACTCCTGATGCGTTATCATCAGCGCCTTCCTGTTCACCGCAAACATCGTAATGTGCACCAACAACTATAGTCTTGCTGTTTTTTGACCCGAAAAGAGCAATAACATTTTTATAGTCGAGACCTTTTACTTTGAAATATTGATAGTATACTGTATCAGCATAAGGTTTTAATTGATTGAGGATGTATTCAGCGGTATAGTTCAACTGATCAAGATTGTTGTGAGTGCGATACCCTTTAGTTTTGGTAATAGCGGTGAGGTGTTTGCGAATGAGACTGGTATCAGAAACTTCATTTGCAAAAACTTTTATGGAGCATAATATGCAGCAGATGAGAAGAAAAAAACGGGATAGCATTTTCAAATATAATAATATTAGTTATTTGTAGTAACGAAATATATAGTGAGGTAAGTAACGGAGAAATATGCCGCTCCTCCGGAGCTTGGTGTTACATGGTTCAGGTTATTTAATAGGATATCGCTCCTCTGGAGCTAGATGCTACATTTAGCAAGAATTATTCTGATAACATAATTAGGATGTAATTTGTTAAAGTTATCCTGATATAGCCCCAGCGGGGCGCCATCTCACTAGCAACCGAATGGTGCGGTATCTGGTGAGCCCCGGAGGGGCGGCATGTTGTTCCAATTGGAAATTAAAATGACAGACAATACATTTGTATAAACTAAAATTAAATAAATGGGAGATAGTTACACGCAAGTCAGTATTCAATTTATTTTTGCCGTAAAATACAGACAAGCTTTAATAGATAGTCAATGGAAAACTGAGCTGTATCAATATATTACAGGAATAGTTCAGGCAAAAGGGCATAAAATGTTGTGCATAAATGGGATGCCTGATCATGTACATGTTTTTGTCGGGATGAAGCCACATCAGTCAATTTCAGATTTGGTGAGAGATATGAAATCTAATTCTTCAAAATGGATAAATGAGAGAAATTTTTTACCTGTTCGATTTCAATGGCAGAATGGTTTTGGAGCTTTTTCTTATAGTGCCTCTCAGCTTCATAATGTTGTAAATTATATATTAAATCAAGAGGCACACCATGCAAGAAAGACTTTTAAAGAAGAGTACTTCGAATTTTTAAGAAATTTCAATATTGCATATGATGAACAATATGCTTTGGATGATTTGAAGTAGAAGAAATGAAGACAACAATGCAAATAATAAACCGAGCGTAATTGTCGTTATTGAAAAATGAAAATAGAAGGTTATATCTTTTTTTATATTGTTGGATTAATGATGATATCATGCACAACACAAGTTAATCCTCAAAAATCTGAAATAAAAGAATGGACGGAAGCTCAAAAAAGGCGTTATTTTAGAGATAGTGTAGCAACTTGTGATATGAACACAGGCATCTGCACAGATACTAATCGATTTTTTGGGTGTTTCTTTAACAAACATTACCCTGAAGTAAAAGCGATTAATGAAGATGATTATTTGTTATACTGCCTAGAAGAATCATATATCGATACGGCTAATTTGGATACTAACAGAAGCATGATTAGGATTTCTGTCGTACCAACTTTTTATACACCCTATTGCATAATATTGGAAAAGCAATTTGATAAAACATTTCTTACCCTTAAAACAACTAATGGCAAAGGAGGATTAAACATAGGAGAGTTCAATTTTTCTATGACACAGTTTCTTGAAACAGAGTTATATGATTCATGTTCTATGACTTTAAATAAAGCTCATTTTTTTAAATTACCATTCGAATCAAAATGGAAAATGTTAGACGGCACAAGATATAGTATAGAATGGCTAGAGAATGGAAAGTATAATTATATCAATAGACAAGAATCACAATATATAGAACCTGAATTAATGAATTTTATAGGGGCATTAGATGTGTTGAAACAAAAATATGATCTAAATAAGTGGATTGGTGAAACCGGTAAAATAGCTCGGGATTGACTAGAGTTTTAATCAATTAAAAGAATTCCTGCAAATAATTGGCCGATTACACCTGTTTGATAGTGAATTAATTGTGAAAGCGGATACACCAAAAAAAATCTTTAACATTGCAGCACAATAAATTTGGCATCATTTTGATTATAGTATTGGTAGTAGGATGAAAAAGTATTTGTTAGGATTGATATTGTTTGTATGTGCCGGTGATATGGTGAAAGCACAGGTTGGCGACAGTCTGCTGAAAAAGTATGCCGATAGTCTCAGATATTGTAAAATAGAAGCAGTGCGTTATCAATACAACGATTCTTTTAAAAATTTATTAAAGACAGTATTAGAGGATGAAAATGCCTTCTCTATTAATCTCGATCTCATTAAGTCAACAGTTTCTGTATTGGAGTCGGAAGACCATAAAGTGAAAACCATAACCTGGGTGTTTACAACCGATGCACAGGAATACACCAATTACGGTGTTGTGCTTTACAGGAAACGCCTCTTATCTGAAACAAAAGTATTTTGGCTCAAAGATTATATAGCGCCTAAGTCGGATTCCTTATACGAAGACTACAGTCAGGATTTTTGGCCCGGAGCTTTGTATTATCAGATGTATGGATTTAAGAAAAAAGGGAAGGACTATTACTGTGTAGTTGGATTCAATGGTAAGACAACTTTTATGAATCGCAAAATACTGGATGTGTTGTGGTTTGATAAAGAAGGGGAGTTGCACATAGGGGCACCGGTATTTTATCAATCAGAAAAAGATTATACACCCCAATACCGTGTATTCTTTGATTATGCCGACCAAACTAGTATGGTGTTGCGATTTGAACCTGTCAAGAAAATGGCGACTTTCTCTAATCTGGTACCATCTAATCCTCAGGCCATAGGATTAAGGCAGTATTATATCCCCGATGGCAGAGTGGATTACTATCTACTCAATAAAAAAGGGAAGTGGATCAAATACGAAGGACTCGTTGAGTTTGATTTAATGCCGCAATAAATTCTGAGCATTTTTAGTTGAGTAAACGTCTAAACTTTTAATGATTAAACGTAAATTTTTATTATTTAGTTTCGTGGTTGTTATTGTTGGCAACTGTAAAGCATCTGATTCACTTAAGTATTATAAATTGAAAGGGGTAGATGTGTCAATTGGGGCTATTGGTTTTAATGCAGGTAATCAAACGTATGTTAATTTTCTTCAGGCAATGACACCTGATGAGGTGAAA
>JAZKEQ010000001.1:0-204318 GCA_040386935.1 Bacteroidota bacterium | reverse complement strand
AGGATTTAGCCTCCGCTGGTTTCGCAATCTTCTAACGTCTTTAAAATTACTTTTAAAAATCCCACAAGGGTAAAAAAGCCTGATTTTGAAGAGCGGTTGAGCCATAATGAAAATAGTGTTAATTTTTCAAATGTTACCAGACTCTGGTGCAAAGGTAAAACTATTTACTGACTAATTAAAGAACAGTGTTATTGGATGCCCCCTTTATTTATTCCCTTACTCTGCTATCAATGTAACACCCGATAAATCAGCTTCACCATTTTTCAAAAAAGCATAAGTCATTTTATCCATTTTACAGTCGATAAACTGAACCCGTTTTAATCGGCTGTTATGTTTAAAGAATGTGTTAATGAGTGTTGCATTCTGAAATTTAACTCCGGTAAATGAACAGCTTTCAAAATAGCAGTCTTCCAACTGACCTTCAAAAACAACATCCGCAATATGCATGGCATTAAATGAGGTATTGTTCCACACAGTGTTTTCAATGGTGTTTTTTCCGAAGCCGCCTGACTTAAACGTAGCATCTGAAAAATCTGCACCTGAGAAATTACAACCTTCAATATAGCTTTTTAAAAATTCAGCATCTTTCATTGTACAGTTTTGAAAAGAATTGTTCGATAGATTTGAATTCTGAATTTGACTGCCGCTAATATCGGAATTTGTGAAATCGCAACTTTCAATATTGTTGCTTTTCAACAATAAACCCGATAATTCTGAACCGATGAACAAGCAGCGCTGCATATTGGACGAACTGAATTTTTCATGCAGATTTTTCAATCCCGAAAAGTCGGTGTCCACAAGATTTTCGCGCGACATGTCCCAGCTAAGCTTGTTTTTCTTCTTGTCGGTTGGTAAATCTAGGGGTTGTTTTGTGGCTGATACTTCAGATGCAGTTTCACCCGCAGCAGAAGGGAAGCTTTCTGAAAAATAATTGAGATCAACACCCAGAATTTCTGCCATGCGATTAAATGTGATGATGTCAGGCATTGATTCGCCTCTTTCCCATTTGCCAACGGCTTGTGGACTGATGAATAGGCGTTCAGCAAGCTGGGCCTGTGAAATGTTGATTTTCCTTCTTGCTTCAGTAATTTTATTACCGATCATGTTTGACTTTAACATAGTAATTTATTTTTTTAATTTGACCCTACAAAGATACTTGGGCCAAATTTCCAAAGTCAAATATACGCAGCTACAGTTAGTTGTAAATCCACTATTTATGGTTGTTTTTTAACAACTACCAGTTGTTTTTGCTAGGACTTGAGCTGATGTTGCTTTTTAGGATGGGAAATGGCTTAGGATAGATTGAAGTTTTAATATGCAATACCAGAGTGTTTTTTTGATTTTTATAAAATCACCTACTTATCTTTGAAAATTATCTATCTCTTTTAGCCAAATGGTAAATATCCCTCAATTAACCCCATTTTCAGTGAAATTAAAAAAAATAAAATCAATGTTTTTCCTGTTGTTGCTAATGCTGCCACAGTATTTGTTTGCCCAGAAAGATTTAACTCAGGAGAAAACTGTTGAACTCAATCAAGTGTATAATTACTGTGAGCAAAATCTTTATCAATTTAGTAGTAGTTTGCTTAAAGCAATAGAAATGAATCAGTTAATGGTATTTAAAGATTCAAGTCTTCAAATATTAATGAATAAGCATGAAAATCCTATAAAAAATCAATTCTATTCTAGTGTATCTATAATTGATTCCTTTTGTGTTTTGCCCAACTACACAGTTGTTTATTTAAATAGATTTGATACTTGTTCTCTTATTTTTATTAGTTCAAAGGCTTTTATAAAAAAGGCAAAAAAATATTTTATTATAGATTCCATAGTAGCAGAAAATAGAGGTAAATTTATAAGTGAAAAATCTATTCGATTATATATTAAAGGTAAAGCACTTCTTGTTTCAAAAAAATTAGCAGAGCTAAGAAGAGATGTGTATCAATGTGAATTTTTTGACGGTGATTCATTACCCCTGCGATATGAGTTTTGTTATCCGGCCCATATTTTCGGTTTTTATACGCTATATCAAAAAAATGTAAGAAAGGGGAAAGTTTATATCAATATTAAAATGGTGGGGCTAAATACCTTTCCTAAATCAAGTTTAAATTCAATTGCCAAGGTGAAAGAAAAATTGACAAAATTTGAGTATGAATTTTTGTTGTTTGCAATTAGGGAATCATTTTAAGATCCAACAAGGAAATATTGTTTCGTATTGAGGGGTACTCTTATTTTTGATTTAAATTAATGGTTCTTTTTTGAATGGAAAATCACATAGCATAGGTTGAATTTTTTATTTTAATTGTATCGATAGTTATTTTTTGAGTGCTACACATTGTCAGTATTCTTTTTATATAATAATTTGACAATTGATTTTAATTGTTTTACTTTCGACTATTAATCCAAAATTAGCAATATTTTGAAATCAATCTTTCTGTTTGTATGTGTTCTTATAGCATGCACGGCTAATGCACAAGGGCTTCAACCCAAAAAACTGGCCAATCTCAATCAGCAAAATATTGGCAGTATGCCGGCTTACTATACTGTTCTCAATGACAAACTTTTTTTCTGCGCGGGCAGTGCTATTTATATTACAGATGGAATAAAGGCCAGTACGCGTATGTTTGTTGATTTTCCTCCACAAATTGCAGGTGATGTTAATTCTGTTGTTATACTTGATACAGTAGATAATAAATTGTTGTTTGTGAAAACATCAGCAAGCGTACCATTGGGTGAATTGTGGACAGTGTCTTTGCTTGACACTGTGCCTCATAAAATTTATAGCATTACGGCAAATGATGGACTCAATGAAAATATTGGCAGAATGATGGGCAATATTGTGTTTAAAAGCAGTGGCGGTTATCAGTATTCAACATCAGATGGCAGTGTTTCAGGTACTTCGTTGTTGCAGAAAATCAAGAACCTCAATCCCATTATCCCCTACAACTTTTTGAATTTTAAAGATTCATGCTATTACATCGACTATAAAACAACCCGCTATACCATTCTTACGACTTTGGGTAAAGACAATACCACCGCACAATGGTTTGGAGCGGGGTCTCCTTATGCAGCAGCCAATGTATACCGAATGCAAACCCATGGCGACCAACTGTATTTTCAAACCGACAGCTTAATTGTGCGCTATGATTACAATACCAAAGCGTTTAAAAAATTATTACGCCAGGATTATATCCAGCAGTTTAAAGTGATAGGAAAGGATTCTTTGGTGTTTATTGGCAGAGCAAAAGGATTGAATTTTGGATTAAAGTTGTATGTCAACGATTCAATTATTCCATTGTACAATGATATTACAGTTGATTCTACTGTTACTGTGTCAGAGTTTGTACGCAGCAATAATCATTTTGGATTTGTAATCAATTCGGTCCAAAAAGCCTGGAGAAACAGTTTTTGGGTGGCCGATGTTGCGGGCAGGAAATGTCAGTTCATTGATAGTTTTTTGCCTGATGCATATTTATCAGTCATAAAGCCAACAGTATTCAATGGTAAATTTTATTATAATAGTTTAAGGCCGGGAGGTATTAATACAAAGAGTTATTTAAAAGCCTATGATCCTTTGCAGAACACATTGGCCGATGCCATCGATTTTGCATACGGCAGCATTTGGTACAGTGGTGATTTTAGGGTGTACAACAATCAAATGTTTGGTACAGTAATGACGGATACTACAGGCTATGAACCGTACTATGTGCATGGTAATGGAAGTCTTCATTTGCTCAAAGACCTAGTTGTAGCCGACAATTCTTCTTATCCCGGCAATTACGTCAATACGAAGGACTATGTTCTGTTTAACGGTACCGACAATTACCATTTACACCACAAGAAAATATACCGTACCAATAAAAAAACACTGGTAATCGATACAATTGATTTGGGATTTACAACGTCAATTTTCCCTTTAGTTAAATACAATCAAAATTCAGTAAATGACAGTTTTTTATATGTCAATTTTTATAATTATGACGATAATCAACAGCATGTATTAGCGATGAACTATTATACAAAAGTAGTAAAGCGCGTGAATGATAGTACCCAACAGTTTGAATGCATTTTTGCAGGTAAATTAAACAACCAATCCATTATGGTGAGAAAGAATCTTAAGTATGTTGAAACTATTTTCAGTACTTCTGATGGATTTAATTTGGAAAGCCTGTTGACCGACAACCGACAAATTGAAGAAATTGGACAAGCCATTGTTCACAAGAACAGACTCCTATTTTTTGTGAAGTTCAAATACATCGACTCATTTGATCTTTTAGTAACTGACGGTACCAAGGCCGGTACTTTTTTATACAATAAAACAGCCAAAAAAGGGACTCAGTTTTTTGCAAATCCACAGTTGCTCAAAGGCATAGGAGATGATATTTATTATACAGGAAAAAATGGCATGAATACACTCTGGAAGTTAACCGGTACTGATATGAAGAAGGAGCAAATTCCAAGCAATTTTTGGTTGAATGCCAACGATACCGGCTATGTGGTGAATGGACAACCGGTATTCATGTTGAATACAAGTACAGGCTACAATTTTTATTCGCTCAATTTGCAGGATACCGTATTGAAAACCATTAAAAAAATATACGATAGCACCATTGTCAATGTATCTATTTCTACTCCGCTTGTACACCAAGGCAGGATTTATTTTGTAGCCTTTTTAATGGAGTTAGTAGGCGCTAATTATATTAATTACAGCGATATTTTGTCGTCTGACCTTACAGAGTCGGGCACCAAAAGATTGAGAAGGATTCATGAAAGCTCTTTCAACCCGGTGCGACTTCACGGATTTGCTAACAATTATCTGGTGTATTCACATCGCGATTCGCTGTTGCTCACCAATAATCAGGAAACAAAACATTTTATCATTCTCAATGGCATAGTGCAGGATGCCTGGGCGGTAACAGTAGCCGACTCACTGGTATTCTTCTCTGCTGAGTATGACTCTACAGGCGTTGAGCCCTATTGCCTCTATGCACCAATTACTAAAAATTATTTTACACCTACTAAAGTTAAGCAAGTATTGGTGAATAACTATAACTTGCAGTTGTACCCCAATCCGGGCAGTCAGCAAGTACATTTAAAAAGCAGTATTAAACAATTCACTGAATACGCTATTTGCGATTTCAATGGCAGAGAATTAATTCATGTAAAATTGGATAACCCTTTAGCTGAAACAGAAATTAACTTACAAGGACTTTCCAAAGGCGTCTATTTTGTGCGGGTAATGTTTGTTGGAGGAGGGTATGGGGTTGTTAAGTTTATTAAGGGTTAAGAGATTATTTTTTGGATACATTAAATTAAAAATTCACATTGAAAAGAATTAGTAAACTTTTAATATTATTTAGTTGGTTCAATTGGTATTCAACAACCGGTGTATCACAATCCAAGTGCATGAATTTTGCAATTGATTCGAATAACGTTTCTCAGTTATATGACCCTGATGGAAAACTAATTGTAGAGGCAAAAGATATGCTGATACAGAATTGCTATGGCGATGAGTATTTTGTAGTGAGGCAAGCCAACAACTATGGAATTATTGACAAAACTGGTAAAATTGTTGTTCCTCTTATATATCTAAGAATTGAAGAATGCAGATACAATAAAAACAATTTTATCATTCATGATGTGATTCCTAAGGTATATCTTGTGGATCTTAATGGCGGAGTTACTTACCGCTTCAAAGACGAACCATTTGAAATGCTAAATGAAATCGATACTAATTACTTTATTTGTGGAATAGAAAAGGAGTGTTTTTTCATTGATCTTAAGCGCAATAGGCGAATTCCTTTAGGCGCTTTAGATTATTTGGCAAGATTTGAATTGTTACATCCCAATGTTGAACGGTTTAAAGGACTCACATTTTACTTTTTAAGATTACATCCAATAAAAAATTTTATACTGGATTCCAATGGGCAATTCTTTCATATTAATGGTTATCGGATAACAAATGTCAATCAATCATTTACACATTTTATATCAACAGTTGGTGATACAGCTTATGTACTCAATAAAAAGGGTGAAATTATTAAGAAAATAAATTGCATTGATGCAATGTTCTATTCTGACACGCTTATCCATTGTAGAACTGAGAAAAAAGAGTTTTTGACAAGCCTCAATTCTCAAAAAAAATCAAAATTGTATAAGGATGTTTCGGGCTTTGGGGGAAATAATGACTCTTTGTATTATTGTTATAACAATTACTATAAGGTAGGTTTAATGGACAATAATTACAATTTGAGGTATCCACTCAAATATCATAGCATTGAAGTAATAGCTTACGACAGCATTTATTATGTTACATGCTTAAAATTTAAAATCACCATAAGAACTATTTCAGGCAGGATTACTTATACGGGTGAAGGAAGTGTAGATGGCTACATTGAAAATTATATTTTTGTACATACAGGAGAACTTTATCAGTTGGTTAATATCTGCAATGGTAAAGTTTTGTTGGAAAGTTATAATGATTTAGAACTTATTGACCGATGTGGCAAAGTTAGATACAAAACTAAAGAAGGTGTTAGGGGCGTGTATGATATCAAAACAAAGAAATTTTATCCGGATATTTTTACTTTAGATGATTATTAAAGAATGTAATTAATTCTTGCTATTTTGGTAAAAATATCATCAACAATAAAACCAAGCCACGAGCGTTTTTAACTAGAGCCTGAAGATATTGTAAAACGCATTTTCCCCTTTTTGCATTAAAATCAAAACACACTCCTATGAAAATTAAACTATTTTGTCTTTTATGTATCTTTACTCTTTTTTATTTTAAAGGATATGCTTCATGTCAATATGTTTCACTATTTAAGTATAGTGATATACCATCTGAATTAGAGGGGTATTACGGGATACATTTTCTTGAAAAACTAGATAGAGAGATCAGTCATGGGAAAATTTCAGTTTATAAGGATTCTACACTTAAAGTAAAACGCCCTGTTGACTCATTGTTATGGACCTTGTCTGGGTATTATAATTATTCAAAATTTGTTCAAACTGATTCGTTATTTGTTGGAATAAATTCGTTAGATATCGATAGATTTATTATTAATGAAAATCATGTTGAAGTTGTCTTAAATAGCCGTTATGAGAATTCAGTTGCTTTTTATATTAAACGCAAGGATTTTGTTGATTTTGCAAGCAAAGACGAACTTATTCATACGTTTTTAAATAGTATGATTGACAATGAAATGTCTAAAAGTAAATTTGTAAAGTATTATCTTCATATAAATAAAAATATTATAAGGAAGATTGTAAATTATTCAGCGCTTAAAGGAGGAGTGGTTAAAGAGTGTTTATATCCAGAAAATATTGAACAATGTTTTTTGGATTCAAGTGGAAATGATTTTTTTAATTCAAGTTCATTAGCCGGTTATAATTTTCATTATCATAGTATTTTGGATAGCAAAAACAATAGTATGAAACTAGTGCTTGATCAAGTCGCTTTTCAATTTAAATCAAGTTTTTATATCTTTTGTTCCTGCTCATCAACTACTTTTAATTTAAAAGATAAAAAAATAATATTTGATAAAAATGAGACTGTTTTTCTGAAATATCTCTTTTTTGATACGCGTTAAATAGTAAAGATCTACCTTATGTTCTAATGTAGTTTCTTATGATTATTAAGGGAAAATACATTATTATACTGAAGTATAACCTTTATTTACTTTTTGGTTGATTAACTTATCGATCTCTCTTGTTGTTTGTTGTTCCGTCTCAAAAACTTTAACATTTTCCTGACCTTTAGTACCTGTTTTGCCATACCTTACAATCATTCTAACACCGTCTTGAGCAATTTCCCAAAACTTATCTGAGGAGTCGTCTTTAAAATTAAAACGTTTAAAACCCAACCCATTTTCAGAGACAGATTCTTTTTTTTCTGCTTCAATTTTTATGTCTATTTCAATTACCTCTTCCAACGGCTTATCTTCAATAATAATTGGCTCTGTTTTTATCATTAATGGTTCTTCTATTTCATGATTACCCTCAAGTGCCTTTTTAATCTGTTCCATCACCTTTTCTGATTGATGGAGCCAATCTTTGCTATACACCTGGATAATATTCCAATTAAAGCTTTTTAGGATAGCAGGTCTTAAAACATATTGTTCCAGCAAATTACTGTTTTTATAATGCTCTGTTGTGTCAATTAAAACTCCCAAACAGTATTTATTCTCATTCTCCTTACTTCTAACCCCTATATTACAGCGGAAATAAGACTGCCCTACGTTTAAATCTGTTTTGTAACCTAAAGTGTTTAAAGCCTTAGCAATGCCTAAAATAATTGCATTAGTAGAATTAATAGAAGTATCGATAATATTATTTTGCGACAAACTATCTAAAGTAAGATTAGCAGATTTTAAATCCCCGCGAGAAACCGATTCAGCATAATGCAAGAATTTTCGGAAGTAATTGGCCCCTTCATTATATTCGTTTTTTATATCAGTGTGTTTTATTGAACTTATAATGGCCATATGTTTCTTAGCCCTCGAAAAAATTACATTTAATCTTTTCTCCCCGCCTTTGCGGTTAATTGGACCAAAATTCATTATCATTCTCTTGTTATGGTCATGGCCATAGCAAACACTCATAATTATTATGTCTCTTTCATCGCCTTGAACATTTTCTAAATTCTTCACGAACAATCCTATAAATTGCCCATCTTCTTGACGTTGATACTCTTCTTCTAATTTATATTCAAAATCCTTGTCTACTGATGCTAAACGAATTAATGCATTTTCAATTTCATATTGCTGTTCTTGAGAAAATGCCACCACGCCAATACTTTGCTTTTGGTCATTATTCAAAAGTTTTTTTATGAGTTGGGCAATATACTCTGCCTCTGCTGTGTTTGTACGTTTGTCATATACACCATGTTCCAAGTAATGAAAACTAATACTTCTATTGCTTAGAGAATCAAAATTATCAATTGCATTCTCTGCTGAATTTGCTTTCACTTCAGTTAATTCTTCAGGAGGAATAGTTTGATCAGGAATGGTTAATAGATTTCGGTTGTAAAATGCCGCGTTTGAAAAACTGATCAAAGATTCATATTTGCTTCTATAATGCCAGCCAAGCATAACATCTTGAAGTTTACGAGCACCTTGTGTCAAAAGGCTGTCAGCATCAATACGCATACTTTCATTTTCGTCATCTGTTAAATCGTCATCATCATCTGGCGCTACTGAACCGAAAAAATTAGATGGAGGCATTTGCATCTCATCACCAACAATAATAGTTTGCTTTCCTCTAAACAATGGTGGAATTCCTTCTTCTAATGTAATCTGACTCGCCTCATCAAAAATCACAACATCAAAATATTCGGGATTTAATGGCAAAGTGTCTGAGACGCTCAATGGACTCATCAACCAAACAGGTTTTAAATCTTGGATGACCTTTCCTGATTCTTTGGATGCCAAATCACGAATAGAACGGAAACGCATACTTTTATTAAATTCATGCTCTACAATTTTTCTGCCTTCTGTATAAGTTTTTTTGAATTCTTTTTCTTGTGAGCTCATTCCTGTAACAGACCTTGTACTCAATGCAATATTATCAGTAAACTTATTGCGAATTTTAGCCCTTATGTAGGTAGCATTAATCTCATAAAGCTTTTCGAATGCCTGCCTTAATTTGCTAATGCTGTATTTTATATCTGAAGCCTCCGTTTTATGAAACTCTTTGTTACTGCTATATAAAGTTTTTAAGCTTTTTTCAGCCATTAACTTCTCAAACTGCTCAGGACTGAATTTGCCTGACTTAATAAACGCTTGAAAATTACTTGAAGTTTCATTCAGCTCATTTAACAATGGCAATATTTCAGGTAGCGATTTTAAAGAAAGCTTAATGTTTTCAATGTCTTCTAAGAGGTCAATTATGTTTTTATTTTCATAGTTATTGACTGATTTATCAAGCAATAGATGAGCTGTTTCTACTTTGTCTTTTAAATCGCATAGTTCAAGAATAAGTTTTTCCTGATTAGCAGTACTTAAGTAGGATAAAGTAGGTTTGCTTTTTTCTTTTCTGAAATTTTCAATAGTATTCCACGTTTCACTAATGGTATTGATTTTGTAAGTAAACGCTGCTTTCTTTTCTAATTCTTTTGATTGATTAATTAAATTATACTCTGTTTGAAGTTCCTCTAAAACTTTATCAAAACTAGGTTTTACATCATGTTTTGAAAAATCATATGAAGACTTTATTGCCTTTTTTAATTTCCAATAGCCCGGATTTAAAAATGAAAATATTGAACTTTGAAATGATGTTATTTGTTCTTTCGCAGATTGCAGGTCTCCTTCAGTAAATTTATTTTTCCAATTGGTGTTCTTTTTGCTCGCCTGCTCTACTTTGTTTTTAATTTCTGTGTAATCATATACAACTCCTTCAAATTGCTTAGTTGAGGGGTTATTGCTGTCGTAAAGGAATAAATTCCCGTTCTCTGCATATGGCTTAAATCTATAAGCATCGGTCACTAATTCCTTTATAATGAAAAAATGTTCCTTTAAATGATCAGGAATATTCGCTTTACTTAACTCATTACTTATAAATTCAAAAAGATCTTCAAGTTGTTCCGTAAGTTGTTTAATGTAATTGATAGGATGTTCTTGCCTTAATGCCTCTTTACTAAGCAAACTTGCCGGGTGAGAAGAAATGTATGGTTCGTGATTAATTTCTTTTAGTTGTTTAGACAACTGCCGGACAAGATTGCCATTTGAAACCCACTCATTGTATCCTGGTACTAGTTCTTCCATGTCAAACGAAACGTTAACATGATTAGATTTTAGTTCAATAAGTCGTTCTATCAGTTTTAAAAACGATGTGCCAACATCTTCAAATTCTTTTGTTACAGTATTGTTGTATTTTTCTAAGCTACTTAATTCATTTTCAATGATATAAATAATTTTATTTCGTTCGTTTTCAATCTCTGTTAAGTTGAATTTATTCTTCATGAAGTCAGTATAAGTTTCCTTCAAGTTCATAATAAATTCTTTTTTATCAGCTTGTGAGTCATGAATGCGACAGCATAACTCATCCAGCTTTTGCTGCTTTAAGCGATAAAAAACGACATCAATAGCTGCACGTTTTTCACAAACAAACAATACTCTTTTTCCTCTTGCAATATAATCGGCTATTAAGTTTGTAATGGTTTGAGATTTTCCTGTGCCCGGAGGTCCTTGAATTATATAACTTTCTCCAGTTTTAGCCATTTTTATGGCGTTTGATTGCGTTGGGTCGCAAGAGATAATGTGATATTTTTCCTTTAAATTTTCTTTCTCAACTTCTTTATTATGTAAAATGTTTTTAGGCTGATCAGAAAATAACTGTTCGAAAATAGGGTCGTTTATGTTTTCATCAATTACTTCATTATAATCTCTAACCAATGACATTTTTTTGTAATTGAAATTTCCTATGGTCATATTGCAAGTATCAAATTCCCATAAATAAGGATTCGTATTGCCCTCGTCAACTAACGTAAATAAACTTCTTTCTTTCTCTAAATCAGTAACATTGTAGGTACTTAGTTTAACATCTTCGTTAATTAAAAACTCAAGATATGAAGCTGCCGGCTCTATTTTCTGTTTGAATATACTTAGCCCTAAAGGCTGAAAATTTTCACGCTGATAGGAATAGTCTACTTCTCTATAGTGACTTAAGCTTTTATTTCTCTTTATCTTTCTGTTAAACTGAGATAGTGTTTGTTTTGCCAGGCTATAGATTAATTTTATCCTTGGCTTATCAATAAACTCAATTGAAATTCCCGAATTGCTTGATTTAATCTGATCTTGAATACTTTGATAAAGGTTACTCATTTCAAAATCATCCAAAACAATTGAGTCAGGAAGCTTAATGTCATATAATTCCCTCAACCAATAAACTAAAACAGGATTTACTTCTGCTTCGTTAACAGTTATGTCAAGTGTGTATTGATCTTTTACCCCTTTTTTCTTTTTAATCTCAACAGGGACTAATAATAATGGGGAGTTGATTTTTTCAAATTTGTCGTCTTTTAAATTATACCAACTCAATGAGCAGATGATTAATCTTAGCTGACTAAACCCGTATTCATTAATATCTCTTGTAGATTCACTTCTGATTTTATCTAAAATTGAAGGAATATAAGGATTGTCTTCAATTTTTAAGTATTTTGATAGTGGTATTTGTTTCCCACTTTTTATACGTGAAGAAATGTCATTATTCCAAATAAATAAACTATTTGGATCAATATTTCTGTAATTCAAGGTAGTTGGTACAGAAGCAATGGTAAGATTTAAAAATTTTGAACTGTTTTTAAAATACAGCAATCGATTTCTTCTGCTTATATCAAAAAGTCTACTCTTTAATTTGTTTAATATCCATTTACTTCTTGTCGAAATATCTTGATTTTTAAAACCTTCTAATGAAGTTAAATCTATTTCTTTTTCGGGATTGTAATCGCGGTAGTTTTTAAGCTTTTCTATGACTTCATGAAGGTCCCGCGCTCTTTTCTTTCTATCTAACTCAGTCATCTCCATCACAATGTTTGCTATGGCAGGATGAATTCCAGGGTTTAAATAAACTAATCCGGATCTATTTGCTACAAAGGTTTTTAAGTCGTCTTCATTGTTTAGATCTAATCCGGTAGCCAAACTCCCAACGATTAATCCAAGAACAAAAATATCAGAAAGTGCATCATGATGATCCAGAAGAAATTCATACGAAGTATATCCCGGTAAATATACAGGCTTAGTTATTTCCTTATCTTTTTCTAGTTGGATTGAAAGATTGGTTTCTTTAATATGAGATACTTCAACATCTGTAGTTTGTTTGGTTTCATCCAGAATGTCAAACACTTTACTTATGGGCGGAGCTATTTCAGTTAGTTTACTATTGTTATACTTTGGCAACTGAATAAAATTTTCGTCAATATCTAAAAGGTCGTTTGTAATTAGAATATGCTTTAAACCTTCCAACGGTGCAACTTTGCCATCTTCATGGAACGTTAATACTTCTTGTAATAAAGGCATTGATATGGCAATAATATCATCGTTATGAAAACCTCCATTTTCAATACCCTCATTCAAAAACTCAACAAAATTATTTTTTACTATAGGTTCCATGTCTATTCTTCGTAAATGTGTTCTTGATTTGATTCTTTTATTTCAGATAACGCTTTGGCTGCTTTTTTATGTAAATCAGATAATTTGCGTTCCCCTAATTTCAATTCTTTCTTAACAACTTCATTAAAGAAATCTTTTAGTGCTAAATCTTCTGCCAATTGAAATGCAAATCCCATGGGAACATCCTCTAGTGTGGGATCAACAAGTGCAAAATCTAGCAACACATAAGATAAATATTCTTTAACTGATTTGGATAAGGAGCTTATAGTGTTTACTAATTCGTCATTAATTACAATTGTGTCATCAGTTTTAAAGTTGCTATTATATTGTTTTGCCAAACTTAATACTGCTGTAGTTCTCGTCCATTTAGGCTTTAATTGTAGTTTAATCAGACTAAAAGTTAAGTCTTTTATTTTATTTTGTTTAAAGATATCCAAGCCGTTAATTTGAATATCACCTTCTATCATATCACTAATTTGCTTTTGTGATTGCTCTTTTTCAGTTTCCCACAGTTTCAAAGCTCTAACTCTTATGTAATTTTCCGGATGTGTTTGATATTCAGATTTAGCTTTTTCAGCAACAAATATTTCCTCAGCCTGTTTCAGATAACTCTCTACCGATACTTTATCAAGCCCTGTGTTTATTTTTATCAAGCCTGAGAGAACAGTGTCTATACTATCAGTAACCAATAAAGAGCCTCTGTCGCAGTATAATTCCATATACAGCCTAAATAAACGAGCCGTTTCAATGTATACATCCTCGCTTCTATAGTCATTTGCAATTGATGTAATAATGCGATCTGCTACTTCAAATTCAGCATTTTCAATAGTAAATAAACGAACATGAGATAACTCGTGAGCAAGTACAGAAAGGAGTTCATCGTCAGTTAGCAATTTCATTATTTGACCTGAAAGAACTATATGAGCCTCTCCAGGTAAGTAAGAGATTCCTGCATTGATATCAAATGAATTTTGAGCTTGATAAATAGTGACATCAAGATTCAATCCTAATTTATCCTTTGCTATTTGAACTTTTTCATATAGCTCAGGGTTACTTTCTTTGTCAAGACGATATGTGTTTTTTAATAAGGTTGATTTAAACTCTTGCAATTGCTCATCTTTTACTTTTATTGATGAGAACCAATCCCAAGTCTTTTTCTGATCTTTAAGATTGCCTCGAAGCTTTATATGGTAATCGAATGGTTGTAGATTCATGATGGTAATTTAATGTTTTTATATAATTAATCGGCTTAATTAAGGGGGGCTTGTTTACCCAATTTTAATGCCATGTCACAAAAAAAATGAATTTGACGCCTATTAGCAAAAATCATATTGATATAATTAAGAAATGATTTCTCCATTCAATGCAACTACAGTTGAAATATCAACAATGTTTTGTCGATAAGCAATTGAAGGACTTGTGAGCGTTTTTTTGTCTCCTACAGAAAAGCCATATTTATATCCTAGCCCATCTTCTGAAGTTAAATACACATTGTCACCCTCTTTATCATTAGCAGGGACATAGACCATTACATGTTTTCCTGCAAAGCTCTTGTTTAGCTCTTTTGGGCCTACTTTTGCCAATCCTGTTACTTGCCCAAGTTTATATGAATCAAGAAAATTGACTAGAAAAAAGAAAATTTCTAGTTCTATGTCTGTAGGAAAAGTAAGCGCAATTTTATTTTCGTTTATGCCTGTTAATTTGGTTATACATTTATAGGTTTCGCTGTTATAGATGTCACAAAACTCTAGTGTTGTAGCCTTTACCTGCTCAAGTGTAGTATGTTCTATGATGATTATTTTATCATTTTCTACAGGTGTAATTTCCGGAAGAGGCCTCCTAGGCTTGGGTTTCGAAAGTTTGACTTTTCCTCCTTTGCTAGATTTTGATAAAGTTACAAGGATTATTCCAATGACAAGACCCCAACCAAGTATATTACTAACATCCATTTAATGATATGATTTAAAAATCAAATATATAATATTTCATATAGCTTTCCATTTTCATTATAATAAAAATTTGATATTTGAATTTTAATGGTTTACTTTGATAATTAATGCATGTAAAATTGGATAACCCTTTAGCTGAAACAGAAATTAACTTACAAGGACTTAGTAAAGGCGTCTATTTTGTGCGGGTAATGTTTGTTGGAGGAGGGTATAGGGTTGTTAAGTTTATAAAGGGGTAATTATTTTTTTTAATTGCTAGTGTAAGTAAAATAGATAAAAACAGACAATATAAACCATTCAAAAACGTTTAATAAAGAGATTTAGTGATGAAATATTTAATTGTACTGAGCGTTTTATTTATAAGTGCGACAATGGTTAGAAATGATGAGATTTTCTATTACTATAGATATAGCGAAGGCGATAGCCATATTCATTTTACATGGAAAGGAAATGATTCGATTAATTTCAGCTCTTATACAGTTTTTTTAGGGGAATTCGATACCAATATTGATAAATTTGGAATGCTGGATTGGTCAAAAAAGGTTCCGTCAAATTTTAATAAATTTCCATTTTATAGTTATATATATACGAATGGCAAGGCTTTTTTTTATACTAGTGATAAAAAGAAGACATTTATTTATGATTCATTGGGATTTATTAGTAAGGAGTTGTGTTTTCAAATCGATAGTAATAGAATGTCAGATAATAATTTGATGCTTGGTTGTCAAATCACCCCACTACACAATCGTAGAATATCAAATCATGTATTCTCACTTTTTAAAAGGCAATTATTAATTATAAATAAGCGAGCTTACGATTCAACTAGAGTTGATATTTCAATGTATAATTTTGATTCTGCTTTTGTAGAGTATTATGCGTTTAATAGGGATTATGGTTATATACCTTTAAATGATACATTGGAGTTAAATCAATTGAATTTTTCAAAATCAATTTCAAAATAATGAATTGTATTAACAGCTATAGAAAACAGTGGAATTGTGAGGTCTTAGAATAGGAGTAGAAAAAAAATACATGTACTACAGATTCGATAATTTTAAAGAGCTGGTTGAAAAATATTTTGGTAAACTATTTGCTAAATATGGCTACCTGGAATTTAATGATAATTCTCATATAGATTATGGTGTATGGATTGTTATTTATAGCAATGATGCCTGTATTTTGGAGATTTACATTGAGGATACTGATGCTCATGTTGAGATAATTTATCGTAATGACGGGATGCCTTATCATTTCCTTTCACTTATTTATTGGGTAACCCCCGAAAAAATCATGAACCCTTTTTTAGGGAATCCCGATATAGATAAGAAAATAGAGAATGAAATAGAGTGGTATGCGCAGATGTTAGAAGAAAAATTGTCAAATGTATTGATGGGTGATAATAGCTGGAGAATGACATATAGGAAGGATACATTGGGGTTTTGAATCACTTCAGATTTTAAATTATGGGTTTACCTAAGAAACGATATATAAAATGAAAGCAATTTTTTACTGCGTTTTATTTGCAGGCATTATTTTTTTGTCATTAGGGGCTTATTATTGTGTTAAGGACATGATGGTAGTGAAGAATGGTGTAAAGATTACAGGTTGCCTAAAAGAGAAAAAGGAATTACAGAACCCAGATGGCCATATTGCCGATGAATATGTATTAGTATGCATGTATAATGATAGCATTTACGAATTACAGGCAATCATGAGTGTTAGTGATTATAAAGTGGGAGATAGCTTGACGTACTATTTTTATCCTAATGATTTGGATGCAAGTATTTATCCTGTTGACGCCCAATTTAGAAAAGGCACAGTACTAGCAACAGTCGTTGGGGTATTGTTGCTCTTATTAAGTGGATTCATAAAATGGAAGTTGTTGTATTAATACATTACACTCCATCTCTCTGTCATTTATTTGTAAAAAAATAAAATAGCTGAAAGATTAACCCACTATCGGGCTTAATTTGTATCAATCCTATTTTTACATTGCCAATGAGGATAAACTTACCCGAATTAAAAAATCTCCTTTTACTGTCTCTTCTTGTCGCTTTTATATCAGGTATAAATGCACAGAACAGCCTAGTGGGCGATGGATTTGGCGGGCGTTTGTGGTACAGGCCCTATAACATCAGTACAGGATCTTATTCAGCGTACAGTTATTGCGATGACACTTCGCAATTGTATGCATGGGGGTATAATGGGTTCGGTCAGTTAGGCAATGGTACTTATATTAATTCCAGCACACCTATTAAAGTAAGTGGCATCAGCAAAGTAAAATTTGTTGCCTGTGGCTACACCACAGCCGTTATTAAAAACGATTCGTCAGGGTGGTTGTTCGGCCTCAAATTTTCATCATGGCCGGGTAAGGTCATTGATGATGTAAAATTTGTAAGCGCAGGTTCCGTGTCTTGCACATTTGTAAAGCATAATGGCACTGTGTGGTCCGTTGGCGATTGTTTAGTAGGCGGCATGTTTGGCAATGGCGACACATCTTCGGTTATCAAAGGATATACCACACCACAGCAAATGCTCAATGTAAAAGATGCCGTAAGAGTAGCCAACGGAGCAGCCACCACCATCATATTGCTAAAGGATGGCACACTCATGGGCTGTGGTTCCAATATCAATAAAGCAGTAGGACTAAGCAACAACATTAACGATACATTTTTAGTGCCCCGCAAAATTCCCAATATCAAAGACATTGTCGATATCAAAGCCACTGTGTATATGAACATAGCCCTCGATAAAAATGGCGATGTGTATCAGTGGGGTAATACCGCATGGGCACCTACAAAAATGACAACCCTCAAAAATATAGTCGCCATATCAGCCCGCAATGATGGCGGCCATTTTATGGCATTGGATAAAGACATGAAGTGCTATGCCTGGGGTAGCAATATCAATGGTAGTTTTGGTAGTGGCAATGGCTCCAGCAATAATGTACCGGTAGTAGTAGCCACCAACGTGGTAGATATTTTAGCAGGCGAAACATTTTCATACATCATCAAAGCCGACAGCAGCCTGTGGTGCACCGGCAGTTCATTAGCCGGTAACTCATCTATATGGATGAATTTGAACGACTCATTGCGTTATTCATACAGTCAGATAAGTGCCCAAATACCACCCATGAGTTTGTGCCCATTAAAAATAGTGCCGGTTGAAATTGCAAAAAAATATACCATTTGCCAGGGCGATTCCATACGTGTAACACAGTCCATTTACAAAGCCACGGGCGAGTATAACGACACCATAGTTTCCAACAAAGGCGACACCCTTTTATTCACCTCACTCAAAGTATTGCCGCAAAGCAAACGCACACAGAACGACACCATCTGCCAGGGCGACTCATTCATTTACAATAGTCGAAAACATTTTGTGCCGAGCACATTTAACGACACATTTACCAATTACCTGGGTTGCGATTCAGTGGTTACAACACAGCTTTATGTAAAACCAAAAACAACATTTTCTCAAACCATCAGCATCTGCCAATCTAAGCAGTACAGCATCGGCAAGCGCATTTATACCCAGGCCGGTGTTTTTAAAGATACATTTGTAAATTATCGCGGTTGCGATTCCATCGTTAGCACCACATTAGTTGTAAAGCCAATATCACTCTTTACCCAAACCATTGAAATATGTACAGGGCAATTTTTTGATGTTGGTACTAAGCGGTATAATACATCAGGTACTTACAGCGATACATTTGTCAATCACCAAGGTTGCGACTCCGTTGTTACCACACAATTAGAAGTAAAGCCCAATTCGTATTTCTCTCAGGCATTTGTTGTTTGCCCCGGTCAGTCGGTTACAGCAGCAGGTAAAACCTATACAGTGCCCGGCAATTATAAAGACACCCTCATCAACTATCGCGGTTGCGATTCCATTATCAGCACACAGTTCGCCTTTTATCCCCTCTCGGCTACAGTTCAAAATATATCAAAATGTTTTGGCACATCTTACACCATTGGCATCCATACGTATAATGCAACAGGTGTTTACAGAGATACATTAACAGGCTACCGCGGTTGCGACTCAGTTGTTATTACAGCCTTAGATATAAAAGCACAAAACACACAGATAAGAGCAGTTGAAATTTGCCCCAACGACAGCTTTAGCATGGGCAATAAAACCTATACAAAACAGGGTATTTATAGCGATACTTTTAAATCATACTTAGGTTGCGATTCAATTATAGCACTCCAATTAACAGTTAAAACAACCGGTAGCTTTTTAAATTCAGTGCAAATTTGTAAAGGCCAATACTATCAGTTTGGCAATAAGGCCTATACTCTGGCCGGCACTTATTTAGATACTTTCGAAAATTATAATGGCTGCGATTCGGTAGTTACCACCACACTTACTTATGGTGGTTGCCAATTAAAATTATACAATGTATTTACACCCGGCACCGATGGGCTCAATGATGTGTACGAAATATCAGGCGATGCGCTGTTGCGTTACGACTTATATATTTACAATCGCTGGGGCGAGTTGGTTTACAAAACAGAAGATGCTGAGTTGCAAGACCGCAGCAAATTTTGGAACGGCCGGGTAATGAACGATGGTGCCCAATGCCCAAGTGGCACTTACTATTATCTATTTTATCCCAAAGTTGGCGACCATAAGGTGGTAAATGGGGTGGTGCAATTAATCAGGTGATTTTTTAGTGCTTGAGATTGAAGTAAATAAGCGTGCACATGGCCTTTGCCTGTCGGAAATTGGTGATTTTTAATTTCTTAACCTTTTTATTTTTTATTTTCGTAGACTTTTTAAATGAAATATTCTGCACGGTGTCTCCGAACTTTTCTGATTATCTTTTTCTTTTTAACAGGAGTATTAATTAGTTACGGTCAAAAAATTAACAGTAATTATTCTACAAATGGATACAATTACACAGCAATTGAAAAAAATGGACTCCTGTTTGTTGGAGGCGAGTTTACAGAAGTAGGTAAAAGTTCGTTAGGTACCGCTTGCCTTGATTTACTTAACGGAAAGTTATTATACAATAAAACATTTAAATCAGATGATTTTATCTCAACTGTTATAGAAGATGAGATTGGGGGCTTTTATATAGGTGGCTCTTTCCGTTTTTTGAATGATACTTCGGTTATGGCATTGGCACATATAAATAACGATGGTACTTTAGATTCAGATTTTAAATTTAAGTTTTCTACACAATATTCTCCGATAGGTTCTATAAAGTCACTTTATAAAATGGGTGATACTTTGTTTGTTGTAGGTTATTTTGACTCAATTAATGGCGGGTATTGCAAAAATGTAACAGGGGTTAATCTGAAAACAAAAAAAATCCTTGATTGGAAACCAAATATTGGGGGAAGTGTTCAATCAATAATTTATAATAAAGATTATGTCTTTATAGGTGGTGCTTTCTCAACGTATAACAATTTTAAAGTTTTAAATTTTGTTAAACTAAGAAGGAGTGATTTCGGTTATACATATTCATTGGGGTTTAATGGGACTGTTAGTAAATTAATATTGGACTCAACAAGAGTAGTAGCCAAGGGTGTATATAGTAGTTCCGGTTGGCAAAATGTTGGGTTAATAATGGCAGATACTACAGATATAGAAAGAGCGGTATTGGGATGTTACTTGAACGGTTATGCCAATGAAATTGTGGTGGATCCAAAAGGGGGTTGGTTTGTGGCCGGTAAGTTTACAATTGACGGACAACCAAATATTGTTAATTTAATGCGATTAAAATCGGACTATTCAGTTGATACTCTCTTTAAGTACAAATTCCCATATGAAATAAATGAAATAGAAGTAGTAGATAGTTTTCTTTTTTGTGCAAGCGCAAATGCTTTCACCTTGAATGGCAAGAGTTTTGATAAAATGGCCATCATTAATCATTACACCAAAAAACTACTTGATTATAATTTTAAGTCTCAAGCCAATATTCGTTCATTTTATGCGTATAAGGATCAACTGATTGTAAAAACAATTAATGAATTATTTAGGTTTAAAGTGCCAAGTTTTGAAATGCTTGATGCACCTGTAGGGGATATTGATGTTGAAGTAGATAGTATTTTTCTTTACTTAAATAGTGGCTTAGGGTATATTTCAATGGGGAATGTCAATATAACGCAGGTTAATGATTTAGGGCAATCTAGTAAGGTCAGAGCTAAGCAGTATTTAACGGAATGTAATGATATGATTAGTGATGGCAATGGCGGATGGTTTGCTGTTGGAAATGGAATCAGACATATTTTATCAGATGGAACACTTGATGGAAATTTATCTATGGAATTCCAGATGGGTGTTGCTGAGTGTGTATTGAAATATGGTGATACCCTTTTTGTAGGTGGGACCTTTCACAATATAAAAAAACTTGGAGATCCATATTATACAGTAAAAAGTAACTTTGTAATTCTAAATATTAAAACAGGGAGTATAGGTGCTTTTTCTTGTGATATCAATAAACAATCCCCAAATTATTTAAATAATGGCAATGTAAAACAATTGACAATTGTTGGAGATAGTTTGCTTATGGCTGGTGTTATAAATGTTGTCGGAACTTCAACATATAGGTATTATAACAACCTGGCAAAATTGAGTTTAAAGAGTTATAGTTATTCAAGTGTTGCTCCAAATTTTGATTACATAATCGATCGGTCTTATCAGGCAGATAGTTTTGTATACTTAGGAGGAGCATTCAGGAAAGTAGAAGGGGCTAGATTCCCAGGTATATGCAGATTCAATAAATTTTCAATGAAATTGAGTAGTTGGAAACCTGCAATTGATACCAATTCTATGGTTTACAATATCACAAGTGATAATAGTTTTATATATGTTGTGTCCCGCATTGTTGCACCTATTACATATAAGGCAACCCATTATTTTAAACGCATCAGAAAATCGAATGGAGCAGTTGTTCCTTTTGGAAGCGATATGGATTCAACTTTTTCTAGTGCCGCATATTTTCCAATATCAGCTGTTAAAATACAGGATGACACCATTTATATCTTTGGCCAGTTTGATAAAATGGTGTACGGAACAACTTATACTAATGTATTGAAATTTAATAAAATTACTGGGCAAATTTATCCTTTCACACCAATCTTTGCTGGGCAAGTGCGTTATATAGAGCCTTTAAGTAATGGACATATTTTGCTAGGGGGGGCAATCAATGACTTAGAACGGCAAAATAATGTGCTGATAGGGCGCTATAATCTTGAAAAAAACACATTAGATAATTGGAAAATAAAAAATCATACAAGTGCTTATCCACCACCGGGGAAGGTTGTATTCAGTGTCAATAAGCAACACATATACTTTGCTAAATCAAATTATAATAATACAACTTTCGAAGGAATTAGCCGAAATATTATTTTTAAGGCAGTTAAACAAAGCGGAGCCATTACAAAATTCAATGCCAAAATTCCATATAATACCCCAATAGTTGAAGGTGTGAAATGTATAGGCAGACAGGTGTATTTGTTGTCGAAAGGTATTCTATATAAAATGCTTGATGGAAAAGATAGTATAACGCAAATGATTCAAGTCAGTAGTGGAGTTTCAAACAGAGGTTTAAAGAAGGGGATGGGCGATAGGCCGTTTATTTCAGGAGATATTTTAATATATAATTCCAATAGCAACGCACTCAGTTTTGACGGGTATACCAATAAAATGGTAAAAGGAATGAATGGTTTTCTAGGGACATTTAATCCAAATAGTACAGCCTCTTCAGTCTTTTATAACTATAGAGATAGTATTTATTATATGTTTGAATCGCTTAATAAAAATGATGTAAATAAATTGGGAGCAAGTGGCAACTATTACAGAGTAAATCCAACAACTAAAGAAGTTAAAAAGTTGGATTTTGTAGTGTTGGGTGTCAAGGGGATTTGTCGTAAAGATTCAAATTTGATTGTTTATGGTCAGTTTAATACGATTACTTCCAAAAGTATTACTAAGCCGATGGTCAATATCTTTAAGTTTAATGAGGCAAAAAGTGAAGTTGATTTCAAATGGTTGGTTAAACCCAATAATATTATCAATAATGTATTGATAACTCAAAAAAATGATTGTTTCATTATGGGGGATTTTACATTGGTGAACAGAGAACTTCGTAGAAATATTTGTGCAATAGATGTAAAGGCTGATACAATTACAGCATATTCTCCTGACCCAACAGCAAGAGTTAAAAAAATCGTTGATTATGATACAGGTATTATTCTTACGGGTGATTTTACTACTACTAGGTTTGGCAGTGCAGTTAATATGGCTTATTTAGATGTTAGGAGTGGTAGGACAATTTACAATTTCAATGCATCGAATGCAACATTTAATGATATAATAATAAATAATAATAAATTGTATTTTGGAGGCTATTTTACCAATTACAAATCTTCGGGTATAAATAATCTAGGGAGGTATGATTTAAAAACTAAGTTAATAGATAGCTGGGATCCTAAAATTACAGGAACTGTGACTACATTAAATACAGATGATAGTTTTATTTATGCTGTAGGAACTATAAGTAAAGTAAATACGACCAATCAATTGTATTATGCAAAATTAAGAAAAGATAATGCAGTAAATATGCCCATCCTATTTCAATTAAAATGGCCTACAGGAATGCAGTCAAACGAGGGTAGGGTATTGGATATGTGCTTAACAGAGAATCTTATATATTTATGTGGAATTTTTGAATTAGATACAAAGCGAAGAGGAATCATTGCGATTAATAGGAAAAGCGGTTTGCCGACAAATTACAAAGTAGATTTCCTTAGTTTTAACCCTGGTAGTTTTTCTAGCATGGCTAGGTATAATGATAAAGTATTAACAAATACGAGTGTTAAATTGAATGGTGTAAATGGGGGGAATGTTGCAGTGTTAGATCGTTTTCAATCCATCACATATCCATCATTGCCTAATACAAAAGCAATTAAAGGTAGTAGTTTTGTAATTACACAATCAAAAAAATCTATTTTCTTTTTAGGGTCCTTAGATGCCGGTAATTTTTTTGTAAATAATTCGAGAACCGGTAATATTATAGTGTTTGATAAAGATAGCAATAATTCTGAAGAAAACATTGCTGATTTTTCGCCTTCAAAAGCAGGTAATATCGGTAAAGCTACTGTTAAAATAACAGGGTCGCTTTTGAGTAGTGATAACCTTGTTTATCTTGTTCGAAACGGAGATACAATTCGATGTAAACAGATGGAAGCAGTGGATGGAAATATGATGTTTGCAACCTTCAATTTCAATAACGACAGTATAGGCGACTATCTTTTGCATGTTGAATTTAATAATAGTAATACCAGCGTATTTGCCAAGCCATTTGAGTTAATTAATAGTATTGGCCCATCTATTAAGACAAGTATTATGGGGTATCCAGCTATTCGCGCTTCACGCTGGTACGATTATGTTTTAAAAATTGAAAATACTTCAGCAAACGACATGGCCAATGTGCCTATTTATTTTGCTTTGCAAAACAATGGACAGTTGCAGGTTGAGGCTCTAAATAGTGTAATAGATACATTCGCGTATTCAAGAATTGATACATTTAGGTATAAAGCGGACAAAAACTATTTATATGCTTTTCTTATTCCAACTTTGAAAACCCAGGATGTTTACAGTATTCCGGTGCGATTGAAAGTTGTAAAAGGGGACTCTATAGCATTGAGTGTGTGGCATCAGTTACCCTTGGGAGAAAAGCCCAAAGCTGTATGTTTACAACAAGTATGGAAAAAGTTTTCCGGTTTAACTGTAGCCGAAAATTGTATCAGTAAAACACTGATGAAAATGGATACAAGTATTCGGAGTAATATTAATTATGAATTTGGAGATGCATCTACTGTGATTGATTACAATAGGTTTTATAGGAGCACAGTTGTAGGTTGCGGTAGCAGTTTTAGCGTGTCTAATCTTGCTAAAATCAATAGCTATTATGCCAATCCGGGATTTGTGTCTGAAATTGATTCTGCTTGTATCTATAGTTCTGATGAAAACAATAGTGATAGTGCTGTTATAGTATTGAATGACCCTAATAAATTAATGGTAAAAGTAGTTAATTCACTCGACCCCAACGATAAAATAGGCCCTTTAGGAAATACAAGTAATAATTTAATGACTGCATTGCCTTCGTTGTTCAATTATGTCATCCGATTTGAGAATGACAGCTCGGCTTCAGCTCCAGCTCAAATAGTAATAGTAAAAGATACAATTGATAAGCGTTATTTTGATATCAGTAGTGTTAAATTTACTTCGTTTAAGGTAGGTGATTATAAATATTATTTTTTGCCTAATACAACAGGAATAAATAAATATTTTGATTTTAGAAGTAAAGCTAATGTGGTATTGAATTTAAATGCATCAATTGATACAGGAAAAGGTATCATTACATGGGTGTTCAATTCATTGGATATTGCAACCTTGACATCTGAAAAACTGAACCCTATTTACGGGTTTTTGCCTCCTAATGATAAAACAAACAAGGGACAAGGTTCAGTGTCATTTGAAATAAAATTGAAAGAAGGAGTCAATGGATTTGCAGATATCAAAAACAGAGCAGATATAGTGTTTGATGAAAATAAATCGATACTTACAAAATATTGGAGAGTGGTTAAAGATGGAGAGGCTCCCGAAAGCAAAGTATTGCCATTAGCCAAATCTTTGAATGTTTTAAGTTTTCCGGTAGCATGGCAGGCAATAGACTCATTAGGTGTTAAAAAAATTGATGTATTTTATTCAAGTAATAAAATTGTGTATCAACTTTGGGAAACCAGTTATTCAGACAGTTCGGCTTTATTCAGTGGAATAAATGATTCCACCTATTATTTTTACAGTATTGCAACTGATATAGCGGGCAATCAGGAGAATAAACCTGATTCTTTCGATGCAATGACACATTTGCATATTACAATTGTAAATAGTTTAAATAGGATAACATCAGATAATTTATATACTATTTATCCTAATCCAAGCACCGGACTTGTAAATATTAAGTCGAATGATGGCAGACTTTTAAATGTATCTATTTATTCTTTAGACGGTAAACTGATTGCTACAATGGAAAGTGCAAATGGTGAGATGAAATTTGTTGTTGCTCAAAAGGGTTTGTATTTGATGGAAATCAAATCGGACAATACACTCTTAGGGGTAGAAAAAATAATAGTAGAATAAAACGGGATAAATTATAACTGCTTCATAAAAGTAACCAGCGCGCTTTGCAGCCTGTCTGAGCTCACTAATGTCTGTAGGTTTAAGGAGATAGTCGGCAGCGCTTAGTTTAATCGCCTGAATGGCGTATTGGTCGTAAGCAGTTGCAAATATCAATTCGAATGTAATGGGTTGTAATTGACTGATGAGGGTAAAGCCATTTTGATCGGGTAGCGAAATGTCCAAAAATACAATATCAGGTTTCTTGTCAAGTATCATGGCAATGCCATCTTTAACATTGCCTGCTTCGCCCACCACATCTGTTTCGCAATATTTTTCAAGATAGCGTTTCAGCAATGCCTGTGCATTCAATTCATCTTCTATTATTACAGCAGTTCTCATGTTAGTGTTGTATTGTTTTGTTAACCAAAGCAAGTGGAAATCTAATCATGATAGTGGTGCCTGTTATACCTGTGTTTTTGTCCGACAGGTACTCTATATCCAATCGCATATTACAGTTGTATAAATGATTAATACTTTCTATGCGCTTACTCAGAATTCCATGTCCTTCGACTGGTGGCCATGCACATGCATCTTGTTTATTTTCGACTTACTATTATCTGTTTTATCCCAAAGTTGGCGACCACAAGGTGGTAAATGGGGTGGTGCAATTAATTAGATAAATCATGATTGAGTACTGATATAGATGGGTGTTTGGTTGCTATACGCTCAATAACCAATTAATCATTACACCTATTAAAATGGACATTGAGTAGCTCATCATGGTCCCCACCAAAACATATTCGCTTTTTAGGTCACCATCATTACTGGTGAATCTAATGATGCTCTTGCCAGTAATTAAAAAACCAATAGCTTCATATTGACCAAGTAGAACGAAAGTTAGAATAATTATGCGTTCAAATATGCCAATAAGCTGTCCACCATGTTCGTTTTTTGGCGTTTCTTCTGAATTGTTGTTAATGTTAGATTCTACTTTTGCATCAATATTTGGTCTGTTAGAAAGCATCTTTTGTGTAGCAAATTTGATGATGTAGCCCAGTGGCGCAATTACAATAAGATACCCCAACAATATTAAACTCATTCTGTAATTTATAAATGGCAGAGATAATGATCTAAGTACATTTGCTGAAATATCTAAGTTTACCGTCCAAACTGCAATTATGACAATGATGTGAAATAATTGATCGGTCAAAAATCGACTTAATTCAGTCCCTTTGTTGGCTGCACTAGCTTCAATTTTAAATCCATCAATCAGATAGTGTAAAACGCTTATTATGCATGCTGCTATCCACCAGCCTGTTAATAAAGATGTACAAGCATAAACAATGCTTATGTGAATAAGCATAGGTTTTGACAGCCATTTTTTATTTGCCACTATATTCTTGGTCTGGAATACAAAATCGCTCAAAAAATGAGCAATTAGGAGACGTATAATAATGTTGCCTTGCTCAAAGGTGAAAAATGTTATTTGTTCAGATGCCATATAAATATTCAAATCTATTTAATAAAGTTTCTATAGCATTCCAGCTGCCGCTATTTGATCGCTGGTTTACCGCTGATTGTCCTACTTTTAAATCTTTGGCAATCTGTGTTTCTGTATATCCCAGTAGTTTTAAGTTAATAACCTCACACTGCAATGCTGTTGTTTTTAGTATCAAGCTATCCAGTAGGGTTAGCTCCGTCATCAGTTCATTGTTATAGGAATCGCTACTGCTAATAGCCAATGTCTGTTTTTGTGCCTTCATCTGGTCTAATAGTCTTCCTGATAATTGGAAAGCCTCTCCATCCGATGTTGCTATAGATCTATTCTGTTCATAAACCTTCCCAATACCGATTGATATTCTTGCATCAAATATCCATCTTGGATTTGCAATATTTTGGTTCTTATTCATTCCATTTTTTCTTCTAATTTCATAAGGATGAATTGTATTTAAACGCCTTATATATGTTTTAATTATCAAACAAATGCGTAGCGCATTAGCAGGGTTCTGTACTAAACACTGAAAACTATCGCCTCTATATAGTTCGCTTTTCATATTAAAATCTTTATCCCAGAGTTTAAGGGCATCTTTTAAACTATTAGTTAATAAAGTTCTTCCTTCTACTCTTAGCTTTGTAGATTGTATAATGTCGCCTGTAATAACTGCTTTGTTCATTTGTTCTATAATACAATATTAGCTCATATACTTATAACTGCCAAATATTAGTTTATAGGCTTATAATGTATAAATATTAGATTATAAACTAATAATATATAAATATTAGGCTATGACCTAATAATATATTCTCTTTTTTTAAATTAATACATTATCTGTTCCCGTAAATTTCTACTTCATTTTCTTTATGATATCTATCCTATATCAGCAATAGAAAAGTTGATTTCGTGTGAGATATTTTGGGGTATACAGTTACTAATGGTAACTATATGTATTCAAAAGGTTGATATGCCTCACTTCGCATAAGGGTGATTTTTTTCTTGGCTTCGATTTTAGGGTTGTGGGGATGTTTTACGCTCCATATTCTAAAATAATTATTCACAATCTTTAGAAATTGAATGTTGAAAGCTATTGTTTTATTCTTAATATTTTAAAATCCTTGTATCAAAATTTTAATTGATGTAAAATATTTCAGAAGTCTTGTTTTCTCATAAGCTGACATAATGTTTGCCTTTTCAATTATTTCAAGAATATTAGTATTTTTCCCTTAAGGATTTAGGCTTCAAATTTTTACTAAAATCTATTTTTTGTATTTTTTAGAAGCAACAACTGATATAACATATTTTTATTTTCGTATTAAACTATGACGAGAAACTTTTACTGTTTATTCCAATCTATAATATTATTTATTTTCATTATTAACATCTCTTGTGTTAAGGCACAGAGTGAGGCTGATACAATTAATGGACGTATTCAAAATGCTATTGCAGAAGGAAGGATAGTCGATCAACTAAGTCCAGATTTTATTAATCAACCTAAAGGAGAGTTTTTAATAGCACCCGACAGTAAGGATTTAAATTTTGCCATACTTGTTTATAATATTGATATATTTCCAGATAAAGCAGTGTTTAGTGCAGGCATGGCATTTCGTGAGCCTAAGAGTAATCAATTGATTGCTTTCAAAGCTGAAAATATTAGTTTCAGTAGGCATAATGGATTGGCCGGTCCGGTAAAATTAGTTCTTATAAGTGATTGTAAATTTAAGATAGGTCAGGCGGCAGAAATTTTTCTAAAAGGCCAGCATGCGACTTATGCAGTATTTGAATGTAAAGGTCTGAAAGAATTTGGTGTAAATGGACAAATACTATTTAATTCTGGATTCATTCAGCCTGTTGGGGAAAATGGTAAAATAGCAGAAGGACAAAAGGTTAAAGCTGATTTTACACTAGTTACTCAGCATTGGTCGCAATGGTTGGTCCAGTTTGCAATGCCTTCATTTCAATTAAGAGGATTAACGGGATATGTATTTAACATTAGTAATGCGGTACTCGATTTAAATGAACAGTTTAATGCTACAGATATGAAATTTCCAGGAGATTATCCTTTGGAGTCAATTACAGGAAGTAGCGGAGGTTTATGGGAGGGATTTTATTTGCAGAAAGGTGTAGTGAGTTTGCCTTCACATTTTTCATCAACAGAAATGAAAAGAACTACAATAGGTGTTCAGGATTTATTGATAGATGAATTTGGATTCAGTGGTGCCGTTTTTGGTGGACATGTTTTGCCGTTTAATAAAGGAAAGCTGGGTGGGTGGAAATTTTCTATTGATACTGTTTGTATTGGTATTGTGATGAATGAATTGATAAGTGGTTTAATGGGAGGGGGACTTGGAATGCCTGTATTGCCTGATACTTCTCAATTGAATTATGTCGCCAGAATAGGATTAGATAATAGCTTTGGGATGACAGTTTCAATCAATAAGCAACTGACCATTCCAGCATTGAAAATTGCAAAACTTACATTGAGGAAAAATTCATATATCAACGTTGATATAGTAGACGAAGAAGTGTTGTTGCAAGCAATGCTAAATGGTCAATTAGATATAGCCAATTCAAATGCAAAGGAAGGAGTAAAGTTTAAGTTGCCATCAGTTGAATTTCAAGGTATGCAAGTAACAAATCATCATCCATCTTTTCAAGTGGCTTATCTAGGGCTTAAGAATAATCAACCCGATAGTCAGCACTTTTCACGTTATCCCATTACTATTCACAGACTTTATTATACTGGGAAAGATAATTTTCATGGCATAGGAGTTGATTTTTCTCTGAATTTAGTAAGTAAAATAGCTGTTAAGGGAGGGCTCCTTATAACTTGTAAGATTAGTGATGTTGATAGGAGTAAAAAGTTAGAATTTGATAGAATCGCAATCAGTAATTTGAATCTCAATGCAAATTTTAGTTGTTTCACATTTGCCGGACAGCTATTGGTAATGAACGAGGATCCTAAATATGGCAATGGATTGGCCGGATTAATTAAATTCAGTATGACAAAGCCGGATATCAAAGCACAGGCTAGCATAATGTTTGGTAATGTCAAAGGACATAGGTATTGGTATTTCGATGCAGCCGCCAAATGGTCAAATCCTTGCTTGCCTTTTGTACCGGGTGCAGAAATAAATGGATTTATAGGAGGTGCATCATGGGGCATGCGAGAATTTGTTCAAACTGATGGAATAATCAATTCAAATAATGGGTCAACTGCTTCAGGTAAAATTTATGTGCCTGATGTAAAATCAGGATTTGGATTCAAAGCAGGACTAAGTCTTAAGAGTGTTGGAGGTAGTGGAAGTAGTAATGCATTTACAGCAAATACAATTTTAGAAATACAGTTTAACGCTCAAAATGGTATCAATAGACTGTCATTGTATGGAGATATTGATTTGATGACTAAACAAAAAGAAGTTTTAGAAACAGATATCAAAGCAAATGTTAAAAATTCACAAGGTTTGAATCAGTGGACACAATTAAAAAATAATTATGTACCAAAAGGAAAAGCCGGAGGTCCTTTTTTGCTAGACTTTGATTTTAAAAATAATGTCTATCAAGCCAATTGTGCGGTGTATTTTCAAGGAATAGCCAATGATAAGATTACTGGAGCTGGACACAGAGGACTGGCAGGAGAAATTGCTGCTTATTTCAGTCCCACAAAATGGTACTTTTGGGTTGGTACACCTTTGCAGCCATTGGCTTTAAAACTTAAGATTAATAAAATAGCAGATGCTTCACTATCTGCTTATTTTATGGCAGGTACAGATGTAAAATCAGCTGCTCCTTTGCCGGCAGAAATAACCAGTTTGTTAGGAGAATCAAAGGCTGACGGTATGAGGAGTTTAAATGAAATAGCAGTCGGTAATGCCTTTGCATTTGGAGCCCGTTTTGCAATGGTGGCAGGAAGTAGCGGGAATGAAAAAAATGTCAGTATCTATGCAAATTTAAATGCAATTATTGGGTTTGATATCAATCTTTCTAATTATGGTAAAAATGTGCATTGCACATCTAGTAATGAAACCCCCGGTATTAATGGATGGTTTGCTAAAGGTGAATTATATGCATTTCTACAAGGAAGAGTTGGTGCTAAGTTTAAGACAAAAATAATATCAGGAAGTGTCGACTTGCTAACGCTGACAATGGCTTCTAAATTGTATTGTGAAGGACCTAATCCATTTTATAGCACTGGTTCAACTATGGTGCATGTGAATATCGCAGGAATAATTAATGCAAAAATGAAATTACAGTTTGAAATAGGTGAGCAATGTGAGATGCTGCAGGAAAAGCTTAATGATACTGCGATTATTATATCCATAACCCCGGAACATTTAAGTGTTAATGTCAATCCATTAAGTCTTCCAAAAGTTAAATTCTCTGTGCCAATTGGTAAACAATTTTCAGACAGCAAAGGAAGGCCATTTGTATTTTCAATAAAAAAATTTGAATTATCAGATAATGGTCGGTTAATTTCTGGTAAAATGTTATGGAATGATTTAAAAAATGAAATGACTTTTGAGCCTTTTGAAGCTTTGCCTGGGCGAAAAAAGTTGCGTTTGTTGGTTCAGGTTGAAGCAGTCTATGTTGAATCAAGTTATCAACTCGTGAATCCTAATGGGCAATCAATTAATGTCTTAGTTTCAGAACAAAATGAGTTTAATAAAATCAAGCAAGAGATGGAGAAAAGTGGTTCGATGAGTAATGGTTTTTCAAATGGAAGAAAAGTGATTAGAAAGAATCAGTACATTCCTGTTCAAATCAACGGAAAAAATGCTGAAGAAAGTACTGTAATTTGTTTTGAAACTGGTGCTCAACCTACAACTATAGCAACGACTAATATTGTGGCAAGTTACCCGGTAATGAATCAGGTTAATTATTATACTGATGCAGGGAGTCAACATTTTATTCAGTTGGCTTTGCCTCAATCATATTTGTTTAATGTTTCAGGAACAAAAACTGTTGCACTTTTGTCTGACATAAAAGGAGATGTGGTAGCAGAATCTAAAGTGCAATGCGATGGTAAGTTGCTTGCGTTTAACCTATCTAATGGAGTTATTAAAAGTAATCAATCGTATAGGCTGACCATAAAGCGGGTTGCTGCCAATAGTATAACATTTATAGGCAAAAAATTGTCAACGGGCGAAAATACAAATACAAATTCAGGAAGTAGTTTGAGTTTTAATGGGAATGGTACTACTAACACAGTTTTAACAACGTCAAAGCCTTCAGTAAACGAGATAACCTTGTTGTCTTATGTGTTTGGTGTTAGCGAGTATGGGACATTGGCGAATAAGATTAAAAATTTCAAGTTTGGTATTCCAAAGCAGCAAGGCAATTCTGGATATGATATGCAGGTTGTTATATCAGATAAAAAGGAACTATTAGATGCATTTGAATTGCCAGGTATTACAAAAGATCATATATTGCTGAAGCCAATACTTAATTACAGGCAATCTTCATGGTTCATGAATAAGGCAATGCCTGTATACAGTTTGCTTCAATCAAAAGATCTCAATTTGCTTCAATTTTTGCAATTAAACAGAGATACTGCCCTTTTTGGATTAATCCCATATAAAGGGTTGCAATTTGTTCAAACGGGTTCTCAGAAATTAGTAATGATGACAGATAAAACAGGAAATAGTTTTTCTAAACCATCCTATGCAGGTAATTCGTTGAAACTAAAAATAGATTATAAGCAAATTGTAATTGATGATTTTAATTCAGTTGTAAAAGGATTAACAACTTATGTTGTCGGTAATCAAAAAATTAATAGCACAGCTTTAAATTTATTTATCAATTATTATAGCAATTCTCAATCATCTTCAGGAACTAATGCCTTGCCAAATTCTGCAAAAGTATTGATGTCAAATCAAACTGTTTCTTCCAATAAACCAATTTCCCCTAATCCCAAAATTCAGAACAACCCATGGCTATATAAATTATCGACACTTAAGTTTGAAAATAGCCAAACTGACCAGGTATTGCCTCTGCTTTACTATTACTATTTGCCATCGAGTTCAAAACCTTCAATCATTTGTCAAAATAGCTATTCAATATTGCCATGAGAAATTTGAAAATTATTTTAGGTATACTTTTTTTTCTAATTGTAGGTAATCTTGTGGGACAAGAGTCGCTGAAACTAGTAGTACAAACACATGTATTTAATGATGGAATAGCAATTCGATGGACACCAGGTGATATTAAATTATGGAGAGAATGGAGCCGCTACGGCTATCATTTGGAGCGTTATACCATAGCCAAAAATGGGGTGCAAATTACTGATGGAGAAAGTGTATTGATAGGTGGCGGGGTAATAAACCCTCATGTAGATAGTTCGATACTAGATAATTCAAAAACTCAATTGTTGTCATCATGTCTTGAATCAAAAAGAGATATAACATCAAAGGCTGATCTGCTTCAAAGGATTGAGGAGGATAATAATTGTTATATCTTTTCAATGCTGAGTTTGCAACGTGACTTTAAATTGACAATGGCTGCCGGACTGGGAATTATTGATTATTCAACAAAAAACGCTGAAACATATTTATATAAATTATATCCCGTAAATAGTCCGATAAGAGATACTCAGGTATTTGTTGTCAATGCCGGGCAGTATACGGAAATGCCTGAAATAAATAATTTGTCAACAACATTTTCGGGAGGTAAGATACTGTTAGAATGGAAGCCACCGGGAGCAGATAAGATTTATCATGCCTTTAGGGTTGAGCGTTCGCTAGACTCTGGGTTGACTTATCAGTCGGTTGATTCAACTTTTTTGTTGTACAGTAATGATGCACCTCAATTGTATTTAGATACCCCTGGCATTTTAGGGGAGCCAATATTTTACCGTGTCAAAGGGGTAAACTATTTTGGATTGTTAAGCCAAGCCTCTCAATCTGTTAGTATTGTAGTGTATCCCTTTACTGAAGCATATCCTCAATTCCTCGAAACTTTTACTGCCAGTAATAATAGCCTAGGTTTAAGGTGGTCTTTTGATTCATTGGAACGGACTAAAATAAAAGGATTCAGGGTTTGTAAATCAGATTCAATAATGGGCCTATTTATTCCTCTTGATACAAGTTTATACAAGTCCGATATAAAGGAAATTTTATTGCCTGAAATGATGTCAGAATCTGTTTATCTCAAAGTTGTTGCAGTAACAAAAAACAACACTCAAATGTATTCACACCCCTTGCTCATTCAACAAGTTGATTCATTCCCTCCTGATGTGCCGGTTTTTGCAAATTCCTTAATAGATAGCAACGGACTTGTTACTTTAAATTGGAATTCATGCCAGTCAAGTGACTTCATGGCCTATAGAGTTTATAAAGGGAATACCAGGAGTCATGAGTTTTCGCTAATAAGCACTCACTATTTTAATGATACTTTTTTTTATGATACTCTGCCAACAAATATGCTGAATGACAGCGTTTTTTATAAAGTTACAGCTGTCGATAAGCGCTATAATGAGTCTCAACAAAGTGCGGCATGTTCATTAATGACAAAAAATAATATTTTACCTGATGTGCCGGTAATCTATGAGGCAAGCTCAATAGATAGTGGTATTCAGTTGCATTGGTATAAGAGCAATAATTTGAGAGTTGTTAAGTATGTACTCAAAAGGAGTAGTATGGCAAGTGCTGAAAAAAAAGTTTATGATATTAATTTTAGAGAAAATGAATTTATAGATACAACTGTTAAATCAGGTGAAACATATAGCTATACCCTGGAGGCTGTTACTGATAATGGGCGATATTCAGGATCAGCCAATCCAATTGTTGTTAAAATGAAACATAGGCATCTGATGCCTGAAGTAAAAGTAAGTTATATTGTCAATGATTCAGCTAAATACTGTGTTACTATTTTTTGGGATTATGAATTTGATAATGATGTAAGTCACTATAAAGTTTTAGCATTAGGGACTGATATGGCTTACCATACAATTGGTACAGCAAATGGCGGTCAGTTGTTTTTTAATCACCGCTATTGGAAGACCAGCAAGGAGGTGTCCCGCTTCATGGTGGTCGCATACTTTAAAGATGGAAGGAGAAGTAAACTATGAATAAAAAATTAATCTACAAATGGTTGTTGTCTTTGTTTCTTAGTACGCAATGCGTTGTTGTTAGTGGGCAAATTGAACAAGCGATTACTTTTAAAATTACAGCATCGCAGGTTAAACTTGAAAGTCTGGATTTAAAGAGTAATACATTAAAAAATATAGGCAGTTATAGTTTTAAATTTGATCCCTACAATACATATGCTTGTACTTACAATATAATAAGAAATGAGTACTTGCTAGAGTGTGATACAGCTATTATTGTTTTGTCTTCGAGCGGACAATTGTTGAAATCGTTTTCAAAAACCAATGATATTGAAGGGATGGAATATGATCCAATTAAAAAGAAAGTATTTTGTTGTGTAAAGGTTAATAATTCATATGTGTTCAGTGAAATGAATCCGGAAACAGGTGCATTTTCATTGATAAAGCCGCTTAGTCTCAGAATTCTTTTCAGTAGTTGCATCGACTACGAGAGGGGTTTTTATTACATCATATCTGATGTTAGAGGGTTAATCAAAATTGATATTGGAACAGGAAAAAAAATTGATTCTACAGCATATTTTATAACTCAAAATTGTCAGGCTAATGAAGTAGACCTTATGAGTGGGGAATTGTATACAGTATGTATCAAAGGGACAAGGAAGTTTTTGCAACGTTTTAATCCAGTTTCAAAAAGTATAACAACAATTGATACCTTAGATAATTATGCAACTGGTTTCTTCGGGTTTAATGCCTCGGCATTTAATCAAACCAATGGTGATTGGTTAATTTCACTTGGCAAAAATATTGGAAAAAAGAATGTGAGAACAAATGCAAGAATGGATACTCTAACAGTGGCATTTAATTCTGTGAAACAATTAGAATATCCAAATCAGGCTTGTTATTTTCCTATTCAAATTAAATCAATCTCTAGTTTGGCAGTTAATTGTTCTGAAAGCAACGATGGTAAAATTGCTGTGATATTGGAGAATCGATTATTTTCACAACTACTATCACTTGATAGTGGAAAATATGATACAAGCACAAGATTCAGTAATCTGGTCAAAGGCGCTCATAAATTATTTGTGAAAGATGTTCATGAGTTTTGTACCATAGATACTCAAATTTTTGTTGGAGGTCCCGAGCCAATAATGATTGCTTTAAATAGGGTGCATAATAAATGTTATCGAGATTCTGGAGCGATAATACATATAAGTGTGCAAGGAGGCAGTAAGCCATATCAGTATGCTTTAAATCAATCTGCAGAGTCAAGTGATTCAGTATTTCGTGGGCTTATAAATGGGCAGTATACTTGTACGGTTACAGATGGTCATGATTGCAAGGATACTGTCAATAATATTTTAATTGAGTCGCCTGATGAATTGCTTGTTGATACGGTAGAGTTGTACCATAATTTATGCTATGGGAATAATAATGGGGCGCTGAGAATTGTTCCAAAAGGGGGTGTGACTCCATATGAGTATGCCTTTGAAAATAAAAGTTGGGGCGGAACCGGTTTTTTTGATTCATTGCCTGCCAATGTTTATAGTTTAAGTATTAGAGATAAAAATGGTTGTGAGGTTGAGTCTGTTGATACAATTAAACAACCAGTGCCTTTGAAAATTATACCTGAAATACGAAATGTTTCATGCTTGGCAATTAATGATGGACAAGTGTCACTAAAGAAAATGGTTCAACAATCGATGCTGACTATGCGCTATTATATTCTAGGCTATTCAGATACTTTAATCGGATTGGATACTATTAAGGGATTGACAAAAGGGGTTTATCATTTAAAAGCATTTAATGAATATGGCTGTTCTGATACTTCAACCATTGTAATACAACAACCCCAAACTTTAAAACTAGCTGCAATACCTGATACAGTTCTTTGCAAGGGACAGTATTTTTCTTTGAAATTGTTTGATCCATTAGCATCAACATACAGCATAAAAAGTAATACAGGATTGCAGTTTGCAAAAGATACTTTGTCAATTGATAAGGCAGGCACATACTATGTTAGAATATCTAATATAGGTGGGTGTTCATGGTTGGATACATTTGTTGTAAAAAAAATTGATTTAGCCGTAATGCATAATTTTCTTGCGCCTACCCAAGCTTTTGTGGGAGATACTATTTATGCATTCAATATGAGTGAACCTTTAAGTGAAATGAATGAATGGAAGTTTAGTAAACAGCCTCAAAGTTTGATTACAGCAGGGCCTGATCTAAAAATGCTTTATAACGATACGGGTAAAGTTACAATAGCTTTAAAAAGTAAATACGATGCTTGTACTTATGCTGTAGAAAAGCAAATCTATATTTATTCCAATACTGATTCGGGAATCGTCTATAAAAATAAAGGTCTTTTGCAGTCGCAAATAATGGGTTTAGAGGTGTTCTCAAATCCACATGATGGGGTGCACTTCAGTATTCGCATATTACTCAGGGATAGTATGGATTGCAGCGTTTATAAGATAGACCCTACAGGCTATATTACCGGTGAAATGCATTTTGTGAAATTAAAATCTTATGTATTTACTGCATTTGAATCTGATAATTCGGAGGTGTATTATTTGAAATTGGTTGTAGGTAGGGAGAGTAAGGTGGTGAAGGTGGTGGCTGTGAAATAAGATTTGATGCAATATTCAAGGGTAGCGCCCGAGGGGCTGCACCACCTCGGTGACAGATTACGCCCGTAAACGGGCTTTTGATTGAAATCCTGATTTTCGATTTTTTTATATTGCCTAGGGGCTGCACCCCTGGCAAATAGATTGCGCCCGTAAACGGGCTTAAGTAAGGTTCTTTTTAAAAGCCCGCTCAGCGGGCGTAATCTACTCGCATAGGCTGAAGGCCTATGCAAGTATTAGCGAATGAATACCAAGCCCGTTTACGGGCGCAATCTCCATGCATAGGCTGAAGGCCTATGCATAATGGTTTTATTAATAAAGATGAATGAACCATTTATTTGAGATGACAAAACACCCTATTGAAAAACCAATTATACAAGTTCAGCCATTTGTACCCTGCTATAACTATAGCATTTTATTAATTTAGCATTACTAAAACAGCTAAAGTATGAAAGAGGTATTTGAGAACGGTATGGTAAAAATGGAGATATCTAACGGAGTATTATTCCAGTATTATAAAGAAGGCCTGAGCTTTAATCTTGATGTTTCAAAACAAGTAGCTGCCGATAGGCTAAGGTTTCTGAACGGGCGGTGTTGCCCCGTTATTGTATTTAATGAAGGTATAGTGGATATGGACATAGCCTCCCGCGATTTTTTTGCATCCGAAGAAGGTTTTAAAGGCCTGTCGATAGTGGCATTTGTTGAAACAATGCATACCAGCAAAGTGCTCATCAGTTTCTCTTTTTTAGAGCCCAGTAACCCTGAAATTAATTTCATTTCATTCGATGATATTGATGAAGCCATTGACTGGCTGAAAATAAAGGAAAAGGCTTTGTTGGGTGCGTTGTTGAATTAAACACATTGCCTGTTCAAAAGAGTTTTTAGCTCTGAGTAATCGAATTTGAATCTGTTTTACTCATCAATTAAAAGTCTACTCCATTACTAATTTAACCAGCACCAATTTATCGCCATCTAATACCCCGGCCATGTAGCAAATGTTGCTTGAAATAATATATATTTTGGGAAATATGTGAATGTTTTGATCTGGAGGAAACAATAAACTTCTGTTAGAATTTTCGCCAATATTTTCAGCACTTAGGCCACCGGTTTTGTTTTTCGCTATTTTACATCCCTTTTTTTCGAAGTTTATACCAATATAGTCTTTGTCATCATTATATAAATGCCTTATATGTATACCATTTGAAAAAATAATATTGCCAAAGCGCATTTCGTTTAGAAAACTATAATCATGCTGAAAGAGGTACATAACATTGAAATTGCTGATAGCCCCATCAGCACAGATGAATTGAGTCATATTGACTCCTCGCATTTGTGGGATATTTTCGAGCAAATATTGGAATGTTGATGATAGAGAAAATACAACATTGTCATTTTTATCTACAGTAATTGCGCTAACCTGACAATTGAAAATTCGAGGTTCTTTTGGTTTTTGCATGAAAGAGCCATTATATATTTGATTATGTTTGTTAGTGTAATCTTCTATTTGTTCTGTTGTAAATAGACCCTCATGAGAGTATGCCACAGATAAGTCTGTTAAATTGATTTTTATGCTATATGCCCCTTTGTAATTATCAGCTTCGCCAGGAATCTGGAGAGTGCCGCCTAAATATATCATACCCTCCTTAAAATAAGCTTTTGGCAATGATGGCATCATTTCGCTTAAAATGGTTTCACCTTCAATAAACTTCCCTGCTGTTTTGTCAAGCGTTACAAATCGCACTTCTCTTAGGCCGCCATCATCTCGAATCAATTGACCAATCTCGCCTGTATTTGTCAGTACAGTGTACATCATTACGCCATTATAGTTCACTCCTTCATATTTAATAGTTTTATTAAACACTAATTTTAAATCACTATCGAATAGATTGTAATCCTTTCCTTTTTTGTTGCCACCATTTGAAGCAAGCAATAAAAATTTGCCGTCTTCTGAAATCTTTATTTCAGCACCTTCTATTTCTCCATTTTCATTTTTAAATTTATGCTTTACTAATTCTTTTCTTTGGTGCAGTTGTTTGCCTGAAAAGTCATAAATATCAAAATATTCTGTTGCCAGACTTGGGTATAAAAAATATCTTATTAAAATTTTACCATCCATGAAAAACACTTCTTCTCCTTTTATTTCCTTGTCCTTAATAGGAAATTTAAATTCAGATAGCTTTGACATTGATTCAGCATCAAACACTGTAACTTCAACCGTGTTTTTAGCTTTGTTTGCGATGTATATTTTGTTGTTGTAAATCCTTGAAATAAACGGTCTGGATTGAACTTTAGAGGTTGTTTCACCTGCAACAGCTTTAATGTTTTGAGCAATAGTCTGAATACTAGTTGCCACAAGACAAGTTATCAATGCATATATTTTAATCTTCATATTACAATGATAATAAAATATTTTTATTTCGAAATAAACTTTTATCAAAGAATAAATAAGTAGTAAATTCTAATGTTCGATAATTTTGATATTTTTGTTCTCGCTATTTCAGTACTTATGAAAGCTCACCCCCTAGTAGATAAAAAGTTTTTACTGGAAAAATTTCCCGGTAAGGGCGGCTGGACCTATGCCATTATTCCTGAAATTGCAATGGATAAAAATGCGCCATTTGGTTGGGTAAGGGTTAAAGGATTTGTCGATAGTTTTGAAATTTCAAAATACCACCTCATGCCCATTGGGAATGGTCGCCTGTTCCTACCTGTTAAAGGCGAAATTCGCAAAAAGATTAAAAAGCAGGAAGGCGATTGGGTACACATCGTTCTGTATGCCGACTTTGATCCAATAGTTATTCCTGATGAATTGCTGCTGTGTATGCAGGATGAACCTGAGTCATTACGGTTTTTTAATACCCTTACCGATGGACAGCAACAGGCTTATATCAAATGGATGGAAGATGCCAAAACAATGGATACCAAAGTGAATCGGATTGCTAAAATAGTTGATAATCTTTTGAAAGGCATTAAATATCACAATACTGTGAACCCAGAGTAGTACATTAGTTGAACTGCTATAGCACTGATGAAAGTTTCTTAGGTAATTTTTAGATATTCCATTAAAAGCTGTAATCTAATTTTTGCGATTCCTGCAAATTGTTGTTAGAAGAATACAGCTTATCCTTAATTTATTAAATAAAAATATTTTTTGTATTGTTGCTTTGGCAAGAAACGCAAATTACACTGTCAGTTACATCATCATGGCCGTTATGATAGTTACAGTGAGTATGCTAGTATTGCCCTATAATTTATATCAATGGAAAAATATACTACGATCAGTAAATTGCTTTGCTTAGTACTTTTGCTCAATATAACCTTTGCGCAAGCTCAGTCGTACCACACACTGTTGACAACTGGGTATGCGTATGGCACAGGAAAAGAAGGAAAGGCTGTAGAGAATATTTTTTTAAAAGCATCATTGCCTTTAAAACTTAAGAATGGAAATTACCTACTCGTCAATACAGATGTTCATCGGCAATCGTTTTACTTTGACACGGTGCCTTCGCGTACAGGCTACAAAACAAGTTTGGTGGTAGGTTATATGAAAATGAAAAAAGATGGGAGTGGTAGTCTGGTAACGATTCTTAATTTTGGAAATAATTTCGAACAAGGTGCAATGGGTATTGAATCCATGCAAATAGGTGTGGGTATTTTAGCGGTTAAAAAAAAGAGCCCAAGGCTGAAAGTGAAGTATGGACTATATGTCAACAAAGAAAGGTTCGGCTATTTGATAGTGCCCCTGTTTGGTGTTGACTATAAGATTAATGACAACATGAGGTTATTTGGTGTAATGCCTCAAAACTTTAAATTCGAAATAAAATATAATGATAAAGTGCGCTATGGAGCCATGTTTGATGCTCCTGTAAATACTTATAGAGTGATGGGGACAACCGGGTGGGGGTATCTTGATCAACGACAGGTGCAGGTAGGCCTATTTGGAGATATTTATTTCAGTAAAAAGCTGGCAATGCAGGTAGTTGTAAAGCAGCCAATATTTAACAGTCATAAAATATTTTCAAATAATGAGACCTATAGCATGAGTATTTTAGGCATAGGTGTGGGAGGCACAAGAACAGGAGAAACAGTGCCCCAGGCTTATGTGAAGCACGGCATTATGATAGAATGCAGCTTGAATTACAGGCTGGAAATAGATAAATAAATCAATTAACGGATTTATTTCTTTTAATAAATGGCCTCAGTAGTCGGTTTAAGTCCCTAATTTTTATGTATTTAAGTTAGGAAATTAGGTATTTAATACTACCTTCGTTCGAAATATTCTTAAAAATAATACAATGAAAAATAGAATTACGAAAACAAGTTTGTCGGCAAGTAAGGCGCTAACAGTGGCTTTGTCTCTGTCAGGTCTGTTTTTTTTAGCTTCTTGTAGCAGGGAGCAACTAAATGCCGAAGGACCAACCAATTCAAGTGCAGATGCAAGCAGTGTTTCTGTATTTAGTATGGGTACTCCCGGTGCCAACTATGTAGCCAACGAAGTATTGGTAAAATTTAAAAAAGGTGTGCAACCAGAAGCCAGAGGAAGAGCTTTGAGTAAAATGAGTGCAACAGCAAAAGAACACATTCACACAGCCAGTATGAAAAAGGCAGGTGATGAGCAAGGTGTAATGCTGGTGAGTGTACCAATGGGTGTTATTCAAGCCATGCAAATGTTAGGCAATATGCCTGAAGTTGAGTTCGTTGAACCTAATTTTATTTACAACCATTTTGCAACTTCAAATGATACATATTTTACCAATGGTAGTTTGTGGGGTATGAACGGTTCATACGGTTGTGATGCTGTAACAGCATGGGCAAATGATCACAACGGTATTATCAATGTTGATGCACCTGTATACATAGCAGTAATTGATGAAGGTATTATGAATACTCACGAAGATCTGGCAGCTAATTGCTGGATTAATTCTAACGATCCTATCGATGGTGTAGACAATGACGGTAATGGATATAAAGATGATAAATGGGGTTGGGATTTTGCCGGAAACGACAATACAACTTTTGATAATTTCAGTGACGACCATGGCTCTCACGTAGCAGGTACTATCGGTGCTGTTGGTAAAAACAGTAAAGGTGTAGTAGGTGTTAGCTGGGGCGTAAAAATGATCAGCTGCAAATTTTTAGGACAGAAAGGTGGTACTACAGCCAATGCTATTAAAGCAATAGATTATGTTACCGACCTTAAAAGTCGTGCAGGTTTAAATATTGTTGCAACTAATAATTCATGGGGTGGCGGTGGCTATTCTCAGGCCCTTAAAGATGCAATTGATAGAGCAGATGCAGCTGATATATTATTTATAGCAGCAGCCGGAAATAACGGCACTAATAATGATGTAACTGCAAGTTACCCTTCTAACTATAGCAGTGCAAATATTATAGCAGTAGCAGCTATTGCTTCAAATGGCACATTGGCTAGTTTCTCTCAGTATGGTGCAACAACAGTTGATATCGGTGCTCCCGGAGTAAGTATAAATTCAACAATTCCAAGTAAAAAAGGAACATCAGCTTATAGTTCATACAATGGAACATCAATGGCCACACCACATGTAACAGGAGCGGCTGCTTTATACGCAGCTTATAATCCTGGAAGTAGTGCAGCAGCAATTAAAGCAGCTATTTTGGCTGCAGCAACGCCTACTACATCTCTTACAGGTAAATGTGTTACCGGTGGAAGATTAAACGTAAGTACATTTTAAAAGTTAAAAATTAATAAAAGAAGAGCTGCCCCTAAAAAGGCAGCTTTTTTTATTGTCGACTATTTATACTTTTGAGTCAAAATAATAGTAATAGCTTCGTAAGCTTTAGTTAATTGATCCATTATTTTGGTGTAATTATCCAATGATTCAGTTGTTAATCCTGTGTGCCTGGCTTCCTGCTCAATTACAGCAAGAAGAGGGATTAAATCAGTCTGGCCGCCAACAGACATTGATGATTTTAATTTATGAGCTGTTTTCCAGATTTTAGCGGTATCGTTTGTGTCAAAAGCAATTTTGAGTTGAGCCATATCTATAGGTACTTCTTCGAGGAATACGTTTAACATGTTTTTTTCAAATTCTTTGTCATCACCAGAAATGTCTTTCAGATAACTCAAATCTACTGAAGCAGTTTTTTCTTCGCTAACTATAGGTGCCGTAACTGAATGCTCTGTATCAAAAAAAGATTCAGGTAGCAGGTTGGTCAGTACTTCATATAAGTCTTCTTGCTTAAATGGTTTTGAAATAAAGTCATCCATACCCACTGCGATACATTTTTCTTTTTCGCCTACCAGTGAATGCGCTGTCATGGCAATTATAGGAGTCTTTAATTTTAATTCATTGCGTATGATTTCAGTGGCCTGGTAGCCATCTATTTCAGGCATTTGCAAATCCATCAGAATGATATCAAACGATTGTTCTTTTAATTTATCAATGCCAATTTTTCCATTCTCAGCCAATGTGATTTCAAAACCAAATTTAGACAATACTTTTTTGGCGAGTTGTTGATTCAATGTGTTGTCTTCAAATAGGAGAACATGTACTTTTTTAACAGGTAAATTAAAGTTGAGAATCTTGTCCAATTTTTTGATACCCACATCATCCACCTTTTTGAAATTTAATTCAAAATAGAATTCTGAGCCTTTGCCAAACTCTGAGTTCATCTGCAATTCGCCACCCATCAGTTGAATGAGATTGCGCGATATGCTTAATCCTAAACCCGTACCACCATACTGACGGTGTATCTCATTATTTGCCTGTGTAAAACGCTCGAATACCAAAGATTTCATTTCATCTTTAATTCCAATACCTGAGTCTTTTACAGAAAAACGAATGGTATAGTGTTGATTGTTTTTGCTGATTACTTTTGCGGCAATATCAACCTGACCTTTTTCGGTAAACTTAATGGCATTGCCTGCCAGATTGATTAACACCTGTTGCAAACGCAGCGAGTCGCCACTTACTACTTCAGGTAGTTCAAGATCGAGATTAATGTTGAAGCCTAGTAATTTATCCATTGCCTTTATATTGAGCAAGGAATAGATGTGCTGAAGCATTGGCTTTAATTTGAATGGTCGGTCTTCAATAGAGAGTTTGCCCGATTCTATTTTTGAAAAGTCAAGAATGTCGTTGATGATACCCAATAAATTTTCACCTGCCAGCTTTACAGAATCAAGATATTCCTTTTGTTCGCTATTGGTGTTTGTTTGTAATAGTAGGTCAGTAAATCCTACTATCGCATTCATTGGTGTGCGTATTTCATGACTCATGTTCGCAAGGAATTGATCTTTTGCCAACATGGATTGTTCAGCCAGACTTTTGGCTTCTCTTAATTCTGCCTCAATGTGTTTGAGTGTTGTAATATCGTGGAACAATACACCCACGCGTTTATTTTGTAAAGGAAATGCTGTAATTGAATAGTAATGTTGTTCCGGTATTGAGATGGATGCTTTGTACTCCGGAATTTGTATAGGCTGATTGTTACTGACAATACCTTTGTACATATCCAGCATCGGAGATTGTTTTGTACTTGGAAACACTTCGGTCATAATACCTCCTGTATAATCCTTTCTTTCAGGAAGTGTATTTATAGCAGCATCATTGGTCATGATTAATCTAAAGTCATCGTTGTTGTTCACTTCCTCAAGCTGCCATACCAACAAGCCGGTCGTCATGTTTCTTACAATCTCTTCAAATAATTTTACCTGCGAACGCGATTGGATACTCTCAGTAATATCACGTGCAATACCGAGGTGACCTAAAATATTTCCTTCGTTATCTCTCAATGTGCTGACTGATAATAGAACAGTGATGCGAGATTGATCTTTGCGTATAAAAGTCCACTCATTGGTATCTACTATTCCTTTATTTGCTTTTGCAACAAATGTTTCAAAACCGGGCGTAAGGTTTATACCGAGTTCATTGTTTAATTCAAGAGTGCGTTTTTCAATTTCTTCATGATCGTGGAATACCCCCGGATTGTGAATACCCACCATCTCTTCTGCCTTATAACCCAGCATCTTTTCAGCACCCGAATTGAATGTTTTAATCAATCCTGATGGCTCTACATGGATGATGGCGTAGTCGGTGCCATTGAGTATGCCCTGCTGTACTTTAGCAAGTTTAGACAAGGTATCATCAGCCTTTTTCTTGTCGGTAATGTCTTGCAGAATTACCATGAATTGATAAGGTTGTTTGTGCTTGTTGATGTATGGTATAACTACCGTATCGGTCCAATAAATGTTGCCTGATTTATGTTTGCCTTCTACTTCACCATGCCATATTTCTCCTTTCAGCACTGCTTCTCTTACCTCAGCATAAAAAGTTTCAGGGAAATTATTTGAAATAGCATTGCCAACATATTTACCCGTCAATTCATTTAAAGTAAGTCCGGTGATGTTACAGAAATTTTTATTGGCCATTGTAATTTCACCTGTCAGATTGGTAATGCAAACTGAGGCAAATTGATTGAGTGCAAATTGATAAGTGTTTAAATCTGCTTCTGTTTTTTCAATTCTATCCGTAACTAATTCATTGATTTTACCCTGTAAGTTGGCATTGGTTTTTCGCAATTCCAAATGTGTGATGATTTCACGACTCAGTGTTTTAAGAATATCTTTTTGCTCATCTGTTAAATGCCTAGGGACATCATCTACAACACAAAGCGACCCTATGCTCAGGCCGTCAGGATTAATAAGCGGCATGCCTGCATAAAAGCGCAGCTTCATCCCATCAGTTACAAATGGATTGTCCGATAATCTCTCATCTTCATAAGTATCAGGAATCTCTAACAGTTCTGTGCCCATTACAGTGTGTTGGCAAAATGAAACTTTTCTTGATGTTTCTTGTATTTCACTTCCTACTTTTGATTTAATCCACTGCCTGTCCTTGTCTATCAGTGTAATGAGCGCAATGGGCGTTTTGCAGATATAAGATGCAATCCTGGTAATGGCATCCAACTGCTCATCTGGCATGGTGTCAAGAATGTTGTAGTTCAGTAGTGCTTTCAGTCGCTCTTGCTCATTGGCAGGAACAGGGTATTTGTTTGTCATATATGGGAGGGGTGATAACAGGTAGATATGTTGAGATAAAACCTGACCTTTAGATAGTTTTACACAAATATACAATCCCACATGAATTAACCAAAATTCAATGTATGCAATCAGAATACCTGTCGAATAGCTGTTTTAAATGGAATTGCTAGAATTGTTAAATGCCATTCAGGAAAGTATTGACGGGTGATTCAAGTTGTTTGATATCCCTCAGCATATTCTTCGCCAAATCTTTATAACCAAATTTTTCCGCATAAGTATAGGCAGATTTCATGGTCTCCATGGCATCGTTGGCCAAAGATTTTATATAATCCGTGCCCTGTGTTCTGCCGGTGAATTTTACAAAATATCCGACTTCCTGTTTGCTTGTTGCAAATAATGTTTTCAAATGCATTTCCGATTTTACAGTATCACCAATCTCGTGATAGATGAGGGCCATGTTTAATTTTGCCTGCGCTTTTGTTGCTAATACATGTTCAGGGATTTCAAGGCTACACTTGTTGAGCAATGAGGCTGCACGCTTTCTGTAAAGATCAAATTGTTGCTTGTTGTCGGCCCTAGAGAAGGTGCTGTCATTGAATTTGATTTCCTCAGCTTTGTTGAGATAGGTGCCGGCCAATGCAATGAACATCTCCTGAAGATATGAAGCTGCAATGTCAGCTTTATCATCGAGAAAAAATTTTGCTTTTTCTTTCATGCCGTAATAGCGATATTTATTCATCAATAAATCATACAATACCTCTTCTGATAGTTTGGTGACATCACCATTGTTTGTTGCGTGTTTTACGGGAGTTAATAGATAAACCAAACCTCTTCTTTCCATATAGGGTTCCATGTTCAGTAAACCATCACTGCCAACTGTTGCCGAAAAACAAATAGGACGTGGCCAGCCTCTTTCAGCATTTGTTGCGATAATATCAAGTACTGCCAAATCTCCTTTGCTAATGCCTCTTGATGGGAAAGTTAATTGCATTTGATTGGTCAGATTGGTGGTGTCTAAACCTAATGCTATCATTCTTTTTTTAGTAGTAGATGTATTGACAGGGATGGTAAATTGCCTGGTTGCGAATGACTGAGTTTTATTACTCGTGAGTTGGGAGATGAAAGTGCGTAAATCTGTAGGGTGATTGCTACTTTCATTGCCTTCATATTGAAAATATTCATTTTCGCCAGCAGCCAATTGTTGCTTAGTCAATGTCATAGGCAAAGGCTCGCTGTCGTAAATTTTTGTCAGCAATGCCTGTGAATACCAATCAGTCGGTAATAAATTTTGATTGATGATGCGCACATCTCGTCTTAAGCCTTCTACATTTTGAGCGTACCATAAAGGGTAAGTGTCATTGTCGCCATTGCATAATAAAATAGCATTAGGCGGACAGGAGTTGAGATAGTTTTTTGCAAAATCAATTCCTATGTAACGACCACTGCGGTCGTGATCATCCCATCCCTGTGAGCCCATTAGTAAAGGTGCTGATAAACCTACTGCCACAGCAATCAATGCAGCGGTTAGTCGTTTTGTTTTTCTTTGTAGTCTATCAAAAATATACATCACTCCTAAGCCAATCCAGATACAGAAAGTTTGAAATGAACCGACATGCACATAATCTCTTTCGCGAGGTTCAAAAGGCGGTTGATTAAGGAAAACAATGATTAACAAACCTGTGAAAACAAACAGTATTGTAATTACAATGGCGTCTTTTTTCTGTTTTTTAAAATGGATGATGATGCCGAGTATGCCCATTATAAAAGGAATTAAAAAGAATGTATTTTTAGCCATATTGTTTTTTATGTAATCGGGCTGATTGTCTTGTGGTCCTAGGCGCATATTATCAAGTATAGGGATACCACTTATCCAGTTGCCATCTGTATATTCAGAGTAACTGTATCCTTGCCTGTCGTTTTGTCGACCGGCAAAATTCCACATGAAATAGCGGAAGTACATATGATTGAGTTGGTAAGTGAAAAAGAATTGCAGATTGTTTTTCATGCTTGGTTTCTCCTTTTTTACTTCCTCTAACTCAGCGTTCAAACTTTGTTTTTTTTGAGGGTCAGGTGTTTGTCTTATTTCATTTTCGAGTGAGGCAATGTGGTTTTCAATGTCGGTCATTCCACCCCAATAGCGGTAGCCTATAGCGCTGTTATCGCCCTGCATGTCGCCCATTCTGGGAAAGAATGCATTGTAATCAGGGTCGTATTTATAGTCGCGTTTTTCGCCAATAGGGGTATAAATGGTTTCATCTTTTCGGTACAAAGTGGCACCTGTTACAACATCAACAGGGGGAGCATTAAAGTAAGGCCCATACGCCAAAGGTCGTTGTACATATTGTTCGCGGTTGATATAACTCACCAGATTGAAAGGCTCTTCAGGGTTGCTCATGTCTATGGGTAGCTTGTCATTCGATCTTACTACCACCATTGCATAGCTGCCATAGCCGAGTAATACATATGCTAAGCTGATAAAAGCCAATTGATAGTTGCGCTTTGGTTTTACTTTACCGAAATAATAAATTCCCCAAGCCGTTAATCCAAATAAAGCAGCAATAGCAAATAATGCCCCTGAGCCAAAACCCATACCGAGGGTATTGACAAAAAAGAGATCCATACTTGCCATCAGTTCAGGCACACCGGGTATGATGCCCTTTTGTAAAAATAATACAATACCCAACCCTATTAGAAAGCAGTAAAGAATGCCTTTGCGAGAGTACTTGAAATTTTTGAAATACACAATAAAAGCAATAGCAGGAATCACTAATAGATTGAGTAGGTGTGTTCCTATGGCAAGGCCAGTTAAATATGCAATTAATATTAACCATTTGTCGGCATAAACACTCTTACTCTCTTCCCACTTGAGTGCTGCCCAAAATGTGAGGGCGGTAAAAAATGAAGACATGGCGTATACTTCAGCCTCCACAGCGCTGAACCAAAACGAATCGCAAAAAGTGAGGGCCATGGCAGCAACAAAACCTGAAGAAAAGATGATGATTTTTTGAATTGGAGTATTGTCGTTTTTGCCAGATATTTTTTTTGAAAAATGTGTGGTAATCCAAAAAGTAAACATAACAGTTAATGCACTGAAAATAGCACTCAACATGTTAACGGCAAATGATACATACTCAGGTGAAGGAGCGAATAGAGCAGCGAGTCGCCCTGCCATTAAGAACAGGGGAGCTCCCGGTGCATGCACTACTTGTAGTTTGTCGGCAGCTGCTGTAAATTCACCACAGTCCCACAGGCTGACTGATGGCTCGAGTGTTAATGTGTAAACGGTAAGGGAAAGGGTAAAGACTCCCCATCCCATTAAATTGTTAATGGTTGAATAGCGCATGAATAATAAATGGATTAGTGTAAAATTATGAGGATAGTTCCTCCAAACTAATGGGATGTTTTATTAAGGGCAAATACTTTGGTGGTCGGTTGAAAACGGTATCAATGCGTTTGCCATTAATTTTATTGAGATTGTCGGGGACAAGTGAAGGATCGTCACAATCAGGTGTGCATCGGTTTTTTTCGTCAAAGAATTTTTTCAGATAGTATTGCGAATCTTTAGCGATGGAATCTTTAATACCAATGAATGCTTTTTCTATTTCCTGATTCATAGAGGCCGTATCAGTAATCGTCATGAAAGGGAAATTCCCTAATGGCTGATGGTGTATCAACTGATGGCTAATCCATCCTGAAATAAATATTAAAACAACAGCTGCAGCTTTCCAGAATGTGTTGTTGCTGAAATTGCGAATTAATGACATAGAAGACCCTTGTTTGTTTTCAAGCTGTTCAATCAGATTGCGTTTTATCTTGGAATGACGGGGAGATTGATTGAGGCTAAGGCCTTCTTGAATCCGAAATGCATTTTCATATAACTCATTGTAGGTTTCTTTAGTTAAATGTTCCAATACCAATTGCTGTTGTGCTTCAGTAAGTGCATCAAAGTCTTTTGTATTGATCCAATCGAAAATTTCGGATGGTATGTGGATGTTATTGTTGTCCATAACTGAAATCTTTTAAATAGGGTGTAAATTTTTTCAATAAATAATAAATGCCGGATTTTACCGAGCCTTCAGGAATAGCAATAATTTCTGCTATTTCTTTTAAACTTAATTCCTGTTCAAACCTCAAAATGAAAATATTTTTTTCCTTCTCATTGAGGCTGTTGTATGCTGAATTAATACGTTGTCTCAAAATTTTCGCATCAATTTCTAGCATTGAATGTGCGTGCTGAACTGCTCCAGGTTTAATTGTTTCCTCCATAATTCTATTGCGGTTTTGCTCATTTCTCAAATGATTTTTACAGGCATTTGAAGTGACGGTATATACCCATGTAGAAAATCGCATGTCTTTGTTAAAATGCTCCGGTTTTTCTATGAGTTTCATGAAAACTTCCTGAACAATATCTTCAGCCTTATGTGTGTCTTCAACAAATCGAGAAGCAAACCAAACCAATTTATCAAAATATCTGTCATACAATTCACTGAAAGCATCTGTATCACGCTTGCAGATTGCAGGCATCAGTGCTTCATCTGGTAATTGGGGATAGGGTATTTTCTTTTTGCTGAACAATGGTGGATGGGACTTAAAATTTATACTTATACACCCGGAAATACCGGAAGTTCAATTTTTTTTAAATTATTTTAACAAATATAATCAGGGTGGGTATTGCAACATGGAGATTGTCGATAAAATGCCCTGCTGGTTCTTTTAAATAGGACTTTTTATAAATGCTTGATAATTTAATCGTTACTCGTTAATTTTGTATAATAAACATACAGCAAATTATGATGAGACATCTACAAAATGAAACCATAATAAAAGTACGAAAGACGAATTACAGCAATAGGATTCAAGGTTTTTATGCCCGAATAACTCACCAGAATTAAAGGGTAATGAGTTTCAAGAAAGTTATTTTACTTAAGACTATCAAAGATGGATTTTCCGTTGGCGATATGGTCGCTCGTCAGCGTTTTCACCTGTTTAAACTGGCAACTTTATTTACAGTAATTGTTTATTTGGTGTTTTTATATCAGGTATCATTGGTTGAGGTAATTGATACAATTGTTTTTTTAATACTTTCAGGCTTAATTGTTGCTGTATGTGTTAATCACTTGTTATTAGGGTGGCATAAAAATCAGAAAGTAGCCAATATTGTGCTATTGGTTGTTTTATTTGTTCTTCTACACATAGTGGCATATTTCTCGGGTGGGCTGCGCAACTCTACCATGTTGTACATTGCTCCGCTTATTTTGCTTTCTTATATGTTGCTCGGTAGGCGAGGTGGTTTGCTGATGGCAGGTATAGCCATTTGCCATGCGGCTTATTTCTATTGGGTAAGCTCAAATACAAAATGGATCACTTATGATTTATTGGGCAATGATGAAACGATTGTTAATTTTGATTATTTCGTTACTACAATACTAAGCGTTTGCATGATTGCAATCCAGGCAAGATATGCTGAAAAAAATAACAATGAAGCAATTGCTGATATCAAGCAAAAAAGCAATGCCTATCGCGAAGTTTCCAGGAGATTGCAATTAGCAACTAAAGGCGCCAATATAGGCATTTGGGATTACGATATTATCAATAAACAATTGATGTGGGACGATATCATGTATGCCATTTTTGGCATGGGGCATGATGATTTTGACAATACAGTAGAAGGATGGATGGCCCTCATTTATCCGGATGATAGGGAAGGCATACTTGATGAAGCAAATAAAGCATTTAGTGGTGAAAAGGATTTTAATACCAGCTACAGAATTATATGGCCTGATGGTTCTATTCGTCACATCAAAGCAAGAGGGATTATTAACCGTAATAGTAAGGGAGAAGCCATTCGTATGGTTGGCACAAATTGGGACATTACCTCACAAATACAAAATGAAGTGCATATAAAAGAGCTCAATGATTCTTTGGAACTCAAAATTGAAGTAAGAACAGGTGAGTTGCTTGATAAAACACAGCAATTGGATGAAGCACAGCAACTGGCAAAAATCGGCAACTGGAATATCGATAAAATAAAAGAAGAAATTTATTGGTCAAAAGGCACTAGACTGATATACGGGGTTAATGATGCTTTTGTTCCCAGCTACGATGCGTTTGTAATGATGCTTCACCCGGCAGACAGAGACAGAGTCATTGAAAAAAAGAAAGTCCATCAGCAGTCAGGTGAACTTTTACAAGATGAATATAGGATTATCAGACCGGATGGTTGCGTGAAAACAGTGTATTCTCAAACTCAGTTTTTGTTTAATAAGAACGGAGCATTGGTGCGCATTTATGGCACTATTCAGGATATTACCGAACGCAAAAAATCCGAAGAAACACTTAAACGATCGGAAGCAAATCTACAGGCGGTTTTTTATAATGCCAGAGCCGGTTATATTTTGCTCGACAATGAATTGAACGTCCTTCTTTTTAATAATGAGGCCGCTTCTTGTGTAAAAAATTCGCTGAATAATAATATTGCCGTAGGTGATAATTGGTTGACATATTTTTCGGGTGAAGGACTCAGCGAAATGAATGAAAGGATATTGACAGTATTGTCAAATAAAGATGTTGCTTATCAGGCGTCTTATCTTCAATCTGACGGGGCTATGACCTATTACGATATATTAATGAATCCTGTTTCGAAAGATAAAGAAGAGATGTTTGGTATATGTATTGCCATTAATGATATTACATTGAAAAAATTAGCGGAAATTGGCACATTGGAATATGTTGAACAATTGCAGGTAAAAAACAAAAACCTGAAGCAGTTTGCCTATATGGTGTCGCATAATCTTAGATCCCCAATTGTGAAGATACAGGGTTTGGCAAGTTTGCTTGAAAGCGATAAGGAGGGAGATAGCGAGAATGAAAAAATCCTAAAATACATTACCTTAGAAATTAATAATTTGGACAATGTCATTAAAGATATGAATGACATTATTACAGCTACTGATAATGAAGGAATGAAATATGAGTATGTGGACTTTGCAACTGAGCTCGGTTTGATACAAAGCGTATTGGACGATGCGATAACAGAAAGTCGTGCTGAAATAAGAAGTGATTTTAAAGCTTCTGCCGGAACTGTAACGGTTAAAGGTTATATCTACAGTATTATCTATAATCTGGTATCTAATGCTATTAAATATCGATCGCCCGACAGGCAGCCGAAGATCCATATCAGTACATCAATTTGCAGTAAATTCATTTGTTTCAGCATCAAAGACAATGGGATGGGTATTGACATGGAAAAGAACGGTTCTAAAATATTTGAGTTGTATAAACGATTGCATGGCAAAACAATACCCGGCAAAGGCATAGGTTTAAGTATGGTGAAAATTCAGGTAGAAGCCATGGGAGGCAAAATAGAAGTAGAGAGTCAGTTAAATGAGGGATCCACTTTTAAAGTGTGTCTCCCTCATGTTAAAGTTGATTAATTAATAAGGGTTTATTTTGCTTTAAGGAGTTGTCTGATGCTTGCTAAGTGAGATAGCATTACTAGCGGAACAATGATAGCAGGCAGCCATACAAATGGAAAATATCCAACGCCAATATTAGGTTGGTCAAGCCCTACTTGTTGTATTGGTGTAGGGAGTGCCAGTATGGCAATAGTAAGAATATTAATCAGCAAGAATAATGTAACAAAGTTCCATATCAATAATGCTTTCATTGAGAGCGCTTTTGTTTTAAATACCAAATAGGCAATTATTGGAGCAGAAATCCCTGAAAGCATATCGAAATTAGCACCTTCAAAAGTCATTGTTTCCGGTATTAGACCTGCAGAAAAAATAGCATACAATACAATTTCGACAGGAATTCTCAAGGTGTGAAGTATGGTCAATTTTTGAAGGTTGAGCGTATCTAAAAACTGCCGACCTTTTTTTGTTGAAAATAGCAGAATAATGATGAGTAAACTCGGTCCAAGTAATGCCACAAATCGGGGAGGAATCGTATTGAAATTTAGATAAAACCCGGTAAATCCAAGTATTCCCTGTACAAGTAATATTGTGAAAAGTATCAGTAATGCATTTTTTGAGTTGCCCGATGCTTTAAAAAACTGATAAATACTATACAGTGTTATCAGAATGAATAGGGCGATAATAAGTGGTGATAATTGGTCCATGATTGTTGTATTTTGTTGGAGCAAAATTCAGTCGCATTCCAATTAAATTGCTTGCCATTTGACAAGAAATTATTTTTTGGAAAATTCTTTTCTGATTCTACTCAACGAAGTGTCTGTAATGCCAAGGTATGATGCAATATATTTTAAAGGGGCATTCTGGAATATTTCCGGATTTGAACTCAGTAAAGTTTCATAGCGTTGTTCAGCACTTTTGTTAATCATAGAAAGGGTGCGGGTTTTAAAAGCTATAAAACCCTTAACCAGTATACTTCTGCCAAATTCACGGAATTCCGGAATGGCATGAAAAAGTGCATTCAATTCGTCAAAAGTCAATATCCAACCATTACATTCAGTTAGTGCTTCGATATTTTCCTGAGAAGGAATTCTTTGAAAAAATGAAGCCACTTCGAAAACAACATTATTCTTTGGAAAAAAATTCAATGTTACTTCATTGCCTTCAGTATCGTAAAGGTAAGAACGCATGAATCCGTTTTCAAGAAATAAGTAACGGTTGCTGACAGCGCCTTCTGTTAGGAATAATTCGCCTTTTTTTAATGATACGGGCTTGAACGGTTCTACCAAAGTTAATGCCTTTTCGCGCGGGATGGTGATATTGGTAGATATAAAATTGATGAGTGTAGTTTTATCCATTGACATGTTGTTTGTCTGTTAGATTGTATTTCCAAAAGTACATAAAAGGTCACAAATACTGACCAATTAATGAATTCAATTTTAGAATTTAAATTGTTAAAATACCTGCTTGCTATTTTCAGCCAGTTCTTTAATTACAGCATTGCGCTTAATTAAAAACCGAGTCATGTAGCGTTTTAATATCAGGAAATCGAATATCTGTCCAAGAATGCCTAATGGTGAACTGAATTCAAAATGATCTGACATAATTGTTTTGCCATCTTTTGTTTTAAAATGATGTTCGTGTCGCATGTATTTAAATGCACCTTTCAGCATTTTGTCTTCAAAAGAAAATGGAAAATCCATTTTTGTAATTTGTACGGTCAATTGTTGTTTAATCCCAAAATGTGTGGCTTCCCACGTCACAATATCATCAACTTCAAATAATCCTGTTTTTCGGCCTGCAACAACCCTTTCGCCAGTTTTTTTTGTCGAAGCTAAATGTGTTTCTACACTCCGGGCTTGATTGAAACATGTGCTTTTGTCTGCGTTTATTGTAGTATGAAGTTGTATCAGTGCCATTGATGAATTTTAATCGTGAAAGTTTCAAATGTACCTGACGGTTATTATTCACGCAAATCGAATTGATGAAAACTGTTGGACATCGGTTGAAATTGATTAACAGGGGATTAACTTAAATTCTTCCCATTCGATTCAAATCATTAAGGGGGAAGATGTTTTTTTTGTATTTTGCAATTGTATTTTGGTTTTGACATACAGCAAATCCATTTTTTAATTTAATTACAATCAGTTTCATGGCCCACCATGCTGCCATTATTATCGATCATGCAATAGCATTTGATTCCATAGAGGAGTTTGCCGAACGTCTTTCGAATATAACAGGTTTGCCCTATTTTATTCAGGAGGTTGATGCCGATGGGAGTTGCGTAGATGCGCCATTTGAATTTGAAGGCTGGTTAGTGAGTTATTATGCCGAACGCAAAAATATGGACGATGGTGGCTTAATTGATTTTGCATTGGTGTCTGCATCGTCAGAAGATGTCAGTACATTTTATCTCAGCAAGGATTGTCTCGAAGTAAATAATATGTTCCCTTTTGGAGACTGGGATAAAACCATTGAATTTATCAAAGAGATAATAGCGGGTGAAAAATCGGAATGGATGAATGCCCGTCTTGAGTTATACCGTTTTTTTAAGCCCTTGGGGACTAAACGCATGCTGTTCTTTTGCGGTAGCGAGCATGAATACTGGCTGGATGAAATAGGCAGTAAGTCATTTACATTTGACGTGGCCCGAAATTATGCCAATAAATATTTGAAAATTGTTAACCTTGCAGATATTCCACAATTGCCGTCTGACTTTTTTGATCAGGAAGGGAATTATGAAAACTTTTGTATCTATGATACTTTCGAGGATTTGAAAGATTAGGAAAGAAAATAGCCAATCACTGTATTTTAGCATTTCTAAAACTGAGTATAAAATACTAAAATGTATTTTTAAAAGGTTTGTATGGGTTTTTTATTATTCAATAATATCTGTTGTAGTAAGCTTTTTTAATTGATTAAAGGGCTTTACGGGTATAAACTAAGTATAAATACTTAATTGCTTCAAAATCAACACTTTCCAACAATTGTGTTTGGCTTTTTGTGAATAAGTTTAATCAAAATACCAATTCTGCAGCGCTTCGCATGTTTAATTTTGTCGAAACTATTCTACAACTAAACTTACTTAACGATCTTCATGAAAAACCAACAACAGAATTATCTCAATATGTGCCATCGGGTCAAGAGTTTTTATACAGCCAACCGAACCACTATTGATAAAATTAAGGAAGTCACCAATCTGTTTGTTATTCTCACTGTAATGGTTGATACACTTAGTACTGAATTTGATAATAGTATTTCCTATAATAATAAGTATACAATCGAGCGTGCTAAAAAACGCGTTGATCTTGAATTAAGTTGTTTAACATTAGGAAGGGAGTTGAATATTCAATTACAAAGAAATAAGAGCGATGGCAACAGATGCATTCAGGGGTACGATGATGCGAGTATCAGTTTGCTTAATGAAGAAGAATTAATTGAACATGCCATTTATCTTCAGGACATGATTCTTGCATTTGACAAGAGGGGTGAGGCCAATAGTCTTAAAATAGATGAAGTACGTTTGTTAAGTCACAGATTAACGCTTTTTGTGCTTGATCTTCCTATGCATCGCATCAATATTGAAAAAAGAAGAAAAAGTACTCAGGCTGTTATTAAATCAATAGCTAATCTGAATGAGTTTTTTATCAATAAAATGGACAGGCAAATGGCTCGTTTTGCTGAAACACATCAAGGCTTGCATCAGCAGTATTTGTTAGCGCGAAATATTGAAGATAAACCACAAATTACGGAACCTGATTTTGAAGGTCGGATAGAAGGTGATAAAATTCAAACCATTGCTGTTTTGGCCTATGAGTCATACAGAGAATTGCGTCTTCAAATAAAAGGAGGCCAGGCAATTTGGGGATTGGGTTACAATGAAGAAGTCATTGAATACAGCCGTCCTATCAGCGAAGGTGAAAATCTCAGCATTAAATGTTCAACGATTGGAAAAGCAGGTGATTTTATTTTGTTGCAACCTGTAAGTCATGATCATTCACTCACCTATAAATTATGGGTGAATGAAGTTTGAAATCAACCCAGCACTCTTTTACCCAACCAGTGTTTATGCAGTGGTAATTCAAATGCAGTTGCATAGTCAGTAAGTGTTGTAAGATGGGTATTGATGAATACCGTTTGCTCATTGATTGTGCCATTTGCAAATGCACCTTTAATGCCGGCCATAGGGATAGTTTGTATGGTTTCATTCTGCCAGTAATGCATCTGAAGTTTATTAAAGAAATCAACCTGATACTGTTTACCCGCATTGGCCAAAAAATGTACGCTCTTGTCTATGCTGCAACCACTTGCCGTATTGTGAGATTCATCAACAACCAATACAATAAAGCGGTTGTAACGGATATCGAAATCAGCTTTTAATTGATTGTTATGTGCGGTCCATTGAAGGCAAAATTGTTGTAACCCGTTTGATAAGTCAGCAACTTCTTTGTCTGTTAATTCTCTCGAACTTTGATATATCCAGAGCTTGGAATCAGGGTTAAGCGTGTTAAGGTTTTTCATTCGTGAATCAGTGCAATTACTTTGTCAACTTCTTTAATCATTTCATTGATTTTTTGTTTCAATGCTCTGCTTTCATTGGGCGAAAGCGGTTGGTCGTTAACAAGCTGAGTGGCGATTGTTTTAATTTTTAATTGCTGCTCCTGTTGTTGTAATGTTGAGTTTTGTATGTCAATAATTTGCTTCAATCGCTGCAGTTGTTTTTCACTTTTAGTAAGTTCTGACTTAAGCTGCTTGTTTTCCAACTTCAATGCATTCACTTTGTCGTGAATCAGTTGTAATCGCTTAATCAGTTCTTCCATGTGTTTTATTTTCGAATTACAGCATTTAAGCTGGTTTCAAACTGCTGAATTAATTTTTGCATAATGGCGTCAATCTCTTTGTCTGCCATTGTTTTCTCATGGTCGTATAAATCAAAACTGATGCTGATGGATTTTTTGTCATCAGCCAAAGGTTTGCCTTCGTATACATCAAACACGTTAACACCAGTTAAGTTTTTAAGGCGCAATTTATTGATTTCAGTCTGTATAGATTTAAATGCAATTGATTTATCCAATACTAAACTCAAATCTCTGCGAACCACTGGAAATTGAGGGAGAGGCTGCAATTCAAATTTGAGAGAAGCGGCTTGCTTGCACAACTCTTTCCATTGGATAACGGCAAAATAGACATCATCTTTTATGTCAAAGGCTTTTAATACCTCACCATCTACCGCATGTATAGTCGCTACTCCTGTTTGTCCGCCAAATGCAGAACACAGACGATTGACTGCTGACTTCAGAAAATAATAATCGGCTTTTTCTGATTTTACTTCCCAGCTTTCTGCCGCTTTGTTACCTGATGCAAATACAACCAGCTCTTCTATTTCTTTAAACTGTCCATTGCTTTGTCTGTATGATTTGCCAAATTCGTAAAAATGGGTATTGTGTTGTCTTCTGTTTTTATTGTAGGCAATGGCTTCAAGTCCTGAGTGCAACATGGTTTGACGCATCACATTCATTTCGGTACTCAATGGATTGCTGATATATACCAATTGTGTTTTATCAGTATAGTGTTTGTCACTGCTCAATGAGTTCGTCATTATTTCAGTAAAGCCCATTCCTTGTAACAATGTACCAGCTTTATTTTCAATAAGGCGTTCGTTGCTTTCTGCTTTGTAATTCAAGGATGTACGCAAATGCTGATTCAGGGGCACATGGTTGAATCCATGTATTCTGATGAGTTCTTCAATGACATCAATTTCTCTTGATACATCACTTTTAAATAATGGCACTTCAAGTTGCCAGCCATTGCTGTCTGTAGATACAATTTTAATTTCCAGTCCTTTTAAAATCTTCTCTACTGTAGCATCAGGAATTTGTATGCCGAGATTTTTTTCTATTGATGCTTTTCTCAATACAACAGAAAATGGTTTCAATGGTGTTGGATACACATCAATATAATGATGACTGATGCTACCACCTGCAATTTCAACGATTAATTGTACGGCACGTTCAAGAGCAGTAAGGGTCATTTCAGGATCGGTGCCTCTTTCAAATCTGAAACTTGAGTCTGTGCTGATGCCATGTGTTTTAGCGCCCTTTCTTACTACATCAGCACTAAAATAAGCACTCTCCAGAAATATATCAGTAGTGGTTGTAGAAACACCGCTGTTAATGCCACCATATACACCTGCCATGCACATTTCATCTTCTGCATTGGTAATCATTAATTCATGGCCTTTTAATGTGTGTTCCTTGCCATCCAGTGTTGTAAATTTACTGCCGGCATTAGCCTGTTTTACAATAATTTGTTTGCCTTTTATTTTCTCGAGATCAAAAGCGTGTAGCGGTTGGCCAAGGTCGTGCAAAATAAAATTAGTCGCATCGACAATATTGTTGATTGAGTTTAAACCGATTGCTCTTAGACGTTGTTGTAACCATTCAGGACTGTCTTTTACAGTAATGCCTTTTATTACTACGCCACTGTATCTCGGGCAGGCAACTGTATCATTAATAGTTATCTTGATATCCGGATGAGAGGTTTCACTTTTTTGCGTAAAAGCAGGTTTTTTAGTAGCAATATTCAAAACAGTTGCTAATTCGCGGGCGACTCCTAAATGGCTTGCAGCATCACCTCTGTTGGCTGTAAGGCCTATTTCAAAAACGATATCTGAACTTACTTTGAAATATTCAGCCACCGAGCTGCCTATGGCTAATGAATCGGGTAGTATTAGTAAACCGGCATGACTTTCACCTAGGCCTATTTCATCTTCAGCACATAGCATGCCTTCGCTAGCTTCACCGCGTATTTTTGCTTTCTGTATGGTAAAGGGTTCGCCTTTTATCGGGTGAACAGTTGTACCAACAGGGGCAACAATTACCTTTTGACCTGCAGCAACATTTGGCGCTCCACACACAATATTCAATAATGTTCCGCTGCCGGTATCCACTTTTGTGAGATTTAATTTATCGGCATTTGGATGTTTAACACATTCAATAACATGGCCCACTATTAAGCCTTTCATTCCGCCTTTAACGGAATCAACAGTTTCATAATGCTCTATTTCAAGACCTGTACCTGTGAGTATTTGCTCAAGTATTTCAGGTGTCTTGTCAATATCGATAAAGGTTTTAAGCCAGTTGAGTGAAATTTTCATGCCGTGTGCGAAGATACTTCCAAAAAATACAAATGGCAATATTTTAAAACCTTTGGCAGTATCCCCGACATGTTTTTATTTTGTCGTTATACCTCTGCATTGGTCGAACTAATGCGGATGAATAACTTGCACAATCATAATTTCGACCATTGGTTTTAAACATATGCTTAAACAATTCTTTATAATCGGCACTTTGCTCGCTTCAACCCTGAATTCCCAAGGGCAGGTTCAGAAATTTACTTTGAAGCAATGTATAGACTACGCCTGGCTCAATAACCTGGATGTTAAGCAAAGCATGCTCAACAATAAGTCTTCCGAAATTGATGTATTGTTGCGAAAAGGTAATTTCTTGCCAACCCTATCTGCTAGTGCAGGACAAAACTATCAGTTTGGCCGTACCATCGACAGGTTTACCAATACCTATGTCAATCAAACCATACGTTCAAATAATATGGGCTTAAATGCCGGGATTATGTTGTTCAGCGGTTTTCAGAATATTAATTCACTGAAACAAGCACAACATACCCAGAAAGCCAGTGACGCAACGGTTGAATATACCAAGAACCAGATCGCCCTAAGTATATCAAGTTCGTTTTTATCTGTCATCCAGGGTATCGAGTCGGTTAATAATGCACAGTTGCAGATTGTATCAACCCAGCAACGAATAGAGAGAGCTCAGAAGCAAGTGGATGCCGGTGTGGCAGATCTTACTAATTTGCTGAGTCTGAAAGCTCAAATAGCCAATGAACAATTAACGCTAGTTACAGCAGAAAGCAATAAAAATGCTGCTTTGATTGCGCTTCGCAATACCATGCAATTACCGATGGAAATTGATTTTGATATTGTTGTGCCCGATATTAGTCAGGTTATTATCAATGTTACACCACAGGTGTTGGATATTTATGAAACTGCATTGAAAAATATGCCTCAGATACGTTCGGCCGTAGAACAAAGCAATGCAGCAAAATCACAAACAAATATTGCTAAAGGAAGTCTGGCCCCATCTATTTCCCTTTATGGCAATATTAATACGGTGTATTCCCAAAGTGCAAAAAATGTTACCGGTTATTCTCAAACAGGAACAACCCCAATTGGTTATACGCAAACAACTCAGGAAGTAGTACTTCAGCCAATATTCACCTATCAAACTGAAACAATAGGATTCAACAAGCAGTTGAAAGATAATATCGGTCAGGGTGCGGGTATCAGTTTTAGCTGGAATTTATTCAATGGTTTTCAGGTTCAAAGCCAGATTCAGAAGGCTAAAATTAATCAGCAAATAAGCGATATCAATTTACAGAAACAAAAGAATACATTGTTAAATGACATCAATGCAGCAGTGAATAGTTATAATTCTGCTAAGGCGAGATATGATGCCAGCAAAAACAATGTAGAGGCACAGAAAATGAGTCTCGACTACATTCAAAAGCGTTTTGATGCAGGCGCTTCTACTTCATTTGATTTTATCAATGCAAAGAACAGTTACTTACAGGCGCAATCAAATGAATTACAGGCCCGTTATGAAATGGTTTTCAGAGCATTGATACTCGAGTACTATAAAGGCAATACCATACAATTATAATTCAGCAATAACATGTCAACGAAAAAAATAATCATCATTCTTTCAGCCATTGTCCTGGTTCTGATCATTGGATTAAAAATGAAAGGCAAGAAAGTCAGCGGCACTCAGGTTGCTGTAGAAAAAATTAGTAAACAAAATATTGTTGAAGAAGTAACCGCCAGTGGTACCATTTACCCTGAAAGTGAAGTAAAGATAAGTCCGGATGTATCAGGAGAGATAATTGACTTATTAGTCAATGAAGGAGATACTGTACGCAAAGGCGATTTGTTGGTGAGAATCAATCCCGATTTGTATCAAACCCAATTGGATCAGGCCAAAGCCAGTTTAAATAATGCCAAGGCAAATTCATCAAATGTGCAGGCACAATTGACAAGAACGAAAGCCAATGTTGAAATGCAGCGCAAGACCTTTGACAGACAGAAAAAATTGTATGATGAAAAAGTCATCAGTCAGCAGGAATATGATAATGCAGAGGCTCAGTATGAAATGGCAAAAGCAGAATTAGAGGCTGCCGAAAAGCAAACACTGGCATCAATGTATAACACAGAATCAGTAGAAGCCAATGTGCAACAATCAGCAAAAAATTATGGCAGAACCAGCGTGTATGCGCCTGCTGATGGTGTTATTACAGGACTGAATTCTAAAAAGGGAGAGCGTGTTGTAGGAACAGCCCAAATGGCCGGTACTGAAATGATGCGTATATCTAATTTGAATCGTATGGAAGTGAGGGTTGATGTTAATGAAAATGATATTGTTCGTATTAAAGTTGGTGATACAGCAGGGATAGAAGTAGATGCCTATCAAGGGCAGGTATTTAAAGGTGTTGTAACACAAGTGGCCAATAGCGCTAAGAGTAATTCTGCTACTTCAATGTCAACAGATCAGGTAACAAAATTTGAAGTTAAAGTACTGATTTTGGAATCATCTTATTCAACATTGATGAGTACAAATGGCAATAGAATGCCTTTTCGTCCTGGCATGAGTGCGAGTGTGCACGTGTATACACAAACAGAGAAAAATGTAATTGCTGTGCCTGTTGCTTCGGTAACTTTAAAAGAGAAAAAAGACAACCCAAATGAAAAAGAAGAAGTAGTATTTGTTGTGAAGGATGGAAAAGCCGTAAAATGCATTGTGAAAACAGGCATACAGGATACTCGTTACATCAAAATATTAGAAGGGGTAAAGGAAGGTGACCAAGTTGTTTCAGCCCCTTTTGAAGCCATCAATTATAAAATTATGGATGGTGATAAGGTGGAGGTTGTTGACAAGGAAAAGTTATACGAAGTAAAGAAATAAACTAATAAATTTACTAAAAAGCGGGTCGCGATTATTTGGATTTCCATCCCCATAACTGACTTTTCAATGATTTGATTTCAAAGCCATTTTTGATGAGAAAAGTGGCTAGTGAGTCTCTGTTTTCTCTTTCTGATTTGCCTTGATGTGTCTCAATAGAAAGGATGACAATTTTATCCAATACAGTAGATGATGCATTGTAAATAATTTCATATTCAGAGCCCTCACAATCCAATTTTAAGAAATCAATTTTTTCAAGCTGATTATCTTTAATGATGTCTTCCAATGTTGTTGTTTCAACATAAATTTTATCAGGCTCATTGTCACTTTCAAAAATGCTGGCTGATGTTGTATAAGAATCATTGGCATTGTAATTCAATGTAAGTGTTTCCTTACGGCCACTTACTGCATTGTTGAATATCTTAAAATTCAAGCCTGCATTTTCATTTTGATATTTTTGCAATAATTCAAAATTGTTAGGCATGGGTTCGTACGATAATATCTGTGCTTTTGGATCAATTGAGAAAAAAGACAATGAAAAATAACCAACATTGGCGCCAATATCAACTACAGTTTTAGTGTTAAACTTTTGAATGTCTTTTGGAAGTCCCTTAAAATAGGTTTCATCAAAAAAACACTCCTTATAGGTTTGTAACAGTCTTTTTGGGATCGACAGTTTTAAACCGCTTCTGCCAATGAATGTAAATCCTGTATTGCGCGGTGTGAAATATTTGTAACTGTAATATTGAAGCCAATTTGAGTGGTGTTTAATGTTGTTGATTATTCTTCTCATTTTCTTAAGAATTATTGGTAGCTTTTTTCAGATAGATTTAAAATCATCCATTTTTCACTTCTTAAGAAGTATTGTCAATAGAGGGATTATAAATAGATCAGATTGCAAGGATATGAAAATAAATCAATATTTCTTGTTTTCAATCATTTCGCCATTTATGTTGTTTTCTTAATCACACCGACACTTGAAGTGATGGTAATTTTTTCTTTTGGCTTTTGCTGAATAAATTTCAATGGATTGACCGCACCTCTGTAATCGATTATTGTATCAGATTTTTTTTCTGAGACCCATAAGATTTTACTTGAGATTTAACAGAAATAGCAATGAAGATGCTGATAATAAATAGTAAGTATTGCATTCGTAACTATGGAAACGAATTTAGAGAAAAAATAGTATCAGTAAATGGAGCTTAGAACCAATCCTTCATTTTGTCAAAAAAGCCTTTGTCTTTCTTGGCATTCTTAGGAGAAAAGTTCTCAGAGTTTTCAAGTTTCTTGAGCAACTCTGTTTCTTCACTGCTTATTTTCTTTGGTATCCAGATATGGATTTGTATCAACTGGTCGCCTGAACCATAACCATTTACCTCTGGAAATCCTTTGCCTCTCAAGCGCAATACTTTGCCACTTTGAGTACCCGGTTCTACAGTAATTTTAGCTTTTCCTTCTATAGTTGGTACTTCAACAGAAGCACCCAAAATAGCATCGGTAACGCTGATAACCAGATTGTATATCACATGTTGGTCCTGACGCACCAATTCCGGATGTTTTTCTTCTTCAACCAATATCAACAAATCACCATCGATGCCACCACCCGGAGCTGCATTGCCTTTGCCACTGATAGACAATTGCATGCCTTCCTGAACACCTGCAGGTATTTTGATGGTTGTTTCAATTTCTTCATATACCAAACCTTGGTCATTGGCTCCTGCCGGTTTATTTCCCAGTATTTTACCACTGCCACCACAAGTAGGGCAGGCTGATACTGTTTGCATCTGACCTAAGAATGTATTGGTAACTCTTGCTACCTGGCCTGTTCCACGGCAAGTGCCGCAGTCTTTAAAGGTTACGCCTTTAGCAATAACTTGTTTTTTGTATTTTATTTTTTTCTCAACACCGTTTTTAATTTCGGCATAATTGAGTTTTAGACGAATGCGGATATTGCTACCTACATTGGCTCTGGTACGACCACCGCGACCACCCTGGCTGCCGCCAAAGAAATCACCGAACCCTCCACCAAATATGTCGCCAAACTGACTGAATATATCGTCCATATTCATACTGCCACCAGGTCCATGATGATTGCTTGAAGCTCCTCCAACACCGGCATGACCGAATTGATCATAACGCTGTTTTTTCTGAGGGTCGCTTAGTATTTCATAAGCTTCTGCCGCTTCCTTAAATTTTTCTTCAGCCTCTTTATTGTTAGGGTTCTTGTCAGGATGGAATTTGATGGCCATCTTGCGGTAAGCCTTTTTTATTTCATCTGCCGAAGCTGATTTGGAAACTTCCAGTATATCGTAAAAATCTCTTTTAGCCAAAGTATTGTTCGCTTTATTGTTATTCTCCTACTATTACTTTTGCAAATCTGATGACCTGGCCATTCAACTGATAGCCTCTTTCTGTTTCATCCACTACTTTTCCTTTCATCTCTTCAGAAGGTGCAGGAATATTGGTAATGGCTTCATGTAAATCAACATTGAAAGGCGTTCCAATGCTTTCTAATGCTTTTAATCCTTTTGATTCAAGAATACCCGAAAATTTTTGATGAATTAAATCTATACCGGCTTTGTATGCATCAACATCCAATACATCAGCTTTCTTGGCTCTTTCAAAATCATCAACTACAGGCAATAGGGATAAGATAATTTCCTTGCCGGCAGTTTGCAGCAATTCACTTCTTTCCTTCATTGTTCTGCGTTTGTAATTGTCAAACTCAGCATAAAGTCTCAAAAATTTATCATTGCTTTCAGCCAGTTGCGCTTTCAACGTATCAAGTTCAGAAACAGTATCTGTTTCATTCACTTCAGGTTTGGTTCCCTGATCGTTGTTTTGGGTGTCTTCGCTTGGTTCAATTATTTCCTCATTCGTCATACATTGGGAAGTTGGCAAAAACATTGCCAAGCAAATTACACTGACAACATGACCTAAAAAATGAGATTTTACTTAAGCAGGCCGTCAATTTCTGACTCAATTTCCTGGCTTTTGGCGGTAGATTTGACAATGGTTCCGGTTTTATCAATCAGATAAGCCATAGGCAAGGTGCTAATCTGATAGGCTTTAGCTACCGGAGATTCATATTTTTTGAAATCACAAAAATGGGCAGTCCAGGTCATTTCATCTTCTTCGATGGCGGCCTTCCAGCTGCTTTCATCGGTATCTAATGAAATACTCACAAAAACCACTTTTGGGTTGGTTTTGTATTTTTGATAAATGCGCACCAGATTTTTGTTTTCAAGACGACTGGATTTACTCCATGAAGCCCAAAAATTAAGCAACACAACTTTACCTTTATATTTTGCAATATCGAAGGTGTCTTTTTCACTGATAAAAACAGTGTCAGGGGCAGTTACCCCGGTTTTTAGTTTTGCTGCAGATTCACCCGGGAAGAAGCTGTAAATAAAGTAGAAAAGTGGAATGATCATGAGTAAGCTGATTATGGTTATTTTGGTAATTTTCATTACGTCTTTAATCTAATCTTACAATATCTGCGCCAATATTATTCAGACGGGTATCAATGTGCTGATAACCTCTGTCAATTTGTTCGATATTGCGAATAGTACTCACCCCATTGGCACTCATAGCTGCTATAAGCATGGAAACACCTGCGCGTATATCGGGTGAGCTCATTGTGATGCCTTTTAATGGGGTCTTTTTATCAAGTCCCATTACATTGGCTCTATGTGGGTCACAAAGTATAATCTTTGCTCCCATATCTATCAAATTATCTACAAAGAACAATCTGCTTTCAAACATTTTTTGATGGATGAGTACATTACCTCTTGCTTGAGTAGCGGTTACTAATATGATACTAATCAAATCAGGTGTAAAGCCCGGCCATGGGGAATCTGCAATGGTCAGGATACTGCCGTCAATGAAAGTGTCTATTTCGTAGTGTTTATGAGATGGAATATGTATGTCATCGCCTCTGAATTCCATTTGTATACCCAATCTCTTAAATGTGTCAGGAATAACACCCAATTCACTAATGCGACAATTTTTGATGGTAATTTCACTTTCGGTCATGGCTGCTAAACCAATAAAACTGCCGATTTCAATCATATCAGGCAACATGGTATGTTCCGTTCCTGATAAGGCATCAACACCATCAATAGTCAATAAATTGCTGCCAATACCACTTATTTTGGCTCCCATGCGATTCAGCATTTTGCATAATTGCTGCAGGTAAGGTTCGCAAGCGGCATTATAAATAGTGGTAGTGCCACTCGCCAATGCGGCAGCCATTACGATATTAGCAGTACCGGTTACCGATGCTTCGTCTAAAAGCATGTAAGCACCTTGCAGTTTGCCTTGGGGAGTGGTTACTTTATAGAATTGTTCATCTGCGAGGTACTCAAATTTAGCACCCAGTTTCATGAAACCAATGAAGTGTGTATCAAGTCTTCTGCGACCAATTTTATCGCCACCCGGACTAGGAATATAGCCTTTTCCAAAACGCGCGAGCAATGGGCCGATGATCATGATAGAACCTCTTAAAGCAGCACCCTTTTGTTTAAATTCCTGAGAATTCAAATAATCGAGGTTGATGTCGTCTGCTTTGAAAACATAAGTATCTTCAGATTTCTTGGTTACCTTAACACCCAAATCCATTAATAGTTCAATGAGTTTGAGAACATCCCTGATGGCGGGAATATTATTGATCACCACCTCTTCGGGGGTTAATAATACGGCTGAGATGATTTGAAGGGCTTCGTTTTTAGCGCCCTGAGGCACGATTTCACCTTTTAACTTTTTGCCTCCGGTAACTTTGAAAGTGGCCATTATTGGGAATTACTTTTTGTGATTGTTGTATTTTTTGTTTTTGTTGTAGAACTTGTTGTTATTATTGTTTGGCTTGAAGAATTTTTTCTTCCTCTGCTCAAGCGTAATTTCAAGATCTTCGGGGTTAATGTCCAGCTTACTGCTCGACATCATTTTAAGGTGTTCTGCCAACTGTGCATTATTCAAGTTTTCATTGTTCCAGTTGCGTGATGAATTACTCATGAAAGAGGCCAGCAGGTTCAGGAACTCATTCTTCATTTCAGGGTTTTCTAATGCGGCAGCTTTATTCACCATATACTGGAGATTGCGACCGTAAAATCTGAATTTGATAGGTTGTGAAGGGTAGGGAATGGTTTCAGGTTTTTTAACGAATGTATCTTGCTCAGGAATAGGGAAGGGGCTGTCTACATCAAGTTTAAAGCTTGATACAATGTGCAAGTGGTCCCACAGTTTGTGGCGATAATCAGCTTGTTCTTTTGCAGCCGGATTCAGTATTTCCATTACACCTATTAAGGCCTCTGCCATTTTGGTTCTTTTGGCTTTATCATCGATGGTGAGAACATGTTCTACCATGTTTTGGAAAGAACGGCCATATTCAGAGATTATAAGTTTTTCGGCTTGTGTATTGTATTCAAAGAGTTCTTTCATAAAGAAGTTGATGTCAAAATTAAGTTAAATTTATAGAATAAAAAAAGTCCTGCAATTGTGCAGGACTTTTTCAAAATATTGTTGAGCCGGCAATTACTTCAGTAATTTAGCTTCTTTGTTGATTGGTTCAAAAGTAATCAAGTGTTTTTTGCTGTCGTTGGCAAGAAACTCAAGTTGCAGCATTTTGTTTTTCAACATGATGATTTTGCAAACCAAAGGTTTGTTTTCAGTGTAGTTGTGAGACAAATCGTTTGCACCAAAGTGTACTTCATTGTGATTATCTGCAAATGTCCATTTACCATTGCTGCCAATTAATTGGAAGAATGAATTCTGGTTGTAGTTCCAAACATTTTCAGCTATGTAAGTTGTATAGTTAGATTGTAATAACTTTCTCCATTTAGTTGTTGCTTGGTAAGATTTAGTATATTGAAGGTTAAAGCCGTATACACCACCTCTTGCTACGTTAAAAACTAATTCAATAGAATCACCATGTGAAAATGAATTTTTCATAGCAGCATCGTCTGTTCCTTCAATTTTATAACCGGTAACTGACCATTCGTTAGCTACTCTATCTCTTTTAGTTATAAAAGAAATACCCGGACCTTCATCATACTTGCATGCTGAAAGAACCATTGAAAAAACACCTGCAATTATCAATAAGTTTTTAATATTTTTCATCTTCGTCATTTATCTAATATTTGGCAAATATACATTTAGATTTTGAATTTGTATAAATTACTTTTAAAAATATTCCAATTAAAAGTAAAATAACAATTTGATAATCCCGTTATAGTTGTCAGTATCAAGCGAAAAGCCTGATGAACGGGGGCTTGTACTTACTTTTGTTGTAGTAAGGGTTGAAGAAGGGAAATCATAACTTTCAGTCGTTATTTCGTTTGAACTTCTAAAGTTGAAAGATGGCCCGTAGCCTAGCTCTCCACCAATTGAAATTTTAGGGGCGATGAAATATTCAACACCTGCAAAACCGCGTACGCCAATTGTAAAAGTAGAAGCCGAATTAAGAATTGTATTGCGAATTACACCGGTATCTTCGTATTGAATTGAATTGCCATACTTAGTTTTGGTGTCAAATCCGCTGTTGTAATTGATGAAAAATTCGCCACCATAATAGCCCTGAACCCTTGTCTGGCCTCTTCTTTTCTCTATACCAAATCCCAAACCGATGATATTATTCTTTGTTTTTTGAACGTCTTTAACTACTGCATTGGCTTGAGAACCAGGCGTTTTGTCTGCAACATTGGTGTTGTTTGTATTGGAGTTTAGGCCAATTCTAAAATAACCTCTGTAAGCCAAATTATTGGTTTTCATGTATTTAAAGAAAATATTCTGATTTGGTGCGGCATAGGTAATATTGGGCGACTGATTGCTTGTATTGCCATTCAGAATATTGCCAAAATAATAAAGAAACGGATTAGCACTGAACCCAAATCCAATATCGCCAGCCTGAGGCAATATGGCAATGCCTTTTCTGTTTTTTAATACCGGCTGTAATTGAGCGGAAAGGTTACCGGCAATAAGTAGTGTTATGATAACAAATGCTTTTTTCATTTGGGTTACAAAAGTAAATAAAAAGTCCTATTCGAGAATCATCAATTTTGCAAACTTTAAAACGAGGGTTTTTTCACCGGTTTCTTCAAATGCAATGATGGCTTTTCTGTTGTCACCTGAATCCTGAATGGTTTTAACAATGCCTTTTCCAAATCTTTGATGCTCAATTTTTTGACCGGGTGCAAGTGTATCAGTATTGCTTTCCTTGAAATTAGCTGAAACCGTTACTTGCGCAGTTTGTCTCGAAATCAGTGGTTTACTCCCCACATTCATGCCAAAACCTTTTCCAAACCCTGTATTGTCGCGCTCAATTGGCGATCGTGATTTCATGGTATTCAGGTAAGTAATGTCGAGGTATTTGTTGTCTATTTCGTCAATAAAACGACTTGGCTCACATGGTATCAGGTTACCGTATTTAAAACGCGATGTAGCGAATGATAGGGTCAATTTTTGCTCTGCCCTTGTTACTGCAACATAGAACAATCTACGCTCTTCTTCCAGTTCATTGCGACTGTTAAGACTCAATTGACTCGGGAACAGGTTTTCCTCAAGCCCAACAACATAAACATTTTTAAATTCAAGGCCTTTGCTGCTGTGAATAGTCATCATCGTTACTGTATCTTTATTCTCCTTATCCTTGTCAGCATCTGTTAACAGAGCAATGTCCTGCAAAAATTGTGACAGTGTTTTGTCATTTTCATTGGTGTCGTCTTCTGTAAATTCCTTGATACCATTCAGTAATTCCACCAAGTTTTCATGTCGTGATACACCTTCTACCGTTTTGTCTTCATAAAGAGTTTTCAATAAAGTGGTTTGTTTGGCCACATATTCGGCAATTTCGTATGCGTTTTTGGTGTCTGCCATTGCCTGGAAACTGGCTATCATTGTATGAAAGTCGCGGAGATGGGCAACTGTATGGCCGAGTTCCTGGGCATGCTGCGATGTGTTGCTGATGACTTTCCACAATGAGCAATCGTGATTATTAGCAATAACTACCAAACGGTCAACTGTTGTATTGCCAATTTTACGGGCCGGGTAATTAATGATGCGTTTAATGGCCTCATCATCGTTGGGGTTTACCACTACTCTGAGGTAAGCCACCATGTCTTTTATCTCTTTGCGTTGATAAAAACTGGTACCGCCATATACACGATAAGGGATATTGTTTTTGCGCAATGCTTCTTCAAATGCTCTGCTTTGTGCATTTGTTCTGTACAGTATGGCAAAATCTTCATTCGCTAAATGATTGGTATTCTTTTCTTCAAAAATATCTTGGGCAATGATGCGACCTTCTTCATTGTCGCTCATTGCTTTAATCACTTTTATCTTTTCACCTTCGGCATTGTCCGTATAAATCCTTTTATCCAGTTTCTCTTTGTTGTTAGCGATGATGCTGCTGCTTGCATTTACAATAGTGGCTGTGCTTCTGTAATTGTTCTCCAGTTTGAATACATTGAGTTCAGGATAATCTTTTTCGAAGTTCAAAATATTTTGAATATTGGCACCTCTGAAACTGTAAATACTTTGAGAGTCATCGCCCACAACACAGATATTGCGGTGCATGGCTGCCAGTTTTTTTACAATCATATATTGACAGAGATTGGTATCCTGATACTCATCCACCATTACATATCTAAACTTATGCTGATACTTGTACAATACATCGGCATGATCCCTGAACAATCTGTAGGTATTCATCAGCAAATCGTCAAAGTCCATGGCACCCGCTTTAAAACATTTTTGTTGATACAACATGAATATTTTTGAAATGAGTGGGCGGCCAGCAGAAGCATCGGCCTCCATCAATTCGGGAATGGTAACATATTCCTTGGCTGATATTAAACTATTTTTGGCATTGCTAATGCGGTTATAGATAATGCCTGTTTTATAAAGCTTGTCATCAAGATTCAAATCTTTAACAATTCCTTTGATGACACTCTTTGCATCATCGGTATCATAAATCGTAAAATCTTTTGGGTAGCCAATTTTCTCTGCTTCTATCCGCAGTATTTTTGCAAATACACTGTGAAAAGTTCCCATCCATAGATTGCGTGCTTCAGGGCCTACAACAGTTTCTATCCTGTTCTTCATTTCACGAGCCGCTTTATTGGTAAATGTCAGCGCCAGAATATTAAAAGCATCATTACCTTGTTTGATAATATGCGCAATACGATAGGTTAACACCCTTGTTTTTCCGCTGCCGGCACCGGCTATAATCATAACAGGTCCCTCGATGCATAAGGCGGCCTCTCTCTGCACTTCATTTAATTTATCCAGATATGGCGGGTGATTCAATTCCATGTTTTTAACAAAAATGCAAATTTAGACAAAGGCTTTCTGAAATAAATAAAAGAATATTCACATTCATTTTTTTGTATTTATCTGATAAGTGATTACAGTGTAAATGTATCGTTAGTGCCTGTAAAATATGGGGTTTAAATGAGTTGTGTTGTTTTGCAATAGGTGAAAATACACGTTCTTTTATTTTGGACATGTATTTTCTACTCAAAAGCCTCAAATCCGGCTGTAATTGTCACAAATACCCTAATTCTTTGAATTGATATTAAATTTTATAGTGCTGAAAATTAACTTTTTAACTTTAAAATAAATTGTTTTTTTGGGCAGGTATTGATTTTAAACAGCTGCGATTTAAGTTTGTGTATAAGCCAACTGAATTACTAAGTATTTATACCTATTAGGCATTTAAACTCAGCAAGTTAGCGGTTTTAAAAAGACAAAAAAAACGATTAAAAAAATATAAAAAACAGACACTTAAAACTAAAACTTTGAAAACGCCACTTATTTAATTTAACACAAAACTAAAACTATTGAAAACACACTTTTTTTTAGAAACTTGAATTACTTATTTGAAATATAAAACTAAAACTATCGAAAACACATTTTACAAGACACTGAGATAAGACTTATTTATATTTAACAACCAAAACTAAAACTATAAAAACACAGGCATCAGGAAATTCAAAACTAAAACTATGAAAACACACTTTTCTGATGCCCGTAAACAATTTTAAGCAGTCAACACATTAACCTAAAGAATATACCATGAAAGATGCATTAATCGAAATTAGTTTAACCAAATCCATGAAGTATACCATATACTCTTATGCGATTCTGTTTTTAAGCCTCAGCATGATACTATTGTGCTTGGTTTAATTAGCAACAACCACTTTCCCTCAACAGTTCTTTACACACATTAACCTATGATAACATTGAAAGATGTTAGCTTCTCTTTCCCAATCTTTTGCAGTTATTTACCTATAGCTGTTTAAGATCAAAACAATGTGAAATATTTTTTGACTTTTTTATTTCACATTTTTAGAGTTTTACAACACCTCTAAACATTTCTAACCCCAACCCTTCAGAAGTTGGGGTTTTTTGTTGTCTTAATTTTTTTATAGCACATCAATTTTTAAATTCTATATTGATGTTGTGTTAAAGAAATTAAAATCTTAATCCCAATAATTGTCGGAAGTAGATTCAACAGGGTCACCTCTTAAAATCCTGTAGCGCTTGCGGGCTTCATTAGCAAAAAGACTGCCGGTGTAATTCAAAATTATTTTTTCATACAATGGCTTTGCATTATCAGGTTGTTTCAATTTGAATTCATACAGCTTGGCCAAATTAATCAGCGCATTATCTGCCAGAATATCAAAACTGAAATCTTTAAACACTTTGGTGTAGTAAACAATGGCATCGTTATAATTACCCTGTTTCTCAGCAATTACAGCTTTCGAAAAATAGATTTCATCTGTAAGGGTGTGATTGGGAAATTGATTGGGAATTTCATCGAGCAATAAGGCCGCCTCTTGTAGTTTATTTTGAAAAATGAGCATATCTGCCTTGGCAAATAGTTTCATTGCCTCTTCGGTGCTATCAAGCCCTATATTGTCCTGAATCAGTAGCCACAATCTCATGGCATTATTACTGATCAGTTGCGTTGTTGCATTTTTTAATACATCCAATTGTGTCTGGCTCCATTCAAACTCACCTCTGAAATAACACAGGCGGGCATACCTAAATTTGGCTTCTTGTCCCAATGGGTCGGTATTGTAGGCCTTCTCAACCTGTTTGTATAATAAATCAGCTTCCCATGGGTCACCATTAATCAGCAATGCATCACCCAGACTTAATTTGCACATGGCTTCAATTCTTTCTTCAATACCCGGCATTTTAAGAGCAGTATTCAATTGGTCAATCCCTTTCTGGGTTTCGTGTAGGTAATAAATATACAACTCAGCCAATTGTTGCATTTGCTCCTCAGGTTGCCAGTTGCCATTATTGGCATTCAGGTACAAGAGGTATTCTTTTTCCAATGCGCGCAATTGCACAACGTCAATTACATTGCCCGATTTTACCTGAAGTAATCCTGTTTGTAAAATACCTTGCTGTGCCTGGTAGGCGTAATGACTGTCGGGTAGTGATTTTACATATTCAAAACATTGTATGGCCAGACTGTATTCTTCGTTCGACTGGCATATCCATCCCAACTCTATTAATCTTAATCCTTGCTGGTTCAATCGCTTGTCAACTGATTTTGATTGAATAAAAGCGCCTTCCCAATCTTTTTGCTGAATAAAGCTCCAAATCAATAAATCATTAAACGCCAGATTATCGGGTTTTTTTTGAAGTTTTTCCAATACACAGTTGGCCAGGATACTGTATTCCTTTTTACTGCTGTAAGCAATCGAAAGTTTGTCTTTTATTTCACTGATGGCATAATCAAATTCACCGGCATAATTCACCAATTCATTGGTGCCATTCTTGTTGTCGCCTTTTACAAAATACAATTCAGATACTTCATAAGCGAAAATGAAATCATTTTTCAAAGATTTACGCCCTTTGATATACACAGTTAATGCCTGTTCATAAAATCGTCTTTTGAGAAAAGCATTGGCCATATTATCAATCTCCTGCATGTTGTCAGGATTTTGATTGATGATATCTGTAAATAGTTTGTCTCTTTCAACTATCATGTTCTGGAGGCCGTACAGATAGCCTTTGTCAACACGATATAAATAATTGTATTCGAATTTTTTGATGCGCTTGTCTACCAGTTTTTCAGCCAGTTTAAAATCCTTCATCAGAATATAGCACTGAATCAAATTCTCGTAGTAGTATATAGATTCAGGTTGTTTTTTTGCCAGCTCTTCATAAATATCAGCGGCCTTTGTATAGGCTTTCTCCGACATATACTGTGCAGCCAGTTTCTCCTCATTATTTTGGGCACCCAATGAAAATGAAAACAATCCTAAAACGAGAATTAAGCGATACATAAAACACAAATTTAACGAAAAAAGGCCACAATAATTGCACCACCTGTTAAAATTGGATGAGGGGGGTAAGCATTATCGTCAAAAAAAGGTATTTTTGCCAAATTCGCATAAAAAATCACGCAGATGAAATCATATAAAGTTTTAGGAATCATGTCGGGCTCATCTATGGATGGGATTGATATCGCGCTATGTACTATTACATCAGACGAAGGCAATTACAGTTATTCAATCGATGTGTCGCATACCTATTCTTATGATGATAAGTGGCGGGTGCGTTTGTCTCAATTGCGTAAAGCAGATGCCTTGTCTTATGCAAAAACAGATGTGTTTTACGGGCATTATCTTGGTCAATTAGTCAATGATTTTGTAGAAAAATATCAGGTAAAAGCAGATTTAGTAGCTTCTCACGGTCATACAGTATTTCATTATCCGGATGAAATGATTACCCGTCAAGTTGGCGATGGTGCTTCATTGTCGGCCATTTGCGGATTACCTGTAGTCAGCGATTTTCGCAGTATGGATGTGGCCAAAGGTGGCGAAGGTGCACCATTGGTAGCCATTGGTGATGAATTGCTGTTTGGTGAATATGATTACTGTCTGAATATTGGCGGCTTTGCAAATATATCAGGAATGGTGGGTGGATATAGAGTAGCATTTGATGTGAGTCCGGCCAATATATTGTTAAACCGTGTAGCGCGCGACCTTAATCTGGCCTACGATCACAACGGAGAGATAGCAGCTAAAGGGTCTATTCATTACCCTTTGTTAGCACAATTGAACGATATCGATTTTTACAAATTGCCTTTTCCAAAATCACTGAACAGAGATTGGATCAATGAAGAATTGTGGCACCTTGTAAAAGAAGGAGAGCGCCTTTCGCCTGAAGATAAAATGAAAACATTTGTCGATCACATCTCTACGCAAATCGGCAAGAGCATTGATTACATCAGCAGCCATCAGACAACCGGAAAAAAAGTACTGGTAACAGGCGGAGGGGCTTTTAACGCTACATTGATGGATTACATCAGAACCCACAGCGATGCAGATTTTCAAATTCCTGATCCGCAATTGGTGAAATACAAAGAAGCCCTGATTTTTGCTTTGATGGGTGTTTTGAGGGTTGAAAATAATACCAATATCAAAAAAACTTACACGGGGGCAAAGTCGGACAGTGTGAGTGGTAGTTTGAACGGTGACTTCAAAAATTTACCATAAAATGACAATTTAGTTAGCTATCTTTGAAAAAATGAAGTCTTTCAAGTGGATACTGTTTGTTTTTATTGCGACACAGTTTTTGTCGTGTAAAAAAGATAAATCCAAATCGGAAATAGAGCTGGACTACCCGATTTTTTTTCCTGAAGTCATGGAGATAGATACTTTGAATGTCGACTCATTAATCGTAAGGGAAACGATATCATTCACAATTGATTTAGAAAGCGATTTAACCAATAAAAATCTCATTAAATCGGCACATCTCACATCATTGAGAATACAAACAGCTGATTATGCATTTTACGATTCTGCTAATCATTGCAATTTCAACGATATCAAAGAAATTTATTTGTCAATAAAAAATGTGGATGTGGGTACTGAGCTTGTTGCACAAAAAATTACTATTCCCAATACGAGGGTTAAAGTCCTTTATTTGGATGTATTGGGCACAGAGTTGAGAGATTATTTGCGTAAGGATAATTTTCAGATGGTCGTCAAATACAGGAAAAAAAGGGCCATGCCTCATCAATTGCCATTTTATATCACAGGTAAATTCAAGATTTTAGCAGATCCGCTTTAAGTAATTACTGAAAATTTTATTTAAATTTGCTTCGACTAAAACTATGAAGCAATTTTCTCTTTTCTTGTTATTGTGTGTGATAGGTCTGTCGTGTAGTAAAGACGGGAAAACCACAACATTTGATTTGTCCTATAACAGCCAGGCGACTATCAGTCCTACTGCACCTGTAAATTTGCCTTTTGAAGTTTTTACACCACCTGTTACAACCAATTCTGAATCCGAATTTGAGGGACGCAACAGCAATTTATCTCTGATAAAAAGTGTGTATCTGAATAATCTGAAAACAACCATTACTTCTCCCTCTAATAAATCATTCTCATTTCTAAAGGATGTTTATCTGTACATTCAGGCTGATGGTATGGATGAAAAACTCATTGCATCACAAACCAATGTAGCAGATGATATCGGTAGCGTGCTTGAACTACAGCCAACTTCAGAAAATTTAAAAGATTATATCAGGCAAAAAACATTCACTGTAAAACTGAAGGTTGTAACTGATGAAACTCTTACGAATGAAGTGAAAATTAACATTTATTCCAACTACGGCATTAAAACAGGAGTGAAACAGTAAATAAGTGAATCCTGCATTACACTTGTATTATTGAATTTATTTTCCATCTTTGTTGTACCAAATAAGCATATGAAAAAAGTAGTTTATTCCTTTGGATTGTTGATGGCCTGTATTGTTCTGATGGGCTGTCCTTACGAATCAACCGTAACAATAGACGAGCCGTCTGTTAATGTACCTTCAGGTTTGATCTCTACCTGGGAGATAGAAACCAGCAATGAAAATGCCAATAAATTTGTCATAAAAAAAGAAGGTGATTTTGTAATGCGAATTAACAAAAAGGCTAGCGAAACTTCATATGATGAAGGCGGAAAATACAAAGCGTTTATTTCAAAAATAGGAGAGGTTGATTTTCTTCAGGTATATGAAGTGAATGAAGACTGGACCGAGAAAAAAGAAAAGAATGACAAAGGCAAAGAAGTAGCTGTAAAGGAATACTATATTTACCGAATGTTGCACAATGATGATTATACCAAAGTAACACTGCAACCCTTGTCAGAAAATATTAGTGAAAAATTTGCCACTTCTGCTGAATTGAAAGCATTTCTTGAAAAATACAAAGACCTCAGTTTCTTGTGCGACAAGAAGGAAGATGTTTATATCAAGATAGAGGATTAAACCTATCACTATCTCAGCAACAAAGAGCTGTCGCCATAGCTTAAGAATCGATAATTGTTAGCCAACGCATGTTGGTAAATGTTGCGCCATTCCGGTCCTATGAAAGCTGCAATTAATAAAATAAGTGTTGATTTTGGTTGGTGAAAATTAGTGACCAATCCTTTCACAAATTTAAAATCATAACCGGGCATTATCATAATAGACGTGCTGCCGACTAAATTGATTGATTCACTTTCAATCATGTATTGTTCCAATATCTCCAAAGCCTCACTAGCGGTTAATTTTGTATCGGTTGTATAAGGTGTTAGTTTGTCTATAATAAATGGCTCTGCATCTCCTGCTTTTAGTTTAACAGCACACCAGTATAAACTCTCCATCACCCTTACACTTGTAGTGCCCACAGCAATGGTTTTTTTTGATGCTTTAAGCGATTGCAGCAGTTCAAAAGAAATAGAAAAGTATTCTTTGTGCATGGTGTGGTCCACTGCTTTTTCAGCACTCACAGGTAAAAAAGTACCGGCACTCACATGCAGTGTTAATGCCGACAATGCAATGCCTTTTGCGCGCACATTGGCCATTACTGATTCAGTGAAATGCAAGCCGGCTGTAGGTGCTGCAACTGAGCCGCTGTTGGCTGAATACACTGTTTGGTAACGCTGTTTGTCGAAATCATCTGCATCGCGTTTGATATATGGCGGCAAAGGCATGTGACCGATGTATTCCAATATATCCACCATTTTAAGTTGTGCCGACCATTGAAGTTGTACAATATTTTCTTCTCTGTTGTGCCAGTGTAATTCTACAGTTGTAGGGGATGATTTGTATTCAAATTGAATGATCAAAACCTCATCCTGTTTCCATTTTTTTTTGTTGCCTATCAGGCATTCCCAATAACAGGCAGATGTGGCATTCAGTGTGGTGAAATAATCGGCAAGGGCAGGTTGTAATAAAAAAACTTCTATGCCCGCACTGCTTTTTGTCTGACAGAAAATACGTGCAGGAATGACTTTTGCATCGTTGTAAAACAAAGAAGCATCTGCAGGTAAATAATTGGCAATGTCTCTGAAAATACCATCGGTAATTGTGCCATTTTGATAGTACAATAATTTTGAACTGTCTCTTGGCTCAAGCGCTTGCTGAGCAATATGGGTCAATGGTAATTCGTAGTCGTAATCCTGTATTTGAATTGTTTCTATTCCCATTGTTGTATTAGCGGGCTGCTAAAAATTCTATCATTTTTTTTAAAGCCATTTTTCTATGACTGATGGCATTTTTTTCGTCTGCAGACATTTCGGCAAATGTGCGACTATCACCCATGGGTCTGAAAATAGGGTCGTAGCCAAATCCGTTGTGACCAATAGGCGCCATGGTAATCTGACCCTTCACTCTGCCTTCAAAAAAATAATCACCTTCTTTTGTTTTTAAACAAATAACAGTAACAAATGCGGCAGCTCTGTTGGGCTGGGACTCTATGCCCTGTAATACTTTTTGAATATTGGCCGTATTGTTCACAGGTTCTCCTGCATAGCGGGCACTTCTTACACCGGGCTCACCTTGTAACGCTTCTACCATTAAACCGCTATCGTCTGCAAAACAAGCGTATCCAGTAGCATCGAAAACCGCTTGTGCTTTCAATGCAGCATTGGCTTTAAATGTATTGCCGGTTTCTTCTATCTCGGTTTTAAAACCAATATCATTTAAGCTGCGCAGAGTAATGCCTGCAGGCAACATGGCTTTTATTTCTTCCAGTTTATTTTGATTGTGACTTGCGAATATCAGATCCATACAATTTTTGAATGATTAAGGCATGCCAAACAAACGTTTTACTAATCGCCACAGTTGTGGTTTTAATTCATCGCTTGTACTGATGGTGGCAATGTTATCGACATAAACAATTTTGCATTCATTGAGCAAGGCACCGCTGTATTTGTGGCAGACGATTTCCATTTCCATGGGATCAACACCCCAAAAAATACAGCATTTCGGGCTGAATAGTTTTTCGATATTTTTCCATGTCAGGCCCGGATAATCAGTGATATTGATGACTGCAAAACCATCGGCATCCATCGAAACTTTATCGGTGCGAATGGCATTCACCATTTTAAAGAAAAAATCGCGTTGGGCTTCCGGAATTAATCCGGCTTCATCGTGACGCATGATGTGGAGAAAGCGATATTTATTGCCACCCTCACTCTTCACGGTGTCGTAATTCACAATTTCCTTCACCATATAAAACTCATCACCTACAAACAGGTTTATAAGTTCGGGAAAATTTTCGGGTATAATTAGCTTTTCCTCCATTAAAATATGTTTATTTGCATTCGAAATGAGCCTCGAAATTACAATAAATCAAGTAGAACATTCAAGAATTTCTTCACTTGACCCTCAAAATATAGTTTTCGGTAAAGTTTTTACCGATCACATGTTTATTTGCGACTATATCGATGGGAAGTGGCAGAAGCCTAGAATAGAGCCATTTGGCAAGATTCCCCTCAGTCCAACTTTATCGGCTTTGCACTACGGTCAGGCCATATTTGAAGGGATGAAAGCGTTTAAAACACCTGAGGGAAAAGTGTCATTTTTTAGACCCATAGAAAATTTAAATCGTCTGAACAGTTCTGCTGAAAGAATGTGCATGCCGCAATTACCTGAAGATATATTCATGGAAGGCTTGCATTGCCTGGTAGATTTAGATAAAGATTGGATTCCATCAATTCCAGGAAGTTCACTTTACATTCGCCCTTTCATGTTTGCAACCGATGATTTTTTAGGTGTTAAACAAAGTGAAACATACAGCTTTATGGTGTATGCTTGTCCGGTGAATGCTTATTACAACCATCATTTAAAAGTTAAAGTTGAAGAGCAATATACCCGTGGCGCTAAAGGCGGTGTAGGTGCTGCCAAATGTGCCGGCAACTATGCAGCAGCCATGTATCCAACTAAACTGGCTCAACAAGCCGGTTTTGATCAGGTATTGTGGACTGATGGCGAGACCCATACTTTCCTCGAAGAAACAGGTACCAGCAATGTATTTGTAATTACAAACGATACTGTTTATACACCTGAATTGACAGATTCTTTACTGGCCGGTATTACACGTAAGTCGGTGATTGAATTATTGAAAGACATGGGTAAAACAGTAGTTGAAAAACACATCAGTGTGAATGAACTGATAGAGTGGCACAAACAAGGGGCGTTGCGCGAAATGTTTGTAACAGGAACCGCTGCTACTATTACCAATATTGAATTATTTGCCTACAAAGGCAATAGTTATCAAATGGATACTTCAATCGAATTATTGGGCAATACCGTTAAGGCAAAACTGAGCGATATTCGCACACATAGCATTCCTGATAAATTTAACTGGATGATGCCTTTGCAAACAGCCAGAACACCTGATAAAGTTTTGATATAATCCGTCTATGTACGAATTTATAGAAGGAACAGTAGAGCATGCCAATCCCGCTTTTGTGGTTATCAATGCCAATGGCATCGGTTATCACTTGCAAATCAGTATCAATACTTACGAGAAATTAAAAACCCTGAAACAGGCGCGTGTATTGACTTACCTTGCTATCAAGGAAGATGGTCATTACATCTACGGTTTTTTTGATGAGATAGAGCGACAGTTATTCAAGCAATTGATTTCAGTGAATGGGGTAGGTACCAATACCGCCCGCATGATATTGAGTGGTCAGTCGCCTACAGAAATTATCAGTGCCATCAGCACAGGTAATATCGCCATGTTGAAAGCAGTGAAAGGTGTTGGTCCTAAAACAGCTCAACGCATTATTCTCGAACTGCAGGATAAAATGGGACGCATGGGCACACCTGCCGAAATGGCCGCCATGCCATCGCAAGCCAATAAAACGTTTGAAGAAGCATTACTGGCCTTACAGGCACTAGGATTTCAGCGTAATGCGGCAGAGAAGGCGCTGTTGAAATTAACCAACAACAACAAAATTCAAATGAGTGTTGAAGACCTGATCAAGCAAGGCTTGAAAGTGCTTTAGTACCCGTTTGAATTGATATAAAATTTTCTTTTTTATGTACAGTGTTCAGATCATACCTGAAGAAAAGCTGGGGGATATCATACCCTTGTTAAGGTTGTTAAATCCCGGAACAGATGATGCCATTTTAAGTCAGCGCCTCAATGATATGAAGGCGTATAACTATCACTGCATAGGTGTTTGCGATGAGCAACAACTCGTAGGTATTTGTGGATTCTGGATATTGTGCAAGCATTACATTGGCAAACATATCGAGCCCGATAATGTGGTGATATTACCCGAATACAGAAATAAACAATTGGGTGAATTGATGATGCAGTGGATAGAGGAGTACGCTGTAAAAGAAGGTTGTGTGGCCTTAGAACTGAATTGCTACATAGGCAATCAAAAAGGACTGAAGTTTTGGTTCAGGCGCGGGTACACCATGTTGGGATTTCACCTTCGAAAAAATCTTGACAAGTAAATTTAAGGCATAAAAAAAGCCAATGTCACACTGAGCCTGACGAAGTGTGACATTGGCTTTTTAATAAAATATTGGTTTAAATCCAGTCCATTGCCATGGCAAAACCACCAACCGTAGTAGGTAGTGCTAACCAGAAAGCTTCAGGTAGGTAAATCGTCAGCAAAGTGATTATTACCAATGATACTAAAAAGAGCATCCAATAGCCGAATTTTGATTTTTTCTCAGTCATAATATGCTGCAAATATACAATTTAAAATTTCTCAAAAAAGTACTGTTTTACAAAAAATAAAAAGAAGTATTTAGCCGCATTCATCAGCATACTTTATGATATGAATAGATAAACTTGATATGGACTCTCAAGGGATTACCCCTATTTTTGCATCCTTTTGTTCAAAAAACTCGCTACATATCGCAATCTGTTCATACAAACCGCTAAACTGGCTTACCCTATTACCATTGGTCAATTAGGCCTGGTACTCATGGGTCTTATTGACACGGTAATGTTGGGCAGAGTGAGCACAGATGCCATGGGAGCTGCCAGTGTAGGCAATGCTGTTTCATTTTTATTCATGCTCATAGGTGTAGGTGCCATGTATGCGGTTAGTACATTTACGGCTATTGCCGATGGTGAAGGACGACCACAACAAGGCATTCCCATTTTTATTTCTTCACTCCGCATCAGTGCGGTATTGAGTGTCATATTATTTGGGGTCAATCTTTTTTTTGTATACAATTTCGATCTGTTCAAACAAACAGCAGCTGTCAGTGCCATGGGTGCTGATTTCTTATGGGTAGTCAATTTCTCAGTACCTGCTATGTTGTTTTACAACTCAGGCAAACAAACCATGGACGGGCTGGGCAAAACACAGATATCAATGGTTGTTACCGCTATAGGTGTAGGATTAAACATATTGCTCAATTGGGTGATGATATACGGCAACTGGGGATGCCCGCCAATGGGTGTTGTCGGTTCTGCATGGGCAACCACCATATCGCGTTATGTAATGGCCATACTCATGTTGGGCTGGACCTGGTACCATCCTTACATCATGGAATTAAAAACCCGTGTCATTGAGAAAATTAGTTACGACCGTGCCATACTGCGCACAGGATTGCCAATAGGCTTTACCTTCTTTTTCGAAATGGCTGCTTTTACAGTGGCACTCATCATGTGTGGATGGATCAGCGAAGTGCATCTGGCAGCGCATCAAATAGCGATTAATCTGGCTTCAGTTACCTATATGATCATTACAGGCATTGCTACCGGAGGCAATATATTGGTGGGCAATTTTTATGGTGCTCGCGACCGTCTGGGCGTGCGCAAGGCAGGCTTTGCCGCCATTCTGTTAAGTTTGGTAGTTGAGTGTGTATTCGCATTAATGTTTTTGTTGCTCAGTGGCGAGTTGCCCAAAATGTACACCAACGATGTGGCAGTCATCAATATGGCCCGAGAACTCTTATTTCTGGCAGCATTTTTTCAGTTGAGCGATGGCATCCAAGCGGTTGCTGCTGGCGTGTTGCGAGGTATAAAGGATACGCGCATCACAGGCATTATTGCCTTTGTTTCTTATTGGGTCATTATGGTGCCGGGTGCTTACTGGTTGTGTTTTGAATTAGAGTGGGGCATACAGGGAATATGGTTTGCCTTTATCTTCGGTCTCACCTTTGCGGCCATTTGGCTCATTATGCGGTTCTTCAATAAGTCAGATTATTACAGCCTTACCTTCGAGTAAACAGTCGTCAATTGGATTTAAATATTATAAATCAACACTTTCAATAGGAGAGAGAAATGATGTTTAAACATTAAATTTTCTAACCTAGTTGTGCCTATATTTTGAAAACGAATCTGCGGGATGAGTCCACGAAAGGTGTGAAATTTCTCTTGGCCGGCCCGAGTGGAGGTTGGCTGCGCGATAGGCCATTGAAATTTCTCTTTCGTGGTGGGCTTTTACTCGCTGTACTCGTGAGAACGCCTACGGCTAAGTTTGCTCCACTTTTTGCCCAAACAAAAAGTGGAAAAACAATTTACTTTGATAAAATTATCAAATACAGCGCTTACTTATTATTAATTTTATTCTGATTTTTTTTGCATTCTAGTTTCAAAAATTGAGTTCTAAAATCCTAAAGCAATCTTATTTCAAAATAATACATCTACTTCGCCATACGTTGTGCAGCTTCTATGCACCACAACAACTCACCAATAAAATTAGCAGCGCGTTTATCTGTTGCAGTCTTATCAGCAGGAACACCTTCTTCATTGAACATATCACCCACCTTAGGCACAGGGAACATGGCAGGCACTGTCCATGCGCGTATTTTCCAAAGCGAAAATTGCAATGAGGTAATTACCTGAGTGCCGCCAAACATACCGTCTGAAACAGTTGATATAGCAATGGGTTTGCGATGCCATTCATCGTACAGCAGGTCCACCACATTTTTTATACTGGCAGGGTAACCACCGTTGTATTCGGGTGTTACAATAATGACACCATTGGCCGCTTTTATTTTCCCGGCAAATTCCAGCACATTAGCAGCTGGTGCCGGTTGTAGGCGCAGGCGTTCGTTAAATATTGGAAAGTTATAAGCATTCAAATCCAGAATTTCTACTGTTGCCAGTTGATGTTCTTCAATGTATTGTTTAAAGTAAAGTGCTGCGCGGTGGCTGTGGCGACCGATACGAACACTGGCAGAAATTATGGCGATATGTGGCATGATAGTTTATGAATATGATTTCAAATGTAGCGAAATACAGGCAGAAGTAAAGATAAATAAATTGACTGTTTAGTCGGTTTTTTTAATTGGCCCTTATCCCGCTATCCGCTATAGTGTGCAGTATGCTTGCCTGTGTTGGCTGGCATTATCGGGGGCTTCCTGCCGGTCGCCCCGCTACTGCGGCCACCACCACGGCAGCATAGCTACACACTGCCGCTGCTATCGGGGGTAGGGGATTTAAAGTTGATATTAGCCATTGTCGGTTATTGTTGAACTGTACATTGCCTAAACTCTTAATAACATAGGCAGAAAGTTAATTATTTTGTTATTGAATATCAGGATTGAATATGTCTGAGATTGATTTTACATTCTTTGACCAAAATTTTGAGTAGTCAATTACAAAAAAATGAACACCACAAGTAACAAAAAACCAATTAGCCCAATCTTCCCAAGTTGATTCATTAATCCAAATAATTTTATAAAGCCAATACCAAGAATATGCATTAAATGCTAAAATGTAAATCACTCGAAATAACATATTTATCCTATAGTTAATTCTATTTTTTTTTTGATTCATTTGTGTTGTTTTCTACTTATTCCCCGAATGTAATTATTTTTCCTCTATTGTTGGTGCTTTTTGCTAAGCAAGCAAGTAGTTCACCAATAAAAGCAGAATGTTTATCGTTCATTTGAATATTAAATTGGTTTATTGCATTCCGAATATTCGGGAGAATCAACATGTTAGCAACGAATTGAGACTATGAATAAAATATCTGGGATACTTGTATTGCCGGGGTGGCCTTATTTATGACCTACCTATATGGCCATAGTGCCTGTTTTGCTGTATTAAGCGGCTATTTGAGCGATAAAATAGAATATAGTGGTGACAAGATATAATCCCATGGCGGTAAGGTATATAACAGTGGCGACAAGATATAGAAGCGTGGCGATAAGGTGAAATACTATGGCGACAAGATAAATACTAATGGCGATAAGGTATAATGCCTTGGCGGCAAGATGTTATACAATGGCGATAAGATGAAATATAGTGGCGACAAAATCCAATATTTGGCATTTTCATTTTAGATTAAATGTCAATATAGTTATGATATATATAGCTTAGCGTTTCACTTTTTTCGAAATTGTTGATCCCGAAACATCGGGAATAATATAGCCATGTATCTACTGTATGACTGATGCAAAGAGTGTCAATAAATTTTTAAAATATTGTGTAAAGTTTGTTGTTGGTGAAAAACACCCTTTAAGATTGCAGTATTAATATATTAAGAGTAGAACTATTAATATATTTGATATAAACAACTAAAGAAAAGTATTTATGTGTCTTGTGGAATTTGATATAAATTATTGTTTTGAAAGGTCTTTGGCTACGACTGCAATAAAATTGCTTATATAAAAATTATTAATATATTTGAAAAAAGAAAAAATAATATGAATCAATCAATTTTAAAAAATCTGGTTCTGGCATTGGTGCCGGTTTTAATCTTGAGTTTTTCTGCCTGTAAAGCAAAAACTGATGATCCGGTAACGCCTGCGAAAACATTGAATAAAACGACATTGACGCCTAAAACCTGGTATAATAAGGGTGGTTCAATAGTGCATACTTTTAAGGCTGGTGGTGTTTATGGGGGAGATGGTACATGGAAATGGGTAAATAATTCCGATACTATGGAAATAGTAATGATAAAAGATGATGAGCCCACCTATTGGAAAGTTTATTGGAATACGGATCATGAAATGAGCTGTGAAAAAGCTGAAACTGGTGGAGCAATTTTGTATAAAGACGCAGCGTGGTAGTTAAATTTTGAAATTAATAACTAGTGTATTTTCTTTATAAAATATCTAAGCGGAAGATTATATTAATTTTCTGCTTACATGTTTTTATTTTACAAGGACAACATAATAATAATTGGGCCTTAGGGTGGCACAGTGGAATCACTTTCAATACTGTTCCTCCCAGTACTATAAAAACAGCTATTGCAAATGATACTGATCAGTTGTCATCGGCTGCATTTAACTGTGCATCATATAGTGATTGTAATGGCAACTTAATAATTTACGGGAACGGCAATTATTTATGGAATAAAAACAATAAATTACTTAAGAATGGAGCCTTTGACAAATATGGTTATGATAATTCATTATATATGGCCGCATTGATTCCAATGGCTGGCAATACGCGGTACATATATTTTTTTTACCAACGCGGATGCAATCAGGTTGTTTGTTCAAATAGTCAAAAAACATATTATGCAATAATTGATTTATGGGGAGATAACGGTCTTGGTGAGGTAACAAAAAAAGATATAGTTTTAGATTCTGGTGCCGGGAACAATTGTTTAGCTTATACTTTTCATCAAAACAAGAATGATATTTGGCTAGTTCATGGGGTTAACAATACAACAGCTCATGCATATTTGATAAAAGATACAGGAATAATACCCTCTCCAGTTATAAGTAGTGGAGTATTCAGCAATAAAGTAGATTTGTTATCAACAAGCATTTATAAAAGTATCGGAGGAGGTACCGCAAATTACAGTCATTTTAAGTTTACACATGACGGCAAGCATCTTATTTCAACAGGAATTGATTCAATTACAACAAAAGCAGGATGCGTATTTATGTATGAATTTAACAATCAAACCGGTGGACTACAAAATCCAACAGTATTGATGACATTTAATGATATTTTTAGATCCAATAGGAAAGATATTATTAATGCGAACTATTACTTTGCCGAAGTATCTCCAAATGATTCATTGATATATTTATTGTCAGTTGGATCAATTAAAGTTAATAATGCCAATGATAATCGGGGGGAATTATACCAGATAAACAGATATTCACTTAGCAAATCATTGATAACTCGTTTTGTGAATAATCAATATGCAATTGGGTTGCAAATTGGGCCGGATGGGAAAATTTATACAATGATTAACCAATACTATAGTCAATTGTGTTGCGTCAATAGACCCAATTTGACAGGGGTTTATTGTGATTTTAAAGTTGTCTTAACAGATAAAGATATTAATATAGCAGGATTTCCTACGGTCTATCAACCCTATTATAAATTGTATTTTACATCAGGGCTCACAAATAATCCTTGTAGAGACACTGGTATTTTTAAAATCTTTGTAGATACAACTTTCAGACATTTAACAATATATTTTGGTGATGGAGATAGTTTAGAATACAATTATCCTTTGCTGCCTGTATATACTATTAAGCATTCATATAAACAAACCGGAAATTACTATTTCAATATTAAAGCGTTGAATCCGGATTGCAATAGCTATAGTAAGACAGGGGATAGTATTTTTTCTGCATTAATCCCTAAGAAAATTTCATCCGTAAAATCAGTTACACCTTATTGTGAGAAATCTCAAGTTCATGTCAAAGACAGTTTTATTAATACGACAAGAATACTCTATAATTGGTTAAATGGTAAAGGTGATACGTTAAATTTCTCTTCAGGAACAGCCTCAGCAATATCACAAACGAATGTTGATTATATTCGGAAAGATAATCCCGTTTCAGCCTCTTGGACAACTACAATTGGGAATGAGGCATGTCCGAATTTCAATGTTTATTCAGACTCATTACTTCTAAAATATTTTCCTAATACAAATATACAGTATGATATAAACGGATATACATCGAAAAAAACTGAAAACAATTTTGAGGAATATCAAGGTTGTGAGCCATTAGTTGTTAATTTTAAAGACACTACCCGTTTCATGAAGAAGGGGACCATTCATTTTAGCAATGGATTGTTTTCTGATTCAACTTTAAATACGCAAAAATTTAAATTTTTGAAGGGTGATTATTTAGCAGTAATAAGTGATACAAGTATCTACGGTTGTTCAAGTTCAGATACTTTTAAAATAAAAGCATGGGAGAAGCCTGAGATCAGAATTTCCTTATCTGACACTATACAATGTGTAAAAAGTTCGAGTTTCTTTGTCGTAAATAATAGTATCAACACTGATAGTACTAATTATTGGTATTTTAGAAATAATTCAGATAGCCTGATTTTTAATGAAAGGGATTCCTTATTTATCAAATTTGATATTGCAGGTAATCATTATATTTATATTGAAGCCTTTAACAAAAATGGTTGTAAGACAACTGAAGATACTGCTATTTCTGTTTATCCAGTTGAGAGTGCGCTATTTTCAATAAATGACACCAGTCAATGTCTGAACGATAATCTTATTATTGTGAAAAGTGCATCGACTGGAACAACTGATTGTGAATGGCTAATGGGGGATAGCACAATCTACAAGAGCAAAGGTGGGGTGTCTGTACCACATAGGTATGCTCAAAGCGGTGAGTATATATTAAAAAGTATAACTAAAACACAATTTGGGTGTAAAGACAGTTTTAACAAAAGCATATCTATCTATCCAAATCCACAGACAGATATTATTTTGTCAGACATTATGCAATGCTTTTACGGCCATAATGCAAATTTACAAGTTAGTTCTCTAAATGCAGATTCGATTATTTGTAATTGGGGCGATTTGCTTTTTGAAGTGATAACCGGCTCTAAAAATTTAAATCATGTCTATTCTCAGCCTGCCAAATACAAAATTCAAGCAACTGGAATATCTAAGGGGGGCTGTAAGGATACGGTCTTTCAGTATATAAATATAATTAAAAATCCAAGTGGGCAATTAGAAACTTCAGGTTATTGTTTAGGGGATTCTACAAAAGTAAGTTTCAAAGCCAGTGGTATTAAAATAAATAATTATCAATGGATGATTGACAATAAAGTAATCCCTGCCAATGATAGTATTGTAAGTCTCTTTTTTGAGATGATTGGAAGCAAGAAAATATCTTTAAGATATCTTTCCGATTCCCAATGCCCAGGTAGCGATAGTACAGTTATAGGTATTTTTGAAAAGCCTCTTGCAAGTTTTCAGTTTGCAAATCTAAGTACAGATGGAAATTTGAAATATTATTTCAGTAATCAATCCCAAAAAAGTACAGATTGGTTGTGGCTGTTTAGTAACGGGGATACATTGCATAGAAAGAATACTTATTATTATTTCCAGAAACCTGAGTACTCATTAGTGACACTTATAGCTTCAAATTACAATGTTTGTTTCGATACAATGTCACAACTTATACCTGTGCTGAATAAAATTGATTTTTATTTTCCAAATGTGTTTAGTCCTGATGGTAATAATATAAATGATGGATTTGGTATAAACGAAAATCAACATGAATTTGTAAAAGAATTTCACATTGAGATATACAATCGTTGGGGTGAGAAATTATTTGACTCTTATGATGTTAAAGAAAAATGGGAGCCAAGTAAATCCATGACAGGTATTTATGTTTACAAATCTGAAATCAGGGACATTTTTAATGTATTACATGAATATAAAGGGGTAGTAGAGATTATTAAATAGGATAGATACTTAATTTCACCAGCAATATTGCCCAACCTAGGTGGCAAACAAATTAGTAACCAACCCCAAGTAACGTAATTTATTTATATAAGGGATACAAGGTGCTTTTGAGAATTTTTGGGCGCTTACTGCCCTGTGTTAGCGCCCTTGCTGCGCTTCGGGAACAACACAGGGCTACAAAAACAAAAAATCCGCCTTGAGGGCGGATTTGTGTTTTTATAAGTGGGAGCCTCCCGACTTGCAGTCGGGAGGCCTGAACCAGCTTAGCTAAACTTCTTTATTGATTAATCTCTCAATCATAATTCTGCTTTTCCAATTCTTAATTTGTTTTTCCCTTTTTAAAGCATCTGTTTTTAAATTGAATATCTCAGAATATTTTAACTCCCAATCTCCTGTACCACCTGTGAAACCCTTATGGTCGGAATTGTGCTTTCTAATGCGTTCATTGATTTCATCTCCGGTGAAACCGATGTAATATTTGTTTTTGAGTTTTGAATAAAGGATATAGACGAGAAACATTTTAACATAAAAAAAACCTCGCGTTTTGCGAGGTTTTAGTGGGAGCTACTGGGTTCGAACCAGTGACCCTCTGCTTGTAAGGCAGATGCTCTGAACCAGCTGAGCTAAGCTCCCGATTAGGGAGTGCAAAAATAGATATATTTCTTAAATTACAAAAAATATTTTCAAAAATATTTAAAATCTTTCTTTCGCCTTCTTTCGTCCTGTATATAAGCGCTTTGGAGGGATTGAGTAAAATTATCGAAAATTAAGCCTATTTTTGCACCAATTTATTAAATTAATGATAGTACCTAAGTTTTTAAATCCAACTGATTCTTTTCACTCTGAATTGAGAAATAGAGTGAACGAATATTTTGAAAAAGTAAAAACAACCAAGACCGGCAATATCAAGCTTTACTCTAAAGCCATTATCCTTGTTGCCAGCTTTTTATTTGTTTACATTCACCTTGTTTTTTTTACATCTGAATTTCTTGTTCTCAACCTCTTCGAATGCCTTATACTGGGCGCGCTTACCTCTGCCATCGGTTTCAATATTATGCACGATGGTGCACACGGCAGTTTCAGCTCTAAAAAATGGCTGAATGAACTGGCCGGCCTTTCCCTTAATTTCCTTGGTGCCAATGTGTTTATGTGGAAAACGAAACACAACATCGTTCACCATACATTCACCAATATCGATGGGGTAGATGATGACATCAACGCCCGCCCTTTCCTGCGTTTGTGCGAAACTCAAAAACACTACAAAATACACAAGTATCAGCACATCTATTTCCTAGCTGCTTACTCTTTGTTATACATCTACTGGATATTCTTTACCGACTATAAAAAATACTTTACCAAAAAAGTAGGCGATATGCCCATCAAAAAAATGACCATGGCAGATCACTTTACTTTCTGGGGTTTCAAAGCCTTGCACCTTGTATTGTTCGTGGCCATTCCTATTTATACTGTTGGTATTACTGCATGGGTAATAGGTTTCTTAACCTATGGTTTCTTTGCCGGTATCGTATTGAGTGTGGTGTTCCAATTGGCTCACACGGTTGAAGAAACTCATTTCCCTGAAACCAATCCTGTTACAGGTAAGGTTGAAGACGAATGGGCGGTTCACCAATTAAAAACCACTGCCAATTTTGCTACTAAAAGCAAATTCTGGGGTTGGTTCACAGGCGGTTTGAATTTCCAAGTAGAACATCACCTGTTCCCAAATATCTCTCACGTTCACTATCCTGCATTGAGCGAAATCGTGAAGAATGTGTGTAAGGAATACAATATCCCTTACTTAGAGCATTCTAAAGCGCGCTACGCCATTGCATCGCATGTGGCACACTTGAGAGCCATGGGCAACGCTTAATACAACTACGCCTCAAATGAAAGCCCTTGTTCGCGCATACTTCGACCAACAGGCAATACTCTCTGATAGTGATTGGGAGCTTTTTCAAAGTAAACTCATTGAACGGAGATTTCGCAAAGGCAGCATCGTTATTAGCGAAGGCGATACCGAAAACTATTTATCCTTTATTGTTAGCGGTTCAGTACGACTGTTTACCATTACTTCAGAAGGAGATGATGTGTCGGTTGAGTTTTGTTCAGCACCGGGTTTCTGCAGCAGCTACAGCTCCTTTATTTCTCAAACACCTTCCAATCTCAGCATCGAAGCCATTGATGATCTCACCCTGTTGAGTATTTCGTATGCCGATTTGAATGAAGCTTACAGTTGCTCTGCAACAGGCGAAAGACTTGGTCGCATCAATGCCGAACGCTACCTTCAATACAAAGAGGAAAAGCAAATCAGCCTGCTGACCAAAACGGCCACAGAGCGCTATCTCGAATTGTTGCAAAACAATCCTGAATTATTTCAGCTCACCAAATTGCAACACATTGCCTCATTTCTAGGCATTAAACCTGAAAGCCTTAGTCGGATAAGAAAATCGATGAACGTGGCGATAAATTAACAAAAGTCAATTGTTGTTATTTTGACCCACCATAGTTTTGCTGACATGAAACAACTCATTTTATTAATCCTTCTCTTGTTGGGCAGTTTTCAACTGTCGGCACAATCTTATACGCAAGACGTAAAAGGAAGAATTACGGATGTACAGTCGCAGCAATCTATTGGCGATGCCATTATTGAAATAGTGGAAGGCGAACGCGTGTTGGCCACAACCAAAAGCGACAGTAACGGGTATTTTCTCATACAAAACGTTGCGATAGGGCGTATCAGTGTTAAAGTAAGTCGCATCGGCTATGCCGACTATTCAGTCAATAATTTGATACACGTGAGCGGAAAACAAACTGTGCTTGAGATTGAACTATCAGAAAAATTAGCCGAGATAAAAGGCTTTGCCGTAAGTGCAAAAAAGAACGGGGTGAACAACGACAATATTTCCCTGAGCGCCAAAAGTTTTAATATAGAAGATACCAGACGCTATGCCGGTAGTCGCAACGATCCTGCGCGTATGGCCAGCAATTTTGCGGGTGTAGTGGGCAACAACGATTCACGCAATGACATCATTATTCGCGGCAACTCACCCCAGGGTTTGTTGTGGCGCATGGAGGGTATTGATATTCCCAATCCCAATCACTTTGGCTCAATGGGTGCCAGTGGCGGTCCTGTGGGTATATTGAACAACAATGTATTGGCTAAATCAGATTTCATGACCAGTGCATTCCCAGCCATGTATGGTAATGCCACTGCAGGGGTTTTCGATTTGCAAATGCGCAGTGGTAATAAAACAAAAAATGAGTTCATGGGTCAAATAGGATTCAATGGTTTTGAGGCCGGTATCGAGGGTCCGTTTTCTAAGAAAAGCAAAGCCTCATACCTGATGAATTACCGCTTTTCAACTCTGGCCATTTTACAAAAAATGGGATTGAATTTCGGCACTGGAACAGCCATTCCATATTATCAGGATATGAGTTTGAAAATAGATATTCCACTGAAAAAAAATAAACTGACTTTCTTTGGTATTGGCGGTTTTAGCAATATTCATTTCAGTGATGAAAACAGCAACGACAGCAGTAATCTGTACGCCAACAGCAACCGCGATTTGAAATACAGTACCCGAATGGGTGTTCTGGGCGCTTCGTATACCCACTATTTCACCAAACAATTGTTTCTTAAAACAGTAATAGGGTCCACCTATTCAGGTGTATCAACTGTTCAGGATTCTGTTTGGGCTGGCGGTCGCAAACCAGAGTACAGAGACAATTCAGGATTGGCCAAGCACCTATTAATTTCAACGCTTAATTACAAGCGCAGCAGCCGACATTTTTATACCTTGGGTATCAATGTCCAAAACATTCGCTTCAATTTCCGCGACAGTCTTTACTACGACAACCGCTTTCATACATTGAGAAATGACAAAGGTCAAACCAATTTAGTGCAATCGTTTGTAACATGGCAGTATAAAATTACAGAAGCTACAACATTGAATACAGGGTTGCATTATCAGCACCTGTTGTTGAACAATTCTCAGATGGTGGAACCGCGTTTGGGTTTGACGCATCAGTTAACAAAAAAGAAAAAAATTAGCATCGCTACAGGTCTGCACAGTCAGATGCAATCTATGCAAATGTATTATCTGAAAACAGAAGTGAATGGCACAAAATATGAAACCAATCACTCACTTGATTTTACCAAAAGTATTCACTCTGTCATTGCCTATGATTATGCCATGAGTCGCAAGTGGCGCTTGAAAACAGAAGCTTATTATCAGTACCTATACGATGTGCCGGTAACTTCATACAGTTCGTATTATTCAGCCATTAACGAAGGGGCAGATTTTAACAATCCCAATACAGATAGTTTAGTAAATAACGGCACCGGGCAGAACAAGGGCATTGAATTTACCCTCGAAAAAAGTTTCAATAAGGGTTTTTATATGCTGAATACCTTGTCGCTTTACGATTCAAAATACAAAGGCAGCAACGGCATAGAAAGAAGCACCGCTTATAACAGTCATTACATACTGAATGTGTTGGCCGGCAAAGAAATGAGTTTTGGTAAAAAGAGTGTTTTGGCATTCGATACCAAAGTAACATTGGCCGGTGGTAAGCGCTATACACCCATTGACCTTAACCGTTCACAATTAGAGAAACGCAGAGTCTCTATAGATGCAGAAACTTTTGAGAAACAATTTGATCCTTATTTTCGCCTCGACTTTAAAGTAACGTATCGCAGAAGCGGTAAGCGTATTACACAAGAGTGGTTTGTGGATATACAGAATATTACGAATAGGAAGAATATTTTTATTCAGGGGTATGATGTTACGCGTGGTAAAATAACGACCCAGTATCAATTGGGATTGTTTCCCAATTTTAATTACAGAATCAATTTTTAAACATATTTATTACGAAAGGTATTATTTGTTTTTTCCACTTTTTGTTTGGGCAAAAAGTGGAGCAAACTTAGCCGTAGGCGTTCTCACGAGTACAGCGAGTAAAAGCCCACCACGAAAGAGAAATTTCAATGGCCTATCGCGCAGCCAACCTCCACTCGGGCCGGCCAAGAGAAATTTCACACCTTTCGTGGACTCAACCCGCAGATTCGTTTTCATAACAACATTTTTTCAAAATGATTTAAAATTTGTTGTTATAAGATAATGACTAGTTTTTGCTGAAATGGAAATAGCGTTTTAATGAAAACATTTTGTTAGGATTCCATACCGTTAAACCATCTAAAAGTACCCTGAGGCTATCGTTTTTGTTACTTTTTCGCAATGTAAAAAGGAAAGAGAAAAAATATTTACTGTGCGATAAAATGAATGAAGAGTTTCGCTTTCGTTCAATTTTGCGAGATTCTGACATTCGTCAGAATGACCGTGCTTCTGTAATGGTTGGGTTAATTTTAGCAATTGTAGAATTTTACGATTTAAAAAAAACATCCTGTCAGAACGACTATCTTAAAATCAAAAAAAAAAAAAATAAAATCAAAAAAAAGTTCTTCTTAAAACCGACTAAACAGTCAATCATCAAGAAATCATTTTCCAAAGCAACTCAAAAGTATCGCTGATCAACTGATGTTGCTTCGCCTTACTCATTTTAGTAGAAGTCAAATACTGATGCACACCAAAGGTATGACTGGTAATCATGGTGAAAATAAAATCAATGGGAAGGGCTTTGATATGACCGTCTTTAACGCCTTGTTTCAAGAGTGCAAACAGTGGTTTCAGGTGTTTCTCCATGGCTTCAGAAGCGATGAGTTTCAGATAAGGTGAAGCACTGAATTGCTCCATAAATTTGAACTCGTTTTTATTCTCTAATGCCCAATAGAGTGTTGACAGATATTGACCTTTTAAAACTGCTTTTAATGTTGTTTCTGTTGATGTGTTTTCTGTGATGTAATTGTTCAGGCGTTTTTTAAGATCAATGTAAAGCGCTAATACCAGTTCGTCTTTAGTAGGGTAGTAGTGAAAAAGCGTGCCATTGGCCACACCTGCAGCCTTAGCAATAGTGCCGGTTGGCGTGCCGTGAAAACCATACTCTACAAATAGTTTCAACGCAGCATCAAGTAATTTTTTTTTCTTGTCCATAGTTGTCATCAGTTTAATCCTGTCCACCATTCGTTGTATACACGGGTACTGTCTTTCAGATTCACCTGTTCGCCAATGATGGGTGTTAACAATGGCAAATGTATAGATTTATTTAATTCGGTAATTGTTTTTAATGGATCGTCCCAAGCGTGGTTACCTAAATTGAATTTGGATGAATGCACAGGGAATAATTGCTTGGCTTTTAAATCAATGGCAGCTTGTAATACTTCAGAAGGTTGCATGTGGATGTATTTCCAGGATTTGTCGTATTGTCCGTTTTCGAGTATGGCCAAATCGAACGGGCCGTATGTATTGCCTATATCTGCAAAGTGTTTATCGTAACCGCTGTCGCCACCTAAGAACAAACGCAATGTAGGCGTCTGTAAAACAAAGGAGGTCCACAAGGCTCTGTTGCGAATGAATCCGCGACCTGAGAAGTGACGGGCAGTAACAGCATGTATAGCAAAACCATTGTTCAAATTCACGCTGTCGTTCCAGTCCATTTCAGTAATTTTGGCAGTATCAAAACCCCAGCGTACGAAGTGAGCACCCGTACCCAAACCGCAGTACACATGTTTGATTTTAGATTTCAACTTTATAATGGTTTCATAATCCAGGTGGTCCCAGTGGTCGTGCGAAATAAAGAGGTAGTCTATTTCAGGAAAATCTTCAGGTTTATAACCATCAGTTCCTTTAAAGGCTTTTGTTGTAAATGAAAGAGGGGAGGCCGCACCGCTGAACACAGGATCTACCAATATTGTTTTGCCTGATGTTTGAATGAAATAAGAAGAATGTCCGAACCACACCAATACATCTTCCTGAGGGTTGAGGGATAGTAAATCTGTTTTAACAGAAGGGATATTATCGGTGGGTTGTTTGCGTTTGTAATCGCCAAATAAAAAATCTTTGATGACTGCATAGTAGCTCACACCTTCGGTAAGGTCGGGGGTATGACTGATGTTTTGAAACGATCCGTTTTTGTAATTGGGTGAAGCTTGCAGGCGTTTAAGGCGTTCACCATTTGCGGCCTGACCGAATTTGGCTTGTTGCATAAATGCTATGGTGGCAATGGTGAGTGCAACCAATAGGATGAGTAAGGTAAGCATGGATGTTTTGAATATTAATAAGATGATTTTTATCATTGTTTTGCTTGTAGTGGTAACTAGACTGACTAAACAGTCAACAAAACTAAAATAGATTTTTGAAACATCCAATTATTGGGGATGAATTTGCTTGTTATTCGTTGAACGGCAGAAAAGTGAAGATAAATGAAAATACCGACTATTCAGTCAATATTAGGTAGTTAGATGAATATTATCTGGCATACTTGCGTCTTCTGTACCAGGCATTCAAAATGCCGAATAAGATGATAGTCGCTACCGGTACTACTGTATTCAGCAATTGCCATTTGGTTTTTTCCTTCATCCATTCACCCTCGTCAGCAGGGGTATTAATGCGGGCTCTGTCAAGTAATCTCAAGTTGATTTCCTTGGTACGCACATCTATTAATCCGCTTTTGTCAAACAGATAGTCGAAGCAGTTGAGCAGGAATTTTTTATTGGCAAACTGTCTGCCTGTTTCGCGGTCGAAACCCAAAGGATATACTTCGCCTGTACTGCGTTTAACGGCATTCAATCCAATATCGCCATCAGCAATAACAATCATTGAGTTGGTACAGCTTTCTTTTACAGGTACATCATAAATTTTATCAGGGCGTCTGAAGTTGGATTTAAAATCACCTTCGAGTAATACACCTGCTACCTGAGTGCCTTGTTTAAAAGTAGCCAGATAGTTTCTGTCGTAATTATTGGCAACGATGCTTAAATCAACATAAGCCGGAGCTTCTTGTAGTTTTGTTTTATCACTGCTCAGCAGCAAATTGGTAACGTTCAGATTTTTTCGGGCAATGGGTTTAAGCGTGCCGCTAAATCTGCCCCATATCACTTCCAAATTTTTAACGATGGGGTGATTATTGCCTTTAAATGAAAAGACAGGATAATACACCCAAGGGAAAGGCACCATGCGCCCTTGACGATTAGGGTCGCTCAATACAATATCATTGCAATTCAGGTCGAGCAATAAATTGGAATTTAAACGCACACCATAATTGAACAGAAGGGTGCGCAGATTTTCGTTGTTGTAATCCGGGAAAGTTACTTTTGGTACTGTCCTTAAACTGTCCTGCTCTGCCATCAGCGGATCCACCATCCAAATAGATTTACCGCCATGCATAATGTATTGGTCGATGACATAGGCTTCATCTTTGTCTAATGGCTCAGTTGGTTTGACGATAACGATACCATCGTATTGTCTCATCAGTGCCAGACTCTTGCTCAGGATAATGTATTTCAGTGTATCAGGATTATTGCTTTTTGCAATATCGCCCATAAATTGTCTGAGGTAATTTTCATCTCTCAGATTAAAGAAAAAACGGTCGATTGAAAAGTTATCGCTCAATGTGCCAAGCAAGTCATCCATGTTTGCAACATCAGGTTCGCCATGGCCATAAAGCACTGCAATTTTTTGCGGCTTATCCTGTAAACATTTTCTGATGGCATTGGCAATTTCGTATTCCAAATTTTCAATGGAGTGATTGATGGCTGTTTCTTCTGCCTTCCCCATTTCAGTGGTCAGCAGGTTAAGATTGAATTCTTTGCCTGTTCCATAACTCACTTCAGCACATGGCAAGATCAAATTGCGTTTTTGTTGATCCGAACCCATCTCAATATCATTGTAATAATTGAGCCCTTTTTCATTCAGTTGTTTGATAATCTCACTGCGTTCCTTATCTGTTTTATCTTTTAAAAGATTAACAAATTCAAAATCAATTTTATTCTTGCTCATGTCTCTAAATTCTCTGAGCATATCAAGGGTTGATGAACGCAGGCGTTTGAACTTTGTCGATAAATTATCGCCTTCCAGATATACTTTGAAGTACATGCGGTCAGTTACTTTTTCAGCAAGTTCTCTCGAAGTGTTGGAGAGGGTGAATCTTTTTTCACTCGTTAAGTCGAGTTTGCCGTAATATTTAGTTGCCAAAACGTTGGCAATAACGATCACAAGCAATAACAACAGCAATTCAATAAGTGACTGCTGGCGGTAAGCCCTTTTCATTTTTTTCTTCACTTTTACCATTTTCTGCTGCTAAAAATAATTTTTGTTAACCATAAAAATAAAACAATGAGACTCAGGAAATACACAATGTCGCGCGAGTCTACAACGCCTTTGCTGATATTGCGGTAATGGTAGCTGATACCAAACCATTCAATGAAAAATTCTGTGTTCTTGAAAAACGAAAAAGATCCCAGATAATCGAAAGTGGAATAAAAGAAGAAACACAAAAACATACTGACAATAAATGAAACAATCTGATTGTCGGTTATAACGCTCGAAAACAGTCCGATGGAGATATACCCAGCACTTAAAAGCACAAGGCCCAGATAGCTGCCCCATAATGCGCCTGTGTCAATGTTTCCTTTGGGTACTGCAAGTTCAGAAACAGTGTAATAATAAATGAGGGTAGGAAGTATGGAAAATATTACAATTACCAACCCTGCAAAATATTTACCCAACAGGATAGAAGTATCTGTAATTGGTTTTGTGGTAAGTATCTCGAATGTGCCTGCCTTTTTTTCTTCGCTGAACGAGCGCATGGTAATGGCCGAAATCAGGAAAATAAAAATAAGGGGAGCCATTTCAAACAGTGGGTCGATATTGGCATAACCGCTGTCGAGTATATTGGTTTCGTGAAACACCCAAAGGAACAAACCGTTGGCGATCAGAAACACAACAATAACGATGATGGCGATGAGCGAACTTAAAAAACTCCTGATTTCTTTTTTGAATATGCTGAACATGTTGTCTCTTGTAAAAAATTATCTGGTAACGTTTTTAAAAATATCTTCAAGGCTGTTTTCGGCCACTTTCATTTCTGATAGCATGAGTTGATTGGCGACAGCAAAATTAAATGCGATGGCTTTCATGCCTTCCTCATCTTTCCCTTTCAGGGTATAGCTATTGCCTTCGTGTGCAACAATGCTGATTTGTTGTTCAAGTAATTTTCTTTGTTGCTGACTCAAAGGGGTGTTAAATTTAACAGTTAAGATAATATCTGAAGAGAATTGTTGTTTTAACTCTGCAGGTTTGCCGTTGGCAACAATATTACCTCTGTTAACAATCATTACTCTGTTGCACATCGCTTCTACTTCCTGCATAATGTGGGTAGAGAGCATAACGGTCTTGTCTTTGCCAATAGTGGTAATCAGATTGCGGATTTCAACAATTTGATTGGGGTCCAGTCCACTGGTAGGTTCATCGAGTATCAATACCGAAGGATTGTGTATCATGGCTTGCGCCAGTCCCACCCTTTGTCTATAGCCTTTTGAAAGTTGTCCTATTTTTTTCTTTTGTTCCACCTGTAAGCCGGTCATCTCTATCATTTCCTGAACGCGTTTGCTGATATTGCCAATTTTGTAAACCGAAGCGATGAAATGAAGGTATTCTTTTACATACATATCGGTGTACAGGGGATTGTGTTCGGGTAAATAACCAATCTGTCGTCTTACTTCTATTGATTTTTCTTCAACATCTAAACCATTGATAAAAGCCTTGCCGCTAGAAGGTGGAATAAAGCAGGTCAGCATTTTCATGGTAGTGGTTTTGCCGGCACCGTTAGGCCCTAGAAAACCGACTATTTCTCCTGTTTCAATGGCAAACGAAATGTCATTGACTGCATTCTGCTTGCCGTAAGTCTTGATGAGATGTTCTACACGTATGGACACAATTGCGGATATTAAAAATATTAACTGCGAATTTAATATTTAATCCCGGATGAAATAGAATTCTTATTTCACACCGGAAATCAATATGACTAGAAAATTATAATTTCCAGATTTCAAATTCTCCTATGACCGCTACTTTTTTCTGCAGACGCAGTTGCCATTCCATGGGTTTCAGCAATTCTCCATTTCTGATAATCAGGTACTGAATGCCGGCATAGCGCATATTGTCAATATCGATTCTGTTGTCCTTGATGGTTAGCAATTCTCCTGCCTTTTCAAAAGAATAGCCTTTGGAGTGGGTGAAGTAAAAATAGATGCAACCCGATATGTCGGGCCCTACAACGCATTTGCTGTTAGCCGGTAAGTGTTTGGCAAATTGACTGTATAATTCAGGTGAGCTGAATTCAACGGGGATTTGCAACTTGCCTTCTACCCAGCGCGAAGGGATGATGCGCACCATGGCCCAGGTCATGTTCAATAATAGCAGGCCGTAAACAATTGGAGTCGCAATATTTTTCTTTTTTGCAAATAACAATGCAATGATAATGAGTAATGGCAACAGCGGCATAAAGTAATAACTGTGCTGTCTCATCCGCTCAATGGCCACAATGTAAAACACAATAAAGGCAGCCAGTGCCATCAGTATTTGTTTGGTGGTAAGTGTCAGTTTTACTTTTCTGATTTGAGGTAGTGCAATAAATAATGCTGCAATAAACAAAGGCCAACCCATTAAAATTTCAGGGAGGTCCATGATCAGATTATCGCCCAGGGTCATTAGTTTTTCCTGAATAGTGATTGGTTTAATCCATAAGCCGTATTCTCTGAGATTGTTGAGTCGCGTGAGTTTAAGGGCATAGTAGTACCATGCCAACACAATGCTGAGTGATGCTGTACAAATACTCAAAAAATAAAGTGTTTTTTTATTCTTTAAATCAAAGCATACAATGCACGAAAAGGGGAGTATCAGAAATTGAAATTTAACCAGTCCGGCAATTACGCTGAATAAAAAAAACAAGAAAAAATTGCGCATACTGATTTCCCGAGAAAAGCGAATGCCATAGACCATGCCGAACAAGGCACAACCCAAGGCCAATATATCCGGCAATGCATTGATGCTTTGGTAATACATTTCAGGAATTGATAATAGCAAGAGCGATCCTGCAAGGGCCCATTTCTTTGAAAAAGCAAATAGTGTTAACAACTGATAAAAGGCAAACAGCGCCATTGTTGAAACCAATAGACTGAACAGTCGGTTGAGAAGAAAATGATGGCCAAATGGTTTTGATGCCAAAGCCAGCAACCATTCAAATAGCGGAAAATGTGAGCCGGTAATACCACTGGTTTCATTTCTACGGTCGATGCGAGGATGTAAAATATTCATGTCCTCTTCAGCAAAATTGCGCGACATGGCCAATGTATTACACTGTCGCCAAACATGGGTGCCACAGGGCGGCAAATGCATGAAAGGTAAATGCAAGAGGAGATTAATGAAAAGAAGAATTAAAAAATTTTTCAACGTTCAATATTAGAACATTTACCAGGTGTGGTCAATAATAATTTTCCATTGATTGTCAATTTTTCTGAAAATCAATGAGAAGACCCCTGATTGTGGTTTCTCGGTAGGCGAACTGACATTCCATCTGCCTGAACAATGGACTATCTGATTATCAGCATCAAGGGTCGTATAAACAAGATTGGTAAAGGTTAATTGACCCATTTTTTCAGGTGTGTTATAGTTGCGTTTATAGCCATTGGCCATTGAATCGTAACTGAGGGTAACACCTCTTTTTGTAATGAATTTTAATTCAGGTGAATTCCAATAGCCTTTCATAAAACCATCGACATTGCCTTTGTTCCACTCATCGGTCTGAGCCGTCATGATGGCTTCTATTTCTTTATAATCAACTGGTGCAGGAGCTGCCGGAGTTGCTACTGTTTCAGGGGGAGAATTCACATTTAAATGGCAACTTGAAAAAAGTATAACGACTAATATGAATTGAACTATTCTCATACTAATGCGCTGATAACTTCATTGGCTGCTCTTACAGATGTTTCAATGGCTCCGTGAATTGAACCGCTATTGCCGCTGTAATTGGTGGCTTCACCTGCAAAGAAAATTTTATCGTTGATAGGTGCGGCCAATGTTTTTCTGTTGTTCATTGAGCCATTTACTTTGTGGTAAGAGTATGTGCCTTTGATGTAAGGCAACTGCGACCAGAAAATAATTTTTGAATCAACGATGGCATCACCGGCTGATTTGCCGAAGACCTTTGTGAAATCTTTTTGAATGTCAGAAACAATATTGGCTTCGCTTTTATTGTTGAGTTCTTCTGCAGTCTTGCCTTTTACAAGCGATGATAAAATATAATTATCAGGATTGTCTTGATCTTGTGAGATAGTGAAAACACCGGCATCGCCATTGCTGTATAGCATACTGCTATTAGCCGGCCAAAATGCTTTGTTTACTTTCAAAATAATTCTCACACCATCATCCATTCCCAGCATATCCATGGCATCTGTTTTTGAAGCTGGGAGAGAAGGGGTGAATGAAATATCATTGTCTTTCAATATTGAAAGCGGTACAGTAATAATCAGTTTGTCGTATTCATGAATAACACCATTACCATCTTTTACGCGGATAACATCCTGAGCATAGTTGATTTCTGTAACAGGTGTATTGTTGCGAACCAAAGGAAGAACAGGGGCATAGTGATTGTGCAGTATATCAGAGAAGTTGTCGTTCTGCAAGCGGTACTGATCTTTTTTGTTTGATTTTAAACCTTCGGCATTGGCCATTAAAATGGATACTCTGTCGAAGCTGCCACCAAGGAAAGTTTCAATATTGGATTGGTAAATGGATTTAACTCTTTCGGGTACATCGCTGTTTTCCATGAACTGCTCGAGCGATACATCGCTGCTGGCATAAGCATAAGTAGAGTTAAGAGCTGAGTTCATTTTGCGGAAATCCGCATCCTGAATCATTTCTTCCTCTTTTTTTATTTTTTCATCAATGATATAGGCTTTAGAGGTAGCTGTTTCAACTCTTTGTGGATGATATGGCTCAATGATGGTTAACCATGCATTGTTATCGGACCCAATGGCTACATCAGCGCCTAATTCAATATTGTTATTGGATGAAAAATTGGTATTGGTCAATGATAAAATTCTACCGCCTACCCAGTCGCTTGCTTCTAAAATTTCAACGGTGCATTTCTTGGTTTGTTTCAGCAATAATGCGGCATTCAGACCGGCTACACCGGCACCGATGATGCCAACGCGTTTAATGTGAGGGGCATTTACAACAGGATTACAGGAGGTAAACATGAACTCCGCCAATGAGATGGCTGGAAGGGCAAGCGCGATATTCTTGATGAATTGTCTGCGGGAGTTCATTCTAGTTTAATTTTAAACAAAAATAGTATTTTAATACTATTTTGCAAATAAATCCATGTTTATTTACATAAAATATTGAATATTAATAATATAGCATAATCATAAAAGGTATAAATGCCTATATAAAAATTGAGAAAAAATAATGCCCATTAAGCTGTTACTTTGCGCCACTATACAATGATTTCGAATGCTTGATTGTTTAATTGTCGGTGGTGGACTGGCGGGTTGTAATTTATCTTACCAATTGGCCCGAATGGGTAAGTCGTTGATGATGATAGATTTGGAAGGCCCGAATACCTCATCATTAGTAGCCGGTGGTATATACAATCCCATATTGCCAAAGCACCAAAAAACAGCCTACAATGCCCATTTAATTTATCCCGGTATCACAGATTATTATTCAGAAGCAGAGGTGTTTTTAAATGCAGGATTTCTCAAGCAACAGCCGATACGCTATATTTTACAGTCGCAGGCAGAACTCAACGACTGGAGTTCACGAGCGGCTGACCAGCCATTTGGTGGATGGGTAGAGGTGAATCATACACCACTCGAACATTTTATTTCACCCCATGGTTACATCACCATTCGCCATTCAGGTTGGGTGCAAAGTGCCTTATTCATAGCTGCTACTAAACAGTATTTAAAAACACAAAATGCATTGAAAGAAGAGCCGTTTATTTACAGTGAATTATCCTTTCTCAACAATCATGTACAATACCGCGACATCAAAGCCCGACATGTTATTTTTTGTGAAGGCAATGGTGTGGTAAATAATCCTTTTATCAAGCCTAAAATTCTGAATCCGGCCAAAGGAGAAATACTGTTGGTGAAAACGCCCATTGACGTGGATTATATTCCACAGCAGGGTGTGTTCATGTTGCCTCAGGGCAATGGTTGTTTTCGCATAGGTTCTACATTTACATGGGACCCATTAGACAATGTGCCAACAGAACAGGGCAAGGCAGAAATATTGCACAAATGGTCGTTTTTTTATAAAGGCGAATACGAAGTATTGGACCATGTAGCTGGGGTGCGACCGGCCAGCAACGACCGCAGACCGGTGATGGGAAAAGTAACACCACACAACAATTGTTTTGTGTTCAATGGATTGGGTGCAAAAGGGGTAGCGCTTTCTCCGTATTACGGCAAACTGTTATTGGATCATGTGTTTAATCAAACACCTTTGGATAGGGAGATTGATATTGCGAGGTTGAAATAGAGCTTGTTTATTCAATCAGCCATTTAAATGAACCAACAGCACCTGAAATTTTGATAAAATATAAACCCTTAGGTAAGTTGGTTGTAATTGTGTGATCTAAAGTGTCTGTAGTTGAAAATACTGATTCTCCTAACGTATTAAAGATATCTATTCTAACAGCTTCATTTAAAGTAGGTTTAAAATTCAATAAACCTTTCGCTGAAGGGTTAGGATAAATAGCTATAGAGAGATTGTTTTTTAGGACAGTTTTTATCCCTGAAAATTTGCCATCGGTTGTTATGATGCCAATATTCGATATTTTATTCACCCCGCCTGTAAACCCTATCATTGTATCATTAACAAAACAATAATCTAAGGGGTTATACGGTGACATTTTTCTTATGATATTCAATGATTGATTTTCAAACTTGAATAAGAATTTTGTACTGCCGATATAAAGGCCACCTTTGTTTAAAATGATTTTAGGATTAGTACCAACCGTATCTTTTGTGTATTTTTTCGAAGTCCACGATGAAAGTGAATCACCCGCAATAGTTATTTTTTTCAGCGTATAAATAATATAGTCATTGGATTGTTGTGTTAGAGAATAATTTGCACCTAAAATCAATACGGTATCAGTATCTATAGTTATATCATATTGTGCAGAAAAATCATTGTATGATATAATCTTTAATAGGTTAAAGTTTGAATCGTATAGGTGTAAAAGAGTTTTGCCTAAGGCAGGAATTGCAGAGCCTCTTTTTTTTTGCCGTTCTATTAAAAGAAAACGATTGTTATTTATCTGATAAATATTAATTAATTGATGATGACAAATTGTGTCAGTAAACTTCACTACTGTATCACTTACCGCTCCATTTACTAGTCTTGCTAAATATGCATTAGCAGAATCTTGGTTTTTTCTATTTTGGGACACAATTACATATTTATTGCTATTTAAGGTGAATAGTTTAGAGGTTGTAATATATGTAGTTGAATCAATTGTTATATTCAAAACAGAGGAATTGATGATTTTGCCTGTTGTATCCAACTCAATGGCATGATAACCCACTTTAGAAGTGTAGACAAAATCCTTCTGTTTCGAAAATGATACTATTAAGTGGTTTTGGGTTGCACTGAATGTGATATTGTAAAGTGTATTAATTGAATCGCTATAGATGAGTTTGCTTAATAGTGTGTCACCATTTGAATCAAATTTTATGAAATGAAGATAATTTGTATAGTATTTACTAAGGGAATTATATGACAAGGAACTGCAGATAGAATACAATCTATTGTTAAAAAAAATGACTTTATTTCCTTGACTTCCAGTTTGATAATTATATTTAGCCTGATCTTTTAGATAAACAGATTTATAGAAGCTGCTTTGAGCTGAAAGAGATGTAAATGTTAAAACAAAATATATAAAAGCAATTATTTTCATGATAAGTAATTAAAGTCAATAATAAGAAAAATAATTGAGATAACTATCATGATTTAGCATATCAAGTGCTAATGGTAGGGAGAGTTTATTCAAATAAACAACAGCGCACAAGCCTTTTCACTGGCTTGTTCTTCCGCAATTTTTTTAGAGTGATTGCGTGATACTATTTTTTCTTCACCATCTATCATGATGGCAATTTCAAAGAATTTACGCTTGTTTAAAATGCTCATATCCTTGATAACGAATTCAACTTTTTTGCGTTCCTTTTGTCCCCACTTTACCAATTTGGCTTTATAGCTGATTTCATCTTCTACCAATGCTTTGATATCGATGTGTAAACCCACTATTTTATTGAGAATAAAAGTACGTGTAAAATTAAAACCCTTATCGACATAAATGGCGCCAACAATGGCTTCCAGCGCGTTGCCGCAAATGGTATCCATAAAAGTTTGGTTATTGGCCAATACCTTATCAAACTGTATGAGTTGTTGCAAACCCATTTTTTTTCCGAGGTAATTCAACTTCTGACGGCTCACTACTTTCGATCGCATTTCGGTCAGAAAGCCTTCGTTGTTGTAGGGGAATAAGTTGTATAATTTTTCAGCAATGATGAAACCTAAAACGGCATCACCTAAAAACTCTAAACGCTCATTGTTGTTGATCTTGTCAGCCCTCTGATGATTGTGTTTGTAGGAGTGATGGGTTAAAGCAATTTCATAAAGCGATATCTTGTCAGGAAAAAATCCAAGGACATTGTATAACTTCTGATAAAGTACTTTTTTAGAGGAAAACTTAGTAAAGAAAATACGCTTTAGCACATTGTAAAACCCTTAATGTGGTTGATGGATTAAATTAGTCTGTTAATCTTTTAAAAATAACAGAGGCATTGTGTCCGCCAAAACCAAAAGTATTACTGATGGCGACATTAATTTGTTTTTGCTGTGCTTTATTGAAAGTTAAGTTCAGTTTATTGTCAATGTTTTCATCATCTGTAAAGTGATTGATGGTAGGCGGTACTAAATTGTGTTGCATGGCCATGATAGAAGCTACTGCTTCAATCGCACCTGCTCCACCCAATAAGTGACCGGTCATTGATTTTGTTGAACTGATGTTCAGGTTATAAGCCTGCTCACCGAATACTGCTTGTATAGCTTTCAATTCTGCAACATCTCCCAACGGTGTGGAAGTGCCGTGAACGTTAATATAATCTACATCTGCAGGGGTTAGGTTAGCGTCTTCCAATGCCCAGTTAAGTACATTGATAACACCTAATCCTTCAGGGTGTGGGGCTGTCATGTGATAAGCATCGGCACTCATACCGGTACCAACTACTTCACAATAGATTTTTGCCCCTCTTGCTTTCGCATGTTCATATTCTTCGAGTACCAGTGCGGCAGAGCCTTCACCGAGTACAAATCCATCTCTGTCTTTATCGAATGGACGTGAAGCTGTTTGAGGAGAATCATTTCTTTCGCTCAGCGCTTTCATGTTGCAGAAACCGCCCATGGCAGGTTCGTTCACACAAGCTTCTGAGCCACCGGTGATAATCATAGGGCTTTTACCCAATTGTATCATGGTGTAGGCATCAATCAATGCATTATTACTTGATGCACATGCTGATACTGTGGTGTAATTAGGTCCGCCAAATCCGTATTTGATACTGACTAATCCACCGGCAATATCGGAGATCATTTTAGTGATAAAGAAAGGTGAGAAACGAGGCGTACCGTCTCCACGTGCATATTCAGCACTTTCCTGGAAAAAGGAGGTTAAACCGCCAATACCGGATCCCCAGATGACACCAATTCTCGTTTTATCAATTTTTTCTAAATCGATACCGGAATCCTTGATGGCTTCTTCTGTGGTAACAAAAGCAAATTGAGCAAAGCGGTCCATTTTTCTGGCCTCTTTGCGGTCCATAAAGTCTTCAGGATTAAAGTTCTTTACCTCGCAAGCAAATTTTGTTTTAAACTTGGTGGTATCGAACAACGTAATCATGTCGGCACCGCTTACACCATTAGCCAAGTTTTTCCAGTAATCCTGGAGATTATTGCCTAGCGGTGTAAGAGCACCTAATCCTGTAACTACTACACGTTTTAATTGCATGTAAATGGTTTGAGGATATTAAATAAATTACTTAGAGTTGTTTTCGATGTAAGTAATTGCATCACCTACAGTTCCGATTTTTTCAGCTTGTTCATCAGGAATGGCAATATTGAATTCTTTTTCGAATTCCATAATCAATTCAACTGTATCTAATGAATCTGCACCTAAATCGTTTGTGAAACTTGCTTCCGGAGTTACTTCGCTTTCTTCAACGCCTAACTTATCAACGATGATTGATTTTACTTTTGCTGCTACTTCTGACATGATTTTAAATTTTTGGTTGGTGCAAATAACCCATTTTTAACGTAAAATGACAAATTTTTTTTTAAATACCAGCGATATAGCGCTTTGTCATCGAATGATGAGCAGTTTTTTTGTTTCAAAAAAAGGAAGATTGAAAGCAGGGCTCAAAAGAATCTCTTTTACTTTCTTGCTTTTATATTGTGACTTGAACACTGAAATTTCATCAGACAGGTCGCCACCTTTTAAACACAAGACTTCACTATCAGGCTTTAAATTTTTTGCAATCCATCCAAAAAAATCTACCAGTTGTGTCACCGCTCTACAGGTTACAACATCGTATTTACCTCTTATTTGTTCTGCTCTGGCTTGCTCGGCTTTTACATTCTTTAATTCAAGCGCTTCAACAACACCTTCAACAACTGCTATTTTTTTGCCTATAGAATCTACCAAATGAAATTCAATGTCAGGATATAATATGGCCAATGGAATGCCGGGGAAGCCCCCTCCTGTACCGATATCCAATACGGTATGCACCTGACTGAAATCTGCTAGTTTAGCAATCGCCAACGAATGCAATACGTGTCTGATGTATAACTCATCTATGTCTTTTCGGGACACGACATTGATCTTGTCATTCCACTCCTTATATACAGGGTATAATTGCTTGATCTGATTTTGTTGCAATTCAGACAGATTGGGGAAGTAACTGAAGATGAGTTCGTGGTCTACCATTTTTTCTGTCTGCCGAATAAAGTGATGGTCCCGAATACTATATTATAGAACAGATAAAATACATCAAAGAAAGGTAGCCATAATGCGTAATTAGAACGTTTTAATTTCTTGAATACTTTGAATATAAAAGGAATTTTTATCAGCCAAAAAACCAATAAGAAAATCAAACTCCACCATCTGGTTTCAGGGAATATAATATTAACAGTCATAGTGGCCCAAAACAAAGCGTGTATAAATGCAAAAAAGGCCAGTTGAAACTGGTGACTTTTTTTGTAGTATTTACCTACATAATTATGGCGTTTTTTCTGCTGAAACCACTCTTTAAAAGTTTTCTTTGCTGTGGTATTAACAAATGCTTTAGGGTTTACACAAATAGCTGTATTGGTACTGTTGGCTGCATCCTGTACAAACAAATCATCATCACCTGAAGCTATGTGGTGGTGACTGGCAAAACCCTTCACTCTGAAGAACAATGATTTTTTATAACTCAAATTTCTGCCTACGCCCATGTATGGATTGCTATTGATGGCATAGCCCAGATAGGAAATAGCGGTCAATAAATTTTCCATTTGAGCTACTAAGTTAGTCCAGGCATGGCGCTTAATGAAAGGGGAGTAGCCCAGTACAATCTCTGTGTTGGGATTTTCGTGATAAGGCAATACCATTTCAGTAATCCAATGCTCTGAATTAGGCATACAGTCGGCATCGGTCAATAATAATATTTCGTGTTTGGCGGCTTTCACGCCAAGTGTTAATGCCAGTTTTTTACCCTTGCTGTTTTTCTTCATATCCTCAGTCACAAATACCGCTTTTACGCGTGGTTCTGTTAACTGAAGTTCTTCGAGGTAATTAGTGGTGTGATCCCAACTGGCATCATCTACTATTACTAATTCAAAGTCGGGGTATTGTTGATTCAGTATTGCTGGTACAAGTTTTTGAAGATTCTCGTATTCACTTTGTGCACATACAATAACGCTTACACTTTGCCATTTTTGAGGCAGTTCCGACTTACCCACTTTTTTTAGCAAACGGCCAAACACCTTGAAATGGTAAACCAACTGCACAATAGCAACCATTATTAAAGCTGCTAGAAGGATAATGGATAATAAGGATAAATCTGTTGGTAGCATCAGTTTGTTTTAAAACCTATACCTGTTCTTTGAGTTGGGATATTGTCTGCTTTGAATTCAGAAACATCTGCAATGGTCAATGTACTGACAACTTTTGGTGTACGTTTGGTTTTTGGCAATTCACTGAGTCGTAAATGTTGATTTTTTACTGCTTCTTCTATCACCTTGCGCACAGCTCTACCGTTTCCAAAGAACTTATCACGTTTCTGATACATGTAACCGATGTACGTTTTCAGATGCTCGCTTGCTTCTGCATCAGGTGTAATATTGTGGTCGCTGAGTTGTTGCAGTGCTATTTCAAATAAATCATCCGGTTTGAAATCTTCAAAAGTGAATGTGCGGTCGAACCTCGATTTTAAACCCGGGTTGGCTTCAAGGAAACGCTCCATGTTTTGGGTATAACCGGCAGCAATTACAATGAATTTACCGCGGTTGTCTTCCATCCGTTTCAATAAAGCTTCAACTGCTTCTCTGCCATAGTCGTTACCACCACCTTCAGTTAAAGCATAAGCTTCATCAATGAATAACACACCGCCCATGGCTTTTTCAATTATCTCAGCTGTTTTAATGGCAGTCTGACCGATATAACCACCCACCATCGATTGACGGTCGCATTCCACTAAATGACCGCGCTCTAAGATGCCCAATGCCTTGTATATCTGTGCAAGAATTCTGGCAACAGTTGTTTTACCTGTTCCCGGATTACCTAAAAATACAGAGTGTAATGAGAAAATTTCTCTTGGATTTTTTCCTGACTCTTTATAGAAACGCACCAATTTAATCAATTCATCAATATCGTGTTTAACGGAGTTTAATCCTGTTAAGCGTTTGAGTTTGGTGGTTGATTCTTTCAGCAATTCCTCATCAATAGGAATGTCTGCCAGTTTGCCTTTATGTTCTTTAAATGTTTTTTCTACATCTTCTTTTTCAATTAAACTCAAACTGTCAATGGTGAGTTTGTTGGGGTCTTTTGCTTTCATCACCCTTAGACCGAGATTCATTTTTAATTCATCGATCATAGAGTTCACCATACGGGCATTACCAAAGAATTTATCTCTGTCGCGGTAAGCAGATACCAATTGTTTGTAGAGTGTTTCAGAAGCGTCTTTGCTGAATTTTACACCTCGTTTTTCAGATGAGTAAATAGCAATTTGTGCCAGTTCCTGTGGAACGTAATCAGGGAAATCATAAGTCATGGTGAACCTTGATTTCAAGCCCGGATTTGATTCCATGAACACATCCATTTCAGCAGGATAACCTGCAACGATAATGGCGATATCATTGGCATCACTTAACTCTTTTAATAGTATTTCTATGGCTTCTTTTCCAAAGTCTTTGCTGTCATCGTCTTTGCGTGCTAATGAGTAAGCTTCGTCAATAAAAAGAATACCGTCTTTTGCTTTTTTAATGGCTTCTTTAGTTTTTGGTGCTGTCTGACCGATAAATTCAGCAACCAAATCTCCTCTGTCAACTTCGTGAACATGACCTTTTTTCAATAGACCCAATTCTTTGTAGATACGACCCAGCATACGAGCAACGGTAGTTTTACCTGTTCCCGGATTGCCTTTAAATACAGCGTGCAGGTTGATGTGTTCATCATCTGCCAATCCTTTTTCTTTGCGAAGCGCTAAGAATTTAAGGTAGTTGGTATATTCTTTTACTTTCTCTTTAATAGAGTCGAGTCCTACCATGCTGTCCAAATCCTTCATTACATTTTCGTATGAATCCGGAATTGCAGGCATTTTGGGATCTGATTTTTCAGAGATTTCACCTTCCATGTCATCGTCCAATATATCGAAGTCGGCATCGAAATAGAAGCCGGTTTGTACCAATGGAATAAAGTCTTCTTCAACCGCATCGATGTAATCATCACCTACTTCAAAAGGGACACTAGCAACTAATTCATCCATGAATACCACTTCAATGTAATAGCGGCCACGACCCCAGGTGCCGAGCATATCGCTGCCCCAACCTACAGTGGTGGTGAAGAAATCTTCATCGGGCTTAACAAAAAATAATTTTGATGCAGAACCTTTCAGGTGACCTGAAGAAGTTTTGTAATTAAAAGTCATTTCACAAGCCCAGTCGGTGCTTTTGCGTACCAGGTTTTTGGCGTTGATTTCAATCCAGATATAACGGGTACTCAGGGCATTGAAGCCAACGAAATATTTGCGTTCACCTTGTACCATGTTGGCATCAGGTCCTTCATATAATTTTACTGCTTCAACTTTATAATATGGGTTGATGCCATTGCGCACAAGGCCTTGGCGTTCAATATAAAAACTTTTTGAACCGATGAGCTCATCATCTATCCAAGCTTCCCAGCGATAGGCGCCTGTTTTCCAATAGGTGCTTGGTGTTTTTACGCCCCAGCCTTCTCTAACAAAGACAATATTGTCTCTTTTATCGATAGGGCGGTCGCAATTAAGCTCACAAATTTCCTCATCTAACTCGTTGAGGCATTTGAGTCTTAACTTAAGATCCCAGTTTTCTTCATCAAATTTTTTATTGAAGAAGGAGAATTCGCAATAAACATACGAAGCTTCCTGTTCATCGAAAACAGAGCGGTATTTTTTTGCATTATTGGCCAGCCATTCTGTGCTGCCATAGGTTTTGATATCTCTAAACTTTAAACAATCCTTGTAATTCATCTACGGTATATATACGACAAAAAATAAAATTCAATATTACGGTAAAAATAAAATATAGCCTACCAAAAAATACCAATTAGATTTATAAATAAAAATACTTTTTGTTTTTTTTATAAAAAGTGTACTTTTGCAATCCCAAATTTTTGGTGAGGTGACTGAGTGGCCGAAAGTAACAGTTTGCTAAACTGTCGTACGGGAAACTGTACCGAGGGTTCGAATCCCTCCCTCACCGCCAAAGATATTTAAGCCCATCTGCGCAAGCAGATGGGCTTTTTTATTTCATCCGAAACACGCCAAATGCGCAGCATTTGAGCGTGTGACCGGATGAAATAAAAATACAATCCGCCCAAAGCGGATTGTATAAATAGCTTTGTAGCCTCCCCCACAAGGGTTCATCCGCCCCCAGGCGGATAACCCTTGTGGGTTAAGACAATCTTCATTTGGAAGACAATCCCCTACCACCATTCGGCCTGACGAATGGTGATAGGAAAAAATAAAACCTCACTTTCAAAGACAACATAAACCATGGAACTTCCTCCACCTAGACAGAAAGCCTATGAGGTAATATTGGGGAGAGAATGGAAATATTATCCTCATTAGATAACAATTCCTTAAAAAATATAAAATTAACCGTTGCTGATTCTTTTAGCCATTCTTCTAAAATGCCATTTCGATTGATTATAACCTAGTTTGTCGACATCTATGTATAAGTATACCCCTTTTACAACATCTATGATAATGTAGTAAATAAAGGTTTGCTCTCTGATACAATCGTAGAGATACATCGACTTTCTTTTTTTGTACCGATTAAGAAATAGCTCAGTTAAGTCTTCATTAGACTCAACCAAAAATTTATTGTGCTCATAATACTTGGTAGGGTTGCGGCTTTTTTTGTTTTTTAATACACCATAGGCTGAAGGTCTGTATCTGTTGTAAACGATTTCCGGGAAAAACAAGGTGTCTGAACCTATTTTCCCGATATCAGAAAAAAAATCATGAAATGTTGGCATTTTTTCTGTGCACCTCAAAAATGCCGCAATGTGAACAGGACTTATTTGTGGAGAAAAGCTGTCGAGGTTATAAAAATTCTTTGCATCAACTCTTGAAAATTTGTTGTCCTTCAAAAAGATTAATTTGCTTTTTATATTAAAAAATTTGCATGAATCATATTTTTGAAAATAAGTAAGGTGGTAATTGGATAAGGATTCCTCAGTCGTCATTTTCTGGCCACCGATATGTGTTGTGGTATATGAAGTAAATTTAGTTTCACTTATACCAAAAAAATAATAGGAAATTTTTGATTTCATTTTTGCCCTCATCTCCTTTTCAGTATTAATCAATAAACATGGTGAAAGAGGATTAATGACTGTTCGGATGACTTTGAAATAGGAGGCATTAATTGTTCGATCGTGACTGAAATAGACCAGTAAAGTGTCTTTTTGTTCAGGTATTTCTTTGAATTTTATTTTCTTTTGGCAATGTAAAGATGTCGTATAAAATATAATTCCCGTTATAATTAATATTTTCTTCATAAACTTAAATCCAGATTTTTCAAATGTAGTAGATTTAAGTTAAAAATCAACTTGTGTGTTTTTGCCTGTAAATGTTATTGGTCTTTGGTTAGATGGTGTTTTTTTGTATAATGGTGTTAATGTTTATTTTTACACCATGAACGACAGCGGTACAATACCCATGTATAATGTTATTAACAGCAGCGAAGACGACATGGATACTATCTTTTATTTGTTTGATGAAGCGATTAATTATCAAAAGAAAAAAGGGTATGAACTTTGGCCACAATTCAGCCGGGCGATGATACTCAATGAAATTAATAACAAGCAACATTGGAAAATTATGGAGGGCAATAGAATTGTTGCGGTGTTGTCTGTTTTGTACAACGATCCTGTGATATGGGGTGTGGAACGAGATGCCGAACCTGCTGTTTATTTGCACAGAATTGCCATAAATCCTGAGGACAAGGGAAAGGGGATGATGAAATTTATTAAGCATTGGGCTGAAAATCATGCAAGAGCAATAGGGAAAAAATATTTGAGAATGGATACCTGGGGAAATAATATCAACCTGAGACAGTATTACATCGACTGCGGTTTTGAGTACATCGGTCAGCAGCAATTAGTAGTGGAGGAGGGGATGCAGCCACATTATGGGGGATTGGTACTCAGTTTATTTCAAAACGAAGTAGGATAATTTAAAATTCCTTAAAAAAGGTTTTGTAAAAGTAAAAATAAATCTTACTTTTGCAACCCGGTTCTTGAAAAGGAGCAATTTTTTTTCGGGGTGTAGCGTAGCCCGGTATCGCGTCTGCTTTGGGAGCAGAAGGTCGTAGGTTCAAATCCTGCCACCCCGACAAAAAAAGAAATCCGCAAATGCGGATTTTTTGATTTACTAGGAAAATGGTCCTATAGCTCAGCTGGATAGAGCAACAGATTTCTAATCTGTAGGTCACAGGTTCGAATCCTGTTGGGATCACAAGCCAAATACAAAGCCGTCCGCCTTAGCGGACGGCTTTTTTATTGCCCCGAAAAAAAAATCAAATCCCATTTGATTTTTTTAAAGGTGCAATAAAAAATGCGCGTGCGTAGCACCGCATTTGTATTTGGCTTGTAGACGCCCCCCTTTGGATCATCCGCCTTTAGGCGGATAATCCAAAGGCCTAGACTAACTTTTTAAGTCTAAATTATTATCCGCCTTTAGGCGGATAATCCCAAGGATCTAATAAATTCATCCGCTTCAGCGGATGTCTCCCATCCCTCTGAAAACCGCCAGGTTTTCAGTCCCCAACAAATCCCCCAACAACCCCCTCCCTAAATATTTTCCCCACCATGTCACATATTTATAATATTTTGCGTCTATAGTTTTAAAATCACCTGCTGATTTGAAAGAAAAGGACATTATAGATGGCTGTATCAAGGGTATTCGCAATGCACAAAAGGCTTTGTATGCTGAGTATGGCCCAAGATTAATGGTCACTTGTATCCGTTATTCCGGCAACCGCGAAGATGCTGAGGAGATTTTTCACGATACCATGATGAAGGTATATGAAAATATCAAAAAATTTAAGGGCGAGAGCAGTCTGAAAACATGGGTGAACAGAGTAGGGGTGAATACCGCATTGGATTTTTTAAGGAAACGAAAAAATGCATTGATGGTAGAGCATATCTCAGACACCGCTTTAGAAATTACAGACACTGAAGTAGAGGTAGAAATTGATATGGATGCGAAAGTGGCCATGCAAATTCTGAAGCAATTGCCCCTGAATCAACAAATCATCATCAATATGTATCTGTTGGATGATATGAGTCACCGTGAAATTGCCCTCCAGTTAAACATCAGTGAAGAAGCCAGCAGGTCGCAATATAGCAGAGCAAAACGACATTTAACCGAATTAGTGAAATTAAAGCTAAATAAAAATGAACAAGAACGATAAACTTCAAAATTCCCTGAAAAAGGCTTTTGAAGAACATCACGAGCCACTGCATGAAGCCCAATGGGAGAGGCTGAATGCGGCTCTTGATGAGAAGCCGAGACGCAGATTTATACCGTGGTTTTATACCTTAGGTGTAATAGGCATGATATGTTTAGCCTTTATGTTAGGCTATTACTTTAATAGCGGTAATCAACAACAACCGGTTGTAATTGCCGCTGACGAAACCCCATTGTCTGAAACTCCCAATTCAGGTAATGCTACTGCTATAAGCCCTACCCAGAAAATTGACACCATCACTAAAACACCTGCCAATACTTCGGCATCTACTACTAATACAGCAAATTCAAAAGATAATTCACAACCTGAGACAGATAAAAAGCCTAATACCAGTATGGCTAATAACACTTCTCCTATACAAAAAGCAACTCAGCCATCTGCAACTAAAACCAACACGCAACCTGCAGCTAAACCTGCTACTGTTGATATAGCTACTACACCTAATACAGAGAAGGCCCAAAAAGAAACAATCAAAACAAATGAAAAACCGGTAGACAATATTTCTGACAGAACAACAGAAAAAAATACTACCCAAGATTCCGATACCAAAAGCACCAATCCAATTGCAGATAAAGGCAATACAGAAGAAATAAAAGCGCCAGCAAAAGATTCAGCTATAAAAAATATAATTGCTGATAATGGGTTGAATAAAACAACACCTAAAGACAGTTCAAAAAAGACAAATGGCAAGAAGAAAAAAGAGGATGATTTGACCGTGCGCAAGAAATTTGCATTTACTTTGGCTTCAGGTATTTCAACAGATAAAGGGGAAATAAGCAAATTTAAAAAACCTGCCAATATGCATAAAGACTCAAGGATGCTATTTGAGCAAAGTAATAGTAACAATCAGTCTTTCTTTTTAAATTTAGGATTTGAATGGTACCCATCTACAAAACTCAGTCTAATTTTTAATTCGGGCTTGCAATACCGCGAGTTCAGTTCAATAGAAAATATTAATTATAAATATAATGAAGTGCCATGGCATAATATCGATGGGTCGATTGCTTTTTATATCCCTGTTCATGATACAAACAATCCAATTATATTCACTAACAAAAGCACACTTAAGACAAAATATGTAAATATACCGCTTAGATTCGGTTATACTTTTTCGCTTCATCCAAAGCACGACTTAATGCCATCATTAGGTGCTAATATCAGTAAAATAATAGGCGTTGAAGGCAATACATTTTCCTTGAATGATGCGGAAATAAAACCATTAAAAGACATTGTCAATAAAAAGATTAATATTGGATGGATAGCAGGAATGCAATACAGTTACAATATATATAAACCACTTTGGCTGGGTTTGGAAATGCAGTGGCAGCAAAATGTTTACCATTACAATACGCGGTATGGTAGCATGTCAGGCAAATTCAACACCTACAACTATAACATGATACTCAAGTACAAATTTTAAAAACAAACAAACAACACGATGAGACAAATTTTTACACTCTTACTGCTTTTTACAGCACTTGGAATGCATGCACAAGGATTAAAACGCATGGGCGATGGACTGAAAGGGAAAGTGCTGTGCACCTGTACTGATTCAATTGGCAATATTTACGCAGTTACCAAAGTGCCATCCGATAGTTTTATTGTCAATAAATGGACTGTATCTACAAAAAAATGGGCAGTATATCTAAGGTATGGAAAGGCCTTGTATAGTAATCTCTCTTACGTGAGGTCAACTTCCTGTCAGATTTTATTTGGAAATTTTTATATGACGATACCCCACATCAATTCTATCATGTTGCTTAAATATACGGGAAGCAAGTGGGATACAATTACATTCTTTAAAAGAAATAGTTCTGTACGTATGATGAATGTGGGCACATTTAAAAACAGGTTATATTTTGTAGGTGAATTCGATTCGTTGTCTAGTGCTGGCGCCAATAACGTGATGGTGTATAATGGTAGTAATATTGTAAATGCAAATTTTCCCAACTCCTATCAAAAACTGACATCCTTTATTCCTAATTATTTGGATACGCTTAGAGATACTTTGTACATCACTTATCAAAATAAAATACTGTTTCATAAATATCCCAATATTTGGGGTGTGCACGATAGTGTTAAAAATAAGTTCAATGTCTTTTACTCTTTAACAATAAAAAATGATACAATCATTGCAACAACAACATCGAATATACTTTATCGATTTAAAAACAGGAAAATGATAGATTCTGTAATCCTAACTAATGGCAGTAATAATTTTGTACATGCATATAAGGGAAGGGTGCTAAGGTTAAGTGACAGAGGGCGAATAAGTCAAATCGAAAAAAACATAAGTCAAACGCCTTTATTGCAAAATGAAACTTATACCGATTCAATGAATTATACATTGATGGACGTAAATAATAAGTTGTATTATTACGGAAGCCAAGGGGTTAAGTTTGGAGGTGATGATTACAATAATATTGTAGAATTAGACCTCGATTCAATGCCTGTTCCTGGGCAAGATACCATTAATGTAAAGATTTTCAGGGATGTCAATAAAAACTTGACATTAGATACCGGTGATGCCCAATCTCAAAGTATCATTAGAGTAAATGGTCGGTTGGATTATAACTCCGATTTGCAAGGTAATCTTGTGTTTTATCCCCTCGACAATGAGGATATGAAATTGACTTTTATAAAAGAATCTAGTTTTGATAGTTGTTACATGTCGCCATTCCAGGGAGCAGTTGCATCAACGGTTTTTAATTCATCGAAGACCAGTGAATTGATTTATTTTCCTTTGAAAAGAACATCAAACACCAACCGGAATATTACGATTAAGGCCTTTTCGAGATTCAATGCACGCTTGCTGGATACAGTCGCATTTGATATTTCAGTAAGAAATGATGTTTGCGACAATTCCAACGCCACAGCTACAGTAAAAGTAGCCCTTGATAAGGATTTTGTATTTGTATCCACTTCTCCGGCTTACACAACTTTTAGTGGCAATGTGCTTACCTATTTCTTAGCCACCATTAAGGGTAATGGTGAATTGAGTAAGATAAAAATAAACGGCTACTATCCAAATACGAAGTACACCGTAGGCAGTAAAGTAAAACATACTGTACGAATGACTTCAACGTTTGCAGATGATACGACTGATAATACAGATTCTATTGTACAGCACTTGGTATACAGTTACGATCCCAATTGCAAAAACAGCTGGCCTCAGGGAAAAGTAACAGCGGAGGTTAAAAAAATTCGTTTCTATATAGATTTTCAAAACGAAGGAAATGACGATGCCAGAAGAGTCACCATAGTTGATACCATGGATCATAAAATGCCTGTTTACGATTATCAAATGGTGGGAAGTACACACCCTAACTATACAGTATCATGCAGGGGTAATGTGGTAACCTGGGTATTTGATAATATTAACCTTAAGCCTAAAGCTTTGGACGAAGCAGGCAGCAAAGGGCAAATTTCATTTGATGCAAGTGTAAGGTCTGAATTGAGAATAGGCGACAGCATACGCAACAGGGCCAGTATCTATTTTGATTACAACGATCCTGTTATTACTGATTATGCAAAAGTAGAAAGAATTAAAGAAAATCCCGGAAATGGATTGATTATTCAAAACAAACAAGTATTTATTAAGCTCTATCCAAATCCGGCTAATGATAATTTTGTGATAGAAAATAACGGACCGACTGAACAGTCAATGTTCTTATACGATATCAACGGTCGTATAATATCAAACTTGAAAATATTAAATGGGCAACAAATAAATGTTGATTGCTCAGGATGGGCACCGGGATTGTATTTGGGTGTGAGCAGCAGTGGTGAAATCATTAAATTAATGGTAGAATAAAATTAAAAGTGTGTATGAAAAAAATAATTGTGTTAATCTGTATAATGGCCGCCTTGCCTGTGTTTGGCCAGGTTGTTAAACCCATGGGTAAAGGCTTGGATGGTACTGTGCACTGCGCCTGTGCTGATTCCTTGGGCAATGTTTACGCAGTAACAGTTGAGAGTAATGGTACATATTTAAATGTCAATAGATGGAATATCTCAACAGAGAAGTGGTCCGTTTATGCAACAATATCAGGCTTCATTAACAATTGGGGAATCAATCGCATGACCTGTCAGTTTTTAAACCAGAAATTTTATATGACAGTGCCATCCGGTTCACGAGTACAATTAATGGGTTTCAATGGTTCAAAATGGGATACGGCAGCCATAATGCAAACTACAGGATATTGGTTCAGGTTGGGTTCTATTGTATATAAAAGGAAAATGTATTTGTATGGCGATTTTGATTCCATAGGAGGACAAAGTATTTCTAATTTTGCTGTATTTGATGGTACCAGTATTACGACAGCAGGAATTCCCTCTTCATACCTCACTCAACGCGGTCCCATTTCTGCCGATATATTGAATGATACACTGTATTTTGCCATAAACGATAAAATTGTCTCACATACTGCTCCCAATAATTGGAGCACTTACTATCAGTTTAATAACCCTTTGTCTTCAAGTACTTATAAATCGCTTACAGTTGCTAATAATAAAATATATGCAGCAATTGATGGCGACTCTGTTCATGTGTTTCAAAACAGAAAAATAGTAGGTGGCACTACTTCAGATTATAGATACACTTATCAGGGTGTCGATAATATTGCGATATGTACCGACTTTAACGGGCGATTGTCTTTGCTCAATGGTCTTGGTGGCAGTATGACCAGGGATCCTTTCCTTCAAAATGAAACGTATTTGGATACGAATGATGTATCCTTTTTAAGAGTCAATAATCAAAAGTTGTACTATTTCGGAAGCCATGGCGTTATTTTGGAAGGTGTCAATTATGGCAATATTGTTGAGTTCGATGTTGATTCAATAAAACCTGTAGCCATAGATACAGTAGTGGTTAAAGTTTTCAGAGATATCAATAAAAATTACGTGTGGAATACCGGTGATAAACCATCTCAAAGTTATTACACCTATGAAAATTATTACAATCAAATAACTGATGCGAATGGTATTGGCATACAATATCCACTCGATAATGAGAATATAGGATTTAGATTCACCGGAGAAATGATAGGGGATACCTGTTATAAAACACCATTTCCAGGCACCATGCGTTCTAAAGCATTTCATTCATCGATATCACGCGATACTGTTTTTATACCCTTGCAAAGAACTTCACTTAAGGATGTTAATTTTCAGGTAAAAATGTTCGGTGCATTGAGCTGGAGAATATTGGATACGGCCAAATTATATGTGAATATTTACAATCGGGATTGTAATTTTAATACAGGTTCAGCAACAGTAAAAGTAACACTTCAGAGCGATTTTGTTTTCTTAAAATCAACACCTGCCTATACATCCATCAGTGGTAATGTGTTAACTTTTAACATTACCAATATTAACCCCTATAGTCTTAGCTATAAACCGCAAATTGTCATTGAAGGAATTTATCCCCTTACAAAGTTTAAAATTGGTGATGTTGTTAAACATTATGTGTCAATTGTGCCAACTGTTAATGAAGATACAACTGATAATTATTGTGAATTTAACCATGTACTCGCCTATAGCCGCGATCCTAATGAGAAGCGCTGCTGGCCCGAAGGTAAAATTACAAGCAGTATTAAGCGTATTAATTATGTTATACATTTTCAAAACGAAGGCAATGATGTGGCTCGCAGAGTAACAGTAGTAGATACACTCAATATGAAAATGCCTGTCTATGAATTTCAAATGCTGGGTGCCAGTCATAATTGTACCATCTCTCAGCGAAATAACAATATCATTACATGGGTGTTTGATGATATCAATCTGTTGCCTAAATCTGTGAATGAAGAAAAAAGCAAAGGATTTATATCGCTTGATGTTGGTGTGAGGGGCGACTTAAGAGAAGGCGATAGTATTCGCAATAAGGCCTACATTTATTTCGATTACAATGAACCCATTGTTACAAATTATGCAGTAGTGCGAAGAGTAAGTAAGGTGGATGATGATGTGTTTTATAAGCGCAGCATGTTTATGTCCGTGTATCCCAATCCTGCGAATCATCAATTCTCAATTGATAATCTGATAGGCAATAAACAGTCGATTACAATTTACAATGTAGCGGGTCAGCAGGTTGGTCAAACTGATGTAGCGGCATTTTCTCAGTCTGTTTTAGATTGCAGTACCTGGTCACCCGGATTGTATATTGTGGTGAGCAGTACAGGCGAATCTGTAAAAATCATCATTGAATAAATAAGAAAGCATCGTGTTTGTTTTTATAAAAGGTTCCGGAAGCGTAAAAGCCGGAGCCTTTTTCTTTTTTTAAGGAAATAATATGTATTATTTGGAAATATAAAAAATAGTTAAGTTGTAGATAATGAGATGATTGAAAGTTTTAAAAACCCTGCTGCGTGTTTTCACGGTGGGGGTCCGGAAAAACACCTTTTAAAATGGGTGTTTTAACCATTGCCACATCCATTGCATACAGCTAATTTCGAATCCGATTAAGTACTCAAAACCATGTTTGTTTTTACCCCGTTTCGAAATATTTTAAAAGCATTTCACTTCAGCAATATTTTGTTTGGTGAAGATATGGCAAGGTTTTGGTACAGGGATAATCCAAAGGCGTACGAAACAATATTGGGAGCCAAGCGAAGTACTAGCGAATGGCCCCAACAAACGACCAAATAATAAAACTAAAACTATGAAAAACACATTACTATTCCAAAACGCGGTGTTGCTATGGCGTAAACTAAAAAACGCAATGATTTATACCGGAGTCCCCGGCATAAGCATCCACTGGTTATGATTAAGCAATTAAAAAAACTGGGAACCTTTTTTCTAAGTCGACCACATGGCTTGGATATCAATAATCACACTCCCAGAAAAGCGCAGCAGCCCCTCATCACCATCTATACCCGCAAAAAAAGGAAACACAAACAAGGCTCCTTTTTTATTGAGAGGATTGAGATTGGGCATAAAACAATGTTGTAATTTTTTTGAACCTTATCCGGCCTTTCGCTGTACGCCTCGCAGTTCAGTCAGTCGGCTGTATCAGAACAGTGGCTCATGCTAATCGCCCATGTTTCCTCTCAGCCGAACATGCCTTCACTGCTTCGGGGTACCGCTTCAGTCCGGGGTAGTTGGCTTACCCTCCTCCCTTATTTTTTGCCATATATCGAAAGCTGTAGGTCGAATGTTTTTTATTCCCTAAATTTCAGCAGTCATATTTTACCACCTGTTATGCCATCCTTTAGCGCAAAAATTTTCATCATAGGCGTCAATCCCTATGTGTTGTTGCCCGCTAAAGTATTGAACGAAATTTTCAAACAGGCAGGTAAAGACAAAGGGGCTATTCAGATTAAAGGCACACTCAACGGACATCCTTACGAACAGAATTTGGTTAAATACAGCGGCAAATGGCGCTTGTATCTCAATATGCCCATGCGCAAAGCAGCCGGTATTGATGTTGGCGATATGGCCGATGTTGTGGTTGAATACGATGCCGTGCCGCGCATTGTGCCCATGCACCCCCGTTTACAAAAAGCATTGAATGAAAATGCTGAAGCTAAAGCGGCCTTTGATGCATTGCCGCCATCGCGTCAAAAAGAAATACTCCGTTACATCAGCTTTATGAAAACGGAAGCCTCACTCGAAAAAAATATAAACCGTGCCATACAATTTTTGTTAGGTAAACAGCGCTTTATAGGAAGAGATAAATAAAAACCACACTATGAATAAAACAATCTATTATGCAATTCTGGTCATTCTCGTATTATCTGTACCGGTTTATATATGGCTGGTTTTGGGGCAATACATCGACCTCAAGGTGTCTGTTGATGAACAATGGTATAGAACAGCTGAAAGTGATGAGATTTTTGCTACTCTAACAGAGCGCGAACGCGATATCAAAACAAATATTCAATTGTTGATAGGTGGTTTGAGCATTAATTTCGTAGGAATAGTTTTATTGTTATTGAGAAAAAATGCTTTTGTGAAATAATGCCGATACATGTAACAGTAAAAATAGCGCTTATTACTTTGTGTTGCTTTTTATTCAGTTGCACACCAAAAGCTAAAGTAAAGGAAGTATATAAACCCGGATTTACAAATTTTGAAGTTACATTTGGGGGGTTCGATATGGAAGGTGGAATGGGGCAATATAGTTTTGCTTTAGATTCCAATAAATCTTTTTTTGTAATGTCTGATAAGGGGAGAAGAGTCAATTATGGTATTTTGCCTGATTCAGTTTTTAAAAGAATTGATAGCTTAATTGTAAAGATGATAAGCAAAAAAGATACAATGATTGATGAATCAGATTTTAGTCACTGTGGTTTGACAAGGTATTATGCAGTTGTTATAAAGTTTAAGAATGACAGTTTGAAAATTACGCACTGGGATCTTTATAGAGAACCCTTGATATTTCCCTTAGATCGAATAATTCAAAAATATACAAGCAGTTTGCCTCAACAAGCAGGAGGAGGTGAAGTTGCTGAATGGGAAACCTTTAGAATGATGGTTCCGCATCCAACCCAAAAATTTTTGGAAATGTTCAGCAAAGAAAAAAAGAGAAAACACAGAAATAATTCTACTATTGAATGACACCAAATGGAAGAATAGCAACAATCGTTTTTTCGATTATAGCACTTGTCTTAATTACAGAAGTGTTTTTACAGCAGTATGTGCCCATACAATTTTTGAGCTTGTTGTATTTTGTTTTGTTCACTGTTTTTATAGCCGCTATTTACATTTGTGTAAAAGGTAAGCAGTGGTTGGCCTTGTCATTGGGTGTTGCTTCAGGTGTGTTATGTGTAAGTATGATGTTGAACAATTGGTCGGAAAGCATTTTTTTAGGTAAGCCTATAGGCAGTATTTACAGAGCTGAAGCACCCGGATACATTGAACTAATCGTTTATGAAAAAGGGCGTTGTACTGTTGGCTATGGTGGTATCACAGGCCTCAGTAAAATTGGATTCAATACTTATGAGTTAAAACAAGATACCATCTATGTATCCGCCAAAGAATTGAATTGCGAAGAACTAACCAATGCAGCAGTAGTCATTCATTCACATCAATATTTTTTAAAACAGCTTAAATAATTTTAACAGTATTATGGCATCTCCAATACTCACATATCGACTCAGTGTTCCCGGTGATTACGATGCACTGAAACAATTGGGCGTTAGAGCATTCAGTCAATATGCACCTGAATTGGGAGCAGAAGATTGGGCCAAGATGTCAACAGGATTGAATGATGATACTAAGTTCAAAGCCTTAGTTGCACAGTCGCGTTGTTTTGTGTGCGAGCATAATGATACTATTGTAGGTATGTCGTTTTATGTTCCCCATGGCAATGCCTGGGACGTGTTCCCCGATGAGTGGAGTTATATCCGCATGGTGAGTGTGCACCCCGACTATCAGGGGTTGGGCATCGCAAGGGCGCTTACGGTGCAGTGCGTTGATTACGCCAGGGCAACTAACGAACAAATCATCGCCCTTCACACATCCGAAATGATGCATGCCGCCCGACATATTTACGAAAGTTTAGGCTTTACAGTGTTCAGCGAATTGCCATTGCGATTCGGTAAAAAATATTGGTTGTACACTTTGCATTTAGACAAGAGTTAATGATGAACGACTTTAAAGTTTACAATAATTTTTATGCAGCCAAGCTATGGATACTTACTCTTGTGATAACCCCATTATTGTTTATTGGTCAAAATATGCTGACACATGCCGCCAGCGCATTAAATTTTCATGACTTTGGTGGCTTTTTTGAAGTTTATAGCTTTTTTGTTTTAATCAGTATGCCATTTTCATTGCCTGTATGTGTGGGAGCATTGGGGCTGTATTGGATTTTGATTGATTTAGGAATAACTATCAAAGTCGTTAAAATAATAATGATCAGTATAATAGTATTGGGAATATTTATAACATTTTATCTCATGTCAAATACTTTTGAATGGTATTTCAGTAGTTTGTATTCAGGTGTTGTCATTGTCGTTGGATTGTTGTTGAAAGTCAGTCCCCGTAATCAAGATTGATGAATATGAACGACTTTAAAATCTACAATAAAGCCTATCCCGGCAAACTATGGCTGGCAACTTTAACACTAACACCCTTGTTGTTATTAGTAGAAAGTATATTGTTAAATGGTAAAGAGATAGGTAGTTTGGGGAGTTTGCTTGGTATTTATTGTCTGGTACTTGCTTTTGAAATCATGTGCTCTATACCTGTAGGTATAGTGGTAATAGTGCTTTACTTTATCTTGATCGAACGAGAAGTGTCGGCATTAATCATTAAAGGTATTATAATCAGTACAGTGGTACTTGGCATATTTGTAACATTCTTTATTATGAGTAATGGGTTTGAGTGGACCTTCAGTAGTTTATATTCCTTCACTGCTATTGTTGCCGGATTATTATTAAGAGTGAGTCCCCGAAATCAGAATTGATAAATATGAACAAAAGCGTTTACAATAAATCCTATCCCGGTAAGCTATGGCTGGCTACTTTAACGATAACACCCTTGTTATTACTGCTCGAAGGTGTATTGTTAAAAGGAGAACGTGTGATGTTTATAGAAGGTCTAAAGGATTTTCTTTCGACTTATGTTATATTTATTCTATTTGGGTTGCTATATTCAATTCCATTGGGAATAATTGTGTTAGTCCTTTACTTTACATTAATTAAGCGTCAGGTTTCAGTAATAAGAATTAAAAGCATTGTTATAGGCACAGTACTACTTGGGCTATTTGTAACATTCTATTTGTTGGATAATAAAAATCTATGGAAGTTTAATTGGTTTTATTGCTATACAACTATTGTATCCGGATTGTTATTAAGAGTTGAAAAGAAAGTACAATGAGCTACTTGTTTTGATTGAGTGGCAACACTGTATCTATCAGCCTTCATCATCCACAAGCTGTTGAAAAAACAACACAAACTAAACCCTGGCGCTACACCAATTTAACGTCAATAGCCGTATATTTGCACCTAGAAAACACACATTGTTCATGTTCCTATGAGCAATACTAGTTCTACTTATGCTGCAACGACTGAAAAAACTAACACACTTGGCTACCGATTCCCAGGCCACCGCTACCAAAACCAGAAGACCGCACAAGGCCGGTCGCACAGCCCTCATCACCATTTATACCCGCAGATGGGGTAAGCGCGGACAAGGTCCTCCGGTTATCGATAGCATCGAGTTTCAGGGTCGCAAAAAAGACTAAGCCCAATCCCGTCACATTTTTCTATTGCTTTTTTTATAAAAGCACTGTTCACTTTTTAAACTTCCTTATTATTCTAATTGGCAGATTTGGAAACCTGCCCAACTTATATTTAATTGCGCTTGTGTCGCAGTTATAGCTACTTATTGCGCACCTCCATTATCGTATTGTGGATTCAAATAATCCGTGTTTTTCTCTCTCCGGTTTTAGTTGCTCGTTATCGCATTTATAAAAAAATAGAATAGTAAATACACATACGCCTCATGCATTTTATCTCCATCGACTTTGCCATATTTCTACCAATAGTATTCATACTGTATTGGTTTGTAGTGGGTAAAAATCTGGCCTTGCAAAATGCATTGATAGTAGCCGCCAGCTATGTGTTTTACGGTTGGTGGAACTGGCGCTTTCTGTCCCTCATAGTCTTTTGCACCCTTATGGATTATGGCATAGGCGTAGCACTGCAACAGCAGCAAAATATCAAAGCGCGCAAACTGCTGTTAACACTCAGCATAGTGGTTAACCTCGGCTTTCTGGCATTTTTCAAATACAGTAATTTTTTTATCGATAGTTTTGTTACAGCCTTCACATTTTTTGGAGCTACTATGTCGGCTGATTCATTGCATATCAAATTACTGCCAATAGTCGGTATTAGTTTTTACACCTTTCAGTCGCTCAGTTATACCATCGATGTGTATCGCAAACAGCTAACTGCCACCCGCAATCCCATCACCTTTGCAGCCTTTGTTAGTTTCTTTCCGCAGTTAGTAGCCGGTCCTATCGAGCGGGCCACGCACCTGCTGCCACAGTTTTATGTCAAGCGACAGTTTGATTATACAGCAGCCACCGATGGTATGCGGCAGATACTCTGGGGTCTGTTCACCAAAATAGTAATAGCCGATAATTGCGCCATATATGCCAATCAGATTTTTAATAATTCAGCACAGTACAGCGGCAGCACCTTGTTGCTAGGCGCCTTCTTTTTTTCATTTCAAATCTATGGCGACTTTTCAGCCTACTCACACATCGCCATAGGCACAGCCCGCTTGTTTGGCTTTTCGCTCATGCGCAATTTTAATACACCTTATTTCTCGCGCTCCATGGTCGAGTTTTGGAGGCGCTGGCACATCTCCCTCTCCACCTGGTTTCGCGACTATGTGTACATACCCCTTGGCGGCAATCGCGGCACCAAAGCAAAACACATTCGCAACATTTGCATTGTATTCCTACTAAGCGGCCTATGGCATGGAGCAGACTATACCTTCATAGCTTGGGGAACCCTGCACGCCCTTTTTATTATCCCTTTTGTATGGTGGGCCTCAAAACAAAAAAGTGATGCAGCAAACACACCTGCCAACATCAGCCACCTGGGTAGCATACTGTTGACCTTTACACTCACCACACTTGCCTGGGTGTTTTTTAGGGCTAGCAGCATGCCCCATGCACTGCAGTATTTTTCAGAAATATTTTCATCATCACTGTTCACCATTCCACAATTTGAAGGCAGGGGAGCGGCCATGCTCACACTGTTATTAGTAGCACTGTTTGTAGCAGCCGAGTGGCACACCCGCCATCAGCCCCATGCACTGGCAGCAGCAGGTACACATTGGTGGCGCCCTGTGCGCTGGAGCCTGTATTACATCCTCATTTTATCATTGTTGTACTTTGGTGCATCGCCACAACAGTTCATTTATTTTCAGTTTTAATTTTATCAAACCAACACTATTAAAAACATGAAAAAATTCTTCATCACCCTGCTCAAATTCACTGCACCATTCATACTCATTGTACTCATTTATTGCATTGCCGATCCATTCAAAGTAATATGGCCATGCACATCCTACTATGCCGATGGTATGCAGCCCCGCATAGGTATTAATAAGGATCATGCCAGCGCCAGTACCTACAATCAATACTTCAGCACACAGCAGTACAATGCATTTATTTTTGGCAACTCACGCTCCATTTTTTATCGCGTAGCCGATTGGCAACAGCATTTGCCCACTAGCGCCCACTGCTTTCACTTCGATGCCTCGGCCGAAACCCTGTATGGCATCCATCAAAAAGTTAATTACATCCACCAACAAGGCAGGCCGCTGCGCCATGCACTGCTCATAGTCGACCATGTATTGCTATCGCAAACAACACCACGCAGCGGCCATCTGTTTGTGCCCTCACCGGTATTAAGCGGTGGTAGCAACTGGGGCGCATTCCATCTGGCCCACATCAGCGCCTTTGTATCGCCACAGTTTTTATACACCTATGCCGATTTAAAAATAAGCGGTCGGGCCAAACCCTATATGCAGGCCAATAACCTTATCGACCAGCGCCCCACAGCCTATCATGCTATTACTAACGAGTTGCAGTTTCAGGCTTACGAGCAGCAAATACAACAGCAGCAGTATTACACCCCACAGCTTATGGCCGAGTTTTATACGCGGCCCGCCACACAGCAATATGCCCCACAGGTTATTCAGCAGCAGCACCGCTTATTGTTACAGCACATAGCGCAAGTATTTCAGCTACAGCATACACAGTATCATATCATCATCAGCCCGCTTTACGATCAGTTGGCCATGCACCCTGCTGATGTTACCACATTGCAAATCATATTTGGTGCCGCACAGGTTCACAATTTTTCGGGTATCAATAGCATAACAGCCAATTATACCAACTACTACGAATCATCGCACTATCGCCCCCATGTAGCTCGACAGATAATGGATAGGGTGTATAGGGTGGAGTAGGGGGTTGCCTAAAGCTTTGTTTTTTGCATAGTGATTAAATATAATAAATACTGCTTATATTCGTTCTTACTTGGGTAATTATAATAGTGATTAAGGCAAAATCATATGAGTTTAAATTATTGCTAATTGTAGTCGTTTTAATTACAGTTGCTACATCATGCTATCGCAATGATATTGGCCAGGGGTCTGATCATTTTGACAGCAAACGCAAGTACACCATCGAAGAAGAAAAAAAATATTTGAATCAAAAGCCAGGAAGTTGGTGGGTTTATCAAAATTCTCTAACAAACCAATTAGATACTCATTATTTGCAATATAATTATCCTCGCCTTATGATAGTTGATTTTAGAATGGATAAAAATATATGGATGAAAATAGAGTATGAATGCATTCAAAGGATTACACGGAGTTCATTTAATAAATCAACTTATGGAGAAGTTAGCAATACATACCCTGCGAATAACACCTCACTCGACAATAAATTTATTTTAACCAGAAGCATAGCTTATGTTAATAAAACATCCATTGTAACATTTGCCGGCCCTACCAATATAGCCAAATCGGTAAGCAATGCCGGTTCCACCACCACGTATTTAGGAGTCGACAGTGCTTATACCTTGCACAACAAAACCTATTATAAAGTACTCAAGTTTAGGGTCGACAAAGACTACCTGTGGTATAAAAGTGATACAACAACACATACCCAATTCCCCACCACCGTGTACTATTGGGCCAGTGGCGTGGGTCTTATTAAGTACTATAATGAATCAGAAAATTATGGCTGGGAGCTGGTGGAGAGCAAGGTCAGTTGGTGGTAAATACACACATTACCGTTTGTTGTTAACTTACTCAAAGTGTTTCAGTATTCTTTGCCTGTCCTCATTCTCTTTTTCGTTTTTGTGATACAGTTCAATGAATACAATTTTTTGTTCCACTTCAAAGTAAGCGTATACCAGTCGCAGGCCCGAGTTTGCGCCACTGCCTTTTAGCGCTTTGCAGGCTATCTTTTTTACTTTTATAATACAGGTAGTTAGTCCCAGGTTATTGATTCTAAAACTGCGAGGGGGATTTTCATCAGGCGCTATCTTCAGTACCTTTTTTACTATCTCCAGGTCATCATGCAATGTCCTGTATTTTTTCAAAAGCGATTTTAAATCCCTTTCGTATTCAGCTAAAGAGTCAAAGCGCATCGCCATTATTCACTGTCGCTATAGGTTCTTACTGAAAAAGGACTGTCTCTGTAAAACACCAATTCGTAATTAATATCCTCACCCTCTTTCGAAGCCAGCCAGGGCATGTCCTTATGCGAGTAATCACTAATAGCTGTTGCCGACCAATCACCCATTTGTTCTATCACCCTGTCCAGTGTTTCCTTCTCGCTGGCTTTTAGTTCCATTAGGTTAGCCCTTTGCAGCGGCAGGTAGCGGGTTTGTGTATGTCCGTGGTACTTTGTTTTCACCCTTTGCAGCTCACCATCAGCAGCCATTTGTGCTATTATCGTATCAAGCTTAGCCGGTACAGGGCCGTAGGGTAGCTTGCGATATTTGGCACCAGTAAGGTGTTCCTCATATTGCTCGTAGTAATTAAAATCGGCAAAGTACAGCAACTTGTACAGCACAGTTTCGCCCACATTGGGTTTGCCCGCACATTTTTCTAATATGTACAGCAGCACATTTTTAAGTTTGGCTATCTGTAGGGTAGGCACCGCTATGCGCTCACTTTGTTTTTTTTGTTTTGTTTTCTCACTGGGTACAGTTTCGGGGCTAAATTCGGCCGACATAAAACGATCGATTGAAAAACCCAATACCATGGCCAGTTGTTCCAGTTCAAAAATATCAATGCTCCTGTTGCCTAGCTCCAGTTGCGCCAGCGAAGGGCGCGACATATTTATTTTATCTGCCAGTTCCTGTTGCGACAGGCCTTTTAGTTTCCTAAGCTCGCTTATGCGCAGCCCGGCTTGCTGTTGTGTAATAGGAGTATGCATGGTTGGTTGTTTTTAGCTGAATACAAAAATACAGATTGTTTTAAAATAAAACAATGGAATGTTTTATTTTATGAGAATTGATTTCATGGAATTTGCGAAAATAAATATTCACAATTTGTTGTTTTAAGCTGTTGATATATGGAAAATTTAGGGGTGATTTATTTTAAGAAAATAAGGTTCTCTAAATTTAAATTAAATTGTGAAATATGTTGCTGTTAAACAGTTTTAGTTTGGGGTAATATTTTTATTGCGAATAATGAACTAGTATTTTTCTCTTAAAAAAATAGCAATAATTATTTGATAAAAATAAGAGTGAAACCAAAATCAAGTTTTTGAGTCAGGGCTATTATCTTTTAATTCGTAATAAACTATGACTAAAAACTACAAACTAAAATTTGTACTATTTTTTGTGTTAATCGGTCCTGCTTCAGCATTGTCTCAAAATGTTGACGCCATGCTTAAAAGTGATTTGTTGAAGGGGGCGGGAGGTGTCTCTATTAATCAGGTTTTTAATTATGCCACAGGCAAAAATCCATCTCGGCAACCTTATTCATATCTTTTTTCAGGAAATCTTCAATTTCAGATATTAGGGGTAATCAATGCACCTTTTAACTTTACATATTCTAATTTGGGTAGTCAACTCACTCAACCTACCTATAATCAAACATCTATTCACCCTAGCTATAAATGGATAACAGTACATGCAGGTACTATTTCATGTAATTATTCAGGTTATACTGTTAATGGTCATTTGTTCAATGGGGGTGCACTTGAACTGACACCGGGGAAGTTGTCATTTAATGCTTTTTATGGACGCTTACAAAAGAAAATTCCCAATACCCCTGAACTCATTAGTCAGAATATATTGCCGGCATTTCAGCGAATGGGAGGAGGGTGCAAGATTGGATATAAGGATCAATCTATTGGTGCAATTAATATGGTTTTATTCACGGCATCTGATGATGTGAGGTCATTAAACGTAATGGATATGCCTTATCCTCTCCAGCCTAAGCAAAATCATTGTGGGAGTTTGAACTATCAAAAAACATTTAAAAAAAAATTAGAGTTTAATGGTGAAGCATCAGTATCAATTTTTAATGAAAATAAGAATAATCAATTAGTCAATGATAGAATGCCCCGTTTTTTTGATGCTAATACTTCTACAGGAATTTATAAAGCATTTAAATCTTCATTGTCTTATAAAATAAACAACTATGGTTTGCAGCTGGGGTATGAACGAATTGATCCATTCTATAAGACACTTGGAGCGTATTATTTTACAAGTGATTTGGAAAATATAACTGCAACATTTTCTGCTAAAGTCTTTAAGCAAAAAGTAAATCTCAATAGCACCATTGGCAAACAAAGAGATAATTTGCAAAAAACAAAACTTAATACCATGGGGCGACTTGTGACGAATACAAGCATCAACTGCTTACTTAAAAAAGGCATAACATTCACAGCTAATTATTCAAATTTTCTGAGCTATACCAATACCCGTCCGGTCAATGATTTTCAAAATCAAAATAATCCCTACATGATGCTTGATACTTTAAAATTCAGACAAGTTTCAAGGAATTTAATGGGTAATATAAATGTGATATTACATTCTGATAGTTTGTCAACAGCAAGTATTTTAGCTATGATAACAGTACAAACCTCAAGTGATCTGAGAAATGAAGTTTTGATTAATAGCAATACTTTTTATAATGGTAATTTAGGTTATAGTTATCAAAGGAAAAAAAGTGGGGAGATGTTTATATTGTCTATGAATGGTAATCAATCAACAATCAATGATATTAAAGTGTTGAGTATTTCACCGGTCCTCTGTTTTGGTAAGCCAATGTTTAAGAAGCGTTTAAGGCCTTCAGTGGCTTTTAATTACACGGGTAGCTTCATTAAAGGGGCGCATGCTGGAGGTGTGTTTAATTTGAGAATTTTAGCGGCATATACAGTAAAGAAGGTTCATAGCTTTTCTGTGTCTTTTTTATTGTTAAATAGGAAAGATTCTCCCACTACAAACCCATATGAATCAAGTATGCTTTTCAATGAAATTACGTTTATGTTGAACTATGCTGTAAGTGTAGATTTATTTACAATTAAAAGAAGAAAAATTTAGATAATATGAAAGTGTTTAAATCATATTTTTTATTAGCAATGTATTTTTTAATAACTGGAAAAAGCATTGCTCAAAATTACCCTGTACAAATAGCAATAAGTCTTAATCCACCCAATACGCTAAACTTGCCTGAGTATGCGCTGGATGCAGGTCGTTTGAGTATCAATTTGCTCAATAAAGATTTTACAACTCCTCAAGTAGAAGTCTATCTTCATATGCGCATAGAAGGACAGGGAATTGTGATTGAAACAGCAGAAAATTTCAGGCCTACTTCATATTTCTTAACGGCAGGTGTCCCTTTATTGTTGTCAGGCGTTGATCTTTCGGAACTCTTTAATACGGCCAATCTTAATTTTACAGGAATTTCAAAAAGTCAATATTTAGCGGGTGGAAGTAATCTGCCTGAAGGATTTTATCAGTTTAGTTTTAAAGCGATTAATCCTTATCGCAATGTTCAAGTCAGTAACAATGGGTTTGCATCAGCCGGATTGTTTAAGCACTTGCCACCAATTGTAAATCTCCCATTTGACAAGAGTTTTATAGCTGTTCAGCAACCCCAATTTTTGCAAATTCATTTTACGCCAAGACATACAATAACACCTCAACTAATAGATAAAGTGAGGTATAAAATCAGACTAGTTGAGATGTCGGCCAATAATCGCAATCCTAATGAAGTTATGCAAAGCACATTATTGCCATTTTTTGAAACGGTAGTTTCTCAAACAGTGTTTGTATTTGGACCTGGTGATCCCTCTTTAATTGAAGGGAGGAGTTATGCACTCCAAATTCAGGCAATTGATGTAGACGGGAAAGATGTTTTCGAAAATAATGGATATAGTCAAATAGTGTCTTTTACCTATGGAAGTCAATGTGCATCGCCATCAGAGATAGAGATAAAAGATACAGGAGGGACATCCGCTTCGGTTGTTTGGAATGAAATGACAAACGCAAGGAGTTATATGGTGTATTACAAAAAAAAGAGTGAAAAGATGTTTAAAACAGATGTCGTTTTTTCAAATGCTTGTTTACTCACTCAGCTAACACCTAATGAAGTTTACGAAGTTAAAGTAACTGCAACTTGTAGCTATAATGAAAGTGAATCAACTGATTTAGTAACTTTTAAAACATCAGATGGAACGAGTGCTTACAATGATTGGACTGGGAAATGCGGGAATGCTTTGCCTGAAATTAACTTAAGCAACAGCAATCCTCTTATTCTTTTACAAGCCGGAGAAATCATTGAAGCAGCTGATTTCAAAGTTAGAATTTTGGCATCCACAGGAAGTAATGGACTATTTAGTGGGACCGGACTTGTGACAATGCCGTTTTCAGGACCTGTTCCATTGCCTTGCACATTTGAAAACATAAGGATTAATTCAGATAAAAGAATGATTGCAGGGAAAATAAGTTTATTGCAGGCCCCTTTGGAGTTAAGCAACCGAAGCGTTCAAAGTCTTGCAAAAAATTGGCGTTCTTTTTTTGGAGAAAATTGGAATAAAAACAATCAAGTTATTTATGATGGCGTGATTGATAATATTGTGTTGGATGAGGAAACAGGTAAGATAATAATAAGTGGTAGTGGTGGTAAGCAGAATTTAGTCAAAGGGAAAAATTATAAAGTTGAAGACAAACAGGGTAAAGTATTTTATATAAGTGAAGGAGGTGTCATTGTTGAAAGCGAAGGTCCTCAAACAGAGCCTGTGGTTAAAGTGGATATAACCGGTGAAATCTCGCCAACTGAATTGCCTGCCGGTATGGCTAAATTGTTTTTTTATGATGAGCCATCCAATGGATACGATGCTTTTGATATATCTAAATTGACAGATGGAAGTACCTATGATAAACTTGAATGTTTGGATACTGCTTATAATGTCGGTTGGCATTTAGCTGTTACAGGGGAAAGTATAAATGTTAATGCAAAATTTGTTCAGGGCAGTAAAATTCGTTGCCCTTTAGACAGTGTTTTTTTTATTAGAAGTGATGGGACAAGATTGCCATTTTTAAGGGATGGGATGAATTTTAGTATAACTGCTAAAGGAAGACTGCATCTTTATGCAGATGCAATTTGGGCTGTCGCTAAATATAGTGTTGATGGTAAAGGAACACCTAAAAGATGGATTCTTGGTAAGATAAATTTAATCAATGTTGATGCAAAGAAGCCTGTTGTAAAGTTAATTCCTGTTAATGGTGTAGGAATACAAGTAGATGGATTAGATATAATGGCTCAGCTAAAGGGTATTTATGGAGCCTATGGTGTTTTGCCGTCAGTTGTTCAAGGGACAAACTTGGAAGTTTCGGGTTATAGCCAAGATGAGGAAACAATTAATGCAGAGGCATCATTGCTCAGTAATACTTACAACAGCAAATTAACTCAGTTTATATCAGCCTATAAAGCAAAATATAGATACCTGACTGAAAGTGATACTTCATATTTCTTTTTACTGAATCAATCATCAGAAAATACTGATGGATTTATGAGATTTGGAGAGCAATTTGGATTTTTATTTTTGAATAATTCATCCGGATTGTCGGCAAGGGTGCTTGCACATGAATTTGGTCATGGAAAATTGTATTTAGAGCATCCGTTTGGTGAGGATATTAGTCGGGCAGGACGAACACAAAATTTAATGGATTACAATGTTCCTCAAAGTTTATTGAACTACAAGCAATGGATGGCCATTCACGATCCTAAATTTCTTAATAATTTAAAAACATCAATAACTCAGAAAGCGATAGAGGGAAAAATAATAAAAAATAAAAGACGAACCCTAGCAGATTTGGGGATTGCTGATAGCGGGTATTTGAAATTTGTGCAACCTGATGGAGGCCTAATTACACTTCATTCAGATTCTATTGGGGCAATATATTTTAGTATGGCTTATACTGGCGGGAAAAATGAAATACTGTCGAATACATCTAAGAATAGTATAGGTGTTGTTACAAGCTTTATTTATAAGGGGGTTAGTTATAATTCATCAGTGTATGGCAAGCAAAATTTTTCCGGATTTTATAAAGGGGATGATAATTTTTTGCTGATTGATTCTTTTGTCTATAGGAATAGTAAAGCAGGGATACATACTATTTATGCAGGAATTGAGAAGGAATCCTGTTTGCTTGAAATCTGTAAAGGGAATTACAAGTATATTCATTCACCCAATAGAGTCATTATCTCTACGCTAACTCTCATTAATAAGGAGATGTTAAAAAGTATTCAATTGAAAGATGAATGTTATGAATATTTTGATGAAGAAAATCTTACTGAAGATGCTAGGAAGTGGTGGCAAAAATCACAAATAAATATTAACTATAAATCCAATGAAGGAAATTGCAGGCGAATCGTTAGATTGATTAATGATCTCGGTGAGGAGTATAAATATTATAATGTTGCCACATATGATGCGCTGTTAAAAAAGTTTCCAAAGTATTACAAGCCCTATTCGGTCAATCTTGATGAACCGTTGAAAGTAGACGGGTTGTGGAGTTTTGAGAATTATTTGCGGTTGTCCATGTTGTCAATAGCACAGCAGGAAAAAGTGTTCAATAAAATCAATGATCCTGAAAAAGTTTTTGATGTTCTCATTACAATGAATGATGGTGTTTATAATCAGTTGTTATTGGATATTAGGGTTAAGGCATTGCGATTGTTGGCCTCTAACGGTATCAATGAGATAATGCATATTCGGGGTAGTGGAGAGGAGACAGTTGCAGTAAAGTTGATTAATTCAACACCTGATAATCAGATTGATCAAATGCTTGATTCATTGGAGTTTGTAAAAGTCAATGGCTTGCCATTAGTGCAAGTATTGGTCGATGAAATTGACGATGCTGTAATTGGGATGGGGTCTGATAATTATTTTAAATTAATGAAGGCCTTGACTCGACTAGTGCTACATTCTTCTAAAGTAGATGAAAAAATACAGCAAATAGAGGCTGATCCACTTAAGCATACAATTTTTTGGAGCAGCCATTTTATTAATTACGGTTCAAAAAAAGAAGGTGATTTTGTGTATAGCGATATTGAGATGGTTGATGGTAAAATTACCTTCAGTCAGGAATTGGTGAAATCAGTAAGCACACACTATGTCAATGGTATACTGTATTATGATTACGATTATTCACCAACGACTACTTATACCTTTGATTCCCCTTTTGATCTGATATATTTTAGTAATAGTTCAGATGTAGGGATGATTGATGCTTTTATGCAAGAAAGTTCAAATGGGGGATTGCCTTTGGTGCCTGCAGTTTTTCTTAAATATTCAGATGATAAAACATTTAACCAGTACGCTGGAAAAATAACGGCAATAGCAGTAGATATCGCCACGCTAGCAACTGGCCCAGGAATTATACTTAAAACAGCAGAGTTGGCACGACTTACAAGATATGCCGCTACAGCATATGAGGTCGGCAACATGGTAGCGGCTGCGGGTAACCTTACACTGAATCTGGCGGATATGGGGAATGATACAACCTATGCCAAAGTTGTAGACAGATTTAATGAAGTGATGGGGGTGATAGGGCTGGCCCAGTTGAGTAAGACGGTCATTAAACAAGGGGTGAAATCTGTTCCCAAGATAATGTCTAATGTCAAAACTGCCAGTAAAACATTTAGCAAAGAATTAGCGGCATCATATATCGCTTCGGTGATCGCTATTGAGGCTGATTTGGTGACCTTGTCAAAAATCAACATTCATGCAGACAATATTCTGGCATTACGGAAAAGGGTGTGCGATGATTGGATAAGGGTTTATGGTATTCAGGATTATTTGAAATACGTCAATAAATTTAGGTTCATGGCCTATTTTGGAATGAAGAGTTTTGTTAAGTTGGCTAAAAATCAATCAGCTTCAATAAAAATAGCATGGCGTAATATTGACGATAAGCAAGGCATATGGGAGGGGCCGGGGACTAATCTTTATGCCACGGCAAAAGCATTTGCATCTGAAGCAGGCGATCAGATGTATGATATGGTGGTTGGCAGTAATGGGTTTTATGTAAAATTTGATTTAAAAACATCAAGAATTTTATTAGGAGAAACAGATGGGACTTATCATGCCTTTGCCATTATTGAAGATAAGATAATCGAAAATTTGAAAACATCTTTAGTTGGAAAAACACAAGAAGAAACGGAAGCGATTATGCAATATTTCATGGCGGATCATATGGTTAATCTCAAAACCATTGTAGGAATTAGCCGAAGGCCGATTTTGATAGGGGATAAAATGTTTGAGCTAAGTACTGAAAAGGTGTCAACTTTTTTGGGAAGTTTTGATCCTCATATGGAGGCTTTTTTCAAACAAATTGGCAACTATAAAAATATAGGAATAGGTGTTAATAAGGGGCAAATCAATGCATTGAATATGCCAAATCAGTATATGTATTTTTCTAGGACTGGAGAAAAGTTGTCTAATGATGAATGGTGGTTGATTTTCAATAAACAGTGGTTGAATGATGCAATAAGCCGAAAAGATGATGTCTACCTTGTTACACCAATTTCTCCAGGACTTTTAGTTAAAATTTATAAGAATAAGATTCCACAAACTATATTTGCCTACGAGTTAAAGCATCTAGTAGTTAATGGTTATAAACCCATTAATATGACATTAGATGAATTCAAAGTATTAGAATTATTTTTTAAATGAATTACCTGAGGAGAGATATTGAATATATAACGACAATAAATATTTTTCAGAATGTTTTGAAAAAGCATAGTTTGTGCTGGGCATTTTATCCATATAATGAAGGTGAAAAAATAGCGATTTTTAATTATCGTGTTTTTTTTATTTTGTACTTTAATCCAATAGCATTAGAGTTTGATATTTATAATATAAAAAAAGTAAAATGGTCATATAGGTTTTGGAATTATTACACAACTCAAAATCAAGATATATCTCTTAAAGATACTATTTTGAATATTGTTGGAGAATTGCCAAAAGATGAAATTTTGAATAGAGAATCAAATGAATTATTGCATTTATATCTCCATCTTTTAGATAATAATATGGGGAAATTGATAAAAGGGGATTATAACGAAATTGAGCATGAAATGGAATGGATGATTCAATCTCAAATTGATGAAATAAGAAAATTTCTTGCTGAGCAGGAGAGATTAGGGAATATTCGATAGGGGGCTATAATCCTTTCTGTATATCCTCAAAAATCATCATTATTCGCAGGAATGGCAATTTTTTTTTAATGATTGTAAGGCGCGAGGGGCTAAACCCCTCGGTAACATATTGCGCCCGTAAACGGGCTTGTAAATTCTTTAAGAATTTAGATCCTAATAATATTTCAATTTTAAAAGCCCCGCAAATGCGGGGCGCAATCCATATGCGTAGGGTGCAGCCCTACGCATAATATAAGAGGCAATGGCTCCCCAAGCCCGTTTACGGGCGCAATCTATATGCATAGGGTGCAGCCCTATGCATGGGTAAAAAAATACCACTCCCCGCCACTAGGTACCCCAACCCTCTAAAATTTCGATGCCAATTATTTTTGAATGATTGTTGAGATGCCGAGGGGCTACACCACCTCGGCATGAGATTTCGCCCCGCATGTGCGGGGCTTCCATTTTTTCTGCCTTGCCCCATGCCTAGGGCTTCACCCTAGGCATGGGGATTTCGCCCCTTCAGGGCTTAGATACAACTTTGCCTTGCTATTGCAGAGGGGCTACACCACCTCTGCATGAGATTGCGCCCGATAAACGGGCTTGGATTTGTCGCTGCCTTGCCCATTGCCTAGGGCTTCACCCTAGGCATGGGGATTTCGCCCTTTCAGGGCTTGGATGCAACTTTGCCTTGCTATTGCCTAGGGGCTTCACCCCTGGCATGGGTATTGCGCCCCCGCATTTGCGGGGCTTGGATACTACTTTGCCTTACCTATTGCCTAGGGGCTCACCCCTGGCATTGGGATTGCGCCCGATAACCGGGCTTTGATTCTGCACCCCCCCCCCCCAATTGTCATATTTTGCCCCATATTGCTAAAATTAGAGAATTATTGGCTAATTTTACGGGTATTAAGGCAGCGTTTTAGTTTTTCAAGGGTCTTAATTATATTATAAAATTTGGTGAGAGCCTTACTATTAATATTATTATCAGCATTTTGTTTTAAATCCTATGGTTTAATCAATGCTTCTGCTACGGCCTCTAACACATCAGGCTGTGCCCCTCTCATAGTAAATTTTACAAATCTCAGTACCTCAAGCTATACCATCACTTCTTGGAACTATAACTTTGGCGATGGTGGCTCTTCTTCCATCTCCGATCCCAAATACACATTTGCCAATGCAGGCAAGTACCGCGTAGTACTTACCATTACCGATGCCGGTGGCGGTGTAGATACCGATACCATCAACATTGTTGTTAAAAAATCTCCCATTGCCGATTTCTCAATCCCTCAGCCCAATTATTGTTTAAAAGAGCTGGTGCCCTTTAAAAACCTGTGCATACTGGGCGATACAGGTTTAAGAACCTGCACCTGGGACTTTGGTGATGGACTTACATCAGGTTCTAAAGTCGATTTTTACAAGCAATACAACAAGGCAGGTACTTTTAATGTGATACTCACGGTTAAAGATTACAACGGCTGTGGCCATACAGTTACCAAAAATGCTTTTATCACCATCACCACTGCTCCTAAGGCCGACTTTGAGTTTAATCAAAAGTACTCGTGCACCGGGCCAATGAATGTTAATTTCGTTAATAAGTCTACACGTGGTAGCAGTGCCTACACCTGGAACTTTGGCGATGGTACTACCTCTGCCGTTGCTAGCCCAAGTATGTCGTACGGTGTGGCCGGCAATTATACCATTACCCTTACTGCATTTAGTGCCAATGGTTGTAAGGATGTAAAAACAAGTGTGCTGAATGTGAAATTCGGCAGTATAAAAGCCGACTTCAGTGTAGCCAGTTCAGCCGGTTGCATACCTTTCGATCCTCAGTTAACCAGTACCACAACCCCCGATAGTGTAGTGTTTGACTACGCCTGGAATTTTGGAGATAATTCTACCTCAACACTTGAAAAACCAACAAAAACTTTTAATAAAATAGGCACTTACAATATTAAACTGAAAGTGTCCGGAGTTGGTTGCAGCGATAGTATTACCCGCACCATCATAGTATCGGAAAGACCAAAAGCAATACTGAAAACATTGGATACATTGAGTTGTGATGGTGCCTTGTATTCTAAATTTGAAGCACCGGTAAAGCTAGGTAAAACATGGACCTGGTTCATTGACGGTCAAAATTTTGAAACCACCAAAGGTGTGTTGTCCTATCAGTTTGACGATACAGGCATTTATAAAGTATTGGTTCAAATTGATGACTCAATAGGCTGTAGCGAAACTTTCATGTTCCCTAAAATTGCCGTACAAAAATTGGAAGCGAGTTTTGAATTGAAGGACAGTGGTGGTTGTGTGCCATTTATTCCTGTGATAACCAATACAACCAATAGTGCGCTAAATAGTAACTATACTTATAAATGGGTGAAACACGATGGGGTAACTACAGCAGTAACAAATCCGAAATTCACTTATGCCGATACTGGAATATATAAATTAAAACTTTTTGTAAAAGATAAGTACGGCTGTATTGATTCTGCAAAGGCATTAATATTTGCAGGCATGAAAATTAAGCCTGATTTTAAGTTTGATAAAACCAGGGTATGTATTGATGAGCCGGTGAAATTTTACAACACAACATCTAAAAATCTGATGAAAATAGTCAGCAGGTGGTCTTGGGTGTTGGGCGAAAATATGTCGTCAAACCGCGATAGTGTTAAAGTTAAATTCAAGCAAAAGCTGGGGTATATCCAGCAGTTGCGATTGGTGTCATTCCATAAAGGATGTTTAGATACAATGACAAAAGACAGCGCCATTTATTTGAAAGGACCCAATGCCGCATTTGCTTATACATTCGATACTTGCTACAACAATAGCGTTACCATCGAAAATTTATCGGATAGTTTTACTTCACTCGATTGGAATATTTCAGGTGTTGGCAAAAAAGCCAATTTGACTAAGTTTACATATAAAGCAGATAGAAACAGTGAAAATGAAGTGATACTAATCGCCCATAATTCAAGAACAACATGCTCCGATACATTTAAGATAAAATTTAAAGTGCCCGGACCTGTCTCACTGATATCGGCAAAATTTGTCCCGAATTGCACACCGCAAATGGTTTACTTCTTTAATGGATACCCCGGTGCAGCGCGTCAGCATTGGGACTTTGGTAATGGCGATACAAGTAATGCAAATCCCGGTGGAATAGGTGATACAGTGTATTACGCCTACAATACACCCGGCACTTTTATGCCAAAATTGAAAGCATGGAATTCCTATGGTTGTCTCTATGAATCGTCAGATACAATTACAATTAAGGGTCCTACAGTTGTTTCTAAAGTATGGCCATTGAAAGGCTGCCTGCCTTTGACAATTAATCTTAAAGATTCAAATTCAAATACAGCATTAAAGAAAAAATATTGGCTGGTAAATGGCGATACCGTGAAAGCTACAAATGCGAATGGAATAATTCAGTATACAATAAAACAAATGCCTTTTAGTGGCGACACATTGGTGCAGGTTGTATTAGTAGCCGAGGATAGCATCAGTGGTTGTACTTCAAGGAAGTTCTATGGTGTGCGACCTTATGGTCCCAAAGCAGAAGTGTTTGTTACTTCAAAAGTGAAGTGCGATGCTATGCAGTACAACATGATAGCAGATGTCGATTCATTGTCAACAGCATTGCCTGCAAATATCACATGGGTAATGGGCGATGGTAAGTCATATAACGGCCCGATAAGTATTCAGCATGTATACGAAAAAGCCGGGTATTACAAACCGAAAATTTATCTGACAGATGCTGCTGGCTGTAAGTTCGAAAAAGAAATGTTTGTGTATGCAACACAACCGGCATTGTTAGCTAAATTCAGTATCGTCAATAACAATATTCAATGTCCACCATTGCTTGCCGAATTTAAAGACAGTAGTAAATATAGCGAATTTCCTATTACAGATTATATATGGGATTTGGGAGGAGGGTATGTGTCGTATGAGCAATATCCAAGCAAGTTGTTTACTCAGCCAGGCAGTTTTGATATTTCACTTACCATAAAAAATGTCAATGGTTGCTCGAGCACTTATACAATCAAAGATGGCGTTAAAATTGGCGGTCCGGTCGCTAATTATTCAGTACTGAATAAAAAAGGTTGCGCACCATTGGAGGTTGAATTTAAATTGAATAGTAAAGGGCTAGTATCTGCCGAATGGGATTTTGGAACAGGTGTGGTGAGCAATACAGCGAATATTAAAAAGCGGTATGCCGATAGCGGTACCTATTACCCTAAATTAATTCTGAAAGACAGTTTGAATTGTCAGTATATCGTACTTACCAAAGATACCATCATGGTTGCTGTTCGACCTAAAGCACTTTTTAATGTCAATACATATTGTAAAGACGCAGTAGTTGATTTTAAAAATCTATCAGTTTCAAATCTTATTAATCCGGCATTGAAATATAAATGGCTGGTAAATACCCATGCTTCAACTCTGCTTAATTACAGCGAGAAATTCAATGCTATAGGTAGCTATAATGCACAATTGATAGCTGAAAATATAAAAGGGTGCGCAGATACATTGAATCAAAATATTACGATTAGTAAACCTAAAGCTGACTTTAAAGTTGTAAAACATAAATTCTGTTTAGGAGATAGTTTACAGGTTATTAATAATAGTTCTTCTGCTATTGGTAGTGTTAATCATTTTTGGTACAGTAATGCCCAGTTCATAAGTAATAATAAAGCCCCAAGCTATTATCCTAGAGTGGGAGATGAGCAACTGAAGTTGATTGTATTCGACAATAACAATTGCAGTGATACTTTAAAAGATAACGTCTACATGCATACTGCCGATACACAATTGGTAGGATTGATACAGATTGATAATGCAAGTCTTTTAAATGGCAATGCTGAAATAATTTTTACTCCCGGTACCGATATTGATTTCAGTCATTATACACTCTATCGAGAAAATCAAAATGCATGGTTGCCTGTTAAAACAGATAATGATCCTTTGGCAACATTATTCAATGTTGATGTCAAAAATTATCCTTTGCAAAGTCATTGTTTTAAAATAACGCAATCTAACTATTGCGGAGCTGAATCAGAGTTGGTGCGCTCTAAGCCACATTGCACAGTTCATGTAAATGCCAGTCCTGCTGTTAACAGTAATATTGTCGATTGGAATGCTTATGTCGGCTGGCCTGTGTCATCATATCTATTGCTTCGTCAAAATATTAAGAATGCCTGGATGAATGATACATTGGCTGTATTAAAAGGCGATGTGTTGAATTATATAGATACAACAGTGAAATGTACCATCAATCACAGTTATCAGGTAGTTGCCATTGGCGACCAAAAAGTACAATTGTCTTACAGCGATACGGCAAAAGCGCAAGCCATTTGGACCAATACGATTCCAGAGCCAATATTAGCATCAGCAACTGTCGTTGACAATAAAAATACTGAAGTACAATGGCTACTTTCGTCTACATACAAACGCAGTAATTATGTGGATGTATTGACCTACTTGCCAAATGGAAAAATAAGATCAAGTAATTGGGAAGATGCTAACATAGAACTTTCGGGTGTTGATGTGCAGAATCACTCTTATACTTATTACATTAAAGTAACCGATGATTGTGGTGATACCAGTAGTGCATCCGGTATTGGTAAAACTGTTTTACTGAAGCCTTCAGCTATGGCGCAATACGCACCACCGGCTTTTCATTGGACAGCCTATCAAAAATGGCCTGAAGGTGTAGCTTATTATGAAGTGTTGCGACTTTCAGAACAAAATACGTTTGATCTTGTTTCAACAACTACGGATACATTCTTTGTAGATATATTTTCGCCTACAAATGGTGTGAAACAGTATCAATATAGAATTAGGGCAGTAAAAAAATCAACGTCAAGTATTTCTGATTTTGAAGCAGAAAGTATCTCCAATGATTTAATGATTGTTCCCAACTCTGTCATCTATATGCCAAATGCATTTTCACCTGACAATAATGGAATCAATGATCAATTTGTTCCTCAAGGATTATATGTTTACGACTATCTGTTTGAAGTGTATAACATTTGGGGTGAATTGGTGTTTAGCACAACAGATTGTATGAAAGGTTGGGATGGCTATTACAAAGATGAGGTTTGCCAGCAAGGCGTTTATTATTATAAAGTAACCGCAAGAGGTAACGATTACAAACGCTATATATTAAAAGGCAATGTGACTTTGCTGAGATAAAAATTAGCCTTTAAAAAAAATATTGCAATAAAAAAGGACTACTTCTGCAGTCCTTCTTTCATATAATAATATCGAAAATTCTTAGTGTTGAATAACTAACTTATCAGTCAGTAATTTGTCGCCCATTTGTATGGTAATGGTGTAAATGCCTGCTGATAAATGTTGCAAATTAAGGGAGCGTTTTACTTGTCCATTTACATTGTAACTGTCGTTGTATACATTGCGACCGTTGATGTCGGTCACTACAATAGTAGCAGGCAAAAGACTATTGTTTGTAAATGAGATTGAGAATAGACCGTTGCCGGGATTTGGGGTAATATTAAGTGTTTCAGTTGTAATGCGTTTTATATCATTAGGGCCAACATTGACTAATAACGTTAAGGTGTCGGAATTACAACCTGATGTGTTTTGCTCATACACTTGAATTTTTCCGCTTGGGCCATTGCCCCATGTAACCTGTATAGCACTGGTATTGCCGCCACTGGTTTGGTTGCCTCCTGTAATAATCCAGTAATACACTGAGCCCGTATTGAACTTCACTGAATAAGCAGTTGTTTCAAGCGGATTGACAGTAGTTGCACCTATCAGATTAGTTGTTGTCGGTTTTGCTATAGTCGTAATTAGTGCTGTATCTGTGAGCCATGTAGTGTCGCATTTGGTAATAGCGGCTACTTTGAAAACATTGCTGGGTTGAGTAAGATAGGCCCCCGGTACAAGGAGGTTGATACTGCCCCCTCCATTGACTGCTGTTCCTACAGGTGTATTGCCGGCATATAATAGATAGCTAGCCCCTGCCTGAGAAGCGGGTATTGTTACCTGACTATTGGTATTAGCACAAGCAATTCTACCATTGATAGCAATTGCATTATCTGCATCTATACAAGGGGTGTATTTGAATAATTCAGTGCCCAAATTATTGGTTGCAGAGAAATACAACTCACTATTCATAATAACAAATGTATTCGGATTACTATTGGCATTTGATGGTGCTATGTTGGCTACTAATCTTGTACCTGCTTTGGTGCCATTAGTTCGCCATATTTCCTGTCCATAAGTAGAGTCAATTGCTATAAAGTAAACGTAGGTGCCCAACACTTTCCATTGATTGCCAAATGTTGTATTGGTTGGTCCTCTGTTAAAATCCCTAAGCAATATAGTGCCTGATGTTGTACCATCAGAAACCCATAATTCAGTGCCATTGGCTGCTGTACTTGCAGTAAAAATCAACTTGCCGTTTACCTCAGCTCCAAAACTCGGATTAGATGAACTGGTGCCTGTGTTAATGTCTTTTACTAAAACAGTGCCTGCAGATGTGCCGTCTGACTTCCAAAGTTCATGGCCATTGGTAGCATCAACGCCTCTTAGATAAAGCGTGCTACTGCCTGCAAATAAATCAATACAGCCGGCATTGGTACCTGTATATATGTCTTTAACCATAGCTGTGCCAGCGAGAGTCCCATCTGTTCGCCATAATTCATTGCCATTGGTGCCATCAGTAGCTCTAAAAAATAAATAGCCACCTGATTCATTAAAGTCACTAGGATTTGAACCGCTTGTACTTGGGTAAATATCTTTTAAAACAGTAGCGGATCCTGAGGTGCCTTTGTATAGTTCATAACCCTGTGCTGAATTATTAGCAGCAAAATAAAGTGAGCCATTATACAGATACATACTTGAAATAGATGAACCATTGCTGCCCGTATAAATATCTGTTATATAACCTGTGCCCGAAGCTGTGCCATCCGATCGCCAGTATTCTTCTCCCAAGCTTCCATCATTGGCTCTAAACATGGTATAATTACCAAGATTTATAAAACTGCTCGGAAGTGAGTGCGGACTTCCGGAGTTTAAATCTTTAAGAAGAGAAGTACCACCCGATGTGCCATCTGTTTGCCATAATTCAAACCCTGAAGTAGATTCATAAGCATTAAACAAAACCTTTCCACTCATAGGGTTTTTTATAAATTCTCCAGGTTGGCCATTGGCAGCTCCTGCGGCTATATCTTTTATTCTTAATGTGCCGGAACTGCTACCATCAGTTATCCATAATTCACTTCCTATGCTCAATGAGTCCATAGCCCTGAAATATATTTTGTTGTCTATGGCTGTTAATTGACCGGGTGAACTGGAATTGCCCATCTTGTTGATGTCAAACAAAAATGAGGTTCCGGAAGCACTACCGTCAGATTTCCAGATTTCTGTACCATTTGCTAAATTTGTTGCTCTGAAATAGATAGAAGAACCTACTATTTTTATATTGGTTGGAGAGCTACTTACACTGGCCCGCGTATCTATATTCTTTAAAAGTGTTGTACCCGATCCGGTTCCGTCACTCGTCCAGAATTCATTGCCATCAGCGAGTGTATAAGCTGAGAAGTAGAGTTTATTATTGAAAGTAATAATTTGACTTGGATTACCATCTCCAATTCCGGATTCAATGTCTTTAATAAGTGTTGTATTGCCTGATGTGCCATCAGTTCGCCATAGTTCAAATCCCTGAGAAGAGTTGTAAGCTTTGAAATATAAATAACCGTTCAATAAAGACATAGGCGATGGATCTGAGCTATTAGTTCCTAGATTTATGTCTTTCAATAAAACCGTTCCGGCTGTTGTGCCGTCAGTCTTCCATAATTCTGTCCCATTCGTTGCATCATAGGCATCGAATAGAACTGTAGAACCGCTGTAGAGTGTGAAATTGCCCGGGTAAGAGGGCGTAGTTCCTGTAGCAATATCTTTCACTAGCACTGTGCCTGCGCTGCTGCCATCAGTTTTCCATAATTCAGCATTATTTGTGGCATCAGTTGCTGTAAATAGAATGATACTGCCGTTGGTAAATAGGTTATAAGGGCCACTCGATGTTGTGCCGGAATAAATGTCTTTAACCAATACAGTACCACTGCTAGTTCCATCAGATTTCCACAATTCTGATCCTGCCGCAGCATTAGTAGCATTGAAATAAAGTGTGTTGCCCATTATTGCAAAAGCATAGGGATTGCCACTGTTAACACCGGGATAAATGTCTGCTGCCATTACAGTGCCTGTACCGGTGCCATCAGTTTTCCAAAGTTCATATCCGTTCAGTCCGTCAGATGCATTAAAAAATATTTCAGACCCTTTTTGAATGGGGTATTGAATGACTGATGGATTGGAGCCGGAATTGATGTCTTTTACCAGTACAGTACCGGATACTGTGCCGTCTGTTTTCCAAAGTTCGCTACCGTAAAGAATACTGTTGGCGGAAAATAATATTTCATTGTTCAATGTGCCTACATAGGTAATGTTTGAACCTTGATTTCCTGTGTAAATATCCTTTAAAAGCGTAAGTGTTGAGGAGCTTTCATCAAATACATATAATTCATTGCCAATTGCCATATCGGAATAACTGCTGAGAATCAATTTTGAATTGATTTTGCCAAGAATTACGGTATTTGAACTTTGAGTACCTTCTTTATTAATATCCTTTACCAGTGTAACCTGGCCGATGACAACCTGTGTCAGGCAGAAAATGATAATAATTACGGTTGTTTTCAGTAATTGTATTTTCATAACTGTTGAAATTTGTTATACAATACTACCTTTTTTGCCTGTGATTTAAAAGAAAGAAATAAATGATTAAAAACCCTTAAAATTAAAATAAATAAAGAAAATGAGGCACAGTAAGTTTGCAGGATTAATAATATCTTTGCACCCTTAAAATAAAAGGAGAGTTGTCCGAGTGGTTGAAGGAGCACGCCTGGAAAGTGTGTATAGGTCAAAAGCTTATCGAGGGTTCGAATCCCTCACTCTCCGCCCCCAACAATTATGGGAATTCAGGAAGGTATACAAATCAATAAATTTATCAGCTCGTCAGGCTTTTGCTCGCGTAGGGAAGCAGATGAATTGGTAGAGCAAGGCAGAGTGACCATTAATGGTAAACTTGCTTTGCCTACATCACGCGTGCAGGAAGAAGATAAGGTAGCGATAGACGGAGAAAGGGTTAAATACTCTTCAACCGACCGCCTATACATTGCTTTTAATAAGCCTAAAGGTGTTACGAGCACCACCGACCCTAAGGATAAGTCAAGTATTATTCGCTTTATCAGCCACAATAAAAGAATATTCCCGATTGGCCGTTTGGATAAAGACTCTGAAGGCTTGATATTACTGACTGATGATGGAGATATTGTCAATAAAATATTGAGAGCCGGTAATGCCCACCAAAAGGAATACACCGTTACAGTCGATAAGCCTCTAACCCCCGAATTTATTCGCACTATGTCTGAAGGTGTCGCAATACTCGATACCGTAACCTTGCCTTGTATTGTAAAGTCACTTGGCAGCAAAAAGTTTAAAATTATATTGACCCAGGGACTCAACCGCCAAATCAGAAGAATGTGCGATGCCCTTGGTTATAAAGTGCAGGATCTGGTAAGAGAAAGGGTGATGCACATCCGTTTGAAAGATTTGCCCTTGGGGAAATGGCGTAAGCTTACCCAATTGGAAATAGATGAGATGATGACTTACGTGAAGGACTCGTCTAAAACAGCAGCACCAAAGAAAAAAATGGCCTTCAATCAAACCGTTGAAACAGGTCCTGATGGAAAAAAATGGTACGGTCCTAAGAAAGCAGGTTTTAGTAAAACAGGCGGGTATGGTTATAAACCCCAAGCACCTAAAGATAAAGCCACCATTAAAGAAGAAAAGCATAAACGCTCTGTAGAAACGCTGTCTGTAATGAAAAAGACAAGTTCACGCAAAAACTACAAAGCAAAACCCGTTACAGGCAATAAAAAAAGCCGTCATAAAAAATAACGGCTTTTTGAAATTTCTCTTTTTGCTTATTTGATATACTTGAAAGTTCTGCCGTTAAATCTGGCATTAGCTCCCAATTCTTCTTCAATTCTCAACAACTGATTGTATTTAGCCATTCTGTCTGAACGCGAAGCTGAACCTGTTTTTATTTGACCACTGTTCATTGCTACTGCAATATCAGCAATGGTGTTATCTTCGGTTTCACCACTGCGGTGACTGATAATATTTGTGTAACTGTTGCTTGTTGCAAGATTAATGGCATCAATGGTTTCAGTTAAAGAACCGATTTGATTCACTTTTACAAGAATACTGTTTGCGACACCTTCAGTAATACCTTTCTGCAAGCGATTAACATTGGTAACAAATAAATCATCTCCAACCAATTGGACTTTGTCGCCTATTGACTGTGTCAGTTTTTTCCAACCTGCCCAGTCGTCTTCAGCACAACCATCTTCAATTGAAATAATCGGATATTTATTGACCCAGGTTTTCCAGTAATCAACCATCTCATCGCTGCTCAATTGGCGCTTGTCAGATTTTTTGAAAACATATAATCCTTTTTCAGCATCCCATAATTCACTTACAGCAGCATCCATAGCGATATATACATCTTCACCCGGTTTGAAACCCGCTTTCTCGATTGCAATCAATACTGTTTCTATAGCTTCTTCGTTCGATTGGATATTAGGTGCAAAGCCACCTTCATCTCCTACATTGGTGCTGTAGCCTTTGCTTTTTAAAACAGCTTTTAATTCATGAAATATCTGAACACCCATGCGCAAAGAGTCACTGAAAGTATCAGCTTTAACAGGCATTACCATGAATTCCTGAAAATCTATTGCATTGTCCGCATGTGCTCCACCATTCAAAATATTCATCATTGGCAATGGCAATGTGTTGGCATTTACCCCGCCAAGGTATCTGTAAAGGCTCTGGCCGCTCTCCTGAGCCGCTGCCTTGGCAATGGCTAGCGAAACAGCTAATATCGCGTTAGCGCCTAATTTTGATTTGTTGGCAGTGCCATCCAATTCAATCATTAAGCGGTCTATCATGTTTTGTTCAAACACATCACAACCGATTAATTCAGGTAATATCAATTCGTTGACATTGCTGATAGCTTTTAATACGCCTTTGCCGTGGTATACAGATTTGTCATTATCTCTTAATTCAGCGGCTTCGTGAATACCTGTGCTTGCACCGCTAGGTACAGCTGCACGACCCAGAAAACCATTTTCGGTGATAATGTCTACTTCTACTGTAGGATTTCCTCTTGAATCGAGGATTTGACGCGCTTTAATGTCAGCTATTAAACTCATGATTTGTTATTGTGTTATTTGTTATTGGGTTATTAGGTTAATCTGGTGTGATTGCTGTTTTATAATGTTTTAGAAATGAGAGATTGGCTTACAAGATATTTAATAAAACCATTTAATATTCTTATACAATCATTTGCTTGTGTAGTCAATTTATTTAATTTTTCAATTTCAATATACCCTTCTTCAAATCCAATTTGCAAATGATCCAAAAGTTCAAAAAGTGAGCCTCTGGCATGCCTGCAAAATTGAGCATTTTCCTTGTAATGAAATCTGCCAAATCCTTCAGCTATATTGTTTGTTACGGAACGAGAGCATCTTAATATCTGGTCAGTTAATCTGTATTGTTCGTTATTTGGAAATGTTTTAACCATTGATGAAATCTCTTGTCTTAATAATTTACAGTATTTAAAACACTCCAAATCTTCAAAACTCTTTATTTCACTCATTTCTTTTTTGTCAATTATGTCATTATTTACAGTCGACTATTTTCTCTTTCGTCTCAAAGGCCAATAACTTACTAACCAATAACCTACTAACTATTTCTTTAGATTAGAGATAAAATCATCAAACAGGTAACGTGAATCATGGGGTCCCGGTGATGACTCAGGATGGTATTGAACACTGAAAGCATTTCTGTCTTTAATGCGGATGCCTTCTACGGTATCATCATTCAAATTGATATGGGTAATTTGAACTCTGTCATTGGCTTCATTCTTTAATGCAAATCCATGGTTCTGAGACGTGATTTCACTGTGGCCTGTTAAAAGGTTTTTTACAGGATGGTTCAATCCTCTATGACCATTGTGCATTTTAAATGTATGCAGTCCAACAGCTGATCCTAAAATCTGGTTGCCAAGGCAAATACCGAACATTGGGATATTCTGGTTTAATAAGGTCTTCACGGTTTCTACCGCATAAGGCATGGCTGATGGGTCGCCCGGGCCATTTGATATCAATACGCCATCCGGCTTCCAATCCATGATTTCCTTAGCTGATGTATGGGCATTGAATACCCCACACATCGCATCTCTTTCATTCAAACAACGCAAGATATTTTTCTTTACGCCATAATCCAATACAGCAATTCTATAAGTGCTGATGTCTGAACCTGTGGTATAAAATTCTTTTGTAGAGACTTGTGATGACAATTCTAATCCATCCATATCCGGAACAGCGGCCAACAAAGTTTTTAATTGCGCTACATCAGTAAATTCGCTGCTAATGATTGCATTCATTGCGCCATTTTCTCTAACATGGCGTACCAGTTTGCGGGTATCAATGTTTTGAATGCCAACTACCTGATTGTTGATGAAATAATCATCGATAGAGGCAGTTGCCATTTTTCTTGACTGATGGTGCGCAAAAGTGCTGCATACCAAACCGGCAATTTTTATGTCGCCTGATTCTACTTCAGTAAGATTGGTGCCGTAATTGCCCACATGAACATTGGTTTGAACCAGAATTTGTCCGAAATAAGATGGGTCTGTAAAAACTTCCTGATAACCGGTCATTCCTGTGTTGAAACAAATTTCTCCGGTGGTGGTGCCTATTTTGCCTACGGCTTTACCAATAAAGTGCGTGCCGTCTTTTAATAGCAGAACCGCTTGTGTTGTACTCATTAAAGTGCAAAAGTACACTTTCTGAACCGATTGGCAAAACACAAGTTAGTAACAGTAAAATATCTTACAATTTTTGAACTCTTTGGGCTTGTTATTGTTTAAGTTAGCAGCAGAAATTAATTTATCAAATCGAAAAGTGCCAAAAAGTATTGTTATAGGTTCAGGAATTGCAGGTATTGCCGCAGCAATAAGGCTAAAAGCTAAGGGTCATGAAGTGGATGTTTATGAAACAAATGCCTATCCCGGTGGTAAATTATCTGAATTTACCCAACAAGGTTTTAGGTTTGATGCGGGTCCCTCCCTGTTTACAATGCCATCATATGTAGATGAATTATTTGCACTTTGCAATGAAAATGCAGGTGAGCATTTTAATTATGATCGATTGTCGGTTGTGTGCCATTATTTTTACAATGATGGTGCTTCATTCAAAGCAGATTCTGATATTGATCAATTAGCTGTAACACTCGAAAATACAATGGGTGAGGAGAGGGGTACAGTATCTAAATATTTCAAAAAAAGCGCACTTATATACCGCATTACCACACCTGTTTTTTTGGAAAATTCACTCCATAAAATCAGTACCTATTTTAATCGCAAGGGTTTGTATGGCATTTTAAATTTATGGCGTCTGAATCTGTTTACAACCATGCATGACAGCAACAAACAGCATTTTAGAAACCCTAAAACACAGCAGTTTTTTGATCGTTTTGCAACTTATAATGGGAGTAATCCTTATAAAGCTCCGGCTACTTTAAATGTAATTCCTCATCTTGAATTTGGTATAGGCGCTTATTTCCCAAAAAAGGGGATGTTCAGTATTACATCAAGTTTAGTAGAACTGGCTGAAAGGCATGGTGTAAAGTTTCACTACAACAGCAGAGTTGAAAGAATTGTAACTGAAAAAGGAAAAGTAAAGGGAGTATTGGTAAATAATGATACTGTTACTGCTGATAATGTTATATGCAATGCAGATGTTACACCTGTTTACCGTCACTTATTGCCTCAATTAAAAATGCCTTTGAAAGTGAAAAAAGCAGAACCATCCAGCAGCGCTTTGATTTTTTATTGGGGAATAAAACAACAGTTTAAAGATCTAGAACTTCACAATATTTTCTTTTCTGATAATTATAAAGCCGAGTTTGACACAATATTTACTAAACAGACAATTGGGGATGATATAACCGTGTATGTGAATATCAGTTCAAAATACAAAATGGATGATGCCCCTGAAGGCTGTGAAAATTGGTTTGTGATGGTCAATGCACCTGCAAACACTGGTCAGGACTGGGATGTGTTAATAACCAAGACCAGGCAACATATTATTACAAAACTCAGCAGGCTGTTAAAAGTAGACATTGCTGCATTAATAGTGTCTGAATCTATATTAGATCCACGTAGTATTGAACAACGTACATCGAGCAATAAAGGAGCGCTGTATGGAAATAGTAGCAATAAAAGAATGTCTGCTTTTTTGCGCCATGCTAATTTTAAATCATCTGTAAAAGGATTGTATTTCTGTGGTGGTAGTGTACATCCCGGAGGAGGTATTCCTCTGAGTTTGTTGAGTGCTAAAATAACAGCGGGATTAATACCCTAGTCTGTGTAGGCCACTTTTTGCCTTTTGCTCAATACTATTGCGGTATTCCTGGTTGTTTGGGAAGTCGTTTTTGGCTTTTTCAAAATAATATTTAGCTTGTTCCTTGTTGTTCAATAACTCATAAATTTCGCCTGTTTGAAGTGATGAATATGCAGCGTAATAGTATGTTTCTGATTTGCCGAGGTTAATGGTTTTGCTAAACTGTAAAAGTGCCATTACATAGTTGCCGGTTTCCTGATATACTCTGGCTTTGCGATAATTGAGTTCCAGTTTAAATTTTAAATGCCCTAATCCTTCTTCATTGATAGTATTTAAAAGTTCTAATGATTCTTTATAATAATGACCATCAAAAAGCAAGCGGCATTTCAATAATGGAGCTGCCCAACGCAAGGGGTCAAGCGCTTCTTTTTCTGCTTGCTTATCTTCTTCTTGAAAGTTTTTGCCGTTCTTGGTGCACAATGAATAGTAAGTATTGGCAGTGTTGATGTCGCCATTGATGATATTGTACCACGCAAGATAGCGATAGGCTGATTTGATATAGTTTTTACCTTTGAATTTAACCGTGTAAATTTTTAAATAATAATCAGCATCCTTTTCCTGTTTTTTTAGTTTGGCTACACCCAGCATGTAATCCATATAATAAAACGGTAGACTCTCTTTTACATGGGGTCTTTGTGATAAAATATCAATCAATAAATCGTTTTTGCCTGCATAGCTAGCAATGGTGGCACGCATGTAATTAATGAGCACATTCGTATTGTAGTCTGCGGTATATTGCTCTATGGTCTTCCATGCAGCGTCTGTTTTTTTGAGATAATGGTGTTGAAGCAATGCATAAATAAAACCGGTTTCAATTTTTAGCCATTTATGTTCCCCTGTATTTAAAGGGCTTTTTAAATATAGCTCAATTTGTTGGATACCTTCATTGAGATTGCTTTCAAAACCCATCCAACTGCCCAGCCATGCATAGCTTTTGGGGATAGAGCTGCTCAACACTTGTATCAATCCTTTGTTTTTATTGTCAGGTAAAAATGCCGGATAAAGTTTGTGATTTTCTTTCAGCAAATGATTCGCTGTTTTAATATCACTGCCGGCAGAAAACAATGCATTCATTTTTAATTTCACAGCACCTCTGTGCAAATACATATCAGATAGTATAAAGCGGTACCATGGGTCGTTAAAAGATCGCTTTTCAAGTTGATTGATATAGCTCTCCCATTCTTTGGTTCTGTTGTTGTAATCTGTTTCGTTTTCAGAAATAAACAAGGTAATAAACAGCGCATATTCCTGAAGCCATATAACAGCTGTATTTTCAGGGTTAGCAATTTGTTCTGCCGTTAAAATTTTACTAGCATCACTAATTCTAAGCTCATAAATAGCAGTTTGAGCTTTGAGACAATTATCATTCATTTTAAAATACGGACTTGCCTGAATTTTCAAAAAATGCATAAAAAAAAGAACGCCAATGATGACGTTCTTTTTTTTGAATATTTTCAGAAGCATAAGCTGTCTGGTTTATTTTGCCGCTTTAAGCGATCTTACTCTGCGTTTAGGCTTTTCTTCTTCTACAATCACTTCACTAACGATACCTGTAACAGCGTTGTCTACTAATATACGTCCGCAATGTTCGCAGTCGATGATTTTGAAGTGTTGCTTAATATCACTCTGTCTTTGAGGTGGTATTTTTGAAAAACAACCTCCACAGCTACCACGCATAATTGGTGCAACACCAATACCGTTTTTAACATTTCTTCTGATTCTGCTGTAAGCTTTAACCAAACGCTCTTCAACCAATTTCTCGATTGATACTCTGTCTTTTTGAAGGGTTTTTTCTTCAGCTTCAGTATCGTTAACAATGGTTTTCAATTCTTTTTTCTTGAAATCCAGGTCTTTTTTCAGACTTGCGATAGTTTCTTTTACTTTCTCAAGACCGTCTTTTTTCGCATCAATATGGAAGTGAGCTTCCTTTATACGCTTTTCAGCGGCTAAAATTTCTAAGCCTGCAATTTCCAATTCTTTGTTCAAGGCCTCAAATTCTCTGTTGTTTTTAACAGAATTCAATTGAGTCTTGTATTTTTTCTGCATTTCCTCAAACTGCTTAATCTTAGCTTTATAGCCAGCGATTTCAGTTTCGTAACCTTTAATTTCTAATTGGATGTTTTCTAATCTAGTCTCCAAACCTGCGATTTCGTCTTCCAGGTCATCAACCTCCATAGGCAATTCACCTTTCAAAAGATTTAACTGATCAATTTTTGAATCGATCTCCTGAAGCTCCCAAAGGGCTTTTAGCTTTTTTTCTATTGATATATCTACCATGGTTTTATTTAAAATATTGAATGGGGTTTGTATTTTCTTTGCAAAAAATGACCGCAAAATTAGGGAATTTTTCTTTAATTACCGCGGAAAAAATCTCTAAAGTGTAAATTTCAGACTCATAATGCCCGATATCACAGAGCATATAACGTTTTTCTACATCAAAATACTCATGATACTTCACATCCGCAGTTACAAAGGCGTCCACACCCTGACGGCCGGCCACATTGATTAGAAAACTGCCTGAACCCCCACAAACAGCTACCTTTTGGATATTTTTTGAGAATGGTGTAAAACGAATCACATCAAGCGACATGCTGTCTTTCAAATGTTTAAGGAAATCAGAAGGCGCCATTGCTGTAGGCAGGATTCCTACTACTCCTGAGCCTATATACTGATGCTTATTGGCTATCGGAATAATATCGTAGGCTATTTCTTCATAAGGGTGTACCGTTTTTACCGCAGCCATTGCTTTGTCAATCAGATGTGCTGAGATCAAAACCTCTACACGGTCTTCATTTTCCTCACTTCTGTGGCCAACTGTACCTGTGCTGGGATTAGCCCCTTCATTGGCCTTAAATGTCCCTGTTCCTGCTGTTGTAAAGCTGCATTCTGAATAAAGTCCAATGCTGCCGGCCCCATTTGCAAAAAGTATGTCTTGAATGGCATTTTTATTGGCAGGTGGGGTGTAAATGATAAGTTTACAAAGCAGACCCGACTTGGGTTGTAAAATAGCCAAGTTTTGTAAACCAATTTTCGAAGCTATCTTTTCATTTACCCCTTGTTGTAACACATTGTCAAGGTTGGTATGAGCTGCATAAATAGCAATATTATTTTGCAGCGCTTTGATAATGGTGCGCTCTACATAATTAGATCCGTTGAATTTTTTTAAACCCCTGAAAACAATTGGATGATGAGCAATAACAAGATTGCACCCTGATTGTATGGCTTCTTCAACCACTGCTTCTGTACTGTCGAGGCAAAGCAGTATCCCTTTTACTTCCAAATCAGGGGAGCCGGTAATTAAACCTGCATTGTCGTAGTCTTCCTGTAAATGGAGAGGGGCAATCGTTTCTATCAGCGATGTTATGTCTTTAACTTTCATTGTTTGGATGAACAAAATTAGGGGTTTACTGTCATATGGAAATCCATACTGCAACATGTGAACTAAAAAAATCTATTTTTGCAACTATCAAAACATTGCTACAATATCTGTTAATGCCTTTCGCATGGATGTATGGTGTACTGACAGGAATCAGAAACAGATTGTACGACAAAGGTGTTTTCACCTCTTACCGGTCGCCCATAAAAACAATTGTAATAGGCAATTTAAGAGTAGGAGGAGTAGGCAAAACACCGCATACAGCAATGCTCTACAAATGGCTGTCGACAAAATATAAAACTGCTATTTTGCTGCGTGGCTATGGCCGAAAATCTAAAGGATTGAGAAGGGTAACAGATGAATCAACCATTCATGAAGTTGGTGATGAAGCATTTTGGTACCATCAACAATTGAATGGGAGTGAGGTTGTTGTTGCCGAAAAAAGAGAGGAAGGATTGAAGTTTTTAGAAAACGAAGGTGTTGAACTGGTGTTGTTAGACGATGCTTATCAACACAGAGCCGTAACTTGTAATGTTAATTTATTGCTAACGGAATACAGTCTGCCCTATTACGATGACCATGTGTTGCCATGGGGAAGATTGAGGGAATGGAAAACAGGGGATAAGCGAGCTCACATTGTGATTGTTACAAAATGCCCTAAAACGCTCACTCTGGAAGATAAAATTGAGGTCATTAACGCTGTTAATCCTTATGATCATCAACAGGTGTTTTTTACAGGATTGAAATCAGGAGAACCTTATGCATTAAAAGGCGAAGAGAAGTTTAGTGCTATTAATTTCAATTTGATTGTTGCAGTAAGCGGCATTGCCAATCCTGAACCTTTTATTGAAAATTGCAGGCAATTAGGTAAACCGGTTAGGGCAATTTCTTTTGCCGACCATCATGATTATACAATTGCTGATATGCAGAGTGTTGTAAAGGATTTGACTGCTTCTGAGATAGTTGTGATTACTGAAAAAGATGCCGTGAAAATAAAAGACACACCATTAATGGATGAATTGCCAAACAATATCTTTTTTGTTTTGCCATCAATGCCCTATTTTCTATTCAATGAAGAAAATAAATTCAGGGAACAGCTATTAAAATTACTTTAAAGGAGAAATTATTTTTTCTTAGCCTTCGCTTTGGCTTTTGCCTTTGCTTTGGCTTTTGGAGCATTCTTAGTAGCCGCAGCTCTTCTCGATTTAGCCGGAGGTGCAGAGTTCTCAATTACCTGCATGATTTCAGCAAAAGTCATTTTTTCTGCATCTGATCCTTTTGGCAATTTATAATTGTCTTTTTTGTATGAGATATAAGGTCCCCAACGGCCTTTAAGAATTTCAAGATCCTTGTCTTCCTTAAATGAACGCATCAGTTTTTCTGACTCAGCTTTCTTTTTAGCTTCAATTATTTCTAATGCCTCAACTAAAGTAATCGCAAATAAATCTTTGTCTTTAGGGATAGAGGCGAATAAACTGCCATATTTAATATATGGACCAAAACGGCCTATAGCTGCAGTTATTTTTTCTTCGTTGTGAGAACCTATCAAGCGCGGTAGTTTAAATAATTCCAATGCCTGATCAAGGGTAATATTTTCAAGCGTCTGACCTTGTCTTAAGCTGGCAAATTTCTTTTCTTCATCATCTGCATCACCTATTTGAACCAATGGTCCGAAACGGCCAATACGGCCAATGATTTGTTTGCCACTTGCAGGATCAATACCAATTACTTTTTCGCTCTTAGCTCTTTCTGCTGTAGCAAGCGTCTTATCTACATCCTTATGGAATGGTTTGTAAAAACCTTCAAGCATTTTTACCCAACCTTTTAATCCCTGAGCAATTTCATCAAATTCTTTTTCTACTGCAGCGGTAAAGCCATAGTCCATGATGTCTTTAAAATGTTCATTCAAGAAATCTGTAACCAGCATGCCAATATCAGTAGGGAAGAGTTTGCTTTTCTCTGCACCAAAGTTTTCAGTAGCTGTTTTTGTTTTTATCTCATTGTCAATTAAAGTAATGGTTTGGTATTTACGTGGTGTACCTTCTTTATTGTCTCTTATCACATACCCTCTTTTCTGAATAGTAGAAATGGTAGGGGCATAAGTAGAAGGACGGCCAATGCCTAATTCCTCTAATTTTTTAACCAAACTTGCTTCCGTATAGCGAGGGGCCGGGCGACTGAATTTTTGTTCAGCCATTAACTGCTTCAAATCCAGTATTTCACCGACACTTAAAGGCGGTAACAAGCCTGCATTTTCTTCAGCATCATCATCATCTTTGCCTTCCAGATATACTTTTAGAAAACCGTCAAATTTAATGATCTCTCCTTCGGCTTTCAGATTTTGATTAGGTTTGCTGATGGTAATATCAACAACTGTTCTTTCAAGTTCAGCATTGGCCATCTGACTGGCAATGGAACGTTTCCAGATCAAATCATATAATCTTACTTCTTGAGGCTCATCACCTGCAGTGTGGTTTTCAAAATAGGTAGGACGAATGGCTTCGTGGGCTTCTTGAGCACCTGATGTTTTAGTCTGATAATTTCTTGGAGCGCTGTACTGAGCACCATAGCTTTTCTTAATTTCAGTTGCTGCACCATTGATGGCTGTCTGAGAAAGATTTACAGAGTCAGTTCTCATATAGGTAATATGACCTGCTTCATATAGTTTCTGTGCAAGCAACATGGTTTTAGCAACCGGGTAGCCAAGTTTTCTACTTGCTTCCTGTTGTAATGTACTAGTAGTAAAAGGAGCCGCAGCTTTTCTTTGTGCAGGTTTTACTTCAATATTGGTAATTTTATAATCGCTGCCGTTTGAAAGGGTAACAAAATCGAGGGCTTCCTTTTCAGTTTTGAATCTTTGAGGAAGCTCAGCTTTTATAATTTTAGTATCACCTTTTTTAGAGAGCTCAGCTGTAATTTTAAAATCGCTGACAGAATTAAAGACATTTATTTCTCTCTCTCTGTCAACGATTAATCTAACTGCTACAGATTGAACTCTGCCTGCAGAAAGTGAAGGTTTTACTTTTCGCCAAAGAATAGGGGATAATTCAAATCCCACCAATCTGTCTAATACTCTTCGGGCTTGTTGTGCATCTACCAGGTCCTTGTCTATTGTACGTGGATTCAGTATTGCGTTTTCAATTGCGTGCTTCGTGATTTCATGAAAAACAATACGCTTGGTATTGTTTTCTTTTAAACCCAATACTTCGAACAGATGCCAGGAAATAGCTTCTCCTTCGCGGTCCTCATCCGATGCTAACCACACCATATCACTTTCCTTTGCCAGTTTTTTTAATTCGCTGACAACTTTTGATTTATCTGATGGAACAATATAGTTTGGTTTAAAACCATTCTTTATGTCAATGGCATCATCGCCTTTATCCAAATCTCGGATATGACCAAAACTGGAGCGGACGGTGTAGTCCTTGCCCAGAAATTTTTCAATTGTTTTAGCTTTGGCAGGGGACTCTACAATGACGAGGTTTTTTGGCATAATTTATTAAAATCAGTTTGCAAAGATTACCTTTTTAGTGATAACTTGGTTATTTGCCCTAATTTTTAATATGTAAACCCCCGTAGGTACTGAGTTGTTTCTTGTCCAATCAATGCTTATTTCACCTGTGGTACTGTCCGGAGCCAAAATTGTTTCAATTTTTTTGCCTTCAATATTTTCAAGCCAAACTTCAGTTTCACCGGTTGTGTTTTCATATTTAACAGTCAATTGGTCGACTGATGGATTAGGATATACATTTAAATTGATTGATTTTTCAATCGCTCTTACATCTGTATTAAATTGACCAATATTAATGTCATCAATATATACGGAATTTCCACTGCCGCTTTCTACTTCAATCATAACCTGAATATTGCTGTCGTTTTCGTAAGCACTCAGATTGTATGTAATCAATTTCCATTGTGAAGAAGAAGTTGGTTTGAAGTTGGTCGTATAAGCAGTTGAATTGTAAGCGATGAAGTTAGCTTGTCTCAACACTACCTGTGTCCAGGTGCCGCTGCAACCGCGTGATACAAAAAATCTTAATTTTTCGGAAGAGTTTACATTTACTCTTGCATAAGCCAACATCAGCGATAATTTAGGATTTTTTCCTTTTAAAGATCTTAAATCGATACTTGGCGATACCAATTGAAAGCGTTGTCCCTCGGGAACAGATGCTGTAATAGGTGCTTTTAAACAAGTTGTTCCACTGAAGGCAACAGTATTGTCTGTTATTAATTTTGTTGCACCGGGATCTAGAATTTTCCAATTTGAGTTTGTTAGCCATGCTGCATCTTCAAATCCCTGTTTCATGTCAGGTACATTTGGTGAGCGGGCGGGCAATACTTCTATATAGTTGTCTACTGCTAAAGTGTTACTGCCATAGCTGTTAGTTGAAATTAAGGTTACTTTGTATTTGCCTGGAGCTGCATATGTAACAACCGGAGTATCTTTATTGGTTGTAAAAGTGCTGGCACCTGTGAATTGCCATTGTCTTGAGTCTACAAGACCTTTACAAGAATTGTCGTAATAAGTAACGGGTTGACCAACGCAAACGGTTCGGTAATTACTAGTAAAATAAGCTTTAGGCGCAACTGCGGCATCTTCAACACCGGTAGCTCTTAAATTGGCAGATGATACCATGCTGATTCTCCATGAGTAAGTAGTAAGCGTATAATCAATACGGGCTTTCTGTTCTAATGTAAACATGGCCTGGCAACTGCCACTTGAATAATCCATGTAGTTTTCCCATTGATCAATAATATCAGGAAAATCCGAAGTGCATGAGTTATTATTTGCCGGACAAGATGCATTTGTAAATGTGCCTGCAACCGGAGGGGTATCATCACAATAATCGTCATTTGAATTACAGCCATCCTGGAAAGTGTGTAATAAGCCCAGGTAGTGACCAACTTCATGAGTCATAGTTCTGCCTGCGCCACTGGTGGTTCCGGTTCCAATAGTACCCACCCAATCTGAACGCACAACAATACCATCGAGGTATGCATTGGTGCCGCCTACAGTATTAGGGAAATAAGCATAACCAAGTGTTGTGCCGCCTGAACCACTTGATTCTTGAATAGAGCTAACAACCCATATATTTAAATATTTTTTATTATCCCATCTTGCTCCTGTGATATTCTTTATATTATCTCTTGCATCAACGTGTTGAGGGGTATAAACTCTGTTAATGCCATCCGTACAATTGCCGCTAGGGTCAACTTTAGCCAATCTGAATTCAATTTGACAATCTGCTGCCAGATTTTTAAACTGAGTTCTGATAGCAGTTTTATTGGTATTAGTTAAGCTGAAATCAAGATTTAAGATTCTGATTTGGTCTTCAATCTGAGCTTTGCTAATATTCTCCGGACCGTTGGTGTGCAATACATGGAATACAACAGGGATGATGTATTTTGTAGCTCTTTTTTGGCCGTTTAAGGTTTGAAGTTTCGCAAAAAACTTGGCGTCTTCGGCTGCTAAAGAAGGATCTTTTTTAATGATTTCCTTGTGGTAGTGGTCTGTTAAACATTGACTGAATAAGTTCGAAACAAAAGATAAAAGGGAGAAAACAAAGATTTTTTTCATTGTGAATTGTGCTGTTTAAAAAAATTAGACTACAAATTTCGGTAAAAAAAGGTCAATTTTTCGTCATTTTATTGCACAAATTTCAAATTCCTCATAAAGTGATCGGCTGTCACAATGGCAGCCATTGCCTCTACAATGGCGATAGCACGGGGTAAAACACATGGATCATGCCTGCCTTCTATATTGATAGATTCTATAGACCCATCGGTATTTAGCATATTTTGAGGTCGCCCAATGGAGCTGGCAGGTTTAAAAGCCAGTTCAAATTCAATCGGACGTCCATTGCTGATGCCTCCGGTAATTCCACCATCGTGATTGGTGTTTCCATCAATTGTATCGTTGTTTTCACTTCCTTTTAATTGCGCACTTTCGAATCCGGATCCAAATTGAATACCCTTTACTGCATTGATATTCAGCATTGCATGGGCTAAATCGGCATTTAATTTATTGAAAACCGGTTCACCCAAACCAACAGGAGTATTGAGAATGCGACAGGCGATGGTTCCTCCAACAGAATCTTTGGTCTGTTTCATTTCTTCAATTAATGCTTCCATTTTCTCAGCAGTTACTTTATCCGGGCATCTCACAGGATTTTCAATACTGCCCCAATTGTATTGATCGTAGGGTTTGGGAAGAGCAATGTTGTAGACGCTACTGACTATTGCTTCTATTTGAATATTGGATACTTTTTTTAAATACAACATGGCCAATGCGCCTGCAGCTACCCAGCCAGCAGTAATGCGGGCACTGCTTCGTCCACCACCATTGTAATCGCGGATACCATATTTTTTTTGATAGGTGTAATCAGCATGACCCGGGCGATAAATATTTTTTAAAGCACTGTAGTCTTTTGATTGTTGGTCTAAATTGAGAATAATAAAACAAATAGGGGCACCGGTACTTTTGCCTTCGAATACACCGGATACAATTTCAAAAAAATCGTCTTCTTTTCTTTGGGTAGTAATGGCCGATTGACCCGGTTTGCGTTTTTCCAACATTGACTGGATGAATTTTTCATCCACTTCAATACCTGCCGGAATTCCGTCTATAACAACTCCTATTGCAGGTCCGTGTGATTCGCCAAATGAAGTGACCCTGAATTGTTCACCTATGCTGTTTGCCATGCTGCAAATAACATCAAAAAAATGAAAATACCCTATGCTAAGTTTTTTATCAAAAGTTCATGGAAATCAAATATGAAGTATTATTGCAGTTAAAAAAATAACGATGAACAAAATTGAACACATAGGAATTGCGGTTAAAGATCTGGAGATTTCCAATGCGCTATTTTCAAAATTGCTGAATACCCAGCCATATAAATCAGAAACAGTAGAAAGTGAAGGGGTGATTACCAGTTTTTTTATGGTGGGTGATACCAAGATAGAATTGCTTCAAGCCACCAATCCGGATAGTGCCATTGCAAAATTCATAGAAAAAAAAGGAGAGGGGATTCACCACATAGCCTTTGGTGTTGATAATGCACAAAGTGAAATTAACAGGCTGTTGAATGAAGGCTTTGCTATGCTGCATGAGCAACCTAAGGAAGGAGCCGATAATAAATTAATCGCCTTTGCTCATCCTAAAGCAACCAATGGGGTGTTAACCGAAATTTGCCAGGAAAAATAAAGTCAAGCAACGCATGGTATACATTTTGAATCTAATCCACTGAATGAAGTCAATTGTTATAATTTTCGCACTGTTGTTGTTTGGACAGCAAGAATTAAAAGCACAATTAGTGCCTTACCGTTTCAGTGAGAAATGGGGCTACTGCGATACAGCCGGAAACATTGTTATTGAACCCCGTTTTCAACTGGCCGATTTTTTTGAAAGCAATATGGCTTTTGTGAAAATTGATACCATGTATTACGGTATTAACAAGAAGGGTGAAGTTATAACTGAAGCGTTTAAACAATACGGGCGCTTCAAAGAGGGTTTATGCCCGGTTACAACACATAAAGGCAAAGCATATTTCATTAATGAAGAAGGCAAAAATCCATTTGGTAAAATATTTTCAGCGGCTGAAAATTTTTCGGAAGGAAGAGCGATTGTGTCGATGCAGAAAAAATTAGGGATAATCGATACAAAGGGCGCATGGGTAAGAGAGCCGGGATTTGATTCTTCCAGTATTTATTATAAATCAGGATTTTTGTTGGCTAAGGATAAAGGCCGTTTTTTCTATATTGATAAAAAAGGAAAGACACTTGAACTTGCTGAAAATATACAGCCTGCAGGAATCTTCAGTGAAGGTCTGGCAGGAGTCTATGTAAAATCTCAGATACTTGAAAATAATACCATTCGCACTTTTTACAATTTGCAGTTTATAGATTCCACCGGAAAGGTTGTTCTCTCAAACTTTTTTTATGAAGGAATTAATTATGCGGATTACATCAACTATGAAAAAGAATTTAAAGACGGCAAGGCGATTATCAATGTGCCAAGTGATATGGCCTACAAGAGATTCTTTATCAATAAGAAGGGGGAGTTTTCAGAAGAATTTTCTTATGCTCAACATCTAAGCGACTCAATGTATCTTGGTGTTATAGGATTTATGTTGCCTAGCATTCGTTTTTATGATTCCATGTTTTTCACCAAGGGGGAATTCGATATGCCCATTACCAGTGTAGGAATATTTGGAAATAAATTAGTACCGGTACAAAACAAAGCCGGTTATTGGGGTTATTGTAATAAGTATGCAGATGTAATTATTCCGTTTATTTATGAAAGTGCAGAGCAGTTTGTTAATGGCTTTGCTATCGTTAAGAAAAACGGTCGTATGGGTGTCATCAATACATACGGCAAAGAGTTTTTTAGGGAGTACTAATTTTTACAATCAATCAGTTGTTTTAAAATTTTGAACAATAAAAAACCCTGTCTTTTCAGAACAGGGCTTTTTGGTTTTAGCGATAGAATATTTTAGTAGTCCAGATCACCGTAGTCTAACTTAGTTCCTCTTATCCACATGATAAATCTTGTAACAAGGATGAAGAATGGAATATACATCAGAAGTGATGGTAAGTCGTAATGTTTAAGAATAATTATAGACTTGCGCTTCAGTCTTTCAGCAATCAAATACATGGCAGGAATCAATAACAATGTTAATGCCGTGGCAAAGAACAATCCAAAAATCATTGTCCAGCTTAATGGTCCGAAGAAAGCAACACTGTCGCCACCAAAGAAAATCTGAGGATCTAATTTTGTAAACAATGTTTCGAAATTGATATTTAAACCTACAGCCAATGGAATTAAGCCTAGTATGGCAGCAGCAGCTGTTAGTATAACAGGCGTCATACGGGTTCTGCCGGCTTCTACAGTAGATTCATATAGACGCATGCCTTTTTCTCGAGAGAATTCCGCAAACTCAACCAGCAAGATACCGTTCCTTACAACGATACCTCCCAGTGCAACAATACCAATACCTGTCATTACAATACTCATGTCCATTTTAAATGCAGCCACACCAATTAATACACCCACAATACTGAAAATAATCTCAGATAATATGATGAGTGGTTTGCCCAATGAGTTAAATAGTCCTACCAATACTAATAGCATTAAACCAATAGCTGTTAACATTGCATTGCCAAGAAAACTCATTGTTTCTGCTTGTTCTTCAGTATCTCCCGCAAATTTCACTACAACATTGCCGGTTGGTTTGAATTTTTTCATTTTCTCCTGAACTTTTTCTACTACTTCATTCGGGTTGTAGCCATCTTTCAAATCCGAAAAGAGCGTGATAACCCTTTTTTCATTTTTGCGTTTAATGCCTGCGTAGGTATAATCATATCTCACATTGCAAACGGATGATAATGGCACACTTCTTACAACGCCACCCATATTCATGTCGCGGTAGGTAATTTTCAAGTTCCTCAATGTTTCTATATCTGATCTTTGATCTGCTTGATAGCGCAATTGGATAGGATACTCATCGTCAACATCTCTGAATTTAGAGGCTTCAATACCATATACAGCACCTCTTATTTCCATGGCTAATTGAGACGTAGAAAGTCCTTCGCGCATGGCTCTTTCTCTGTCGATATCAAAAACAATTTCCGGTTTATTGCTTACAAAGTCCGATTTAAGATTAACGACACCATCAATTTTAGCATCGGTCAGGAATCGTTTTAAATCATTTGAGTTTTTTACTAAATCCTCAAATTTCTCACCTATAATTTCAATACTAATTGGTTTAGGTGTAGGCGGTCCGTTTTGTTCTTTATTTACAACAATTTCAGCCTCAGGAATATTCCATTTTAGTGCTTGTAATTTTTGCAAATAGTCTGTTGTTGATTGCCCGTGTCTTTTTTCAAATTCAACAAACGCAATGGCAATCTTTCCCTTGTTTGGATAGGCATTCTGGTCACCTTCTGCAGGGTCGGTAACACCTATTGTTACGTTAGATATCATTGATTCAACCATTGGGTTGTTTTTTCCTAACACAGAGTATACTTTTTCTTCCACTTTACGCATTACCGCATTGGTTACAGCGGGGTCGCTGCCTTCAGGAAGTTTTACATATACATATACGTTATTGGGGTCGCCACTTGGGAAGAATACGACTTTTGGGGATCTTGCAACAAAGAAAATTACAGAAAAAACAAACATGAGGAATACTAAACCAACCGGTCGCCAAGGTTTTTTTAGACACCATTTCAATAGTTTTGTGTATTGCTCAATAAATTTAGGCCAGATTTTGAACTGCCATGCTTCAATTACTTTGTAAAGCCATAATCTGTTTAATACAAGGAACAGTGCTAAAAAGATGGTGAAGTTGCCAATACCGACATTGCCGGTTAAGTATGAAAACAAAGTAATCAGACCATATATCAGTAATTGTAATCTTGCTTTGCGATTAATTTTGCCATATTTTTTTGCTTCTTCTTCGTGTGATTTCATGAAGTCGACAGCGAATACGGGGTTAATGATATAAGCAACAAATAATGATGCCAATAGGGAGATAATTAAGGTAACAGGCAGGAAGTACATGAACTTACCGATAATGCCACCCCAGAATGCCAATGGAATAAATGGTGCAAGTGTCGTAATGGTTCCCGAAAGTACGGGCATGAATACTTCACCAACAGCCATTTTTGCAGCCGTTTTAATATCGCGTTTACCATTGTCAAATAGCCGGTGCGTATTTTCAATTACTACAATCGCGTCATCCACCACAATACCCAAAGCCAGAATGAATGCAAATAATACAATCATGTTAAATGAGAATCCGATACTTGGCATAATCAAGAAGGCGATAAACATAGAGAGTGGTACAGAAAGGGCAACGAATAGTGCATTTGTAACACCCATGAAAAACATAAGCACAATAGTTACAAGCACAAAACCAATGATAATAGTATTGATTAATTCATGTAAACTTACTTTAGTGCTGTTACTTTGGTCGCCACTGATGGTAATGTCCAAACCTGAAGGGAATTCAGCCTTTTTCATTTCAGCGATTAACGCCTTAATTTTATCAGCTGCTACGATAAGGTTTTCACCAGATCGTTTAACAACATTCAGCGTAATAACATTTTTACCCATAGTGCTTGAATAACTCTCTTGTTCTTCGAAAGCATCTTTTACTTCTGCAATATCTTTAATAAATAATCGAGCACCTGAAGCTGATGTTACTACTATGTTTTCAATCTCTTTAGGGTCTTGAAATTCGCTCTTGATACTCAGTGTTGGTTTCATGCCATTCAAAGGAATATTACCTCCGGTAATGGTCAAGTTTTCCTGAGCAATGGCGCGTTGTAGGTCGCCAAGTGTCAACTGTGCTGCTTGTAATTTATAGGCATCTATATTTACCTGAATTTCTCTTTCAAGCGCTCCTACTAGTTTTACTTCGTTGATTTCTTTTAATCCTTCAACTTTGTCTTGTAGCGCTTCAGCATATTTTTTCAATTCTTTCAAATCGTAATTACCCGCTACATTGATGTACATGATAGGGATTTCAGAAAAGGCTATTTCCTTGATCATTGGCTCCCTGGTCAATGTTGAAGGCATGTCGCCACGGGCTTCATCAACCGCATCTTTCACTTTAAGTTTGGCTACATCAACTTTTACATCTGTATGAAATTCAACAACAATAATAGATACATCCTGAAGTGAGGTACTGGTAAATTTCTTCACACCTGAAATGGCTTTCAACCTTTTTTCAATAGGTTTTGTAATGGTGTTTTCTATATTGGTAGGAGAGTTTCCTCCATTAACTGTATTGATATAAATTGTTGGTACAGTTATATCCGGGAAGTTTTCTTTGGGGAGACTGTTGTAAGCCATTATACCTGCCAGTGAAATAAATATGGTAATCAGGTATGTGGTTACTTTGTTTTCAATCGCCCAACTTGAAGGCTTGAATTCTTTAAATTTTTCTAACATAATTGCATGTCATTTAATGGTGTTAAATAAGGGGAATCCAAAAATTATTTTTTAAGGGCAATGGTGTCATTTTCATTGATGATATCATAGCCCTCTGTGATCATCAGGTCACCTTCTTTTAGGCCTTCTGATATTTCTGCAAGACCATTATATTCATGACTGATTTTCACTATTTTTTTAACGGCTATATTGTTTTCTATCACCATTACATAACTCTCATTTGTTCCTTTTTGAATAAATTTAACAGGTACAACGATTTGTGGTTTTGCTGATTGGTAATCATTGATTCTCAATTTAGCAACCATGTTAGGATGGTAATCTTTGTTGTTATTTAGTAATACTTCAACACCAAATGTTCTGGTTAAAAGATTGATGGCACGTGATGCGTAATTAACTTTTGCAGTTAAAGAATCTTTAATGTCAGGGAAGAAAATCAACACTTCGTTGCCTGTTTTTACACGTGCTGAATATGTTTCGGCAACATCTGCTTTTACTTTCAGGTTCGAGAAATTAACAACATTAATAGCACCCATTCCCGGCATTATCTGTTGTGCTATTTTAATATTTACCGCATCTACAGTTCCATTGATAGGAGAAATGATTTTGCTCATTCTTACCTGTTCCTGCAAAGCACCCATTTTTTTCTCAAGGCTTTCTTTGGTTGTTTTTGATTGCAGGTATTGAATTTCTGTGCCTATTTTTTGCTTCCACAAGTTTTCTTGTTTTTGGAAAACCTGTTTGGCTAAATCCAGATTGGTTTGCAAATCTGATATTTGTTGGTAGATAGCGCTGGCATCGGTTTCAGCCAATACCTGTCCTTTACTTACTTCCTGACCTACTTTTACATTGATTTTTGTTACCATTCCGGGTATTTGTGATGAAAGCGATACATTTTCATCTGCATCTATTCTACCTTGTACTTCAATATAAGTTTTAAAGGGTTGAAGTGTTAATGCCATGGCATTAACTTCGGTTATCTCATCCTTGTTGGAGGTAGTATCCAGTTTTGCAATAAGTTCTTGCAGTGTTTTAATTTTATCGTCAATAGTTTTGGCTTCTGTTTGCAGTGCAGCAAGTTCTTTTTTCTTTGCTTCAAGTGAATTATCTCCACTTTTACATGCTGTAAGCAGTACTAATGAAATTGTAAATGTTATTAAGGTCTTCATTATATTGATGTTATTAAATGTATGTTTTATTAAAATTTGCTTGTTTGTCCCATGGCCTGGTTGTAGTCTAATTTAGCTACTAGTAAGTCGTAAAGGGCGTTTAGGTAATTGGTTTGTGCTGTTTTCTGGTCTTGTGTTGCAGTTGTTATTTCAAGGTTGCTTCCTACACCTTCTTTATATTTAATGGTTGTTGTATTCACAATTCTATTGGCTAGTTCAAGATTTTCTTTTTGCTGTTCAACATATTCCTGAGCTCTCAGATACTTTTGCTTGGCTTGAAATACTTCGAACCGCATGTAGTTTTCAGTGTTGGCCATCGTGTTTTCAGTTTTGATAACATCAATTTTTGCTTTTTGAATTTTAGCATCATTACCAAATCCTGAGAAAATGGGAATGTTTAATTGCAGACCAATAAAATAGTTGTCATACCATTTGCTGTAATCTATCGTTTCTCCAAAAGTACTTTGCTGGTAGGTAAATCCTCCTGCTAAACTTGGGTATTTACCATACTCAAAACGCTTAACATTGTATCTGTTCAATGTCATTTGCTGTTGCAGTATTTGGTATTCAGATCTGTTGCCCAGTTTTAACTCTGATGTATCGCTTACAGCATAACGGTCGTTAAGTGCGTTGATATCTTCACTCAGTTTAATGGGTTGCTCTGGTTTCATCCCAATTTTAGTTTTTAATAATGCTAATACAATTTGATACTGATCGTTCAATTTGTTTTTTGTTACCTCTGTATTGTTCAATTGTAATTTCAATCTGTCTACATCCAGTGATTCTACCAAACCTTCTTGATTGAGTGCATATGTCTGATCATACAGGGCTTTAATTGTTTGCATACTGCTGCTTACCAATTTGATGTTTTCTGCAGTAATCAATGCCATAAAATATGTTTTAGCAACATCTGCCTTTAAATCCACTTCTGTTTTTACAGCCACTCTGCGCGATAGTTCAGTGAATTCATTAGCGGCTTTAAGCCCCAAAAAGTAGGTGCCATCCAACATCAGCCAACTAAGATTGAAAGCAGCTTGTGTGGTGTACTTGTTGCCAATTCTGATGGGAGTAGGAACGCCATTTACAGGGAATACAAATACCTGTTTCTGAATAGCATCCTGAAACTGCACTTGTATTTTGGCCTGAGGAATACCAATTGATTTTACTTCTTTAACCTGCTGTTCAGCATAAGCAATATCGGCTATGGCATTTTTGTAAGAGAGATTGTTGGCCAAAGCATAATCTATGGCCTGTTGTAACGAGAAAGTAGTGGTGTCAGTCGTCTTGCTTCCGTTCGTTTGGGAATAAGCCGAGATACAGGCTAACAAACAGAGCAATGTGAGCAAATTTATTTTCATTGTATTAAGGATGGTTTGGTTAGATTTTTTTTGTGTTTGTGGAGATAGGTCAGACCTTCATCAGTGCAGATGGCGGTCAGGTGATAATTAATGAGATACGCATATTTCTCATTGAATGGTGTATTGATGAGCACAGATATATCACTGTCAAGGCTAGTCATAACAAGTGCCATATAGAAGCCTGCTGTTAATTCAACATTCAGATCTTTTCTGTACAGTTTCTGTTTAATACCCAGTTCAAGGTTTTTGGTAATTTCACCGAACATTACTTTTTCGCGATGTTCAATTAACATTGTGAATGAATCGGGGTGAAATTTTTTCAAATCAAATAATAATCCCTGACTGACCTCTTTATGTAAAGAAATCATAATTTCGGCAATTTTTAGAATTTGTTGGATGGCGTTGTCCTCGTTCGAAACGATGGAAAGTGCCATGCGGTCAATCTCTTCGAGATGCATAGAGATGGTTTTTTTTACCAAATCATCTTTATCTTCTACAAATTGGTATAGGGTTTTCTTTGAAATGCTCAATTCACGCGCTACATCGTCCATAGTAATACTTCTGATGCCATACCGCATGAAGAGTTTTTCGGCTATTGTGCAAATTTTCAGCAGCATGTTATTCTCTAAATCGGCCGCAAAATAAATCTAAAAAAACTTTGGAAACAAATTTTACTCCGAAAGTTTTTTAGGTTTATAGACGAAATGAAGTATTTAAAGGATTAAAGGAAATTTTATTAGTTAGAGGCAATTTCAGACATGTTGATAGGGCTTTTAAACAACAAAAAAGCTATCCCTTATAAAGATAGCTTTTTTGCATCAGCATATAACATGAGAGATTGTAAATACAGCATTTACATTCACATTTAATCATTAGACGAACTAAAATTAAAAATGTTGCCGCTGATTTTGTTAAATGACGAAAATTTGACAAATGGGAGGAGGGATGATTGTAATAAAAGGTTGAAACACTTATGATTTCAATGTTTTTTGGGACAGATAATCTTGTGATTGTGGGTATATCTTCGTTTGCCAGCATTTTATCCCTGATATGTCAAAATATGAAATTATATTTGCAGCCCGTTAAGGCTCTATAGTTTAATGGATAGAACGAGGGTTTCCGAAGCCCTAAATTCAGGTTCGATTCCTGATAGAGCCACCCTGAAGTAGAAAATGTTCGGAATTTCATTTTCGAGCTTTATTGTGTCTAAGTGGCGATTTTTTACACTTTAAGGTGCCACCCCAAAGCGGAACAACACAATTATTATCGATAGGGTCTCTAGTATTTATTTTTTTGTGCGACTGTGTTTTAGAAAATAGGGTCATTATTAAGCTGAGCATATAAATTGAAATTGTTTCATTTTTTGTTAACGTTATATATTAACCTTACATTTGGCTGTAGCTTACGAAATTATTACACAATGAAAAAATTAAAGGTAGTATTCTTTTTGTTTTGTATTTGCAATTTTGTATCTGCTCAGAAGTCACAATTTCAGTGGGTAAAACAGCTAGAGGGTTCTAGAAATTCATCCGGTTGGGGTAATGCTATAGCTTTAGATGATATTGGAAATATATATACTACAGGTTTTTTTTCAGGGACCAATGATTTTGATCCAGGATTAGGTGAATATAATTTGACAGCTGAAGGCAGTGGCGATGCTTTTGTGTTAAAATTAAATGCTTCAGGGGATTTTGTCTGGGCCAAAAAAATAGGGGGTGAATATTTTGATAATACAAATGCGCTTGCAATTGATAATGATGGTAATATCTGTATTACTGGATATTTTGAAGGATTAGTGGATTTTAATTCAGGGCAGGGAGTAGCTAATTTGAATGCTAGTTCTCAAAGATTTCAAGGCGACATTTTTATTTTGAAATTAAATGATTTAGGAGGCTTTATTTGGGTAAAGCAATTAGGCGGATTGCTCCAGAAAGAGAGCTCAGCAATTACAATAGATTCTAAAGGGAACATATTAACAGTAGGGAGATTTAATGGGAGTCTAGAATTTAATACTGATACAGGACAATGTGTTTTAAATTCAAATGGAGGAGATGATGTCTTTATATTAAAATTGTCTGCTAATGGCCAATGTTTATGGGTTAAAAACTTAGGGGGGCAATTAGATGATTATATTTCTTCTATTGTAGTTGATGTAAATAATGATATTATAGCAACAGGGTCATTTCAAGAATTGGTAGATTTTGACTCAGATTTAATAGGAACTTTTACTTTAAAATCAAATGGAGCAGGGGATATTTTTGTGTTAAAAATTCATGAATTTGGAAATTTTGTTTGGGCTAAAAGTATTGGGGGAGATTCATGGGATAATGGAAATGGAATAACTGTTGATACAATGGGAAGTATATATATTACTGGCGGATTTACCCATAAGGCTGATTTTAATCCAGGAAGCGCAATTAAGTATTTGTCGGCTAGTTCAACTACCCTTTTTGGGAATATTTTTATTTTAAAATTGGATGTTTATGGGAATTATGTTTGGGCTAAAAATTTTGAAGGGACATCAGCCGGCCAGGGATTGAGTATAGCTATTGATGATTTTGGAAATATATTTACAACAGGGTACTTTAATGAAACTTTTGACTTTGATCCAGGGCTGGGAGTTTATAATTTAACTGTATATTCTCAAATAGGAAATGATGATATTTTTATTTCAAAATTAAATGGATTAGGCGAATTTGTTTGGGCAAAGAAAATAGGAGGAATGTATTCTGATAATAGTTATTCAATAGCAGTTGATGCTGTCGGAAATACCTTCACAACTGGTTCCTTTAGCGGTACAGCAGATTTTGACCCGGGGGAAGGAACCTATTTTTTAACATCAAATGGACCAACAGATGTTTTTATTCATAAAATTGATACTTCGGTAAAGCACAACCCAATTATTCCCAAAATCAATTACTTCAAATTTTATCCTAATCCAACTGAAGGATTGTTACAAGTCGTTTTTCCTAAACCAGAAATTCTTGTTAGGATTGAAGTATTTAATAGTGTTGGAGAATTGGTATATTTAATCGAAACTTTAAATGAGATAAATGAAATAGATCTAGGAAGTTTTGCATTTGGGTTATATATTGTGAAAGTAATGAGTGATGGAAATCTTATAGCAAAACAAAAAATTATTAAATTGTAAGCTAATAATCCATGCAATTTATCCACTCTGCTTTTCTGAGATGTGTTCCATAGAATCTTATTTTTCAATTAAATAGGAACAAATATAAATCTAACAAGAGATATATTTGTTTTCGAATATGAGAAATAAATGTAAGAAAGTACAATTTGCACTAGTAAAGAATCATTCCCCTTGGGAAAAAATCATAATATGAGGATTTTAACAACGCAGATATAACAACTTACACAGTCATTATTTCTTTTTCTTTATCAGCAGTCAATGAATCTATTTTAGTAATGGTATTATCCAATTGCTTTTGAACTTTAGCTTCAGCATCTTTTGCCTCATCTTCGCTCAATCCATCCTTCTGAAGTTTTTTAATTTTCTCGTTCGTGTCTTTTCTGTAGTTGCGCGCAACAATTTTGCTGTTTTCACTTTCCTGTTTAGCCATTTTAGCCAATTGAGTTCTTCTTTCCTGAGTAAGCGGTGGTATGGTAATGCGTATCACCATGCCGTCATTGCCAGGAGCAAAACCCAAATTGCTGTTAATAATGGCGCGTTCAATGTCATTGATAATGTTTTTCTCCCAAGGTTGAACAACAATGGTACGGGTATCAGGTGAGGATACATTGGCAACCTGAGAAAGTGGAACTGGCGCCCCGTAATATTCTACCATTACACTTTCCAACATGTTAGGACTGGCTTTGCCGGCTCTTATATTGTTGAACTCGTGAATTGTATGGGCGATACATTTGTCGAGATTGTGGCTGAAATCATTCAATACGTCATTTAGGGTAGCACTCATTTTTGAAAATTGTTTCTGCAAAAAAACGCTTTTTTTAAAAAAATTAAAAATTTAATGCACGAATCAAGTAAAGTATTTACATCAGTCGCATTTTTGAATTCAATACGCCATATCGTTAAAATTAATAAGCATGGCCGTATTTTATTGCTTAATTTTGCGGTTTCATGCAAAATAAAATTACCGATTTATTTCATATTCAGTATCCGGTGATACAGGCAGGGATGATATGGTGCAGCGGCTGGAGACTGGCTTCAGCAGTCAGTAATGCTGGAGGCTTAGGGCTTATCGGCAGCGGCAGTATGTATCCTGATGTGCTGAGAACCCATATAAAAAAATGCAAAGCAGCAACCGATAAACCCTTTGGTGTAAATGTGCCTTTGTTATACCCCGATATCGACAAGCACATGGCGATTATTGTAGAAGAGGGTGTTAAAGTCGTATTTACCAGTGCGGGCAATCCTGCTACCTGGACCCAGTATCTAAAAGATAAAGGGATTACAGTGGTGCATGTGGTGGCCAATACGAAGTTTGCAAAAAAATGCGAGCAAAATGGTGTTGATGCAATCGTTGCCGAGGGATTTGAAGCCGGTGGTCATAATGGGAGAGAAGAAACCACTACCATGTGTCTTATTCCAACCATTAAAGAAAACTGCAGTTTGCCATTGATAGCCGCAGGAGGTATCGCTAGTGGGGGAGCAATGGCAGCCGCATTTGCTTTAGGAGCAGATGGTGTTCAAATAGGTAGTCTGTTTGCTGCAAGTGAAGAAAGTAGTGCGCATGAGGCATTTAAAGAAAAAATCACCAGTCTTACTGATGGCGATACAGAATTATCTCTCAAACAACTGACCCCTGTGCGACTTGTAAAAAACGAGTTTTACCATCAGGTAAAAGCAGCAGAAGCTGCCTGTGCAGACAAGGCTACTTTAGAGCAATTGCTGGGCAGAGGTCGTGCAAAAAAAGGGATGTTCGAAGGCAATCTGGCTGAAGGTGAATTAGAGATTGGGCAAATAGCATCTACCATACACTCAGTTAAGCCTGTTGCGGCTATCATGTCTCAATTGATCAGCGATTACAATTCAGCGCTAAAAGGATTTCAACTATTATAATATTTATTGACTTTGTCAGATTTTCAAATACATACATTGCCCAACGGATTGAGAATAGCTTATAAGCAAGCATTCAATACTGCCGTTACACATTTAGGTTATACAATTTATGCAGGTGCCCGCGATGATGGCCATTTGCCGGGGACAGCCCATTGCTTTGAGCACATGTTGTTTAAAGGGACCAAAAAAAGGAATGCATTAAATATCATTAACAGGCTGGAAGTAGTAGGTGGAGAAATGAACGCGTTCACATCAAAAGAGTTGACGGTTTTATACGCTTCAGTTGTGAGTGAGTATACTGAACGTGCCCTGGATCTATTGACGGACTTGACATTTTTCTCAACCTTTCCTGTGAAAGAACTTGAAAAAGAAAAAAAGGTCATCACAGAAGAAATCAATATGTACCTGGATACACCTGAAGAGAATATTTATGATGAGTTTCAGGAGATGTTGTTCAAAGGCCATTCTTTAGCGCCTAATATTTTAGGTAATGTTGAAAGTCTGAATAAGATAACATCAACCCATCTGAAAAAATTTCACAAGGATTATTACCATCCTAAAAATGTGGTGCTTAGTATTAGCAGTAATTTGCCGTTTTCCAAAATCATTACTTGGGCCGAAAAATACAGCGAAGGAATCAATCTTAGAAAGTACAATGTATTGGAAAGAACAGTTTTTAAAAAGTATGTTCCCAAGCATCAGACAAAAGAAACTGAGCATGTACAGTGTCATGCCATTTTGGGAAATATTTGCTACAAGCACAGCAGCAAGGAGCGTTTTCCAATGATGTTGCTGAATAATTTATTAGGCGGTCCGGGTATGAATTCACGATTGACTTTAGCCATTCGCGAAAAACACGGTTATACCTATAATGTTGAAAGTGGCTATACCCCTTTTAGCGATACGGGATTGTTCCATTGTTACCTGTCTACAGATAAAAAATATTTGGAAAAATCGGTTGCTCTGGTGTACAAAGAATTGCAAAAACTGAAAGATAAAAAGTTATCAACCCTTCAATTGCATCAGGCAAAAACCCAGTTAAAAGGACAGATTATACTTGCTGAAGAAAGTCGTTTGAACCTCATGTTGCTAATGGGCAAGAGCATTGCACAAGGACAGCATCTGGAAACTTTACAAGAGGTAATTGATAAGCTCGATGCCATCAAAGCAGAAGAGATATTAACAATCGCCAATTCTGTTTTCAACTTTGACAAAATGAGTTATCTTGCGTACATTTCTTAGTGCGTTGTGAAAACTAATATGATGCCCTTCCATAAAATAAAAAAAATGATTCTGCAAGGGGAGGGTGTCGCTCTTGATTTTAAACAAACAATCAGTGACGCATCAAAAATCGCCAAAACTTTAGTCGCCTTTGCCAATAATAAGGGTGGAACTTTGCTCATTGGTGTCAGGGATAATGGCAGTCTTTCGGGGATTAGAAGTGAAGACGAAAAGTACATGCTTGAACTAGCAGGCCATATGTATTGTAAACCACCCATCAATGTAAGATTTACAGAGCATGAGGTAGAAGGGAAAACGATCATTGAGGCAATAGTTGAAGAAGGAAAAGATAAACCCTATTACGCAAAAGACATTGATGGCAAATGGTGGGTTTATCACAGAGTGAAAGATAAAAGTTTATTAGCCAGTGCAGTGATGTTTCAGGTAATCAGGAAACGGAATGTGAACCGGGCAAATACTTTGGCCTATAGTTTTCTTGAAACACGCATTGTAGAATATCTTACCGCACACCCGGGTACAGGGCTAACAGATATCGTACATGCCTTACAGGTGCAAAGGCATCGCATCGTTCACAGTTTGGCAAAACTAATTTATTTTGAAGTTATCAGCGTAGATTTTGCTCAAAAATTCGAATTATATTCGTTACAGCAAGGTTGAATTTAAGCCCCTAATAATGGCGGTTTGTCTAGAAATTTCGACAGTATCTGTATAACCTTTTCCTTGAGATAAATTTACTAAGCTTATTAGCATCTATTTTTGCCTTGAGAATATTATTATTTTAATTATAAGGTATTTAGTAAATTTTAAAGTGCTTATTTTTAGGCATTTATAAATTTTTTAATGCCTTTCTTTTAAAATAAATATTTGCCGTGTATGTTTGTGTATAAGGTGTTAATTATGCTGAGTGTTTGTACTTATAAGTCTTTATACTCAACAAGTTAGCCCCTAAATCGAATGTTAGTTTTAGTTAAAAAATGAAGAACAAAAAAGGCCAAATTTTGCTAATTTTATTCTCAAACCGGAAGCTCAAAATGGAATATAAAAAACAGGTTTTATTTGCGGTATTTTTATCGTGCTTTGCTCTTGTTGGGCAAAAGGTCGATATATACTTCGGTGGAGGAACCTGCAATTTTCTTGGTGACCTTGGAGGAAAGCCCACTTTAGGTACAAATGATGCATCGGATTTGGATATTTTATCAACCAGGTACGGTATTACTGCCGGTACAAGAATCAATTTTGGACGATATTTTGCCCTAAGGGCAGATGTTTGGTATGCCAGAGTGTATGGCAATGATAAATATACTGTCAATAGAGAAAGACGCAGCAGGAACTTAAATTTTCATTCATATATTTTTGAAGCAGATGCTTTGGCTGAAGTCAATTTTGCAAGAAGCAGAAATGGCAGAGGCTTGTATTACGCATTCGGTGGTGTGGGCGTATTTACATTCAATCCCAAAACAAAATACAACGGGAAAGTTTATACATTGAGAGATTACGGAACAGAAGGGCAGTATGCTATTCCCGGAAAATCTCCGTATAAACTATCGTCAGTTTGTTTTCCTGTAGGGTTCGGGTATAAACTTGCTGTAGGTAGAGGCCGTTATTTAGCGTTTGAATTGAACATGCGCAAAACAAAAACAGATTATATCGATGATGTGAGTACCTATTTTGTGGATCCTAACTTGTTAATAGCCGCTAAAGGTCAGATTGCCGCAGATTTAGCTGACAGAAGCGATGGCAATGTTGCAAATCTTAGTATTCCGGGTGGAATTAGAGGTCACTACTGGAATAATGATTCTTATTTCTTTATTAATATCACTTACAATATGACTTTGGGTATTGGCAATGGTAGCTCTGCATTTAAAGTGGGTCGCCCTCGCAGAAGCAATATCAACGGTAAACGCAAGTGTTTCGAATTCTAATAACTGAAACGGTTGTGCCGTTTGTCGTAGATTTCAATTGTGAATTTTAATTGTGGCTTATAGGTAAATTGATTGCTTGTGCCGGCTACATAGAATACACCAATCTTTATTCTCTCTTTCCAAAGCCTTATCACTTTTTCAATTCCCACAAATAGTTCTACATATTTGAGATTTCTTTCTTTGGTATAAAGTAACCCGCCTCCTGCACATTCAATAATGTTCAATTTTTTGAGCAAGGGTATCTTGTTAATCAATGCGCCATTAAAACGATGTAAGTAATGGGCTTCGTAAAAGCGTTTAACGGTCGAATAGGTGCTGTCTATTCCCTGAAAGGAATAAAGTGGATTAGAGAAGAAAATAGGGCCTGCTCTTCTTTGAAATTTATAATCCACTAAGCGCAAGTCCTGATGAGTTAAAAATTCTCCGCTGACAACACGGTATTTGCTGATGCCCAACAGACCAAGTTTAAACTCCTGTTCGGCTTGCAATTCAATATAATCAAAGTCGATGGTGCTGCCAAGTGTGTTTAATCCCTTGCGGTATTTAAAAGTGAGCTCAGGCCAATTTGAACCGAGTACTAGTTTTTGATACGGTTCTCTGATGTATTTTTGGAATGGGACAAAGGTCAGTGTTAATGTACTGTATAAAGCCTTATAGGGGTCGAAGACTACCGGTTTGTTTTCCTCTCCATAAAGACTATCTGCTCTGGAGTCAAAATCATAAGTTCCAATCGATCGCCTGTTGGAATATTCAACGCCATTGCCCAAGTATAAGCCATTCAATAACTCTATGCGATGATAAAGTGAAGCCTGATCTTGAACAAAAAAATTAGACCGCCTGAAAATATTGAGCCATGCCTCAAAAGGATTGATAATGCCAAAGTCGCTGCCTACTGAGCCTCTTATCAATGCTCTTCTGAATGGATCGTATAACCTCTCTACCCCTAACGAACCTTTTAAATCATTGTTATAAAATCCGTAGTTAATGGAAGGGTCTATACTGATGTATTTCTTGTTTTTAAAAGTGCGTTCATAGCTCACCCAATAGTTAATACGGGGGCCTGCAATATAGATGGGCGTATAAGCAAAAATTAAAGGTTTAAAACTCCAGTACCGTTCCGAAGAGCGCTTATAGAACGATTGTCCGGTAAAAAATAATTTTTTAAATGTAATGGTGTTAAATTCCTTGTCTACAGAATCCTGCCAGTGTTTCTGCAATGTAAGTGCTTTGGCGCTGTCGCTTTTTCTGATAAAGGCTATTTCCTGAGATGTAAAAGGTTCTTTGCGTATGGTGGTCCAGAAAGTGGTATCGCGTTCGTAAGCCTCTTGCGAAGTGCTGCTGAGTTCAGTATTAAAAAATCGCTTTTTAAATTGTTGATTGAAAGTGTAATCAGAATAATAGACAACTGTACGGCCACTGTTTTTGGTTTTGCCGTATTTGGCAAAATATCTGAACTCCTGCTTCTCTATGAAATATGAACTATCCGTATATTTAAATTGTTGCGATACTTCAAATGCATCGTATTCCACCATTTGGTATTTCGGGAAACTTAACTTTACACTCGCAAGGCACCAGATGCTGTCCATTACCACAAGTTCTCCTGTTACCAACGCATTGCCCATAATTCCGGGACTTACTTTGATGCGGTAATACTTTTGTCTGTCGATATAAAAACTTTCCAGCATTTTGTATTTATATGCAAATAAACCGCTGTTGCTGATAGGTGATAAAAATGGTGTGGCAGAAAGTGCCGGTATTTCCATTAGGTTTCTGTACCAGTTGAAGTCCCCATCAGTGTGGGTAAGAAAGAATAAACTGTTTTTATCACCTCTTATTTGCACACCGGTGCGCTCTTCTTTTATCTTATCTCTTGATGAATAGTGCAGTGTCATAAAAATCTCTGCCATATCAAGATTGGCTGAAACCAAAGTGGTGTCTTTTTTCTTTTGGTACTTACTCTCTTGTTGCACTGCCTTGATGTAGGCTTTTACAGTATAGGGTTGGGGAGTGCCAAATTTATGCTTGTTTTCAATCACTTTTTTGATGATTTCTTCAGACCGGTCGCTTCGTTTAGCCGAAACCCTTACCCCCTGTATTTCGCGGGCTTCAATCTCTAAAATAATATTTTGTGTAATATCATGGCCATTCACTGTTACAGGTATTTTTTGTGATTTATAACCTACAAACGAATAAACCAGCACATAAGAGCCATTTTTGATTTTGATGTCATATTCGCCTTTTATGTTGGTGGATGTGCCTAAATGATTGATCTCTTGAACTGATACATTGACATAGGCAATTGGCTCCATTGCAGCATTGGTGACTTTCCCTTTTATTGAGAAGTATTGTGCTTCAACATGGGGAAAACTCAGTGCCATTATTGCCACTAAAGCGAAAAAACGAAAAGTCATGCTTAAATTCAACAAACAAAGTAACGAAAAAAAATAAGGTTTTGTTACATGGATTTCTATAAAAATGTTTTTTAGAATGATTAATGAAAATAAAAGTGCTATGAAAGAAAGAGAAGGGCTGTGAAATAAAAGTTAGTGAGGGAGTCTTTAAAACTCTTAAACTTTGAATATATTTGCCACTCAATTATGCAACGCGACAATCAAATATTCAACCTCATCAATCTGGAATTAGAACGCCAGCAACACGGTATAGAACTTATTGCTTCTGAAAATTTTGTTTCAAAACAAGTGATGGAAGCCATGGGCAGTGTATTAACAAACAAGTATGCTGAAGGATTGCCGGGTAAACGCTATTATGGCGGTTGCGAGATAGTTGACCAGGTAGAACAGTTGGCAATTGATAGAATTAAACAGCTTTTTGGTGCTGAATGGGCCAATGTTCAACCTCACAGCGGGGCGCAGGCCAATGCAGCAGTGATGTTGGGGTGTCTGAACCCGGGCGATAAAATATTGGGCTTTGACTTGAGTCATGGCGGTCACCTGACCCACGGTTCACCTGTAAATTTTTCAGGCAAACTGTACAAGCCAAGTTTTTATGGTGTTGAAGAAGCCACTGGGACTATTGATTTTAATAAAATTGAAGAGATAGCGGTTAGAGAGCAGCCAAAATTAATTATTTGTGGTGCTTCATCTTACAGTCGCGACTGGGATTATAAAAAATTAAGAGAAATTGCTGACAGAGTAGGGGCTATTTTAATGGCAGATATTTCACATCCTGCAGGTTTAATTGCCACAGGTTTGTTAAACAACCCAATTCCACATTGTCATATTGTAACATCAACTACCCATAAAACACTGAGAGGTCCAAGAGGTGGTGTGATAATGATGGGAAAAGATTTTGAAAATCCGTTTGGACAATTAACCCCAAAAGGTGAACCTAAAATGATGAGTGCTATTTTAGATGGTGCAGTTTTTCCGGGCACACAAGGTGGTCCTTTGGAGCATGTTATTGCTGCTAAAGCAGTGGCTTTCGGTGAGGCTTTAGCTCCTGAATTTGCTGTTTATTGCAAACAGGTAAAAGCCAATGCCAGTGCACTTGCAAAGGCAATGGTTGATTTGGGTTATAAAATAATATCAGGCGGTACAGACAATCATTTAATGTTGATAGATTTGAGACCTAAAGGCGATGATATAACCGGTAAACTGGCCGAAAATACACTTGTAAAATGCGATATCACCATCAATAAAAATACGGTGCCTTTCGAAACACGCTCACCCTTTGTTACATCAGGGATGCGTTTAGGAACTCCTGCCATTACATCACGTGGTATGAAAGAAACTGATATGCCTATTATTGCCCAGTTAATTGATGAAGCATTGATGAATCATGCAGACGAAGCGCGTTTGTTGGAGATAAGGAAAAAAGTCAATGTATTGATGAAAGGCTTCCCGCTATACTAATTGATTATGGTACATCTGCGAACTGTATTGTTATGGCTGGCATTTGTGCTGTTAATTGTTTTAGAATTTACTTTCATACGCGATATTAAGCTGGGTGTTTTATTCAGGCTTAGTCCCACTTTTCTATTGTTAATTTGGTTCGTTATTTATCTGTTAAGTGCTAAGCGCTATCAGTTCGGGAAAAGTGTTTCTCTTAAAACAATACAAATTGTAAATTTCATTAGGTTTATTGCCAATATTACGATTGTATTAGGGGCTATATTTAAAATTATGCACTGGTCGGGAGCTCAGCTGTTATTGGTTATAGGTATTGGTTTTCTAGCCGTGTGGTCAACTTTGCTCAGTAAACTTACCATCGAAAAAATTGATTATAACCCGGATATTATAGACGATCAGGATGAAGATGAGGAACAGTAATAAAGCAGTTTTTTAATGAAAAATCGCTATCATTGCCTGTCATGAAAAAGATATTTGTTTTCCTGTTGTTTGTAATGATAGTCATTACAATAAAAGCGGATTCAATTAGTCCGCATAAAAAGCCACTGCTCTATTGGGGTTTAGCGGTCAATAATTTTGTAACGGCTAAACCCATTACAGGTTTTCCAAAAGTTTTTTATTCTCAATTTCATCCCGGTATTACGGTTAGCACGGGATTTAACTGGACTGAAAAACCAAAGCATAATTTAATGCAAAGTTTTAAAGCTGGTTACTTCAGCCATCGTTTTGTGCAACGCAGTATTATGCTTTACTCAGAGTTTGGGTATCGCTATAAAGCCGGGTCTAAATTTGGTTTGAGCATAGCATTAGGTGCAGGTTATTTGCACATGATACCGGCTACTCAACAATTTACAATGAACGACAATGGCGACTGGGAAAAGAAAAAGTTAAAGAGCCGACCGCAAGCACTCATCAGCCTATCCATGGGCATTGATTATAAAATTACTGATAGTGGTATACGAACATTTATTCGTTATCAAAATATGTTGCAAACCCCTTTTGTTCCGGGCTATGTACCATTGTTGCCGTACAATGTCTTACACCTAGGTGTAACAGTACCTGTATCAGTTTTAAAGAAAGGAGCAAAAAATGATTAAGCTGAATTGTTTGATAGCTGCGCTATTAATACTGGCAATAGCGGCTTGTAAAAAAGCGGAAGTTGGTAAGACAGAAACCTGCAATGCCAATTATTCTGATAGTAGCTATAAGCATCCCAAAAATGCTGTTTATCAAGCCATACTCGATAAGTATAAGAAAAAAGGATTGCCCGGAATTGCAATATTGATTGAAGACGAAAATGGCACCTGGATTGGTAGTGCCGGTAAAGCCGATTTAGTAGAGGGAATTGATTTTAAGCCATGCACAGTGAGTAAGGTTGCCAGTATTACAAAGATGATGTTCGGTGCAGCTGTAATGCAATTGAGAGAACAAGGCAAGGTGAACTTAGATGATAAAATAAGTTTGTGGTTAGATGCTGAGATATTGGAAAAAGTAGCCAATGCAGATAAAGCAACGATCAGGGATTTGATGCAACACAGCACAGGCATTTACGATATTATAGCAGACAGCGATTTTTATTTGTCGGTATTGAATAATCCGAATAAAAACTGGAGCGGTGCTGAACTCATAAAATTTGCATACAATAAACCAAAAAAGTTTGATTATGTAGCCAATGCAACAGAAGGGGATTACAGCAATACAAATACATTATTACTTAGTCTTTGCATTGAAAAAATAACCGGTAAACCACATCAGCAATGGATGCATGAATTGGTGATTGATAAATTGGGCTTAACCAATACGTATTATGCACATCACGATGCTTTACCGGCCTTTACAGCTCAAGGTTATTATGATTTATACAATAATGGAACTATCGTAAATGTGTCAAACCTTGTTACAGGAAGTGGTAATGCTTATGGAGGGATATACAGCAATGTTATCGATCTTCACAAATTCATGAAAGCTTTATTCGTAGAAAAAACCTTGGTGAATCAACAGTCATTGGATATCATGCAAACATTTATTGAAGATGATGAAAGAGGAAACCTTGGCGTTGGATTGTTGCAGCAGTACAAGCATTTAAATTTAGGTCATATGGGCGTTGGACACAGTGGACGCGACTTGGGTTACAGTGGTGATGCGCACTATTTCCCAACCAAAGGAAACAGGATTTTCATTAATTTAGTAAACTATGGAACGAATGGTGAAACCCCTTTGCGACAGGCTTTCTATGATATGCGCGATGAGTTTGTAACAGAATTGGTAAAATAAAAAAGTAAAAATTTGACCATACCTTATTCTTTGGATTTGCGCATTGATCCTCTGGGTACCCGGATAGGATTTGATGACAAAATTGTATTAATGGGATCTTGTTTCACCGAACATATCGGAGGTAAACTGAACGACAGATATTTTGACACATTGATGAATCCCAATGGTATTGTTTTTAATCCTTTAAGCCTTTTAGAGCCTCTGAAAAGAGTAATAGATGGTAATGGGTATAGTGAAGGTGATTTGGTGCGTCAAAACGAATTGTGGAGCAGTATCTATCACCACGGAAAGTTTTCTAATAGGAATAAAGAAAAAGTATTAAATGCAATCAATAAAGAGCAATTGAGTTTTAGCGCGTATTTGAAACAGGCTGATTGGTTGATTGTAACATTTGGTACTGCTTGGGTATACACACTGAAAGAGCGCGATGAGATAGTAGCCAATTGCCATAAACTGCCTCAGCATTTTTTTTCAAAACATCTCTTGTCTGTTGATGAAATTGCTGAAAGATGGCTAAAGATAATGGAGCAATTATTGGCAATCAATCCTGCATTAAATGTCATATTTACAGTATCTCCTGTTAAACATTTAAGAGATGGGGTTCATGAAAATAATCTCAGTAAGGCTACACTTTTATTGGCAATCGAAAAAATGAAGAGCAAGAATATTCATTATTTTCCGGCCTATGAATTGGTGATTGATGATTTAAGGGATTATCGTTTTTTTGATAGTGATGGCGCCCATCCGAATAGTATGGCCATCGATTATGTATTTGATAAATTCAGCCATTATGCATTTGCTGAAAAAACACAACAGGCAATGAAGGCAGTGTCCGATTACAGGAAGCTGGAGCAGCATCGCCCTTTGGATACTTCACAGGAAAATACAGATAAACTAAAATATCATGCAGAAGCCATGCGCGATAAAATTATTGAATTATATCCGATACTGAAGAACCGCTTATAGTTTCTGTACTTTGCCCATAAACAGAATGCTGCCGGTGGTGGTATCTTTCAGGTAAAAAATAAATGGCTGGTCAGCTTTAAAAATTTTTGTTGTATCCGGTCTGTGTTCCATACTAGTGGTAGTTCTTGCCATTATTACAGCAGTAGCTGCAGCTGCTTCAGTTCCTTTCTCATTCACCATAATAAAAGCCTTGTGTATGATTTCGCTGATTTTTAATGATTCGTCTTTCAATATGCCTGAAAAATTTGCAGCATTTGTAAATGGGATTGTCAGCCCCAATTTTATCATTTCACTTTTCAGTTTATAATAACTCCCGATTGTGAATTTTGGCAATGTTAGAATGGTGTTGTGATATGAATAAGAAAGACTTTTTGACAAGCGGTTGATGAACCCTTCATTCAGGGAGTCTTCAACTGTTTTGAGGGAATAATTTTCATTGGGTAACAGTATCACCATCGACATGTGCTGGCTGTCTTTATAAGGTAATTCAATGGCTTTGTATGTGCGGGTTTCATAGTATCGCTGATAGCTGGTCATGTGCATCATTTTAACAGAGTCCTTTTTGCCGTCAGCACTATTAAAAGGTTCTTTATGTGTTTTGGTTGAATCAAAGCTGTATTTCCAGTCGCCTTTAAAATGAATGGCATTCACCAATACCATTCTTGTTGATGCATCTAATTCACCTTGAGGAATCAGGTTTTTGATCAGGCGGTTGGTTTTTTGTTCTACCCATTCATTGATGTCATTGGTGGCTTTTTTACAACTGTCGGGTAAGACAAAGGAAGCGCGTTCTACACCCGAGTTATAATAGTCGCGCACGATTTCAGAAAACTTCGGTTTAATAATGGCCCCTTTTGCAACCCATATTTTATTGGCAATTTTCACAGGACTGTTCGGATTCAGATAAGGGTGATTAAGGGTGCTAAACGCAATTGGAGTATTCATGCCTGTGTCAAAATGCATCACATTTCTCATTTGTTCATAGGTGCTACCTGCAGCCCCGGCATAGGTCATGCCCATAGCAGATGAGATTGAAAATGGGGAGAAGATAGAATTACTTATGTCAGATGAATGCTGGAGAACTGAATACAAGTCGATGGCAAAACGGTTATTGCCACTCACCCCGTTTTGGGGTAGCATAGTTTTTGGAAATATAAGGATAAAGCAAAAGGCGATAAGATTTTTCATATTACTTAATACCATATAAATAAAAAAGGTAAATAAAAAAGACCGGTTATGCCGGTCTTTTTTATAGTGAAATTAAAATTAATTTTCTAAAGGCAATAAACCATACATTTGACTGTATCTCAACATCTGCTGAATATAAGTTTCAGTAAAGTCAATTTTTATATCTGTTATTTTGCCGTTGTCCATCACAGGTGTGTAGCGGGGTTGTATAAATCCTCTGTATGCCGCAACATCTAAAACTTCAACGCGTTTCAAAACTTCTTTGTGAATCTCTTTATTTACTTTTACGCCATAGGTCTCTACCAGTTGCTCTCCTGCAGCCTTGTTGCCGGTTGATTTAATCATTTGAATTTTATTAAGCAAACGTCCAAAAAGTATACGCAGTTTATCATAATCATTGATGACGAAAAATGTTTTACCATCTTTTGTTTTCTTCTCAATGACGTTTTCTTTGCGACCTTCTTCATACACCCAAAGTGCCACCATTTGGCGATTGCGCATATGGTCTTCTTCTAAATCATCGCCTGCTTGCAAACGTCTTAATTGCACCATTAATCCATTGCGGATGTAGTCATCGTATTCTGCTTTGCCAACTTCAATACTTGGAATCAATTTAAGCTCCACCAATTTTGGGTCAAGCATGTAGTAAAGTGCTACCAGGTCAGCACGCGCTTCTTCAAGTGTAGAGCCATAAGCGCCTAAGTTAGCTTTAGTTACACCTTTATTCATTTGTCCACTTGCATGGCCAATTACTTCGTGTAAAGCAGTGTGCATTTTTGATGCCAGTTGGCCATATGTTTTTGCTCTGTTTACCTGTTCTTCACTCCAACAAAATTCTGATAGCATGCCACCTGAATTTGCTTTGTTATAAGCATCAACAATGTTGCCCAAACTCACCGATTTAGAACCGTGTTTTTCTCTTATCCATTCTGCATTCGGCAGGTTGATGCCTACTGCAGTAGATGGTGCTAAGTCGCCCGCTTCCATTGCTACATTTACAACTTTATAAGTAATGCCGGTTACTTTTTTCTTTTTAAATTGTGGGTCGATAGGCGAATTGTCTTCAAAGAATTGGGCATTTTCTCCAAGTGTTTTCATTCTTGAACTGGCTTCAAAATCATTGATTTCAACAGCACTTTCAAAATTGGCTCTCATGCCTATTGCATCGTGGTATACTTCAATGAAACCATTGATAACATCGATGCTGCTGTTAACGTCTTTTACCCATGCAATGTTGTAAGTATCCCATGCATTTAAGTCACCTGTTTTATAAAAATTAACCAATAGAGTCAAAGCGTTTTTTTGTTCTTCGGTTTCTGCAACTGTAATTGCTTTCTCAAGCCATTCAATCATTTTGGTGATTGCACTGCCATACATGCCATCGGCTTTCCATACTTTTTCTTTAATGCCGTCATCGCCTTTAATCAGTTTAGAATTAAGTCCCCAGCTGATTGGTTCAATTGAATCATTCTTTATGTTTTCAGCATAAAATTTTTCTACTTCTTCTTCAGTTAATCCTTCATAAAAATTATTGGCTGAAAGTGCAATTTTGTCAATGCCATTAGCTTTGTTAACGCGTTTTGCTTCAGTCTTTGGATTGTACATAAGGTCTAATAACCACGACTTAAATCCGGCAGTGTCTTTATCTTTAATTAAAGGCAATTTTGCTTTTGGCGATTGTGTAATTACTGAAAGTAAATAATTGGAAGAAAATTCTGGTGCAAGTTTATTCTCAGCATAGTGATGATGAATGCCGTTGCTGATCCAAACTCTTTTTAAATAGACCTCAAATCGTTTGAAATTTTCCGTTGTTTTATCCCCTTCAAAATTTGCATATAATTCTTCAAGGGTTTTTCTCAGTCGTAAATTGTATTTATTGTTTTGGTCGTAATTGATGTCGCGTCCACACAGCGCAGCTTCACTCAGGTAATACACCAATAATTTTTGTTGCAGGGTCAATTTATCAAAACCCGGAACATCGTAGCGCAAAACTTCTACATCAGCAAATCTGTTTTCATCTGCATAAAGTTTGAAAATGACAGTAGCAGAGTCGCTACCCTGCGAAGCATCCGTGCTTTTACTGATGTTGTTGCAACTGCTGCAAAACAATGCCACAATAAGGGCAGGGGCAAGTCGTTGTAAGTAAGTCATATTAATAAAATTTTTTTAAGTTTAAAATGGATGGTCGAGATGGTATTTAATGGCTAATGCTTTTAAATCATTAGTCACTTTGTCAATCAATGGAATGCCGTTAATCTTCCGCTCTTGATGCATGGTGTATTCTGGTTCTCCATGAATGATGACTTTTTTTGATTCATCAACCGGGATGGCATTTTTAAAGCGGTCAATCCAAAGGTCCATGCGGTTAAGAAAGGCATCAGTTTCATCAAAGCCGCTGATATCCATTGCGCCTACAAAATGCCCAAGGCCTTTACCCGGTAAATCAGGGAGTACAGGCAGGAAAGCTACAAAGGGAGGTACCCAGGGTCCAAAGTTAGCACCTGGTAATACACCACTGAGTATGTCTACTAGTGCGCCAAGTCCGTAGCCTTTATGGCTGCCATGATCTTTGTCGCTACCAAGGGGAAGTAAGTGTCCACCTTCTTTTAAATCTTTTGGGTTGGTTGTTGGCAATCCGTTTTTTGTTTCGAGCCAGCCTTCGGGTACAGGTTTATTTTGGCGCTCTGCTATCTCCAGTTTGCCGTTGGCCGCAGCACTAGTGGCCATATCCAATATAAATGCAGGGTGCTTACCTGCAGGAATTGCATAACAAATTGGATTGGTGCCCAGCATGCGTTCTTTGCTGTACGTAGGCGCTACAAGCGGACTGGCATTCGTCATGGCCATGCCTATGTAGTGTTTTTCAAGTGCCATCATGGCGTGGTAAGCTGCAATGCCAAAATGGTTGCTGTTTTTTACAGCGCCAAAACCTGAGCCGTGTAAGCCGGTTTTTTCTATAGCTATTTCCATGGCACGGGGTGCTACTACAAGTCCAAGCCCACCATCACCATCTATTGTGAAGACACTTGCTTTTTCCTTACTAATATGAATGTTTGGACGTGTATTGATGCGATTGTTTTCATATAACCTTACATAGCCACTCAGTCGGGCAACACCATGAGAGTCGATACCTCTCAGGTCAGCTTTAATCAGAACATCGGCAGCAAGTGCAGCATCGTAATCACTGCAACCGATGGCTTTAAATATGGATATTGTATAGGCTGTTAGATCCGAAACCCCTAGCGTTGAAAATGTAGATGATTGAGACATAGCGTTTATAGGGCTTGTGCAAATAAATCAATAATATGGATAATATTAATAGAGATGTTTTTCTTTTTTGCTGTATTCATTAACTGAATCATGCAAATATCATTGGAGGCGACAATGGTGTCAACTCCTGATGAAATGGCTTCATTTAAAATAGTTTCTGAAAGTCCGGTTGCTGTTTCAGGATTCAAAGCAGGTAAGCAAAAACCAGCGCCACAACAGGTGTTTTGCAGAGTTGAAAACTGAAATTTTGCATTGGGGAATTTTGTCAGCCATTGTTCTTGACCCTTTTTAGGAGCATCGCAATCGGGTAACATGAAATAATTACCTTTAATGCTTTGATTGTTATTTAGTTGTGCTTTTTCAAATACATCGTGCAAACCTTTAGCTGAACCGGCAATTTTCATACATTGTATGTGTGATACGGTATTGTTGAATATTTTAGGGTATTTAACCGTATACACTTGTTCGCATTTAAGTGATGATGAGATGATGTTTTGATCCCCGATAACTTTGAGGTTGTACTCGGCAACTTTTTTGGCTGTTTTGAGCTCTCCCTTGTCGAAGTATGGCATGCCACAACAGGTTTGGTCGGCAGGAACAGTGAAGGCAATTGCCGCTGAATGGCAGAGTTTTTTAAAATTCTCAGCAGTTTCAGGGAAATAGTGAAATAAAGTACACGAAATTTGAAGGACGTCAGACATTCACTGCAATAATACCAAAACGTTTGCTTAATTTTACAGTAGAATTTTAACTATTTGGAAACAAATACACGGGATTGAAAAAAAATTGCGGGGCCATGCCACGAATTATCAAAAATTTGTGTCTTTGTTAAAAATTAGCAAAAATTGTGGGCCAATACCAAACATCAGATGACAGAAGAAGAGCTATTAAAAGGCTGTTTAGAGGAGCGACAGGAATGTCAAAGGGAATTGTACAAGCGTTTTGCTGGCAAAATGATGGTGGTATGTTTACGCTATGCCAAAGACAGATTAGAAGCTGAAGATATGTTACAGGACGGGTTCATAAAGATATTTGACAATATTGGTCGTTTTAAGCGGGAAGGCTCGCTAGAAGGCTGGGTGAGACGTATCATGGTGAACACCGCTTTAAATAAGATCAGAGGAAATAAAATGAAGTTTGAAGATTTAGATGCTGGTAATGAGGTGTTTGTGAACGAAGAGGCCAATGCAGTTGAACGTCTTAGCGAGCTATCTATTCTTAATTTAATCAATCAATTACCCAATGGGTACAAAATAGTCTTTAATATGTTTGCAATAGAAGGGTTTTCCCACAAGGAAATAGCTGATCAACTGGGTATTGAAGAAGCCAGTTCAAGAAGCCAGTACGCTAAGGCGCGAAAATATTTACAAAATAAAATAACCAAATTAGAACAAATAAAATTATGATGAACAATCAATTTGAAAAGCAAATTCAAAAGAAACTCGACCAGTTTGAGGTCGAGCCTTCTGAAAATTTGTTTGATAGTATACTTGAAAGCAGGGCTTCCCGATCCCGAGGGTTGTTTGGCGTTAAAGTTGGCGCTGCAATATTGGCATTTACGACAATAGTCGTTGTGTTGGTGTGGAATCAATCTAACGACAATGTAGGAATTGCAGGAGCAAGCGCAGTTAAACAACAAACTGCTTTAACTGAACCTTCTGTTGAACCGGCTCGTGTTATTGAAAATACAATAGCAGAAAATAATGCGAAGTCAAGCCCAACTGTGAAAGCTGAAAGCCCAGCTCAAAAAAGATCAAAACCTGCCGGTATAACAAAAGAAGGTGGTTTGGATAAAACAGGAGAAAAAGTGTCTTCAGGTAATCTAGTAGCTACTCCAAATAACATACCGGGTAAAAATATAGCCAACCATGAATCTGCTTCATCATCAAATCATCAGATGGGAGGAGAGTATAGAGATAACGGACAAAATATTTTTGAACGTTATTTTAACGTAGATGCTTCCGACCGACCTGCTATCAGTTATCAGGAACACAAAGGAACATCACATTTATTGGTGTATCATTCAGTAGCTGAAGAAAGACTCGAAGCGCTTGGAGCTAATACAATGAGAACAAAGCCGGTAAAGAAAATGCCATTTGCAATGGATAATTCTGAATCAAGTGAAAGCATTGCTTATAAACAAGCAACCCAACAGCATATCATTACTCGTAAACCATTGTTTATTGATGTAATGTTTACGCCAATGTTGAGTTTGCATAACGCAGCAGGGAATAGCGAAGTATCAGGCAATTACAGGGCAATGTCAAAAAACAATATCAATCAGCAGTTTGGTGTAAGACTGTCATATCCTATTTACCAGCAATGGTATGTGTTTGCAGGTGCATCTTATCTGCAGCTGAATACAACCTACAAAGGAAGTATTGAACACAGGGAAAATGCAGTACGTTACGAAACTGTGACAAGTTATATCAATGATCCTGTTAGAGGAACAATTCCGGTAACCAGAATTGATACCATTCAATATGTTAAATCTGATAATAAGCAGTACAATGCTGAAAATCAATATAAAATTGTTCAGTTGCCAATCGGCATGAGCTATAATTTCGGATACAAGAAATTCAACTTTGCGATTCATGCTTCCGCTTTATTCAATGTTTATGCTCATTCAGAAGGACAAAATATGGATTTTGCTAATCGTCAAGTAACTTCGTATAATTCAACTAAAAAACATTTGGGAATGGGAACCGGATTAAGTTTTATGGCAAGTTATCCTTTGTCTAATAGATTTAGGGCAATCCTTGAACCGGGCTTCCAGTATTTCGGAATCAATGGAAGTAAAAATGGAAATATTGTTAACGAACGAATTTTTAATAATTCATTGAGTATAGGATTAAGATACAGTTTATTTTGAAACGGCTCCTGAATATATTAGCCATGCTATATTGTTGTCAAATAAGTGCCCAACAGCCCTTTACTAAAGTAGAGGTGAACAGACTGAAAGCAGTTCTGGGAGCAGATGGTGTGTTGTTTGACAGTTCAGGGACATCAGGATTAAATATTAAAAACGCGGTAGTGAACAGCTTGGCTAATAGAGCAGGTATATGGATGTCTGCAACCGACAGTGCCGGAAATTTGCGCCTCTCAGCCCATAATGTTTTGGGCGGAACACATGATTTTTGGCCTGGACCACTCGAAGTAAATGGTGCTAAGGCTGCGGATCCTGTTATTTGGAATAAATCATACGCTGTTACTAAAACAGAAATCAATTATCACAAGCAGCATTATATGGATGCGGGTTATACCGCAAGTCAGGGAATAGCCGCTTGGCCGGGTTCTCAAGGGTCGCCTTATGCTCAGGTGTTGGCACCATTTGTAGATAATAATCTGTCCAATCAATTGTATGAGCCATTGCTGGGTGATTATCCTTACTTTACATCAGATGCTATTTCATACAGCATATCTAATGATAATTATGCCAATCATACATATTCAGGCGGATTGCCTTTGGGGGTAGAAGTACAAACCTCGCTCTATGCGTTTAATAGTACAGATAGTTTTTTGGGCAATGCTGTTTTTGTAAGATATGTAGTTCATAACCGTTCAAACAGAAACTACGATAATTTTAGATTAAGTGCTGTTACAAATTTTAAAATTGGGGTTACAGCAAATGAATATCTTGGAACTTCAATCCCCGGTAATGCGATGTTCGCAATAAATGATACAACAGAAGCAACGTTTAAAGAACAACTGGTGTCATTAGGTTGTATGGCGTTTAATCACAGGATAAAATCTACCATGTATTTCAATAACGATAATAATGCAATCAATGGCTCTCCGGTATCAGCAGTCGATTTTCAAAGACTGATGCAGGGGCAGTGGAAGAATGGTGCATCGTTGCGTTTTGGAGGAAATGGTATAGATGGTAATGATGTAGCAAGATATATTTATCCATACACAGGCGATTCTGAAAATGGCAATTTGATGTGGAGTGAAACATCAGTCGGCAATACATCAGGTAATAGAATTGGCCTTATGAACAGCGATTCGTTTACATTAAATCGCGGAAAAGCCTTGGTATTTGATTTTCTCTATTTCTATGTAGAAGAAAAATTTGCAAATATTAAACAAATTGACTATTTTTGTTCAAGTTTGAATGCGCGTTTAGCGGATAAGCAAATGCTTTCAAATGACAAAATAACAGCGTCTAAAGGCATGAGTTTTTATACTTATCCCAATCCGGCTAAAGCTGGGGAAAAAATGGGCATATTTAGAAAGCAAGAAATAGCAATGGGTCTGACAATTTATGATATTAGCGGCAGAGAGATTTGTAATTATAATTTGCCGGTAACTGAAAATAGTATTATATTACCAGCTAGTTTGATTAGCGGGTTGTATTATATTGAATTTAAAACATTAAACACAGTAGAAAGACAAATACTCAAAATCAACGCATATTAACATACATACGATGAAAAAAATATACAATATATTATTAATTTTAACAGCCCTGTTTGCAGCAGAGCACCTAAAGGCATCGCACATGATGGGGAGTGACGTCTCCTACATTTGCATAAGTCCGGGAAAGTATAAAATTCTTATAAAAGTTTACCGAGACTGTCGGGGTATTCCATTGAATAGTCCTACTATCAATGTATCTAGTCCTGGTTGTCAGAATGTTTCTGCTTCTGCAATTTCCTATACAAGAACAGCAATTAATGATATATCACCGACTTGTGTTGGTGGTACAGCACCATGTAATCCAGAGAACTCGCCATCAGCTGAAGGTATAGAAGAACACGTATTCGAAGGGATAGTGGATTTTAATACTTCTCCATTTGACGCATTTGTAAAAAATAACTGCTGTAAAGTCTACTTCTCAGTAGAGCAGTGCTGTAGAAATGGCGCGATTACCACAATTAATCCGGGTAATCTATATACTGAAGCAATGTTGGATTTATGCAACGTTAAAAAGAAATGTAATACTTCACCTCAGTTGTCAATACCACCGGTAGCATACATTTGCTGTAACATGCCTTTCACATTTAATAATGGAGCAATGGAAACGATTGATGGAGACAGTTTGTTTTATTCGTTGGCAAATCCATTGAGTGGTCATGGAACTAATGAATCATACCAAGGTTCTTTTACTCCTTCTATTCCAATGACACCATATTGTGTACCTCCCGGAAGTGTAAATTGTAAACCGGTTCCAAATGCAAAACCACCACGTGGTTTATATTTCGATGGTAACACAGGTGATATCATCTTTACACCAACAAAATGTGATGAGGTAGGTGTAATTGTAATACAAATTGATGAGTACAGAAAGGATTCCGCTACAGGAAAATATGTATTGATTGGAGTAACAAGGCGTGATATGCAGTTGGTGGTTACACAATGTAAAGATAATAACCCGCCAACAATACCAACACCTAATAAATGGAGTGTCTGTGAAGGCAACAAGATATGTTTTACCATATCATCTAAAGATACAAGAGCACAAAATGTAACAAAAGACGATACAACACAATTGTCTTGGAATTATGGTATACCGGGTGCTACATTTAGAATTATAGACCCTACTGCACGTGAAAAACAAGCGGAATTCTGCTGGCAAACTAAAGTGGGTGATGCACGTGAGTATGCTTACCAATTTACTGTTACTGCAGTTGATGATAACTGCCCTAGACCAGGTAAAATCAATAAAGGATTCTTGGTTTCTGTAAAAGCAAAAGCAGAAGCAAAACGCAAATATGAAATTCTGGATTGCGGTAAACTCCGATTCACCTCATTCCCTAAAGATACAGTTAACTTCAAAGGCACTTATGTCTATGAATGGACAATACGCGATAGTACAAACTCAGGCTTGATATACAAGAAAAGCTTTAGTAAAATGGATAGTATTAAATTTAAACGCGGTGGTAAGTATATCATTACCCACGTAATTAATAATATACCGATTAATTGTCCAACAATATACACCGATACGGTAATTATGCCTCCAGTATTGGATGTAGAGTTGGCTTTTGGTAAAGATACATTTGTATGTGCCGGAGATAGTTTAACACTTAAACCGATTATTGCGAACGGTTTACCTAAATTCATGTTCAGATGGGAAAGTCCACTGGGTAGCTTTAAGCCTAAAGATACTTTCCAGGCGTTTACTATTAAACCAACGTTCTCTACAAGTATTTTCCTAAGACTGACAGATAAAAATAAATGTGTTGATATGGATACTATAAAAGTACATTACCAACCATTGCCTATTGTTAATATAGGACCTGATAGAAGAATATGTACTTACCAAAACATTACACTTGATGCACAAAATGACGATACCCTTCGCTACTACTGGCAACCTGATGGTGATAGTACCAGACTGAAAACAGTAAATGTAGCCGGTAAGTATTTTGTAAAAGTAATTGATCATTTGGGCTGTAATCGCTCAGATACCATGCAATTGTTTGTAAACGATACTGTTATCGCAATAGCAAAACCTGATCGTCAGATATGTATTTTAGATACATTAAAAGTAAAAGCGCAACGCAAACCATTGGGCTATAGCCGCCAGATTTTCTGGACGGATTTAAATACAGGGTTGCAAGTAGCTTCAGACAGTGCATTTAAAGTTAAAATCATTCAACCTGCTGAACGCAAGTACGACATGTACCTGAGAGTTACTCAGGGCGGTATTACCTGCGAAGATAGAGATACACTGATTGTAACAGTAAATCCATTGCCTACATTCAAATTTGCAGGTCTCCCTCCAAGATGTTTCACTGATGGAGCGGTTAACCTTTCTCAAAATAATATTGCTTTAGCCATGCCGGGTAATAACCCTGTACGCTACTTCCAGAAATTTAAAAAACCAAGTTGGGTAACAGGTGGGCCTGTAGGTGTCGCACCTTATATCTACGACTATCCTAAATTTATCACAAATGCTCAGGTGCCTAATACAGGTTTAAGAGATACAATTTGTTATGATTACCGTGATGGTAATGGTTGCTACAACTCAGAATGTAAACCAATCCGTTTGAATCCAAATCCGGATGTAAAAGTAAACGATGGTATTTTCT